>JAEBFB010000003.1:0-460593 GCA_049998335.1 Streptomyces sp. cmx-10-19
TTGATGGGGTAAGGCTCCCAGTAGACGACTGGGTTGATAGGCCGGATCTGGAAGCACCGTGAGGTGTGGAGGTGACCGGTACTAATAGGCCGAGGGCTTGTCCTCAGTTGCTCGCGTCCACTGTGTTGGTTCTGAAACCACGAACAACCCCATGTGCCACACATGGTGCGGTTGAGTGTTTCATAGTGTTTCGGTGGTCATAGCGTTAGGGAAACGCCCGGTTACATTCCGAACCCGGAAGCTAAGCCTTACAGCGCCGATGGTACTGCAGGGGGGACCCTGTGGGAGAGTAGGACACCGCCGAACAAATATTGCTGGGAAGCCCCGCACCTTATGGTGCGGGGCTTTCTGCATTTCAGGGTCATTGGTCAGCCGACCAGTTTCGTTTCGTACGCCAGGATCACCGCCTGGACGCGGTCCCGTGAGGCGGTCTTGGCGAGGATGCGGCCCACGTGGGTCTTCACTGTGGATTCGGCGAGGTGGAGGCGTTCCGCTATTTCCGTGTTGGTCCAGCCCTGGCCCATGACGCGGAGGATCTCGGTCTCGCGGTCGGTGAGGGAGGCGAGGCGGGGGTCCGGGGCGCCGGGTGTTTCGGCGGCGGCCGGGAGGTGGTGGACGTAGGCGTCGAGGAGGCGGCGGGTGAGGCCGGGGGCGACGACCGCGTCGCCCGACGCCACCGCGCGGATGCCCGAGAGCAGCTCCTCGGGCTGGGCGTCCTTGACGAGGAAGCCGGAGGCTCCGGCGCGCAGGCCGGCGTAGGCGTACTCGTCGAGGTCGAAGGTCGTGAGGATGAGGACCCGGGTGGGGCCGCCGCTCGCGATGATGCGGCGGGTGGCCTCGATGCCGTCCAGGCCGGGCATGCGGACGTCCATGAGGACGACGTCGGGGCGGAATTCGGCGGTGCGGCGGACGGCCTCGGTGCCGTTCGTGGCCTCGCCGGCGACCGTCATGTCGTCCTGGCTCTCCAGGAGCATCCGGAAGCCGAAGCGCTGCAGGGGCTGGTCGTCGGCGATGAGGACGGTGGTCACTGCGGTCATTCCTCCGGTAGGAGCAGATGGACGCGCCAGCCTCGGTGCGGGGCCGGTCGCGGGCCGGCCTCAAGTGTGCCGCCGTACAGGGAGGTTCGTTCGCGCATGCCGGGCAGGCCGCGGCCGTCGGAGGTCACGGGGGGTGGGACGGCGCCGCCGGTGTCGGTGACGGTGAGGGTGACGGCGCCGCCGGGTTCGTAGGCGAGGTCTATGTGGGCGGTGGCGTCGGGGCCGGCGTGTTTGAGGGTGTTGGTGAGGGCCTCCTGGATGACCCGGTACAGGGCGAGTTGGCGGCCCTGGGGGAGGGTCGGCTCGCCGCGGACCGTGGTGCGGACGGGCAGGCCGGCGCGGCGGACGCCGTCGAGGAGGCGGTCGAGGTCGGTGAGGGCGGGCTGCGGCGTCAGGGTGGCCGGCTCGGTGGCGTCCCGGTCCTCGTCGCGCAGGACGTCCAGGAGGCGGCGGAGTTCGCCGAGGGCCTGGCGGCTGGTGGTGCCGATGGCGTCCAGGGCCTGCGCGGCGCGGTCGGGGGACTTGGCGGCGGCGTACCTGCCGCCGTCGGCGAGGCCGGTGATGACGGCGAGGTGGTGGCCGATGATGTCGTGCATCTCCCGGGCTATCCGGGCGCGTTCGGCGGCGGCTGCCAGGCGGATCTGCTGGTCGCGTTCTCTCTCCAGGCGGCGGGCGCGGTCCTCCAGGACCTCGGTGTGGTCGCGGCGGGTGCGGACCGTGACACCGATGAGGGCGGCCACGCCGAGGGAGAGGAGCTGCGAGCCGAGTTGCTGGTTCCAGGAGGTCGCGCCCTCCCCGTAGCGGGCGACCGTGACACAGGTCGGGGCGAGGACCAGCGCCGCCGCCCACCACAGGTTGCGCAGCGGCAGACGCAGGGCGATGTGGTGGACGAGGAGGAGCTGGAGCAGGGCGGCCTGGAGGGCGGCGCCCGACCAGGCGCTCACCAGGGCCGCGGGCAGCGTGGCGAGGAGCGCGGCCCCAGGGTGGCTGCGGCGCCGGAGGAGGGGGACGGAGAGGGCGAGGCTGAGGGCGACGACCAGGGCGACGGGGACGCCTGGGTCGTGGGCGACGGTGCGCCAGCCGCCGGAGGCGTCGATGAGGGCTGCCGTCACCCAGAACCCGGTGAGGTGCAGGTCCCACACGAGCGGGCGGCGGCGGTCGAAGGCGCGGACGCGCCGGTTGACGCGCTGGACGTACTCGGTGAGGGGTTCGGCCGCACGGTCGTCCGGCACGGGCTTCACGGGCTCCATACGGCCATCGTCGCGGGCGGGGAGGGGTGGAGGCGTCCGTCCCCGGGACGTATATCAGGTGAGGGGTCTGGTACCCGGGTATTACCGTGACCGGCATGAGTGCCTCGGTCCCCGGTGACTACGTGATCCGCTTTATACGCGCCGACGAGTGGCGTGCCGTGAAGGAGCTGCGGCTACACGCGCTGCGGGACCCGGTCGCGCACCTCGCCTATCTGGAGACGTACGAGGACGCCGTGGCGCGGCCCGACTCCTTCTGGGAGGAGCGGGCCGCCCGGGGCGGTGACGGGGCGCCCGGGGCGCGGCAGATCGTGGCCGAGGGGCCCGGCGGGCAGTGGCTGGGGACGCTGACCGTGCTGGTGGAGGAGCCGGGGACGACGGACTGGGCCGGGCTGCCCGTGGAGCGGCGGCAGGGGTATGTCGTCGGTGTGTACGTGCGGCCCGAGTGGCGGGGGAGCGGGCTGACCGAGGCGCTGTTCGACGCCGGGCTGGAGTGGGCCCGGGGCAGCGGTGCGGAGCGGGTACGGCTCATCGTGCACCCGGACAACGGGCGGGCGCAGGGGGCGTATCGGAAGGCCGGGTTCGCGCCCAGTGGGCGGACGATGCCGCTGGCCGGGGGCGAATCCGGCGACTACGAGCTGGAGTTCGTTCTGGAGTGCTGACGGCCCGGCCTAGACCGGCAGTTCGTCGTGGGGCCAGCGGGCCCGGCCCTGTTCGCGGGAGCGGAGGAGGGCCAGGGTCGGCATGCCGTGGTCCGCGCCGGTCGCCAGCAGCTCGGGGAGCTGGGGGAGCGGGGCGACGGCCGCGACGTCGTCGAGGACGAGGGTGAGTGGTGGGTCGAGGCGACCGGAGGATGACCGTTCGGCCATGCGCCGGCCGCGCTCGACCACGCTGGAGACGAGCGCCGTCAGCAGCGGCATCGCGCCTGGGCTCGTACGGGGATCCTCGATCGATTCACCCACCACGTAAAGGGTTCCCTGTTCGTGGACGAAGGAATCCAAGGCGAGGGCATCATTTCGGTGGGGAGTGCAGGCTTCGCGGACGTGGACCGTGGACAGGGCGGCGAGGGCCCTGGCGGTGAGCTGCTGGGCCATGTCGCGGCGTTCCGGGTGGGCCGTGAGGGAGCTTTCCAGTTCGCCTGCCGAGCCGGGGACGGCCTTGGGATGGGTGCGCAGGACGCGTACGGCGTCCTGGACCTGGAGGCCCTGGGCCCAGCGGTGCACGTGGCGGACGGTGCGGCCGTCGATCGCGGCGGCGTGGAGGTAGCTGCGCAGGAGCAGTTCGGCGGTGTCGCCCACGGCCTGGTCGAGGCGGGCGGTGGGTCGGACGGGGGTGAGGAGGGCGGCGGCTCTGCTCTTCGCCGTCTCCTTGTCCTCGCAGCCGGCGGTGGGGGACCAGTGGAAGCGGGCGGGCGTGTCGCAGAGGTGGGTGGGGTCGTACAGGAGGACGGGGCCGAGTTTGGCGCGGGCGTCCTTGGTGTCCTGCCAGACGGCGGGGTGGGAGGTGATGACGAGGGCGGCGCCCTCCGCGTTGCGCAGCGCCTCGGTCGCGGTCGGGTGGCGGGTGGCCGGGGGGCCGTAGTGGACCGTGCCCTCGGCGCGGGTCGTCTCCCAGCCGCCCAGCCGTCTGTCGCCGGCCGGAGCGGTGAGGGGCTCCTCCACCGTCACCGGTGTGCGCTCCGGCGCCCTCGGGACCGGCACCTCGTGCCCCGGCGCCGGTGCCTCCCGCGGTACCGGGGCCTCCCGCACCTCGCCCTGCGGCTCCACCCGTGGTTCCCCCCGCGCGTCCACCCGGGGCTCCACCGGTGCGTCCACCCGCTCCGTGCGCCGCCGCCTCCGTACCGCCCGCCACCGGGCCACCGTGCCCATCACGAAGATCGCGAGGACCACCAGGATCATCAGCTGGCCGATGAGCAGGCCCCAGAAGAGGCCGTACCCGGAGAGCGAGGCGGGCGGGGCGTCGGGCCAGGCGCCGGGGATGTCGTGGGGCTCGGCGATCAGCTGGCGCATGGCGAGCGGGGAGCCGGTGAAGGTGACGCCGGCGGGCCAGGAGCCGTGGGCGAAGAGGGCGGCGAGACCGGTCGCCGTCCACACCAGCACGGTCATGCCGAGGAGGAAGGCGAGTAAGCCGAGCAGCAGTCCGTCCGGGATGCCGCCGCCCTGGCCCTCGCGCCGCCGGTCGTCCGGTCTCATCCGCCCGTCCTCCCCCTCCGCCTACGCCACCGTCGACTCGGACGACTCGCCGATGTGCTGTTCCATGAAGGCCGCCGCCCGCTCCTCGGCCTCCAGTTCGGCGGCGCGCAGGGCGTCGTCGTTGAAGTCGGCGGAGGACTCGGTCATCGCGCGGTCGGTGAAGACCAGGGGGCGTTCGGTCTCGGTGATCAGGTGTTTGACGACCTGGACGTTGCCGTTGACGTCCCACACCGCGATGCCCGGGGTGAGGGTCGGGATGATCTCCACGGCCCAGCGGGGCAGGCCCAGGACCCGCCCGGTGGCGCGGGCCTCGTCGGCCTTCTGGGCGTAGATCGTCCGGGTGGAGGCCATCTTGAGGATGGCCGCCGCCTCTCTGGCCGCCGCGCCGTCCACGACGTCGGACAGGTGGTGGACCACCGCCACGAAGGACAGGCCGAGGCGGCGCCCGAACTTGAGCAGCCGCTGGAACAGCTGCGCCACGAACGGGCTGTTGATGATGTGCCAGGCCTCCTCGACCAGGAAGATGCGCTTCTTTCGGTCGGGCCGGATCCAGGTGTGCTCCAGCCACACGCCGACGATCGCCATGAGGATCGGCATGGCGATGGAGTTGCGGTCGATGTGGGAGAGGTCGAAGACGATGAGCGGCGCGTCGAGGTCGATGCCGACCGTGGTCGGGCCGTCGAACATGCCGCGCAGGTCGCCGTCGACCAGACGGTCCAGCACCAGCGCCACGTCCAGGCCCCACGCGCGTACGTCGTCTGTGGCGACGTTCATCGCCTCCGCGGACTCCGGCTCGGGGTGGCGGAGCTGCTCGACGATGTCGGTGAGGACGGGCTGGCGCTCGACGATGGTCTCGTTGACGTAGGCGTGCGCGACCTTGAGAGCGAAGCCGGACCGCTCGTCCAGGCCGTGGCCCATCGCGACCTCGATGATCGTGCGCAGCAGCGCCAGCTGGCCCGTGGTCGTGATCGCCGGGTCGAGCGGGTTGAGCCGGATGCCGTGGTCCAGGGCGGCCATCGGGTCCAGCCGGATCGGCGTTATGCCCAGCTCCTCGGCGATCAGGTTCCACTCGCCGACCCCGTCCTCGCCCTGGGCGTCCAGGACGACGACCTGGCGGTCCTTGAAGCGCAGCTGGCGCAGGACGTACGTCTTCTCCAGCGCCGACTTGCCGTTGCCGGACTCGCCGAGCACCAGCCAGTGCGGGGCGGGGAGCTGCTGGCCGTACAGCTGGAAGGGGTCGTAGATGTAGCCCTTGCCGGAGTACACCTCGCGGCCGATGATCACGCCGGAGTCGCCGAGGCCGGGCGCGGCGGTCGGCAGGTAGACCGCCTGGGCCTGGCCGGTGGACGTGCGGACGGGGAGGCGGGTCGTCTCCACCTTCCCGAAGAGGAAGGACGTGAAGGCGTCGGTGAGGACGGACAGCGGGTCCCGCATCAGGCTCAGCCCCTACCTTCGGATGCCGGTGGCGAACGGAAGAGTGTTCACGAAGGCGCGATGGTGCTCACGGTCGCACCACTCCAGTTTCAGGTACGACTTTCCGGCCGAGGCCCTTATCGTCCGCTTGTCGCGGGCGAGCGCCTCGGGGGACCGGGAGGAGACGGTGATGTAGCCGACCAGGTTGACGCCGGCCGCGCCGCTGGCGAGGTCCTCGCCGCGCTGGTCCAGGCGGCCGTGGGCGGCGATGTCGCGCGGGTCGACGGTGCGGTTCATCTTGGCGGCGCGGGACGCCTCGGCCTCGTCGTTGGTCTTCTCGGTCAGCATGCGCTCGATGGCGACCTCGGTGGGCTCGAGGTCCATCGTGACGGCGACCGTGCGGATGACGTCCGGGGTGTGGACGAGGAGCGGGGCGAGGAAGTTCACGCCGACCGGGGTCATCGGCCACTCCTTGACCCAGGCGGTGGCGTGGCACCAGGGGGCGCGGGTGGAGGACTCGCGGGTCTTGGCCTGGAGGTAGGTGGGCTCCACGGCGTCCAGCTCGGCCGGCCAGGCGTTGCGCTTCGTCATCGCCTGGATGTGGTCGATCGGGTGGTCCGGGTCGTACATGGAGTGGATGAGCGAGGCGAGCCGGCCCTGGCCGAGGGGCTGGCGGACCCGGATGTCGGCCTCCTGGAGGCGCGAGCAGATGTCGGTCAGCTCGCGCGCCATGACGACCGCGAGGCCCGCGTCCCGGTCCAGCTTGCGGCCGCCCTGCGGACGGGCCGCGCGGGCCATCGTGTTGGCCTCGGCGGCCAGTTCGCGGGTGAAGTGCATGCAGGCGATCAGGTACGCGCGGTGCTGCTCGCTGCTGGTGGACACCATCGACTGGAGCTGGTCGTACGACTGCTTAAGCCACGGCAGCGCCCTGTCGTCGCCGCGCTGGGTGACGTCCTTGGCGTGCGCGTCCGGGTCGGCCGGGAGGGTACGGGCGAGCATCTGGATGCGGGTGACGAAGCCGTCGCCGTTGGCCACGTGCTTGAGCAGGGTGCCGAAGCGGTCGACGAGGGCTTCCTGGTCCTCGGAGTCGCGCAGGCCGACGCCGGGGCCCTCGATCTCGATGGCGGCCGTCACCGTCTTGCGGTCGGCGTGCAGCAGTACGGCGATCTCGTCGGGCCCGAAGGGCGCGGCCAGCCAGCTGATGCGGCCGATGCCGGGCGGCGGGCCGACCTCGATCTCCCGGCCGTCGAGCCGGGTGCCGGCCTCGACGACGCCGGAGCGGTAGGTGGTGCCCTTGCGCAGGGTGCGCTTGTAACTGCGGTTGATCTCGAACCACTTGTAGAACGTGCGGTGGTTGTACGGGATGTAGACCGCGGCCAGCGCGAGCATCGGGAAGCCGGCCAGCAGCACGATGCGCAGGGTCAGGACGGGGACGAGGAGCCCGCACATCATGCCGAGGAAGGCGCCCACGACGATCAGGGCGATCTCACCGGTCTCGCGGTTGCGGCCGACGATCGCGTTCGGCCGGGCCCGGCCGATGAGATACGTACGGCGGGGCGTGACCGGATGGGACACGTGGGACTCGGTCGTCAACGCCCTTCACCTCCCGTGCTGTTGTTGCCGCTGTTGCGGGTGTTGCTGGCGTGGGGCGTGTTCACCGGGCTGCCGGAGCGCGGTGCGGGTGCGGCGGAGGGGACAGTTCCGCCGCCGCCGTTCGAGGGGCGCGCGCTGTGCGCGGCGACTCCGCCGGAGGCGGGGTTGGCGGGGCGGGCCGCCGAGGAGGAGCCCGACTGGCCGCCGCCTCCGCCGTCGCCGTTGTGGCGGGTGCTGTGGGTTCTGATGCCCTGGGCGACGAGGTTGGCCGGGGAGCTGATCACGGCGGCGGCCTTGCCCTCGGCACCCTGCATGAGGCGGTTGTTGCGGCCGTTGGCGATCTCGTCGCCGAAGCCGGGGACGAAGCGGTAGATCATCGCCGAGGCGAAGATCGCGAGGAGGATGATGGCCAGGCCGGAGACGACGGCGGCGACCGAGTCGGGGCCGTCGTCCGAGGCCAGCGCGCCGGCGAGGCCGAGGACGATGACGATCACCGGCTTGACCATGATCACGGCGATCATGATGCCCGCCCAGCGGCGGACGTGGCCCCACAGGTTCTTGTCGACGAGTCCGGCGTAGACGACGACGCCGAGCAGCGCGCCGACGTAGAGCAGGACGGCGCGCAGGTACAGCTCCAGGTAGAGGACGCCCGCGGCGATGATCGACACGAACGACACCAGGATCAGCATGATGGGGCCGCCGCCGATGTCGTTGCCCTGCTTGAGCGCCTGGGAGAAGGTGCCGAAGAAGGTGTCCGTCTGGTCGCCGGTGCCCTTGGCCATGACGTCGGTCACCGCGTCGGTGGCGGAGACGACCGTGTAGAGGATCAGCGGGGTGAACGCCGACGCGAGGACGGTGAGCCAGAGGAAGCCGACGGCCTCGGACAGGGCGGTGGTGAAGGGGACGCCCCGGACGGCGCGCTTGGCCACCGCGAGCAGCCACAGGACGAGGGTGAGGATCGTCGACGCCGCGAAGACGACGGCGTACTGCTTGAGGAACGTGCCGTTCGTGAAGTCGACGTCGGCGGTGTTCTTGACCGCCTTGCTGAGGGTGTCGACGGTCCAGGCGGCGGCGTCGGCACAGCCCTTGGCCAGGGAGGAGAGGGGGTCGAGGGAGTCGGGGAGGGTGTCGGTGACCCCGCCGTTGCGTTGAGCGGAACCACCGCCCTGGCCTCGTTCGCAATAGTCCTTGGCGGGGCCGTGGATCAGATCGCAGGGGTCGTTGCTCGGCGCGGGCGAAGGAGTGGGTGCGGCGAAGGCACGGGTGGCGAAGAGGATCGCTGCGGCCTGCACGGTGGCGGCGACGCCGGCCAGCCGGAGTGCGCGGTGGTTAGCGGGCATACGTGAACCCTCCGTACTCCTGGACGGCCTTCGCCATCTCGTCGGCGCTGGATGCCTTGTCGTCGCCGGGAATCGGTGCCGGGCCGTCCTTCTGCGAGTGCGTCACGATCTTCCAGTCACCGTCGTTCCACGAAAGTTGCATGGTGATGGTGAACCAACTGCTCGTGACCGGGGCGGTGGAGGACTGCCCCGCGAGGCCCAGGAGGCCGTTGCACCAGACCTCGACGGTCGCACCGTCGGCCGACCGCTCGGTGACCTTGGTGCCGATCGGGCTCGTACGGGATACGAAGGTGTAGCCCTTGGGTGCCGAGCCGTCCTGGTTCAGTCCGACATTCTTGTTGAACGTCGGACTGTATGCCTTGTCCAGAGTGGACTCGAAGTCGGTGACTCTGTCGGGGACGATGATGGTCTCCAGGATGGAGTCACGCTTGCCCTTGTTGAACATCTCGGCGGACCCCAACGCCACCGAGTAGTTCGCCGCCGCGCTCTGTGCGCCCTGGTCGTCGTGGGCGAAGCCTGAACCGACCGGGGTCGTGCCCGAGGGGGCCGTGGACGAGGCGTGCGGCTTGCCCGCCTCCGCGTCGTCCGAGGTTGCGGAATCGTCTCCTCCACGGTTCGCGAAGGCGATCGCCGCGATGAGGAGGACGACGACGCCGACCACCGTGACCATGCCCCGGGACGACGAGCGGCCACCGCGCCGGGGGCCGCCGCCGTCGTCGGGGAGGCGGGTGCGGGTCTGGCCCGTACCGCCGTAACCGCCGGAGGACTGGTGGTCGTCTCCGAGACTCATGCCGCGTACGCCCCCTCGACGTCGTGCCTGCCGTAGAAGTACGACGGTAGCCGTGCTGGTTCCCGCGCGGGCGCGGTGTGGTGACTCGACATCAGGGAAACGCAACCTCAGCCGGTTGGCACGACGGGCGGGTGGGATGGAGGGGAGGAGCGGACGCGTGGTGGGCTACACGGCCATCCCGTACACGATGGTGAAGAGCGTGCCGAGCGAGCCGATGATGAACACGCCCGTCAGACCCGCGATGATGAGGCCCTTGCCCTGCTCCGCGCTGAAGGTGTCGCGCAGCGCGGTGGCGCCGATGCGCTGCTTGGCGGCGCCCCAGATGGCGATGCCGAGGCAGAGGAGGATGGCGACGGCCATGATCACCTCGATCATGACCTTGGCCTCGTTGCCCAGGCTGCCGAAGGGGCCCCAGTCCGGAGCGATCCCCCCGATGATGGTGTTGATGTCTCCCTCGTCGGCCGCAAAGAGCATGTAAGTCACCGCCCCTGTTGGGTAGTTCCGCACCCTCTGCGGACGTGCAGAGGTCAGCCTCATTGTCGCCGACAATGCCGCTGTCGTATGTCGACTTGGCGTCATTGATTGGCGGGTTTCGTACGAATAGCTTGCCACCGGTCCGCTTCGGCCCCTCACGGGGTGCCACGTTCCGGTGGGTGAAGAGTCGTATGGTCACTCTGTGTATCACGGTAGGTTACGACGGGCAATGACGCGGGGGCGCAACCTGCCGTGTGGTTGCGTCGTTGGACCCTTTCCGGACCCTGGTCGGGGCCGGCGGGGCGACATGGCCGGAAAGTGCCGTTGAACGGCCGGGACATGGGGGAGGGTTGGGCCATGCGCAAGATGTGGGTCGGAGCCGGTGTCGCGGTCGCCCTGGGGATGGGCTTCGTGATGCTGCTCGTCGTCGGGGTCTACCTCGTCGCGGGGAACCTGGCGGGCGGCGCCGGGGGCGCGGCGAAGAACCTCGCCAAGGGCGCCGTACCCGCCGCCTACCAGGGCCTCGTGCAGAAGTGGGGCAACCTCTGCCCGGCCATCAACCCCGCGCTGCTCGCCGCCCAGCTCTACCAGGAGAGCGGCTTCAACCCGAGGGCGCAGAGCGGGGCGGCCGCGCAGGGCATAGCGCAGTTCATCCCCGGGACGTGGGCCACCCACGGGGTCGACGGGGACGGGGACGGCGACCGGGACGTGTGGGACCCGGCGGACGCCATCCCGTCGGCGGCGTCGTACGACTGCTCGCTCGCCTCCTATGTGAAGGACGTGCCGGGGAACGCGACCGAGAACATGCTGGCCTCGTACAACGCCGGCGCCTACGCGGTGATCAGGTATCAGGGGGTGCCGCCGTACAGGGAGACGCAGAACTACGTGCGGATCATCACCACCCTGGAGGAGAGCTTCGCCGCGCCCACCACGCGGGTCGATCCCTCCGAGCAGGCCGCCGGTGCCATCGCCTACGCGCAGAAGAAGCTCGGCACGCTCTATCTGTGGGGCGGGAACGGGACGCCCGAGCAGGGCGGGCGGTTCGACTGTTCGGGGCTGACCAAGGCGGCGTACGAGAGTGTGGGGATCACGCTGCCCCGGGTGGCGAACGACCAGTACAACGCGGGACCGCATCCGAGCCGGGACGAACTGCTCCCGGGTGACCTGGTGTTCTTCTCCGACGATCTGACCAACTCGCGGGCGATCCGGCACGTGGGGATCTACGTCGGTGGCGGGTACATGATCGACGCGCCGCGTACGGGGGCGGTGATCCGGTTCGACCCGGTCGACACCCCGGACTACTTCGGCGCCACCCGGGTGACGGAGGATGGCGCGAAAGCGCTGCCCACCACGGTGTGAATGGCATGGTTTGAACCCAGCGTGAAACCCTGCCCTGAGCTGCGGCGACGTGTTTCTCTTCGATAACGTCTGCGTGATCATTCAGTGGAGTGTGGAACGTATCGGCGAGGGCCGTGCGTTCCTGTTGGCGAGTAGGTGTGCGGGACCAGGAGCGCCGCGGATCTACCGACCACGGGGGTGGTGGCAGGAGGCGTGCGCTCGGCGCGCCGGAGGACATGACGAAGGGGCCGCAGCATCATGGCTGGACTCGCCGAATCCGGGTCGAACCCCGACGTCGAGCTGCTCTACGACATCAACGGCCTGGCCAAGGACGCGCCGCACTGGTTCGACCAGGTCATGGAGTTCGTGGGCGAGTACGGACTGCTGTTCGCCATCGTGCTGCTGGTGCTGGGCTGCTGGTGGGGCGTCAGGCGGCGGGGCGGCGAGGACGCGGCGCCGTCGGTGGCCGCGCTGATCTGGGCGCCGCTCGCGGCCGGAGTCGCGGTCCTGGTCAACGTGCCGATACGGGGTTTCGTCGAGCGGCCCCGGCCGTTCAAGTCCCATGAGGGGCTGGAGGTCCTCGTCGACGGCAAGAACGACTACTCCTTCGTGAGCGACCACGCCACGATGGTCATGGCGATCGCCGTCGCCCTGTTCGTGGCCAACCGGAAGTTCGGGATCGTCGCGATCGTGCTGGCGCTGTTCGGCGGTTTCGCCCGTGTCTACATGGGCGTGCACTACCCGACGGACGTCATCGGCGGCTTCGCCCTCGGTACGGCGGTGGCGCTGCTGCTGTCGCCGGTCGCGATGGCGCTGCTGACGCCGCTGACCCGGGCGATCGAGCGGTCGCCCCGCGCGGGGTGGCTGGTCAGCGCGCGGGGAGCGAGGGGCGCCGCCGGGCGCGGGACGCTGATCCCGGGGGCGCGCAAGGAGCGTGCGGAGGCGGGGGAGCGGGATCTCGCCGCCTAGGCGGAGAGCAGGTCGTCAGGCGCCGTCGGTCACGGCGTCTGCGGGGTGGTGAAGACGCGGTCCGGGTCGTACTGGCGCTTGAGTTTCGCCAGGCGCGGGGCCGCGTCTGCGTAGTAGGCCCTGCGCCAGTCGGTCAGGGTCGGGTCCGTGTAGTTCTGGTAGGCGGCGCCCGAGGCGTACGGGCGCATCGCGCGGTGGGCGGAGGCCAGCCAGTTCTGGGCGGTGGTGCCGCTCGTGCCGGGTCGCCAGGAGGCGATGTACTGGGCGAGGGTACGGGAACGGCGGTGGACGAACGCCGTGGCCGTCGGGGAGAAGCGGTTGACCGCGCCGCCGAGCGCCGTGAACGCGATGCTGCCGGAGCCGCCGCGGACCGAGGTGAGCCGGCTCAGCAGCGCCTTGACGCCGGCCGGCGGGATCGCGCGGTCGAAGAAGTCCGAGCGGGCGGCGTACGTCTCGCGGCCGAGCGCGCCCTCGGGGGAGCGGCCCGGGGTCGGGCCGGGGAGGTGGCAGCGGGCGTCGGAGGAGAAGGACGTGCAGCCGGCGTACATCTCCATCGACTGCTCGTACGAACGCCGCTTGAGCGAGACGTACGTCGCCGAGGCGCCGATGCGGGTGGCGAGGCGGTCGACGGCGTTCTGGAGTTCGCCGTAGGTGCCCAGCGAGAAGGCGGCGACCGAGACGGTGGGGGTGTGGCCGGGGGCCGCCTCCAGGTGGAGGGACGACCAGATCTCGTCGGGCTGGTCGGGGCCCCACGTCTGCCAGGCGGCGAGGACGGCGGCGGCTTTCGGCCAGGGCCAGGTGAGGTACGCCGAGACGGCCTGGGGGGCCGGGTGGGTGCGGAAGCGGAGTTCCGTGACGATGCCGAAGGTGGCGTTGCCGGCGCCGCGCAGGGCCCAGAACAGGTCCTTGTGCTCGTTGGTGGCGTCGGCGGTGATCCGCTTGCCGTCGGCGGTGATCAGGGTGGCCTGCGTGAGGCTGTCGCAGGTCAGGCCGTAGGCGCGGGAGACGACGCCGTGGCCGCCGCCGAGGGTGAGGCCGGAGATGCCGACGGTGGGGCAGGAGCCGGCGGGGATCGTGGTGCCCTTCGCGGCGAGGGCGCGGTAGACGTCGATCAGTTTGGCGCCGGCGCCGACGGTCGCCTCGCCGGCGGAGGCGCGGACGCGGCTGATTCTGGACACGTCGATGATGAGGCGGCCGTTGCCGGAGGACCAACCGGCGTAGGAGTGGCCTCCGTTGCGGATCGCCACCGGGATGGCGTGGGCGCGGGCGTAGGCGAGGGTGGTGCGGATGTCTTCCTCGTGGGCGGGATAGGTGACCGCGGTGGGGGTGAGGGTGTCGAAGCGGGTGTTGTAGAGCTGGCGGGCGGTTTTCCAGGTGGGGTCCTGGGGGCGGACGAGGGGGCCGTCGAGGGACTTGGCCAGGGACGTCCAGGTGGCGGGGGTGGGGGGTGTGGGGGGTCTTGTGGTGCGGGTGGGAGAGGGGGTTGCCGGGTTTTTGGCCGGGTTGCTCGCTGCCGAGTCTCTGGATGTGCAGGCGGCTGTGGTGAGGGCCGCTGCCGTGGTGGTGGTGAGGAAGGTGCGCCGGTGCATTGTGTCTCCGCGTCCCGTGCGTGGGGGTCGTGGGAGGAGACGGGGGCGGGGGCTTCTGGGTTCCCCGGGGTGGGGGCTGAGCGGGGTGGGTTTCGCTTCGGCGCTGGCCGGTGCCGCTGCGCCCACCCGTGCCGCCTGGGGATACCTCCCGGGCCGTTCAGGCACTGGGGGAGGCACGATGACCCGCAGTCAGGACTGATGGGCTGCCGCGTCGGTGCGGGCTTGGCTTCTGGCTCGGCGGGCTGGGCCCTGCCAGCCGCAGGTGCAGCGGGCCAGGCAGAAGGGGCCGCGTTCGATCGTCGTGGTGGTGTGGTCCGCGGGCGGGTCCTGGCTGTTCTGTTGAGCCACGGCCACAACGTTACCGGCGTCGGCCGGGCCTCGTTAACCGTACGGCAGACGGCGTGACGGTTGGGGTTGGTGGCGATGGTCGGGTGGGAGAGGGAGTGGCGGGGGCGGCTTGTCCTCGCGGGGGGCCTGGTCGTCGTGTGCCTGGGCGGGAGCGCGTGCTCCGGGGACGGCGCCGCCGTCCAGGGGGCGGGCACCGGTGACCCCGTCGCCGTGCTGCGGCGGGCCGCCGACCGGCTGGTGGACGCCGGGAGTGCCAAGGCGCGGACCGCGATGGAGATGGCCAGCGGCGGGACGCGGGTGACCGTCCGGGGCGAGGGCGTGTACGACTTCGAGGGGCGGCTCGGGCAGCTGACGGTGCGGTTGCCGCAGGACCCGGCGGGGGCGAGCGAGCACCGGCCGATCACCGAACTGCTGGCACCCGGCGCGCTGTTCATGAAGAACCGGGGTGCCGGAGTGCCCGACGACAAGTGGGTGCGCGTCGAGACCGCCTCGCTCTCCGACGGGAACCTCGTGACCGGCGGCGCCACCGACCCGTTCGCCGCCGCCGAGGTGCTGCGCGGGACGCGGACGGCGACGTACGTCGGACGTACCGAGGTCGCGGGGACCAAGGTGCGGCACTACCGGGGCACCGCCGATCTGGCCAGGGCGGCGCGCGCGGCGTCGGGCGGCAACAGGGAGGCGCTGGCCGCGGCGGCCGAGGGCTTCGCCACCGCGGAGGTGCCCTTCGACGCCTACCTCGACGACGAGGGCCGGATCCGCAAGGTCCGGCACCGGTTCAGCTTCGTCAGTGGGCAGGAGGCCGGCACCGTGGCCGTGGCCTCGACGACGCTGCTGTACGACTTCGGCGCCGTCGCGCGCGTACGGCTGCCCGAGGACCGGGACATCTACGCCGGCAAGATCGCCGCCCAGCCGGGAGGGGCCGTCGACGGCAAGAACTAGCCCTTCCGTGCCATGCGCGGTGTGCAGGCCGCTCCCTACTCTAGGAAGCCGGTGACGGCAGAGACGAGGTGACGCGCGTGGCTCCGGTCGGCGGTACGGCGGTTCAGGACCACGTGGCCCTCGCCGAGATCGAGCTGTGCGGCGACCTGATCATCGCGGCGTCGGCCGCCCGGGAGCGGCTCAGCCTGGAGAGCATCGACGAGGTGCTGCGCGTGGCCGAGGAACGCTCACGTGCGCAGTAGGCGGCCGATCGCCTTCGTCGCCTCCTCCACCTTCGCGTCGATCTCGGCGCCGCCCTTGAGGGCCGCGTCGGCGACGCAGTGGCGCAGGTGCTCCTCCAGGAGTTGCAGGGCGAAGGACTGCAGGGCCTTCGTCGAGGCGGAGACCTGGGTGAGTATGTCGATGCAGTAGACGTCCTCGTCGACCATGCGCTGGAGGCCGCGGATCTGGCCCTCGATGCGGCGCAGGCGCTTGAGGTGCTCGTCCTTCTGTTTGTGGTAGCCGTGCACCCCGCGGTCGTGGTCGGTCACGATGTCCGTGTCGTGCGCCTCGTCCGTGTGGTCCGCCACGGTCGCCGGGTTCGCGGCGGGGGAGGGCGCGCCTGCGCCGGCCTCGGTGGTCGTCATCGCGTCCTCCTGGTGTCATGATGCCGGATATATACCCCTGGTGGGTATATGGTAACGAACTTTGCTGGGTAGAGAGCCCTTGCCGGAGCCTCGGCGTCGCCCCCCTGCTCATCACTGTGCCTGATGGGCGACACTGGGGGACGGCCCGTTAGCAGTGGCCGGATGATGCGCCTAGCATCAGCCTGACCGAAACCGATGCATTCCGAGGACCCCACGTGCGCTTTCGTCTGACCCCCAGGGAGACGAGCTTCTACGACATGTTCGCCGCATCCGCGGACAACATCGTCACGGGCTCCAAGCTCCTGATGGAACTGCTCGGGGCGGACGCATCCGCCCGGGCCGAGATCGCAGAGCGTATGCGGGCCGCCGAACACGCGGGTGACGACGCCACGCACGCGATCTTCCACCAGCTGAACTCCTCGTTCATCACGCCCTTCGACCGCGAGGACATCTACAACCTCGCGTCCTCCCTCGACGACATCATGGACTTCATGGAGGAGGCCGTCGACCTGGTCGTCCTCTACAACGTCGAGGAACTGCCCAAGGGCGTCGAGCAGCAGATCGAGGTGCTGGCGCGGGCCGCCGAGCTGACCGCCGAGGCCATGCCGAACCTGCGCACGATGGACAACCTCACCGAGTACTGGATCGAGGTCAACCGGCTGGAGAACCAGGCCGACCAGATCCACCGCAAGCTGCTCGCGCACCTCTTCAACGGCAAGTACGAGGCCATCGAGGTGCTGAAGCTGAAGCAGATCGTGGACGTACTGGAAGAAGCGGCGGACGCTTTCGAGCACGTGGCGAACACGGTGGAGACCATCGCCGTCAAGGAGTCCTGAGCACTACATGGACACCTTCGTTCTGATCGTGGTGATCGGGGTCGCGCTCTTCTTCACCTACACCAACGGTTTCCACGACTCGGCCAACGCGATCGCGACCTCCGTGTCGACGCGCGCGCTGACGCCGCGGGCGGCGCTCGCGATGGCCGCCGTGATGAACCTGGCCGGCGCGTTCCTCGGTTCCGGGGTCGCCAAGACCGTCAGCGAGGGGCTGATCGAGACGCCCGAGGGGTCGAAGGGGATGGGGATCCTCTTCGCCGCGCTCGTCGGCGCGATCGCCTGGAACCTGATCACCTGGTACTTCGGGCTGCCCTCGTCGTCCTCGCACGCGCTGTTCGGCGGACTGGTGGGGGCGGCGCTGGCCGGCGGCACGACCGTGTTCTGGCACGGGGTCGTCGACAAGGTCGTCATCCCGATGTTCGTGTCGCCCGTCATAGGCCTGGTCGCCGGATATCTCGTGATGACCGCCATCCTGTGGATGTTCCGGCGGGCCAACCCGCACAAGGCCAAGCGCGGCTTCCGGATCGCGCAGACCGTGTCGGCGGCGGGGATGGCGCTGGGGCACGGGCTCCAGGACGCGCAGAAGACGATGGGCATCGTGGTGATGGCGCTGGTCATCGCCGATGTCGAGGACTACGGCGATCCGATCCCGGTGTGGGTGAAGATCGCCTGTGCGCTGATGCTGTCGCTGGGGACGTACGCCGGTGGGTGGCGGATCATGCGGACGCTGGGGCGGAAGATCATCGAGCTGGATCCGCCGCAGGGGTTCGCCGCCGAGACCACCGGGGCGTCGATCATGTTCGGGTCCGCGTTCATCTTCCACGCGCCGATCTCCACCACGCATGTGATCACCTCGGCGATCATGGGTGTGGGGGCCACCAAGCGGGTCAACGCCGTGCGGTGGGGGGTCGCCAAGAACATCATCCTGGGGTGGTTCATCACGATGCCGGCGGCCGCGTTGGTGGCCGCGTGTTCGTACTGGATCGTGGATCTGGCGTTCCTGTAGCAAGCGGTTCGGGTTCGAACGAGAGGGCCCGCCCCCGTCATCGGGGGCGGGCCCTTGTGTTCCCCGCGGTGGCACCGCCATGCAGCACCGCGAGGGGATCGGGGCGGGTCAGCCGAAGCGGCCGGAGATGTAGTCCTCCGTGGCCTGGACCGACGGGTTGGAGAAGATCCGCTCCGTGTCGTCCAGCTCGATCAGCTTGCCGGGCTGGCCGACCGCGGCCAGGTTGAAGAAGGCCGTACGGTCCGAGACGCGCGCCGCCTGCTGCATGTTGTGCGTCACGATGACGATCGTGAAGCGCTCCTTCAGCTCGCCGATCAGGTCCTCGATCGCGAGGGTGGAGATCGGGTCCAGGGCGGAGCAGGGCTCGTCCATGAGCAGGACGTTCGGCTCGACCGCGATCGCGCGGGCGATGCACAGGCGCTGCTGCTGGCCGCCGGAGAGGCCGGAGCCCGGCTTGTTGAGGCGGTCCTTCACCTCGTTCCAGAGGTTGGCGCCGCGCAGGGACTTCTCGACGACGTCGTCCAGCTGGGACTTCTTGTACTTGCCGTTCAGGCGCAGGCCCGCCGCCACGTTGTCGTAGACCGACATCGTCGGGAACGGGTTCGGGCGCTGGAAGACCATGCCGACCTCGCGGCGCACGGCGACCGGGTCGATGCCGGCGCCGTAGAGGTTCTCGTCGTCCAGCATGACCTTGCCGTCCACGCGGCCGCCCGGGGTGACCTCGTGCATGCGGTTCAGGGTGCGCAGGAAGGTGGACTTGCCGCAGCCGGAGGGGCCGATGAAGGCGGTCACGGAGCGGGGTTCGACGGTCATCGAGATGTCCTCGATGGCCAGGAAGGAGCCGTAGTAGGCGTTGAGGCCGCTGACGTCGATGCGCTTGGCCATGGGTATCACTGCTTCTTTCGGGTCCGGTCGCGGACGGTGCTGAGCGAGGTCGCGTCAGCGACCGGTCTTCGGGGCCTTCCAGCGGGCGATGCCGCGGGCCACGAGGTTGAGGATCATGATGAACGCGATGAGCGTCAGGGCCGCCGCCCACGCACGGTCGTAGGCCGCGCCGGAGCCGCCGCTGTTGGCGTACTGCAGGTAGATGTACATCGGCAGCGACGCCTGCGGGTCGGAGAAGGGGTTGGTGTTGATGAAGTTCGTGCCCCAGACCAGCAGCAGCACGGGGGCCGTCTCGCCGGTGATGCGGGCGACGGCGAGCATCACGCCGGTGGTGATGCCGCCGATCGACGTCGGCACGACCACCTTGAGGATCGTGCGCCACTTCGGCACGCCCAGTGCCAGGGACGCCTCGCGCAGTTCGTTCGGGACGAGCTTGAGCATCTCCTCGGTGGAGCGGACGACGACCGGGATCATCAGGATGCACAGGGCGAGCGAGCCGGCGAAGCCGGAGTAGCCCATGCCAAGGATCACGATCCACAGGCTGAGGATGAACAGGCCCGCGACGATCGAGGGGATGCCCGTCATGACGTCGACGAAGAAGGTGACGGCCTTGGCCAGCCGGCCGCGCCCGTACTCGACCAGGTAGATCGCGGTGAGCACGCCGATCGGCACGGAGATCACGGTGGCGATGCCGACCTGCTCCAGGGTGCCGACGAGGGCGTGGTAGATGCCGCCGCCCGGCTCGGCGTCGGCGACGACGCCCATCGAGTGGGTCAGGAAGTAGCCGTCGAGGACCTTCACGCCCTGCCGGACCGTCTCCCAGACCAGGGAGACCAGCGGGATGACCGCCAGCAGGAAGGCGACCCAGACCATGCTGGTCGCGACCCGGTCCTTGGCCTGCCGGCCGCCCTCGACCTTGGCGGATATGCCGTACGAGCCGGCGACGAAGAGGACCGCGGCGATCAGGGCCCACTGGATGCTGCTGTCCAGGCCCGCCGCGGCGCTGATGCCGAGGCCCACGGCGACGGAGCCGGCGGCGACCGCCCAGGGGAACCACTTGGGCAGCGTCGCGCCGCGCAGCGAACTCGCCGGGCGCTTGTCGGAGAGGGTTGCGTGGCTCATGCGTTGGCCCCCGAGTACTCCTTGCGGCGGGCGATGATCAGCCGTGCCGCGCCGTTGACCAGCAGGGTGATGACGAACAGCACCAGGCCGGAGGCGATCAGGGCGTCCCGGCCGATGGGCGTGGCCTCGTTGAACTTGCTGGCGATGTTCTGGGCGAAGGTGCCGCCGCCCGTGTCGAGCAGGCTGGCGTTGATCTCGAAGCTGGAGGACAGCACCATCGCGACGGCGATCGTCTCGCCGAGCGCGCGGCCGAGGCCCAGCATCGAGGCGGAGATGACGCCGGAGCGGCCGAACGGGATGACCGACATCCTGACGACCTCCCAGCGCGTGGCGCCGAGGGCCAGGGCGGCCTCCTCGTGCATGCGCGGGACCTGCCGGAAGACTTCGCGGCTGACGTTGGTGATGATCGGCAGGATCATGATCGCGAGCAGGATGCCGGCGGTGAGCAGCGAGCGCGGGGCGCCGCCGTTCCACTCGAAGACGCCGGTCCAGCCGAGGTACTCGTCGAGCCAGCCGTAGAGCCCGTCCATGTGCGGCACCAGGACGAGGGCGCCCCACAGGCCGTAGACGATGGAGGGCACGGCGGCGAGCAGGTCGATCAGGTACGCGATGGTGCCGCCGAGCCGGCGCGGCGCGTAGTGCGTGATGAACAGGGCGATGCCGACGGCGACCGGGACCGCGATGACCATGGCGATGATCGACGACACGATGGTGCCGAAGGCCAGGACCGCGATGCCGAACTCCGACGGGATGCCGCTCGGGTTCCACTCGAAGGTGGTGAAGAAGTTGGCCTCGTCCTTGCTGATCGCGATGGCGGCGCGGTAGGTGAGGAAGGCCGCGATGGCCGCCATGATGACCAGCACGAGGATGCCGGACCCGCGGGAGAGCCCGAGGAAGATCCGGTCGCCGGGGCGGGTGGCGCCGCGGGCGGCGCGCTTGTCCTCGCCGCCGGGCCGCTGGCGGGGTAGGGAGGCTGCTGTGGGCTTGTGGGGATCAGTGGTGGTGTCCATCGGGTTCTCCGGTCTGCGGAGCCGTCGGCTGCGGCGGCTCGGGCGGAGCCTTCCGGGTGTCGGCGGGCTCCTGGCGGCGGTGCACCGGACGGTGCGGTCCGGCCCCCGTGGGGAGGCCGGACCGCACTCGGGTCAGCTCAGGCTCGCGACGTTCTCGCGGACCTTGGTGATGATCTCGGCAGGCATCGGGGCGTAGCCGGCGTCCGCCAGCTGGCCCTGGCCGTCCTCCGAGGCGATGTAGTTCAGGAAGGACTTGGCGGCGGGCAGGGACTCCGCCTTGTTGCCCTTGTCGCAGATGATCTCGTACGTCACCAGGACGATCGGGTACGCGCCGGCGGCGTCCGGGGTGTAGTCCAGCTTCAGCGCGAGGTCCTTGCCGGTGCCGACGACCTCGGCGGCGCCGATGGCCGCGGTGGCGTTCTCGATGGTGGCCTTGACCGGCTCGGCGGCCGCGGTCTTGATGTCGACCGTCTTGATGCCGTCCTTGGCGTACGACAGCTCGAAGTAGGAGATGGCGCCGCTGGTCTGCTTGACCTGCTGGGCCACGCCGGAGGACTGCGGGGCCGACTGGCCGCCCTTGGCCGCCCAGGCCTTGGCCGGCTCGTACTTCCAGTCGTTCGGGGCGGCGGCCTTCAGGTACTTGGTGAAGTTGTCCGTGGTGCCGGACTCGTCCGAGCGGTGGAAGGCCTGGATCTTCAGGTCGGGGAGCTTGGCGCCGGGGTTGAGCTTGGCGATCGCCGCGTCGTTCCAGTTGGTGATCTTGCTGTCGAAGATCTGGGCGAGCGTCGGGGCGTCCAGGACGAGGCTGTCCACGCCGGGGACGTTGAAGCCGACGGCGATCGGGCCGCCGACCATCGGCAGGTCGATGCCCTGGCCGCCGGAGCAGACCTTCTTGGTGGCCTCGACCTCGTCGGGCTTCAGCGCGGAGTCCGAACCGGCGAACGCGGTCTGGCCCTGCGTGAACGCGGTGATACCGGCGCCCGAACCGTCGGGGCGGTAGTTGATCTGCACGTCCTTGCACGCCGCGGTGTAGGCCTTGACCCAGGCGTCGATCGCGTTCTTCTGGGCGGAGGAGCCGGAGGCCTGGAGCTGGCCCTTGGCGTCGTCGCACTTGATGTTGCCGGGGGCCGCGGCGCTGGTCTCGCTGCCGCCGCTGCCGGTGTCGCCGGTGTCGTCGGAGCCGCACGCCGTGAGGGCCAGGGCGCCGGAGACGGCGAGAGCACCGAGAGCGAGGGCCCGCCGGTTCATGCGCTGAAGCTTCACTTGAGGGAGTTCCTTCCAGGAGCCGCCGTCCTGAATTCGGCGGCGTGCGAGGAGAGTGCGAGTCGTGCGTGTTGTGCGGTGTGCGTGGTCTTGCGGGTTTTGCGGGTCTTGCGTGTCGTGCTGTGAAAGCTGGGGGATACGGACGCGTTTTCGGGATGCGCCCCGTATCGGGTAAGGCTGAAATTAGGCAGATCAGGTGAAGCCGCCGATGGGCGTGAATGAACGGGGGGTGAACCCCTGTGGACGGTGCGGTGAGGTCACGGAACGCTCACGTCGAGGACACGGCGGGGTACCGGCCGGCCGGCCGGGGCGGGGCGTGTCGGCGCACGAGGGTGCGCCCCGGCGCATCAAGAGGCGCGCCGGGGCGGGGGTGGGTCCAGGGGCGGGTCAGGCCCGGTCGAGGGCGCGCAGCAGGGCGTCGACGAGGGCGCGGTCGCGGGGCTGGGTGAGCCGGGCGCGGGCGGCGTCGGGGGCCAGCCACAGGATGCGGTCGACCTCGTCGGACGGGGTGAAGGCGCCGGTGGTGGCCGCGGCCGCCCAGTAGCGGACCTCCTTGGGGCGGCCGTCGGCGAGGTAGTGCACGCTGGGCAGCTCGGCGCCCGGGGCGGCGCCGTACCCCGTCTCCTCCGCGACCTCGCGCAGGGCGCCGGCCAGCGGCGTCTCGCCGTGCTTGAGCTTGCCCTTCGGGTGCGACCAGTCGTCGTACTTCGGCCGGTGCACCAGGCAGAGCTCCAGGCCGGGGGCGCGCGGGGAGCGGCGCCACAGGACGCAGCCGGCGGCGCGCACGGTGGTGCGGCCGGCGGCGGGGGCTTCGTCGGGCGGGTTCACTGTCGGTTCGTGTCTCCAGGCCGAGGGCTCTACGGCAGTCGGATCGGGTCCTTGTGCCAGCTGTGCTGGAACGCGTACCTCGCCGCCTCCACCTCATGCCGCTGGTCGGCGTGGAGGACGCCGAGCGCGTACGCCGTCGCGGGGGCGATGCGCGGGGTGCGCGCCGCCTGTGCCGCGGCGGCCGCCGCCTCCGAGGCGTCCCGGTGGCGGTCGAGGGCCTCGCCGGCGGCCAGGAGGCGTACGTCGCCGGTGACCTCCGGATCCCCGGCGTCCTCGGGGTGCCGTTCGGCGGCCAGGACCTCCAGGGCGTAGCGGTGCAGGCGCAGCAGGAGGCGGACCTGGTGCCAGGGGGCGTCCTGGGGGTGCGGGGCCGGGTCGGGGGAGAGGCCGTGGACGAGGGCCTGGGCGTTGTAGGGGCTCCCGGCCGTGACCAGAGGCAGCGCGGCCACGGCGTCGGTGAGGCGGTCTCGGGCCGCCGCCGCGAGGGAGGGGAGGCGGGGGGCGGTCCCGGCCGGGGCGGCCGGCTTCACGGGGACCTCGCTGGCCAGTAAGGCGACCTTGTCCGCGACCGCGTGGAAGCGGCTGCTGCCCAGGGCCTGGAGCGCGGTGGAGTGGGCGCGGGTGCGGGCCAGGGTCAGCTGGCGGTCGAGCAGCGCGCCCGCCTTGGCCGCGCCGACGGTGAGGGTGCCGCGCTCGGGGCTTGCGGGGTGGGGCGACCCGGCGTGGGGAGGCGCCGGCGCCGGCAGGGTGGCGGTCGCCGTCGGCGCGGTGCGGCCGCCGCGGTGCTGGGCCGGGAACGCCGAGGAGCCCGAGAGCCGGTGCAGGGCCTGGAGCAGGCGTTCCAGGCGGGAGGCGTACGCGTGCTCCAGTGCCAGCGTGCCGGACAGCCAGGCCAGTTCGGGGCGCATGGCCTCGGCCCAGTCGGCGTCCAGCAGCGGCTGGAAGGTGTGCAGGGTGCCGCTGAGGCGGCGGGCGGCGCGGCGCAGGGCGCGGACCGCGTCCGTGTGGCCGGGCGCGGCGGGGGTGCCGTTCGCCCCGGCCGCCGCCGGGCCGGTGCCGGACTCCTGGTGGTGGCGCAGGGCCCGGAGGAACTCCGTCGCCTGGGCGCGGAGGTAGTGGGCCAGGGGTCCGGTGGGGTCCGCCGCCTCCGTCGGGGGTGTGCTCGCGGTGAGGGGTCCGGGGCCGGGTCCGGTGGTGGTTCGGGGCCCGGCCTTCGGGTCAAGGTGTCGCTGTGCCACGCCGGCGCCTCCGGGCGTCTATGAGCATCTCCTGGATGTTGCGCAGGGGCTGGCCGTCCGCGTCGGTCGCGTGCCGGGTCCACTCGCCGTCCGGGCCGAGGTGCCAGGAGGCGGTGCCGTCGGACATGCCGGTCTCGAGGAACCGGTTCAGGGCCGCCCGGTGGGCCGGGTCGGTGACCCGTACCAGGGCCTCTATCCGGCGGTCGAGGTTGCGGTGCATCATGTCCGCGCTGCCGAACCAGACCTCCGGTTCGCCGCCGTTGCCGAAGGCGAAGACGCGCGAGTGCTCCAGGAAGCGGCCGAGGACCGAGCGGACCCTGATGTTCTCCGACAGGCCCGTCACCCCGGGGCGCAGGGCGCAGATGCCGCGCACCCACACGTCGACCGGGACACCGGCCTGCGAGGCGCGGTAGCACGCGTCGATCACGGCCTCGTCGACCATCGAGTTGACCTTGATGCGGATGGACGCGGGGCGGCCGGCCCGGTGGTGCTGGATCTCCTTGTGGATCCGGGAGACCAGGCCGTCGCGCAGGGACTTCGGGGCGACCAGGAGGCGGCGGTAGGTCTCGCGCCGGGAGTAGCCGGAGAGGCGGTTGAAGAGGTCGGAGAGGTCCGCGCCGACCTGCGGGTCCGAGGTGAGCAGGCCGAGGTCCTCGTAGAGGCGGGCCGTCTTCGGGTGGTAGTTGCCGGTGCCGACGTGGCTGTAGCGGCGCAGGGTCTCGCCCTCCTGGCGGACCACCAGGGACAGCTTGCAGTGCGTCTTGAGGCCGACCAGGCCGTAGACGACGTGGCAGCCGGCCTCCTCCAGCTTGCGCGCCCACTTGATGTTGGCGTGCTCGTCGAAGCGGGCCTTGATCTCGACCAGCACCAGGACCTGCTTGCCGGACTCGGCGGCGTCGATGAGCGCGTCGACTATCGGGGAGTCGCCCGAGGTGCGGTACAGCGTCTGCTTGATCGCGAGGACATCCGGGTCGGCGGCGGCCTGCTCCAGGAACGCCTGCACGGAGGTGGAGAAGGAGTCGTACGGGTGGTGGAGCAGGATGTCCTTGGCCCGCAGCGCGGCGAAGATGTCCGGCGCGGACGCCGACTCCACCTCGGCCAGCTCGCGGTGGGTGCCCGCGACGAACTTCTGGTACTTCAGCTCGGGCCGGTCGAGGCTGTGGATGCGGAAGAGGCCGGTGAGGTCGAGCGGGCCGGGCAGCGGGTAGACCTCCGCCTCGCCGATCTTCAGCTCCCGCACGAGCAGGTCCAGGACCTCGCGGTCGACGCTCTCCTCCACCTCCAGGCGGACGGGCGGGCCGAAGCGCCGCCGCATCAGCTCCTTCTCCAGCGCCTGGAGCAGGTTCTCGGCGTCGTCCTCCTCCACCTCCAGGTCCTCGTTGCGGGTGAGGCGGAAGGCGTGGTGCTCCAGGACCTCCATGCCCGGGAACAGCTCCTCCAGGTGCGCGGCGATGACGTCCTCGATCGGGACGTACCGGCCCGGGGACGCCTCCAGGAAGCGGGAGAGCAGCGGGGGCACCTTGACGCGGGCGAAGTGGCGGTGGCCCGTGACGGGGTTGCGGACGACGACCGCGAGGTTCAGCGAGAGACCCGAGATGTACGGGAAGGGGTGGGCGGGGTCGACCGCGAGGGGGGTGAGGACCGGGAAGATCTGGTGCCGGAAGAGGGTGAACAGGCGGGCCTGCTCCTTCTCGGCCAGTTCGCTCCAGCGGACCAGGTGGATGCCCTCCTCGGCGAGCGCCGGGAGGACGTCCTCGTGGAAGCAGGCGGCGTGGCGGGCCATGAGCTCGCGGGAGCGGGCCCAGATCATCTCCAGCACCTCGCGCGGCTGGAGGCCGGAGGCGGAGCGGGTGGCGACGCCGGTCGCGATGCGGCGCTTGAGGCCGGCGACGCGGACCATGAAGAACTCGTCCAGGTTGCTGGCGAAGATCGCGAGGAAGTTCGCCCGCTCCAGGAGCGGCGTGTTCGGGTCCTCGGCGAGTTCGAGCACGCGCTCGTTGAACGCGAGCCAGCTGCGTTCGCGGTCGAGGAAGCGGCCCCGCGGGAGCCGGGCGCCGCCGGCCTGGGACTCCTCCGACTCCTCGTACGCGTCGAGGTCGGCGTCGATGTCGGGTTCCAGGTCGGAGACGGTGGCGGCCACGGTGTGGGAGCGGTGCGCGGCTATGGAACCCACGGAGGGCTGGGTGTGCTGGACCTCTGCCTGGGTGTTCTGCTGCCTCATGAACCCATTCTTCCGCGCCGGGCGCGTTCCAGGCGCGTCGGAGGGCACGGAAGGCTCCGGTTCGGTGGGCTTCATTCGCCGAGCGTCGCAAGGCTGTCTGAATCGATGGTTACGGCGACATGACGTGTGGGGTACCTCCGGTGGTTGCGCGGGTGCCCGCGCGGGCGTGACGCCGGGGCGTCGTGGGGGTGCCCGCCGCCGGGGCCGGGCGGAGGTGGGGGGCGCAGCCCGGCCTGGCGGGGTGCCTCTGCCCGCAGCTCGGCAGGGCCGGGCGGGGTCAGCTCTCCGTGCGGTACATCAGGTCCGTCTCGTGGGTGGTGAAGCCCAGGCGTTCGTAGACCGAGACGGCTGCCGTGTTGTCGGCGTCGACGTACAGCATCGCCGTGGGCAGGCCCCGGCCCTCCAGGTGGCGCAGACCGATGGTGGTGAGGGACTTGCCGAGGCCGCCGCCCTGGGCGTCGGGCCGGATGCCGAGGACGTACACCTCGCCCAGGCCCTCCTCCGCGTGCTCCTTGGTCCAGTGGAAGCCGATCAGCTCCCCGCCCCGCTCGGCCAGGAAGAAGCCGGCCGGGTCGAACCACGCCTCGGCCTTCCGGTCGTCCAGGTCCCGCTGCGTGAGGGACCCCTGCTCGGGGTGGTGGGCGAAGGCGGCGGCGTTCACCGCGAGCCACGCCGCGTCGTCCTGGCCGGGCACGAAGGTCCGCACGGTCACCCCCTCCGGCAGCCGCGGCTCCGGCAGGTCCGGCCCCGCCAACGGCCGGCGCATCTGCCGCAGTTCGCGAAAGAGCGACAGTCCGAGCACCTGCGTGAGATGCCGGGCCGCGGCGTGCCCCCCGTGCGCCCAGATCCGCAGCCGCTTCCCGGAGGCGGCGAGCAGCGCGGCACCCAACGCTCGCCCGTGCCCCTGACCCCGGTAGGAGGGGTGTACGACGAGTTCGGCGGCCGGGGGCTCCACCGGGTCCGTGTCCTCCAGCTGGGCGTAGCCCATGATCTCGCCGCCGTCGACGGTGAGCAGCAGATGCGCTACGCCCTCCCGCGCGCCGCCGCGCAACTGGAGCCGCCCCTGCTCGGACACGGCGTGCTGCCCGTCGTTCCGGGCCGCCTCGGTGAGCAGGGCGAGGACGGCGTCCGTCTGCTCCGGGGTGAGTTCGGCGAGGGTCTCGATCGAGCGGGGGCGGCCGGGCCGCGCGGTGTCGTCGCTGGTCATGCGTACGAGAGTACGGCGCGGGCGCTGCGGGCGGGGTGAAGGTAAACCAGGATGTAACCCGGAACCCCCTGTCGCGCTACGCGCGTTGACCCTAGGCTGTCGCGCCGACGAGCCGTGGCCTCAGCGGCTCGCGTCACGCACACCCACAGGGGGGCGCATGCCAGCCACAGCACCGTCGTACCAGCCGCGCCGCAGACGGCGTACGCGCCGTCTGCTCGCCGTCGCCGCCACCGTCGTCACCGCCGGGGCGCTCGCCGCGGCGGCGCTGCCGGCCTCGGCGAACCCGGGCCACGGGCACGGATCGGGGCACGGATCGGGCCACGGGCACACGCCGGGCCGGTACCAGGACGTCCAGCTGCTGTCCTTCAACGACCTGCACGGCAACCTGGAGCCCCCGGCGGGCTCCTCCGGCCGGGTCACCGAGGCGCAGCCGGACGGGACGACGCGGACGATCGACGCGGGCGGCGTGGAGTACCTGGCCACCCACCTGCGCCAGGCCCGTAAGGGCAACCCGTACTCCGTCACGGCGGCCGGCGGCGACATGGTCGGCGCCTCCCCGCTGCTGTCCGGGCTCTTCCACGACGAGCCGACCGTCGAGGCCCTCAACGCGCTCGACCTGGACGTCACCAGCGTCGGCAACCACGAGTTCGACGAGGGCGCCAAGGAGCTGGCCCGCCTCCAGAACGGCGGCTGCCACCCCACCGACGGCTGCTACACGGACACGGAGTTCAAGGGCGCCGACTTCCCCTACCTCGCGGCGAACGTCCTGGACGAGAAGACGAAGAAGCCGATCCTCAAGCCCTACTGGGTGTGGAAGCGGAACGGCGTCAAGGTCGGTTTCATCGGCGTGACCCTGGAGGGCACCCCGAACCTCGTCTCGGCGGACGGCGTCAGGGGCCTGAAGT
This sequence comes from Streptomyces sp. cmx-10-19, assembly GCA_049998335.1. Lineage (GTDB taxonomy): Bacteria > Actinomycetota > Actinomycetes > Streptomycetales > Streptomycetaceae > Streptomyces. The sequence continues at coordinate 28,417 of JAEBFB010000003.1, forward strand.
TCGACGACGAGGTCGAGACGATCAACAAGTACGCCAAGGAGCTGGAGCGCCAGGGCGTGAAGTCGATCGTCGCCCTCATCCACGAGGGCGGCTTCCCGGCCTCGGGCACCTACAACTACGACTGCGACGCCCCGGGCGCGGGCGACGGCGTCTCGGGCCCGATCGTCGACATCGCCAGGAACGTCTCGCCCCAGGTCGACGCGCTGGTCACCGGCCACACGCACAGCGCGTACGTCTGCACGGTCCCCGACCCGGCGAGCAAGCCCCGCATGGTCACCTCCGCCGCGTCCTTCGGCCGCCTCTACACCGACACGACGCTGACCTACGACCGCCGTACGGGTGACATCGCGCGTACGGCGGTGAAGTCGGCGAACCACGTCGTCACGCGGGATGTCCCGAAGGCGCCGGACCTGACCCGGCTGATCGCCACGTGGGGCACCCTCGCCGCCCCGATCGGCAACCGGGCCATCGGCTACATCTCCGGGGACGTCTCCAAGGACGGCACCGAGTCCCCGCTCGGGGACCTGATCGCCGACGCGCAGCTCGCGTACGGCAGGTCCCTGGACCCGGGGACCGACCTCGCCCTGATGAACCCGGGCGGCATCCGCGCCCCGCTCACCTACGCGGCCTCGGGCGCGGAGGGCGACGGCGTGGTGACCTACGCCGAGGGCTTCACCGTCCAGCCCTTCGCCAACACGGTCAACCTCCGGGACTACACCGGTGCCCAGCTCATCCAGGCCCTCAAGGAGCAGGTCAGCGGCCCGAACCAGGCGGCCCCGAAGATCCTCCAGATCTCGTCCGGCCTCACCTACACCCTGGACCTGACCAAGTCCGGCGCGGACCGCGTCGTCACGGACTCCATCCGCCTCGACGGTGCCCCGATCGACCCGTCGGCCACCTACCGCGTCGCCTCCAACAGCTTCCTCGCGGGCGGCGGCGACGGCTTCACCACGCTGGGCCAGGGCGTGAACGAACTCGTCGGCACGGACGACCTGACGGCCCTGGAGCAGTACCTCACCGCCCACTCCTCGGCGACGTCCCCGATCGCACCGCCGGCGGCGGACCGGATCACGGTCGTGAAGTAGGCCCTACCGCCCTACGGCACCTCGGGCGGCGGCGTGGGCGCCCCCGGCAGGCGGACGGAGGCGGTCGTGCCGCCGTTCTCCGCCGGGGTCAGGGTGACCTCGCCGCCCGCCTGGTGGACCGTGCGGGCGACGATGGAGAGGCCGAGGCCCGAGCCGGGGAGGGCGCGGGCGCTCGGGGAGCGCCAGAAGCGGTCGAAGACGTGGGGGAGTTCGTCGGCCGGGATGCCGGGGCCGTGGTCGCGGACGGTCAGCACGCCCTCGGCGAGGCGGACGTCGACCGTGCCGGACTCGGGGCTGAACTTCACCGCGTTGTCCAGGATGTTGACGACCGCGCGCTCCAACGACGCCGGTTCCGCCCGTACATACCACGGCTGGACGTCCGCCGTGATCGTCAGCTCCGGGCCGCGCAGGCGGGCCCGGCGCAGGGCCGACTCGACCACGTCGTGCCAGGCGAGGATGCGGGTGCGGCCCTCGTGCTGGCCGGTGTCGGGGCGGGACAGCTCCTGGAGGTCGCCGATCAGCGCGGCCAGCTCCGTCATCTGGGCCTTCACCGAGGCCAGCAGTGCCTTGCGGTCCGCCTCCGGGATCGGGCGGCCGATCTCCTCGCTGCGGGTGAGGAGTTCGATGTTCGTGCGGAGGGAGGTGAGGGGGGTGCGCAGTTCGTGGCCGGCGTCGGCGATGAGCTGCTGCTGCAGGTCGCGGGAGCTGGCCAGGGACGAGGTCATGCTGTTGAAGGAGCGGCCCAGGCGGGCGATCTCGTCGTCGCCGTCCTCCGCCACAGGGATGCGGATGGTGAGGTCCTCGGTGCGGGCCACGTGCTCGACGGCCTGGGTGAGTTCGTCGACGGGGCGCAGCCCGGTGCGGGCCACGGCGAGTCCGGCGGCTCCCGCGCCGACGACACCGACGCCGGATACGAGGAGCAGGACCCAGATCAGCGAGGACAGGGGCTCGGTGACCTCGGTGAGCGGTTTGGCGACGGAGACGGCGATGCCGGTCTGCACCTGCCCGGTGGCCCGGTCGCGGACCGGGCGGGTGTAGACGCGGACGGGGGCGCCGTCGTGGGTCTTCCCGGTGTGCAGCGACTTCTTCGCCAGGCCGTCGGCGACGTCCGTGTCCGCCTTCTGCACCCGCATCTCCTCGCTGCCGGGATCGACGCAGGTCGAGCCGTCCGAGTAGAGGATCGTGACGATGGGGGCGTACGGGGTCTTGGGCAGCGGCTGCTGGTCGGGCGACGCGCAGTTCGCCAGCATGCTCTGCAGGAGCTGGCTGGACACCTGCTCGCCGCGCAGCTGATCGTCCAGCTGGTCGAACAGCTGGTTGCGGACCACGAACCAGCACGCCGCCGCCGCCGCCGCCACCGCGAACGCCACCGCCGCCGCCACCAGGAGGGCCAGGCGGGAGCGGAGGGGGAGCCGGCGGAAGCGTCTGATCACTCCGCGCCGCCCTGGCGCAGGACGTAGCCGACGCCGCGGACCGTGTGGACGAGGCGGGGCTCGCCGGCCGCCTCCGTCTTGCGGCGCAGGTACATGACGTACACGTCGAGGGAGTTGGACGACGGCTCGAAGTCGAAGCCCCAGACGGCCTTGAGGATCTGCTCCCGGGTGAGGACCTGGCGCGGGTGCGCCATGAACATCTCCAGCAGGGTGAATTCGGTGCGGGTCAGCTCCACCGGGCGCCCGGCCCGCGTGACCTCGCGCGTCGCCAGGTCCATCGTCAGGTCGCCGAAGGTGAGCCGGTCGTCGTCGGCGGCGCTCGCCTCCAGCGCGGCCGCGTACGAGCTGCGGCGCAGCAGCGCGCGGATGCGGGCGAAGAGTTCGTCCAGCTCGAAGGGCTTGACCAGGTAGTCGTCGGCGCCCGCGTCGAGGCCGGTGACCCGGTCGCCGACGGTGTCGCGGGCCGTCAGCATCAGGATCGGCGTCAGGTCCCCCGCGCCCCGGATGCGCCGGGCGGCGGTGAGGCCGTCCATGCGGGGCATCTGGATGTCGAGGACGACCAGGTCGGGCCGGTACGCCGCCGCCTTGTCCAGCGCGTCGGCGCCGTCGACGGCGACCTGCGTGTCGTACCCCTCGAAGGCGAGGCTGCGCCGGAGGGCCTCGCGGACCGCCGGCTCGTCGTCGACGATGAGGATGCGCTGGACGTCACGGTCACGGTCGCCGTCTGCGGTGGCGGGGCTCATGGGCTCGGGTTCCTCGGATGCGGTGGGATACGGGTACGGGGCCGACCATTGTTCCAGCGCCGGTCTCCGCGCCTGTTTCAGCGTCGCACGTCCTCGTGCCGGTCCGCTCAGCCGTCGGCGCCCGCGCGCAGCGCCGCCAGGTCGGCCTTGACGGTGTCGATCGGGATGGCGAAGCCGAGGCCGACGCTGCCCGCGCTCGCGGAGGACTCGGTGGACGAGTACATCGCCGAGTTGATGCCGATGATGTTGCCGTTCATGTCGATCAGCGCGCCGCCGGAGTTGCCCGGGTTGAGGGACGCGTCGGTCTGGATGGCCTTGTACGTCGTCGTGGACGAGCCGGTGTCGCCGTTGAACTCCCGGCCCCCGAACGCGAACGGCCAGTCGCCCTGCCCCTGGCCGCCCTGCTGTTGCTGCTGGCCCTCGTCCGTCGAGACGGTCACGTCCCGGTTCAGCGCCGAGACGATGCCGCTGGTGACGGTGCCGGTCAGGCCCTCGGGCGAGCCGATCGCGACGACCTGGTCGCCGACCCCGACCCCGGCGGAGTCGCCGAGCGTGGCGGTCTTGAGCCCCGAGGCGTTCTCCAGCTTGATCAGCGCCAGGTCCTTCTTGCTGTCGGTGCCGACGACCTGGGCGGTGTACTGCTTGCCGTCGTCGGTCGTGACCTTCACCAAGGAGGCGCCGGAGACGACGTGGTTGTTGGTGACGATCTCGCCGTCGCTCGTGATGATCACACCGGAACCGGTGGAGGACCCGGCGTTCGACTGGGCGCTGATCTCGACGATGCTCGGGCTGACCGCGCGGGCGACCCCGGCCACCGTGCCCTTCTGGCTGGAGGGCACCACGGTGGTGCTGGTGGAGCTGGAGGCGACGGTGTCGCCGCCGGCCAGCTCCTGGATGCCGTACGCGGTTCCGCCGCCGACGGCCGCCGCGACGATCGCCACGGCCGCGAGGAGGGCGGTGGGGCCGCGGCGGACGCTGCGCCTGCGTCGCGGCCGCTCGGGCTCCCCGAAACCGGCGGGCTCCCCGAAAGCGGCGGGCTCCCCGGTACCGGCGTGCTCCCCGGAGGCCGCGGGCGGCATCGGCGGCCGGGCCGGCGGGGGCGGCCACTCGGGGTTGACGGGAGAGGAGGCGTGCTGAGGGGTCCCCTCGGCGGGGTTCGCGTGCTCGTACTCGCCGTTGCGGCGGAGGCTCTCGGTCATGTCCATGAGCTTCCCGCCCCCGGATGAGAGCGGCCTGAGTGCTGTCTGAGAAGCCCGGCAGAACCTCGTATGCCCGATATAAAGCCCCCGGCTTCCCTCGCGGCGTGCCTACGCGCAGCCGCAGGACTGGCGTACCACCAGCTGCGACGGGAACACCTTCAGCCGCTCGCGGCGGGAGCCCGCCACCCGCAGCGCGTCGTCAAGGACCAGGTCGACCGCGGAGCGCGCCATCGCCGAGCGGTCGGAGGCGACCGTCGTCAGCGGCGGATCGGCGAGCGCCGCTTCCTTGATGTCGTCGAAGCCCGCCACCGCCAGCTCGCCCGGCACGTCGATGCGCAGTTCGCGCGCCGCGCGCAGCAGGCCGATCGCCTGGTCGTCGGTGGAGCAGAAGATCGCCGGCGGCCGCTGCGGCCCGGCCAGCAGCTCCAGTCCCACCCGGTACGCGTCGTAGCGGTTGTACGGCGCCTCGAAGAGCCGGCCCTCGGTGGGGAGCCCGGCCTCCTTCATCGCCCGCTTCCAGCCCTCGACGTGGTCGGAGACCGGGTCGCCGACGGACGGCGTCTCGGCGGTGCCGCCCACGCAGGCGACGTACGGGTAGCCGTGCTCCAGCAGGTGGCGTACGGCGAGCTGGGCGCCGCCGAGGTCGTCGGTGACGACGGCGACGTCGTCGATGGCCTCGGGGCGCTCGTGCAGCAGGACGACCCGGGCGTCCCAGGCGTCGATCTCGGCGGCGGCGTTGTCGTTCAGCGCGTGGCTGACCAGGATGAGCCCGGAGACCCGCATGCCGAGGAAGGCCCGCAGATAGTGGACCTCGCGCTCGCCGACGTAGTCGGAGTTGCCGACGAGCACCATCTTCCCGCGCTCGGAGGCGGCCCATTCGACCGCGTGCGCCATCTCCGCGAAGAAGGGCTGGCGGGCGTCCGGCACGATCAGACCTATGAGGTCAGTGCGCCGCGACGCCATCGCCTGGGCGACCCGGTCCGGCCGGTACCCCAGCTCCTTGATCGCGGCGAGGACACGCTCGCGCGTGGCCGGGGCGACCGGCCGGGGTCCGTTATTGATGACGTAACTGACGACGGCGGTGGAGGTCCCCGCCAGCCGCGCCACATCATCCCGAGTCACCTTGGCCACGCGCGGAGTCTACGCGGATGGACCGCCTCCGGGCAGGGCGTATCACACCTTGGATGACCTTGCTTCCGCCGCGTCGGCAGCGTCGGCGGTGCTCTCCCCGGCGGCGTTCTCCGGTGCCGCCCCCGCCTTGCCCCCCTGCTCCGCCTTCTCGGCCTTCTCCGGCTTCTCCGGCTTCTCCGGCGTCACGAAGCGGTAGCCGACGTTGCGGACGGTGCCGATCAGCGACTCGTGCTCGGGGCCGAGCTTGGCGCGCAGCCGCCGCACGTGCACGTCGACCGTGCGGGTGCCGCCGAAGTAGTCGTAGCCCCAGACCTCCTGGAGCAGCTGGGCGCGGGTGAAGACCCGGCCCGGGTGCTGTGCGAGGTACTTGAGCAGCTCGAACTCCTTGAAGGTCAGGTCCAGGACCCGGCCCTTGAGCTTCGCGGAGTACGTCGCCTCGTCCACCGACAGGTCGCCGTTGCGGATCTCCATCGGGGAGTCGTCGCCGATGATCTGCTGGCGGCCGAGCGCCAGCCGCAGCCGGGCCTCGACCTCGGCGGGACCGGCGGTGTCCAGCAGGACGTCGTCGATGCCCCAGTCGGCGGTGACGGCCGCGAGGCCGCCCTCGGTGACCACCAGGACCAGCGGACAGCTCAGGCCCGTGGAGCGCAGCAGCTGGCACAGGCTGCGCACCTGGGGGAGGTCGCGGCGCCCGTCGACGAGGATCACGTCGGCGCCGGGGGTGTCGACGAGTGCGGGGCCCTCCGCGGGTGCCACGCGGACGTTGTGCAGCAGCAGGCCGAGGGCGGGAAGCACCTCCGTCGACGGCTGGAGGGCGTTGGTCAGGAGCAGCAGAGAACTCATCGCGCCCCACCTGCCCGGTTCGTCCTGCGGTCGTGCACGTTTCGCTCGCCCATAACGTCGGTTCCTCCTCGGTCCCTGCGAGGACGTTTACGGCACTGCTCGTACGGCTGCGGATCCCGTGCGCTCGTGGGGTCCGCCGCGCGTCCGGGAGGTGAACGCGAGGCCACGCTCCCGGAAGCACAAAAGGACCCGGGGGCTACGTTGCCCGAGTCCTCTGCCCAGCAGAATAGCTGACATGAGCGATCGACCGTCAGGGCATGTGGCGCGTTCCATCTTTCGTCCGCATCCCGAGACGCCGCGTGGGACGGCGCGCCGGAGGCCCGCGCGCACCTTCCTCCGGACGGCCGACGGGGTCCGGATCGACGCCGTGCACGAGCCCTTCGCGGGCGACGGAGACGCCCCTGACCTGGTGTTCGTCGTCGCGCACGGCTTCACCGGCGACGCGGACCGGCCGCATGTGCGGCGCATCGCGGCCGCCTTCGCGCGGCGCGGCGCGGTGGTCACGTTCTCCTTCCGCGGCCACGGTGCCTCCGGCGGCCGGTCCACCGTCGGTGACCGCGAGGTGCTCGACCTGGCGGCGGTGGTCGCCTGGGCGCGGGGCCTCGGGTACGCGCGGGTGGTGACCGTCGGCTTCTCGATGGGCGGCTCGGTGGTGCTGCGGCACGCGGCGCTCCACCGCGACGGGGACGCCCGTACCGACGCCGTGGTCTCGGTCAGCTCGCCGGCCCGCTGGTACTACCGGGGGACCGCGCCCATGCGCCGCCTGCACTGGCTGGTGATGCGGCCCTCCGGGCGCCTGGTGGGCCGGTACGGCCTGCGCACCCGTATCCATCACCGGGACTGGGACCCGGTGCCGCTGTCGCCGGTGGCGGCGGCGGGGCGGATCGCGCCGGTGCCGCTGCTGGTCGTGCACGGCGACCGGGACGGCTACTTCCCCCTCGACCACCCCCGGATGCTGGCCGAGGCCGCCGGTGACCACGGCGAACTATGGCTGGAACCCGGCATGGGCCACGCCGAGCACGCCTCGGACGACACCCTGCTGGCCCGCATCGGCGACTGGGCGGTGCGGCGGGCGGGCTAGCCTTGCCGTGTTCACGGCCGGTCGGCGCCACGTGCTCGTGCGGGGGCGCGACCGGCACCGGCGACGAAGGAAGCAGATGGCAAAGGTCACGGTGCGCTACTGGGCCGCCGCGAAGGCCGCGGCGGGGGTGGCGGAGGAGCCGTACGAGGCGGCCACGCTCGCCGACGCGCTCGGCGCGGTGCGTGAGCGGCACCCGGGCGAGCTCACGCGCGTGCTGCTGCGCTGCTCGTTCCTCGTCGACGGTGATCCCGTGGGCACCCGCGGGCATGAGACGGTACGGCTGGCCGAGGGCGGCACGGTCGAGGTGCTCCCGCCGTTCGCAGGAGGGTGAGCAGACGATGACCGACCAGCCGTCGTACGAGGGCTACGGGGACGGGACCGGGCACGCCGGCCAGTCCGGGCAGCCCGGCCAGACCGGGCAGGGCCAGGGGTGGCCCGGGCAGCAGCAGGCGTACCAGCCGGACCAGGCGTACCAGCCCCACCCGGGCTACGCGGGCTACGAGGCTTACGCGGGGTACGAGGACCCGGACGCCGCGCAGCACACGCAGCAGTGGCAGGGGCAGACCTGGGAGACGCAGGTCCAGCCGCCCATCCCGGCGGAGGAGACGGCGTACCTGCCGCCGGTGCAGGCGGGGACGCCGTACGGGACGAACGGGGGGTACGCCCAGCAGGGCCCGTACGCGGCACAGCCGCAGCCCCAGCCGTATCCGCAGGCTCAGCCCCAGCAGCCGTACGCCGCGCAGCCGCAGCCGCAGCCGCAGCCGCAGCCGCAGCCGCAGCCGCAGCCGCAGCCGTATCCGCAGCCGTATCCACAGCAGTACGAGCCCCCGGCGCCCGCGCCCGCCCCGCAGCCCGCCCCCTCCCCCGCATCGGCCGACCGTGGCTACGGCCCCGCGACGCTCGCCGGGAACACACGGGTCACGGACGCGCAGCGGGCCCGCGCGGAGGGGCGTTCGCCGGTCATCGACCCGGGGATGCAGCCGGCCCTGCTCACCGCCCTGCTCGGGCTGCTGCTGGCCGGCGGGGCGGCGCTCGGGACGTACGCGCTGCTCATCGCGCTGATCGCCCTCCAGGGGCTGACGGCGGCGGGCTGGTTCCGGCTGAACGGCATGTGGCCGGCCCGGCAGGGCATCGCGCTGGGGTTCCTGGGCGCGCTGGCCGCCGACGCGGCGCTGCTGGTGTCGGACCGCTCCCCGGCGGCGATCCTGGGCACGCTCGGGGTGTGGGTGCTGCTCTCCCTGGTCCTGCAACTGCGCTCGCACGCCGACCCGGACGAGCGGATGTACGGCCTGATGGCGACCGTCGCGGCGGCGGCGCTGGCGGTGATCGCGGGCGGCTACCTGGCCGCCGACGCGGACGCGGTGGCGGTCGGGGCGATCGCGGTGGCCGTGGCCGTCGTGGCCCGCGCGCTGCCGCTGCCGACCCCGGCGTCGATCGCCGTCGCCCTGCTCGCGGCGGCCGGCGCGGGCATCGCGGCCGGTTCACTCACGGACTTCGGCGCCTCGGGCGCCCTCCTCGGCGCGGGCGCGGCCCTGTGCGCCCTGATCGGCCTCCGCGTCGCGGCGTACGACTACCCGTCCCGCTTCGTCCACTTCACCGCGGGCGTGGCCCTGCCCCTGGCGGCAGCGGCCCCGGCGGCGTACCTGCTGGGCCGGGCCCTGGCCTGAGCCCGGCGGCGTCGGCTGTCCCGTCCCGACCGGGGTGTGGGGGCGGGGCCCGGCCTGCCCCGCTCCTGTCACAGGTGGTCGACAGAATTCCGGGGGGTGTTGCCCGGCGGGTTAGTCTCGCGCTCTGCGGCCGTCGGTCGTCGGGGGGGACGTCTTCGAATGTCAGGGTTGGGGAAAACCGCATGCGCGCACTGCGAATACTGTTGATCGTCGTCGTGATCCTGGGCGGCCTCTTCGTGATCGCCGACCGTGTCGCGGTCAACTTCGCCGAGGGCGAGGTGGCCGACCGGCTGCGCAGCTCCGAGAACCTGGCCTCGACGCCGGACGTGTCCATCAACGGCTTCCCCTTCCTCACCCAGGTCGCCGGCGGCGAGCTGGACGACGTCGAGGTCGGCATCGACGGCTACGAGGCGACCACCGGCGACGGCGGCGACAGGATCCGCATCGACGATCTGCGGGCCCACATGACCGGCGTCGCGTTCTCCAGCGACTTCAGCTCCGCCACCGCCGCCGACGCGACCGGCACCGCGACCGTGAGCTACGCCGAGCTGATGAAGGCCGCCAGGTCCGAGCCCACCGACATCATCCCCGGCCTCACCGCCAAGGTGATCGGCCTCGCCGACGGCGGCAACGGCAAGATCAAGGTGTCGCTCCAGGCCACGGTGCTCGGCGTCGAGGTGCCCGAGCCGGTCACCGTCCTCAGCTCCGTCACCGTCAAGGACAACGACGTCGAGGTCCACGCCGACGGGCTGCCGGAGATCGGCGGCCGGGAGTTGGCAGAGTCCCGCATCCGGGCGATCACCGACTTCCAGCAGACCATCGACGAACTGCCGGGCGGCATCCAGCTGGACAAGGTCGAGGCGGCGAAGAACGGGGTGGAGATCACGGTGAAGGGTTCGAACGTCAAGCTGGCCGGGTAGGGGGACGAGCGGCCGCGCGCGGGGTGACCGGCGGCCGCGCACGGGGGGCCGACGGGCGCGTCGAACTCCTGTCCGACAGGCGAGACGGCGTCGTCCGTACCGCAGATGTGACGCCGGGCGGGCCTGGTCCGAGGGCGCTCCGCCGGGCGCCGGACCCCACGGACATCCCGTATCGCGGACGATGTCGTCTCACCATGCGACACGCCGGTGACATGGCCCGCCCTCCGTCCCTACGATCGGGCCTTATGAAGCGACAGGCGGATCTCACGAAGCGGCGGGCAGTGGACCTGTGCCGCGTTGCCGCCATGCTCTGTCGCACCTTCTGAGCGGACGGCGACACCGCCGTCCGATCCCCCTCACCGCCCGGTTCAGGGCACCCGCGCGCCGCTCCGGCCTGAGCGCGCACACCCTCTCATCGATCGCCCCGCCGCAACTGCCCCGGAGGAAAAACATGAGTCGCAGCGACGTCCTGGTCGACGCCGACTGGCTGCAGGACCACCTGGACGACCCGACCATCGCGATCGTCGAGGTGGACGAGGACACGTCCGCGTACGACAAGAACCACATCAAGAACGCCATTCGGATCGACTGGACGCAGGACCTCCAGGACCCGGTGCGCCGCGACTTCGTCGACCAGGAGGGCTTCGAGAAGCTCCTGTCGAAGAAGGGCATCTCCAACGACCACACCGTCGTCCTCTACGGCGGCAACAACAACTGGTTCGCGTCCTACGCGTACTGGTACTTCAAGCTGTACGGCCACGACAACGTCAAGCTCCTCGACGGCGGCCGCAAGAAGTGGGAGCTGGACGCCCGCGAGCTGGTCGCCGGCACCGAGGTGCCCGAGCGCCCCGCCACGGACTACAAGGCGAAGCCGCAGAACACCGCGATCCGCGCCTTCCGCGACGACGTCGTCAAGGCGATCGGCGCGCAGAACCTGGTCGACGTGCGCTCGCCCGACGAGTTCTCCGGCAAGCTGCTCGCCCCGGCCCACCTCCCGCAGGAGCAGTCGCAGCGTCCGGGCCACGTCCCGTCCGCCCGCAACATCCCGTGGTCGAAGAACGCCAACGACGACGGCACCTTCAAGTCGGACGACGAGCTGAAGCAGCTCTACACCGACGAGCAGGTCGACCTGGCGAAGGACACCATCGCCTACTGCCGCATCGGCGAGCGCTCCGCCCTGACCTGGTTCGTGCTGCACGAGCTGCTCGGTGTGGAGAACGTCAAGAACTACGACGGTTCCTGGACCGAGTACGGCTCCCTCGTCGGCGTGCCGATCGAGCTCGGCGCCAACAAGTAAGCACCCCGACCGACCTTTCCCAACCCCTCTCAGGAGTACGACATGTGCGGAGCGAAGGCCGGCGGCCCCGACGCCTCGACGATCAAGCCCGGTGAGACCACCATCCAGGGCCAGGTGACCCGCGACGGCGAGCCGGTGACGGGCTACGTCCGTCTGCTGGACTCCACCGGCGAGTTCACGGCGGAGGTCCCGACCTCCGCGACGGGCCAGTTCCGCTTCTACGCGGCCGAGGGCACCTGGACCGTACGGGCGCTCGTCCCCGGTGGCACCGCCGACCGCACGGTCGTCGCCCAGCAGGGCGGGCTGGCGGAGGTCGCGATCGCCGTCTGACGGCACGCGACGGCACGTAACGGCCGGCACGTAACGGCCGGCACGTAACGGCCGGCACGTAACGGCCGGCACGTAACGGCCGGCACGTAACGGCCGGCACGTAACGGCCGGCACGCAACGGCCGAGGGGCCGCACCCACCGGGTTGGACGCCTGGGGTGCGGCCCCTTCGGCATGACGGCCTGACGGACCTACGCTGGAGACATGTACGCACGGCGGCGGCACGTCTACTTCGCCATGATGGGGATCTGCGTCGCGCTCTTCGTCCTGGCCTGGGGAGTCGTCCGGATGTGGTCCGTCCCGGCGGCCGTGGGGATGTGCGTGGTGGCGATGGTTATCCCGCCGCTGGCCGCCGTGGTCGCCAACCGGCGCGGCCCGGAGGACCGCTGGTGGGACGACCCGTCCGGCGACCCCGAGTCCGACGAATGGTGGGACGAGCTGGACGGGAGGAAACGGCCGCGCTAGACATCACGGCATGTCCCCCACACGCCTGTCCACCGTCGTCCTGGACGCCCACGACGCCCGCACCCTCGCCGGGTTCTACCTGCGGCTGCTCGGCTACGAGATACGCGCCGAGGAACCCCACTGGGTGCTCATCGGCCCGCCGCCCGGCACCGAGGGCACGGCCCTGGCCTTCGAGACGGAGGCGGCGTACGTGCCGCCCGCCTGGCCCAGCCGGCACCCCGGCGACCAGCAGATGATGCTGCACCTCGACATCGAGGTCGACGACCTGGCCGCCGAGACCGCCCGCGCCCTGGCCGAGGGAGCCCGGCTCGCGGAGCGCCAGCCCCAGGACGACGTACGCGTCCTGCTCGACCCGTCGGGCCACCCCTTCTGCCTCTGGACGCGGACGCCCCCGCCTGCGCCTCAGTAGACGAGCGCCTGGGTGTCGTCCGCGAGCGCCTCCTGCACGAACACCTGCGCGCCGGCGATCCGTACGCCCTCGATGACGTCCTTCTCGGTGAGGTCGCGCCGGGCCGCGCACTGCGTGCACAGCGTGACGCGGCCGCCCGCCAGGACGGAGTCCAGCAGATCGGGCAGCGGCGCGGCATGCGGCAGCTCGAACTCCGCCGCCCGCCCCGGCACCGCGAACCAGGCCGACTCCCCGGTCAGCCACAGCGACACCTCGACCCCGCTGGCCACGGCCACGGCGGCCACCGTGAACGCCTGAGAACACCGCTCGGGCGCGTCCGCCCCGGCCGTCACCTTGATCACGAGCTTCTTCGCCATGCCGGAAGCGTAGTCCTCACGGGTGGTGCCAGACCGCGAGGGTGATCGTCATCAGCAGCGTCGCGACGCTCGCGACGGTCAGCAGGCCGCTCACGGCAGCGCCGTCCAGCCGGACGTACGGCCGTGACCGGCGCCTGGGCGCGGGCTTCGGCGGATGCGCCGGGTGGAAGGGCGGCATCGCGAAGCCCGGTGAGAGGGGAGCCCGGTCGCGCCGGGGCGAGAGCCGCTGCGCCCGCCTGCACTCCTCGTAGGGCAGTCCGCCGTCGTGGGTCATCCCTCGTGCTCCTTGCGCCGGTGCTGGCGCAGCAGGACGTTGGCGTCCGTCACCGCGCTGTGGTCGAACGCCGCCCGCGCGGCCTCCCGCCGGTCGGCCAGCCAGGCGCAGGCCGCGCAGCCGGGCACCGGATTCGGGGGCCGGCTCAGGTCTCCGGGGTCCGGGGGAGTGGCGAGCGTGCGCGCGTTCGCGGCCCGGACGCCCGCGCCGAGGCGCTCACGGTCGGTCGCCGGGCGCAGCCCGTCCGGCTCCGCCTCCCACTCCCGGCCGCCACCGAGGGGGCGCAGCAGGGCGCGGGGCCCGGACGCGCCCCGGTACTCGCCGACCTTGGCGGTGGCGGGGTCGTAGAGCACGGTGCCGGGCTCGAAGGCGGCCGGTTCTGTTCTCACAGGTTCGCTCCTTTACGTCAATATCTATACGTAATGCGACAGTTGCCCTACTCTGCGTAGTGCTGGGCAATGTGAGCATGACCCATTCCGGGGGTCGCCAAGCCCGAAACGGCCGCTAGTGCCACAACGGGCGCTCCACATTCCACAAATTCCACAGCCGGGAGGGGTGCGGTGCCGCAGCGGAGGGCGATCACGGGTCGCAGTCAGGAACCGAGGGCGCGGTTCGCGGAGGAGCTGCGGCTGCTGCGGGCGCACCAGGGAATGTCCCTGCGTGCGCTGGCGGAGGTGCTGGGCTGGGATGCCTCTCAACTCGGGAAGATGGAGAGAGCGCAGACACTGGGTGGTCCGGAGATCGTGGAGGCACTCGACCAGTACTACGGGATGTCCGGAATGCTGCTGACCTTGTGGGAGCTGGCGGCAGCGGATCCATCGCAGTTCAAGGAGCAGTTCCGGCGCTACATGGTGCTGGAGGCCGAGGCGTCAAGTTTGGGCCACTTCGGAGGCGGCGTCCTGCACGGTCTGCTTCAGACTCGTGAGTACGCGCGCGAACTGTTGGCCACCGGTGACCTCGCAGGCGACGAGCTGGAGCAGCAGGTCGATGCGCGGCTCGGGCGCCGGAACGTGTTGGAGGGAGATTACGCCCCACCATTTCGAGCCATCCTCTCGGAGGCAGTACTTCGGAACTCACTGCGCGACCCGCAGGCGTGGCGGCGCCAACTTGAGCATCTGGTGACGATTTCGGAGCGCCCCAATGTCGTCATCTATGTGCTGCCCTTCGGTATCGGGCTGCACGGACTCCTGGACACCGCTGTGACCTTCCTTCGGCTTCCGGCGGGCCGCACCGTGGCCTACGTGGAGACGGTCACTCGCGGTGAACTCATCGAGGAACCAACAAAGGTTGAGGACCTTCATCGCAGATATGATGCGATTCGCGATACGGCCCTGAATCCTGCTGCGTCGCGGATGTTCATCATGCGGATGCTGGAGGAAGCGCCATGCGAGCCATTGACCTGAGCACGATCACCTGGCGCAAGAGCAGCTACAGCAACTCAGAGGGCGGCGCCTGCGTCGAGGTCGCCCCCAACCTCCCCTCCCTCGTCCCCGTCCGCGACAGCAAGGACCCCTCTCGCGGAGCGCTCCTCTTCACCGCGCCCGCGTGGGTCGCCTTCGTGGGCGGAGTCCGGCGAGAGGGGCCGGGAGGGGCCGCGTAAGCTGGGGGCGGCCCTGTCGTAAGCCCCCCGCTCAAGGAGCACCCCGTGGAGATCTTCTTCGAAGCCCTGCTGGTCCTGGTCTGTGTCGGCGTTCTCGCCTTCGCCGGTCTGACCGTGAAGAAGCTGTACCAGGGCCAGCGCTGATGATCGAGATCCCGTCCGACCTCCACAAGGACCTCGTGCCGCTGGTGTTCCTGCTCGGTGACTGGGCCGGCGCGGGCGTGCACGACTTCCCCGGTGCCGAGAAGTGCAACTTCGGGCAGGAGGTCTCCTTCAGCCACGACGGCCGCGACTTCCTGGAGTACCGGTCCCACACCTGGGTCCTCGACCAGGACGGCAACAAGGTCCGTCCGCTGGAGTCGGAGTACGGCTTCTGGCGCGTCGACCCGAACCGCAAGGTCGAGGTGACGATGACCCGCGACGACGGCGTCATCGAGATCTGGTACGGCGAGCTGGCCGACCAGAAGCCCCAGATCGACCTGGTCACCGACGCCGTGGCCCGCACCGCCGCCTCCCGGCCCTACACCGGCGGCAAGCGGCTGTACGGCTACGTCAAGAGCGACCTGATGTGGGTCGGCGAGAAACAGACCCCCGAGGTCGAGCTGCGCCCCTACATGTCCGCGCACCTGAAGAAGGTCGTCACCCCGGAGGACGTCGAGCGCTGGGCCAAGGCCCTCCCCGACGACATGCCGGACGACGGGATCGCCTTCTTCAAGTAGGGGTCGGCGCCCGATCATGACCCCAGGGGGCCTCTCGGCACGACCGCGGGGCCCTGTTCCATACCCCGAGCGGGGTTAACAAATAGTGACCGCAGTGCACTGCGGTTGCAGAGAGTGGCCTGTGGCTACTGTGGGCACGGCGCACCAACGGAAACCCCCGGCGCCCTGACGGGCGACCGGGGGCTTGCAAGCCGTGCTCCGGGTGGCGTGCTGTGCAGAGGCGGGCCCGGAGCGTTCACGCGGCGACTTCTTCACCCCCCGGGCCGCCGTCGACGTCATCGCGAAACTGCTTGCTGAAGGCGGCCAGGACGTCCGGCACATGCATGACCCCTTCGTCCGCGCGGGCGAGCTGCTGGCGACATCGTGGGACGCCGTGGTGGCGGCTCAAGGGGATGAACGGATCGAGGTCAGCGGTGCCGGCGTGGGAGCGCATCCGCTGGCGCTGGCGGGAATGAACCTCGCTCTGCACGGGGTGCCCGACGCCACCGTGCGTACCGGAAGCACCGCACCGTCGAACGCGGTCGCTCCCGGTGCGGGACAGGAGCGCGGCTACGACCTGATCATGACGAATCCCCCGTTCAACGCGGAGTTCACGGGCTCCGTCGACGACCTGCGATGGCGTTACGGTCCACCTCCCCGGCACAACGCCAACTTCGCCTGGCTGCAGTACGCGGTGACCAGCCTGAAGCCCGGCGGCCGGGCAGCCGTCGTCATGCCGGACATCGCCGCCTTCTCCGCCAACCCGAAGGAGCAGCGGATCAGGGCCGCGATGGTGGAGGACGGAGCCGTGGAGGCGTTGATCGCCCTGCCCGCGCAGCTTTTCTCCTCCACCGGTATCTCGGTCACGGTCTGGCTGCTGCGGTATCCGGCGGGCGGCTGCGACGAGGTGCTCTTCCTCGACGCCGGTCGTCTCGGCACTCCGGTCTCGCGCGTCCGCCAAGAACTGGCGCCCCCGGATGCGCAGCGTGTCCTCGCTGAATACCGGCGCTGGCTCGCGGACCGGGCCGAGGGGCGCCCCTTCTCGGGCACCGCAGGGCTGAGCGAAGCCGTGTCCGTCGACCGGATCAGGGAGCAGGGCCACCTGCTGAACCCGGCCCTGTACGTACCGAGCGTGCGATCGGACGGCCGTGCGTCCGGGGACCCCTCGGTCCTGGCGGCTCAGGCGGGGCGCCTGGCCGACGCGCAGACTCGGGCGAGGGACGCGGACGCGGCGGTCGAGCGGGTGCTGAAGAGGTATGGACTGTGAACCGTGAAACCGGCGAAGCGCTCGGGGAACAGGACCTTCCCAAGGGCTGGGAATCGCTGCTCCTCGGTGAGATCTGCGACATCCAGGGGGGCGGCCCGGCCCTGCGCCCCACCGAGCCGGCGGAGGACGGCGTACCCATGGTCCGCCCCGCCGATCTCCGGCACCAACGGGTCTCTTCCCGGTCCGCGGTGCTCCGTGTCGAGCCCGACCGGGCACACGGTCTGGCCAAGTACCGGCTCCTCGCCGGGGACATCCTCGTGGCCCGCACCGGCACTGTGGGCCGTGTCGCTCTGGTGACCGGGGAGGAGAGCGGATGGCTGTACAACACCCATCTGTTCCGCGTGCGCGCGAAGGATCCGACGCAAGCTCCTTATCTGCTCGCCCGTCTTTCGCACCACAGCACCAGGAACTGGCTGGAGCGGCGTGCCGCAGGCACCACCGGCATGCGCTCGATCACCCTGCGCACGCTCCAGGACCTGCCGGTGCTGCTGCCTCCTGTCGACCGGCAGCAGGAGATCGGCGCGGCACTCCAGGCGGTGGACGAGAAGATCAGGGCCCACGAGGAGGCCGTCCGTGCGGCCGCGGATCTGCGCGGCACTCTGGTCGATCTGCTCCTGTCCGACCGCCTGCCTCCCCTGCCTCCGGGCTCGCCGGGGCCATGACGGTGGTCCGTACTCCTACACTGGCTCTGTGGTGAGCACCGACTGGAAGAGCGACCTCCGGCAGCGCGGCTACCGGCTGACCCCGCAGCGGCAGCTGGTGCTCGAAGCCGTGGACACCCTTGAGCACGCGACCCCCGACGACATCCTCGGCGAGGTGAGGAAGACGGCGTCGGGGGTCAACATCTCCACCGTGTACCGCACGCTGGAGCTGCTGGAGGAGCTGGGCCTGGTCTCGCACGCCCACCTCGGGCACGGTGCGCCGACCTACCACCTGGCCGACCGGCACCACCACATCCACCTGGTCTGCCGGGACTGCGGCAACGTCATCGAGGCCGACGTGTCGGTGGCCGCCGAGTTCACCGCCAAGCTGCGGGAGCAGTTCGGGTTCGACACCGACATGAAGCACTTCGCGATCTTCGGCCGGTGCCGGGACTGTTCCATGAAGGCCTCAACTACCGAGTCGTAGGCTAGAGGTCATGAAGAGCCCCCTGCTGTCGCTGCCCGGTGCCGTCCCCGCCGAGGGCGTGGACGAAGGCGTCGCCGCGCACTACGGCGACCTGTTCCGCGAACAGCGCGCCCTCGCCGAAGGCACCGGCTTCGTCGACCTCTCGCACCGCGGGGTCGTCACCGTCACCGGCGAGGACCGGCTGAGCTGGCTGCACCTGCTGCTCACCCAGCACGTCAGCGAGCTGCCCGCCGGCCAGGCCACCGAAGCGCTGATCCTCTCCGCCAACGGCCACATCGAGCACGCCCTGTACCTCGTCGACGACGGCACGACCGTCTGGGCGCACGTCGAGCCCGGAAGCCAGGAGGCGCTGATCGCCTACCTGGAGTCGATGAAGTTCTTCTACCGCGTCGAGGTCGCCGACCGCACCGCAGACACCGCGGTCGTCCACCTGCCCGCCGGGTCGATCACCGAGGTGCCCGAGGGCACCGCCGTCCGCGAGACGCCGTACGGGCGCGATCTGTTTCTGCCGCGGGAGCGGCTGGAGGCGTTCGCCGACGGCGCCGGGCCCGCGGCCGGGATCCTCGCGCACGAGGCGCTGCGCGTCGAGCAGCACCGGCCGCGGCTCGGCTTCGAGACCGACCACCGGACCATCCCGCACGAGCTGGGCTGGATCGGCTCCGCCGTGCACCTCCAGAAGGGCTGCTACCGGGGGCAGGAGACCGTCGCCCGGGTGCAGAACCTCGGCAAACCGCCGCGCCGGCTGGTCTTCCTGCACCTGGACGGCAGCGAGGTCCACCTGCCGCCCAGCGGCGCCGGGATCCGCCTCGCGGACGACGGCCCCGACGGCCGGAAGATCGGCGTCGTCACCACGTCCGTACGCCATCACGAGCTGGGGCCGGTCGCCCTCGCCCTGGTGAAGCGGAACATCCCGGTGGACGCCCGGCTGATGGCCGAGGACACGGCGGCCGCGCAGGAGACGGTCGTCGAGCCGTAGGGGGTCGGGCCAGAGGGCCAGGGTGGCGCTCAGACCTCGATCAGTACGGTGAACGGGCCGTCGTTCGTCAGCGCCACCCGCATCCGCGCGCCGAAGCGGCCCGTCGCCACCGTCGCGCCCAGTGCGCGCAGTTGGGCGACGACCTCGTCGACGAGGGGTTCGGCCACGGGGCCGGGGGCGGCGGCGTTCCAGGTGGGGCGGCGGCCCTTGCGGGCGTCGCCGTACAGGGTGAACTGGCTGATCACCAGGAGGGGCGCGCCGGTGTCGCTGCACGACCTCTCGTCGTGCAGGATCCGCACCGACCAGAGTTTGCGGGCCAGCTGGGCCGCCTTCTCCTTGGTGTCCTCATGGGTCACGCCGACCAGGACGCACAGGCCCTCGCCGTCGATCGCGCCCACCGTCTCGCCGTCCACGACGACGCTCGCGCCGTCCACCCGCTGTACCACCGCTCGCATCCCGCCATGATGCCGTGCGGCCCCGGGGCGCGGCGGGCGGGCCCGTACGGGGGCCTCTTTTTCGCGACCTAACCCCCCATCTGGGGCCGTTCGCGGGCACTCGGTCACATAGCGGCCGTGCGGGGTGGCACGATGTCGTCCCGGACGCCGGTCGAGGGGACGGTTGAGGCACATGAGCACACCGAGTACGGGGCAGCCTTCGCAGGTGGTCGCGTCGACACGTTCGGGTGGCCTGGAGGCGCCCCGGCCGCCCGTGCAGCGCACGGACAGTCCGGCGCTGCCCCAGGGTCCCCCGGAGCATGACCTGACCGCGCTGAGCCTGCCGGAGCTGCGCACCCTGCGCCGGGACGCGCAGGGTGAGGAGGCCGACCTCAGTTACGTACGGCGGCTCCTTCAGGGCCGTATCGACATCCTGCGGGCGGAGCTGGCGCGGCGGGGGCCGGCGACCGTGGTGACCACGGCGGCGACCGGGCCGGTCGTCGAGCGGCTGTCGGAGATCCTGACCGACGCGCCCGCCCGCCAGCGGTCCTCCGCCCGGCACGTGACGCTGGGCACCCCGCGGACCGAGGAGGCGCGGCGGCTGGCGGCGGAGATGCTGGGCGAGGTGGAGCTGTCCGACCTGACGGCTCGCACCGACGGCGAGCTGACCTGCGGGATGGGGCGGCTCGTGCGGTACGAGCAGCAGGTCTCCCGGCGCCGGCAGCGGCTCCAGCACACGGCGGACGGGTGCAGCGCGGAGATCGCCCGCCGGTACCGTGAGGGGGAAGCACAAGTCGACGACCTGCTCGTGTGACGCGGGGGGCAGGCCTTTGGCGGCCCCGGCTCCCCGTGGCCCGGTGATCCCGGGCCGTCGCCGGGCGGGTCACCCGTCCCACCCGTCCGGAAGGCCACCGCCGATGCCCGCGCCCGCGCCCCAACCATCGCATACGTCCCACCCGTCCGCGTCCGCGCCCACCTCCGCGCTGTCGCCCGTCGTCCCGCCCGTCCTCGCCGAGGTCGTGCGGTCCGGGTTCGCCGAGGGGCGGCACCGGGGCAGCCTGGTCGTCCTGGGCGCCGACGGGGCGGTGGACATGGCGCTGGGGGAGGTGACGGCGCCGGTCTTCCCGCGCTCCTCCAACAAGCCGATGCAGGCGGCGGGCGTACTGCGGGCGGGGCTCGACCTGGCGGGGGAGCGGCTGGCGCTGGCGGCGGCGAGCCACTCCGGAGAACCGTTTCACCGGGACCTGGTCCGCACGATGCTCGCCGAGTACGGCCTGGACCCGGCGCTGCTCCAGTGCCCGCCCGACCTGCCGCTGGACCCGGAGGAGCGGGACACCTACCTCGCCTCGGGCGCCGCGCCCGACCGCCTCACCATGAACTGCTCCGGCAAGCACACCGCCATGCTCGCGGCCTGCGCACAGCGCGGCTGGCCGCTGGAGACGTACCTCGACGCGGACCACCCGCTCCAGCGGATCGTCCACGAGGTGGTGGAGGACGCCGCGGGCGAGCCGGTCGCCGCCGTCGGCACCGACGGGTGCGGGGCGCCGCTGATGGCGATCAGCCTGGTCGGGCTCGCCCGCGCCTTCCGCTCCTTCGTCCTCGCCCCGCCCGGCACCGCCGAGCGCCGGGTCGCCGACGCGATGCGCGCCCACCCCGAGTACGTCGCCGGCGCCCGCCGCGCCGACACCTGGCTGATGCGCGAGGTCCCCGGCACCCTCTCCAAGATGGGCGCGGAGGCCGTCCAGGCGGTCGCCCTGCCCGACGGCCGCGCCCTCGCCTTCAAGATCGATGACGGCGCGACCCGCGCCCTCGGCCCGGTCCTCGCCCGCACCCTGACCCTGCTGGGGGTGGACGCCCCGGTCGTCACCCGCATCGGCCGTGCGCCGCTGCTGGGCGGGGGGCGCGAGGTGGGGGAGGTGCGGGCGGCGTTCTGAGCGGCGGCGGCGCGTAAAGGCCGCGACGCCGACGGGGGCCTCGGCCTACCGTGAGCGGATGAGCCGCCGCACCGAGATCGACGTACGTCCCATCAGCGAGGCCGAGTTCCCGGACTGGAACCGGGCCCTGAACACCGGCTTCCTGCAGCCACCCGCCGTGGCCGAGGAGCAGTTGACCGCGCGGCGCGCGCAGTTCGTGCCGGGGAGGCTGCTCGGTGCCTTCGACGGCGACCGGTGCGTGGCGACCTTCCGCTCCTTCGACCAGGAGGTCACCGCCGTCGGCGGCGCCCTCGTGCGGGCCGACGCGGTATCGAACGTCACCGTCACCCCGACCCACCGCCGCCGCGGCCTGCTCACCCGGATGATGGCGCAGGACCTGGCCGCGGCGAAGGAGCGCGGGGACGTCGTCGCGACGCTGATCGCGGCGGAGTACCCGATCTACGGCCGGTACGGCTTCGGTCCCGCCACCACCCTGACCGAGTGGGCGGTCGACGTGCCGCGCACCGGTCTCGACCCGCGCTGGGCGGCACCGGAGGGCGGGGGCCGGATCGACCTCGTGGACGGCGAGGACGTCCGCAAGCTGGGCCCCGAGCTGCACGAGCGGCTGCGGCGGATCCAGCCGGGCGCGGTCAGCCGGGCCGAGCTGTGGTGGCAGGCCCGGACCGGCGTCGTGAACCTCAACGGCACGCCGTGGACCGAGCCCTACTACGTCTTGTACCGCTCGGCGGACGGCGAGGTCGAGGGCCTGGCCTCGTACCGGACCGACGACCGCTGGGGCGACGCCAAGCAGCCGCTGAACACGGCGACCGTCGACTGGCTGATCTCCGTGACCCCGGCCGCGGAGCGGGCGCTGTGGCACTACCTGTGCTCGATCGACTGGGTCCAGACGGTCAGGAGCGGCTGGCGCGCTCCCGACGACCTCCTCCCGCATCTCCTCCCGGACCCGCGCGCGGCCAGGATCACCACGCAGGCCGACTGGCTGTGGGTGCGGCTGCTGGACGTCGCCGCGGCGCTGGAGGCGCGGACGTACGAGGGGCGCGGGGCGCTGGTGCTGGAGGCGGTGGACCGGGGAGGGCTCACCGGCGGGCGGTGGCGGCTGGAGGCGGGGCCCGACGGGGCGTCCTGCACGCCGGTCACCGGGAGCGCCGACCTCGTGCTCGACGTGGGCGACCTCGCGGCGCTGTGGCTCGGCGACGAGTCGGCCGTACGGCTGGCCGCGCTCGGCCGGGTCCGGGAAGAACGAGCGGGCGCCGCCCGTGTGGTCGACGCCCTGCTGCGTACGTCCAGGCGGCCTTGGTGCCCGGACATGTTCTAGAGACGGCTCCCTTCGGCGGGTGACGGGTGGACGTGCGCATCCGTAGCGCGTGTGTGTGCGTCTTCAGTTGTGGTTGTCGTGCCGGTGTTCGGTTGTGGTTGTCGTGCCTGGTGCCGACTGACTGTCCGGGCTCCCGGCTCCCCTCCGGAGGAGAGCCCGGACAGCAGTACGTTCGGTTGCGGCGGTACGTTCGGCTCGGCCGGACCGGACTCAGTCCGGCTGGGCGAGCAGCATCACGAGGATCACCGCGCCCACACCGCCGATCATGGTGTTCCTCGCCTTGATGCCGACGGTCAGCGCGACGAACGCGATGATGCCCATCGGCCCGTACTTCCACTGCACAAGCTGCTCGAACCCGATGGCCAGAGCGGCGAGGACGATGGCGATGAGCGGCATGGTGGACCCCCTGTCACCGTGGTGGCCAACCTTCGTGAAGTTCGACCACGTTGCTCAAGTTGGCTGCCAACTTATCTACACTTATCTCCGCTTGGAAGCGGCTCATAACCACCTTCTTGTGAACTGCCCGAAGATGGCGAGAAGTTGTACTGTTCGGTCGTGGAGCCGGAACATGCCCCCGTCAATGGACGGAAGAGACCGCAGCGGCCGCAGCCCACCCATCGCGAGGTGGCCGACGAGCTGCGCGCCCGGATCAGGTCCGGGCGGCTCGGGCCGGGCCAGCGCATGCCCACCCAGGCCCAGTTGGCCGACGAGTTCGGTGTGGAGCGCGGCACGGTCCGCCAGGCCCTGCGCATCCTCCAGTCGGAACGTCTGCTCACCAACGTGTCCAAGGGGAGCCCCGCGACCGTCGCCCCCGACCCGCACGGCGCCCTCGGCGGCCCGGGGGCGCCCCCGCTGCCGACCACGGTCGCCCTCGCGCCCCGGCTCGCGGCGGCCTTCGCCGCCCCGCACGTGGAGATCGACGCGCTGTGCCTCACCTCGGTCTCCCTCACCCTCGCCCTCGGCGACACGCTGAGCCGCATCCACGCGGGGCGGCTGAAACCGGCCAAGGTCGACGTCCGCGTCCTGCTGCCGAGCCGCCACATCGACCTCGCCTTCCCGGTCGCGGTGGACGGCGGCGGCGCCTTCGCCGGCCCGGTGCACGAGCGGTGGCTGGCGATGCGCAACGCCCAGGGCCAGGTGCTCCGGCACAACCTGCTCGGTCTGCGGGCCACCCACGGCATCGACGTCCACGTCTCCTTCCGCGCCCTGCCCTTCACCCCGCCGGTCAAGCTCTACGTGCTCAACGGCACGGAGGCGCTGTTCGCCTACTACACGCTCAGCCGGCGCGCGCAGGAGATCGGCGACGAGGAACTGGAGATGTACGACGCGGAGGGCATCCGCTCCACGCTGTTCGCCTTCGAGCAGGGCGGCGGCCGGCGCGACACGGCCTTCGTGGAGCAGTCGCGGCGGTGGTTCGACGCGCTGTGGGGGACGATCAGCACGGAGCTGCTGCTCACCGTGTGACCGCCCCCGGGTCAGAGTGCGGGGCCCGCGACCAGCAGGGCCAGCAGCACCGCGCCGGCCGAGCTGACGGACGGGCTCTTGGCCTTGATGCCGATCGTGAGCAGGAGCAGGCCGACGACGCCGGCGGCGCCGTACTTCCACGAGACGATCTGCTCGAAGCCGACGACGAACACCGCGGAGATCAGGGCGAGGACGGGCATGGTCTTTCCCCCTTCGGAAGTTCGGGAAGATGAAACTTCCGCCAACTAGACCAAGTTGGCAACCAACTCTGATTATGTTGTCCCCACTTGGCTACTACTTGTAAACAAGTTTCAAACAACTCCTGCTAGGTAGGTCGGAGTTGTAGCGTCTGGTCGTGACTCAGGAGACCGTGTCCGTGAACGGCAGCAGAAGGCTTTCGGCCCAGGAGATCGCCGACGTCCTGCGGGAACGGATCCGCGGGGGTGAGCTCAGGGCGGGCGACCGCCTGCCCACCCAGGCCGAACTCGCCGACGAGTTCGGCGTCGAGCGCGGCACCGTCCGCCAGGCGCTGCGGGCCCTCCAGGAGGACGGTCTGCTCACCCACGTCAGCAAGGGCAGCCCGCCGCGCATCGCCGAGCCCGCGCCGGTCCGGGGCGAGCCGCAGCCGACGATGGTGGCGCTCGGCCCCCGGCTCGCGGAGGCGTTCTCGGCACCCCGGGTCCGGATCGACGTCGTCTGCCACACCTCGCAGACGCTGATGCTGGCCCTCAGCGAGCCGCTCCGGATGATCCACGAGGGCCGTGTCCACCCCGAGTCCATCGACTTCCGCGTCCTGATGCCCTCGCGGGACATCGAACTCGCCTTCCCCGTCCTGGTCGAGGACGCGGAGGACGACCCGGTCCACCACCGCTGGCTCCAGATGCGCAACGCGCAGGCCCGCGTCCTCCAGCACAACCTGCACGCCGTCCGCTCCACCCACCGCGTCGACGTGCGCGTCGCCTTCCGCGCGCTGCCGTTCACGCCGCCGATGAAGCTCTACCTCCTCAACGGCGCGGAGGCCCTGATCGGCTACTACATGCTGACCCGCCGCGAGGAGGAGTACGAGAGCCGGACGCTGGAGATGTACGACGCGCTCGGTTCGCAGTCGCTGCTGTTCTCGTTCCTGAAGCGGGCCGGTCATCGCGACGCCGTGTTCGTGGAGGAATCACAGAAGTGGTTCGACGCCCTCTGGGAAACCATCACCACTGACATGACACTCTCCTAGTGACTTCTGATACGGACCGGACGGATCCGGCGTCCCGGCGGGCCGACGGCCTGCGGGACCTGGTCAGCGGTGCCCGCGTCGTCCTGTGGGACTTCGACGGCCCCATCTGCAGACTGTTCGCGGGCTACTCCGCCGACCGCGTCGCGGCCCGGCTGGTGGACTGGCTGGCGGAGCGGGGCCTGGGGGACCTGCTCACCCGGGAGGAGCAGGTCCACCCCGACCCGCACGTCCTGCTCGGCGCGGTCGACCGGCGGCGCCGGCGGAGCGACCTGGCCGCCGAGTTCGAGGAACGGCTCACCCGCGAGGAGCTGCGCGCCGTACCGACCGCGTGGCCGACCGCGTACGCGGATCCCCTGATCCGCACCTGGTCCGCGCTCGGCGTCGGCCTCGCGGTCACGAGCAACAACTCGCCCCGCGTGGTGAGCGAGTACCTCGCGACCCGCGGTCTGCTGGACTGCTTCGCCCCGCACCTCTACGGCCGCACCCAGGACCTCAGCCTGCTCAAGCCCGACCCGCACTGCCTCAACCGCGCGCTGAGCGCGACGGGCGTCTCCCCCGACCGGGCCCTCATGGTCGGCGACACCACCTCCGACCTCACCGCGGCCCGCGCCGCCGGCGTCCCCTTCCTCGGCTATGCCCGCGACGAGGAGAAGGCGGTGCAGTTCAAGCAGGCGGGCGCGGAGACGGTCGTGGACTCCCTGGAGCCGGTACTGAGGCTGCTGTGGGAGGGCGCGGGGCGGGGATGGGGGTGAGGGCATGGGGCGGTCCCTGGCGTCCGGTGCGACGGGCGGGCGCTGCCGACTGGTCCGGGTGGCCGGCCATTGGGACGGATCTGGCCTCTGCGTGGGGTGGAGCGGACCACCCTGCTGGAGGGCGGCACCGAGGTCGAGGCGCTGGACGTGCTGGGGCTGGGGGCGGTGCTGACCCGGCACGTCCATGACGAGGGGGACGCCGGCACGGCGGGGTCGCTGTTCGTGCGGAGCGTGCGGGCGTGGTTCGACTCGTGCTGGGGGCTGCTGGCCGGGCCGGCCTGAGCGCTACGGGAGGCGTGCGGCGCGCGGAGTGGATCGATTCGCCCGAACCGGTCACCGGCATTCCCCCGCGGCGGTCCGGACGGAGGACTACGCGCGGCGGACCGTGGTGCGTGGCTGTACTGTGTGGCCAATTTCGCACGTCCCTCCTGGAGCGCCACGTGAGCCACCCCACCCCGCTCGGCAGGCCGGCGCCGAAGGGGGCTGCGGACGGCGCGTTCGACCGGTTCCTGGCCTCCGCGACGGCGCTCGGGAAGTTCGGCCGGGGCCACCACAACCTGAACTACATGGTGCGGCCCCTCACCGCCGAGGACGCGCGGCTGGTCGGCGCCGAGCCGGGCGCGCGGGTCACCGTACGCAAGCGCATCCCCTCGGCCCTGCCGGTCGTGATCCGCACCTGGCAGGACGAGGCGGACCTGCTGAACCGCATCTGGGGCGTACTGCACAACGTCCCGCGCTGTCTGGCCAGGCACCGCGACGTCGTCGTCCTCAGCTACGTCGAGGGAGTGCCGCTGTCGACGATCTGCCCCACGGACACGCCCGTCGACCACGACCTGATCGCCGCGCTGGCGGGCATGCTGGCCGGCATGACGCGGGTGCGCCGGCAGCATCTGCCGCCGCTTCCCGCCTACTGGCCGCGCTCCAGCCGGGACGGCGGGGCGTTCCTGCGGGCGCTGGCGTTCGCCGCCGAGGAGCAGATCCGGCAGCGGAACCGGGCCGGGTTCGGGGGACTGTTCGCCATGCTGGGCATCCCGGAGGACGCGCTGGTGCGGTTCGCCGAGCGGGTGCCCGCGCTGGTCAGCCGCCCGTTCAGCCTGCTCCACACCGACCTGCACCGCGACAACGTGATCGTCTCCTACGCCGGGGACCCGCCCCTGATCTGCGTCGACTGGGAGCTGGCCAGTTACGGCGACCCCCTGCACGACCTCGCCACCCACCTGGTGCGCATGCGCTATCCGGACCAGCAGTGGCCGGAGGTCGTGGAGGCGTGGCGCAAGATGATGGGGGAGCGGCGCCCCAAGGCCGTCAACGGCCTGGACCGGGACCTCAGGCACTACGTCGCCTTCGAGCGGGCCCAGTCCGTCTACCCGGACGTCATGCGGGCGGCGAGGTCGCTCGGCGACTCCTTCAGCCAGCGGGACCTGGACGCGGCGACCCGGGCGGTGCGCCGGGCGCTGGTGGCGGCCCAGGAGCCGCTGCGCCTGGAGAACGTGCCGGACGAGCCGGCCATCGAGCGCGTCCTCTACCGCTGGCACGAGTCCCGGGGGGCCCGGTCCCGGCGCGAGCGGACGCCGTCCCCGATCGCGTGGCAGCGCGATCCCCGCGTCCCCGTCCGCGGCGACTTCCCCCTTCGGGCGGTCGACCAGGCCCTGTCGGAGGAGGGCGCGGCCGGCGCCGACCGGGTCTTCAAGGGCGCGGCCCACCTCAACACGGCCGTGGACGTCGAGGGCGTCGCCTTCCCCGTCATGGTGCGTCGGAGGGCGAGCGCCGCGGCGCCCCGGGAGCGCCGGTTCCTCAGCGAGCACGCGGTGCTGTCGGCGATCGAGCGGTCCGGTGCGCGCGTCCGGGCACCACGCGTCCTGGCGCTGGGCACCAGCGGGTTGGACGAGCCGTTCGCGATCCACTCCTACGAGGGCCCGGCGGACGGCTTCGGACCGCCCGAGCACCCCGCGCACGGGCTCCGCCCGTACGAGGCGGACGACCTGGTCGACCAGTTGGGCGAACTGACCCGGGTGGAGTGCGGAGGACTGGACCCTTCGAACGTCGCCGACTTCTCCTCCTGGCTGCGCAGCGAGGTGGTGCGCCTGGTGCGCGCGTTGCCGAAGGCCACGATGGAGCTGGCCCATGAGCTCGGGCTGCCGGGCCATCTCCGCCTCGCCGGGATCCTGAACCGCCACACCCTCAGCCGCCGCCGCCCCGTCCTCCTGCACGGCGACCTCAGCCCGTGGAACCTGGTCCGCCGCCCGGACGGCACGGGACTGACGCTCATCGACTGGGAGATGGCGATGGTGGGCGACCCGCTGTACGACCTGGTCCGCCACATGCACCTGACGCCGACCCGGCCGGAGATCCGCGACCGCATGTTCCGCCGCTGGGAGCAGCGGCTGCCCGTCGACTGCACCCGCGACTGGCGCGAGGACTGGCGGGTCTACCGCTGGATCGAGACGGTCCGCTCCGCCTACGTCGACCTCGACCGCCTGGTCACCGGCACGAGCCTGGACGCCCCCGACGTCCGACGCGCCGTCCAGACCTACGCCGTGACCCTGGCCGGCGCCACAGCCGCGCTGGGCCTGCCCGACAAGTACATGGCCAATCCCTACCTCGCCCGCGCCCTGCCGCACGGCGGCTCGGGAGCTCCGCGGGCGGCCCGCTTGCCGGCCGACGCCTGAGCCCCCGGCGGGAGCCGCGCGCGGTCCGGCCCCCGGTGCCCCCGGCGTAGGGTCGGCGCATGGTGGAGAGCGGGCTGCGGGAGCGGAAGAGGCGGCGGTTGGTGCAGGGATTGTCGGACCTCGCCATCGGGCTCTTTCTGGAGAAGGGGTTCGACGCGGTCTCCGTCGCGGAGGTGGCCGCGGCCGCCGAGGTGTCCAAGCCGACGCTCTTCCGGTACTTCCCCGCCAAGGAGGACCTCGTCCTGCACCGCGTCGCCGACCACGAGGGCGAGGCGGCCCGGGTCGCGGCCGAGGGGCCGGCGCCGCTCGACGCGCTGCGGCGGCACTTCCTGGCGGGGCTGGAGCGGGGCGATCCGGTGACCGGGCTCAGCGACGACCCCGACGTCCTCGCCTTCCACCGGCTCCTCTACGGCACGCCCGCCCTGACCGCCCGCCTGCACACGCAGCTGGAGCGCTCGGAGGACGCGCTCGCGCGGGTGCTCGGCGGCGACCTGGACGCCAGGCTGGCCGCCGGTCAGATCGTCGCCGTACAGCGGGTCCTGGCGCTGGAGAACTGGCGGCGGATCGCGGCCGGGGAGCGGGTGGAGGACGTGCGGGGGGATGCCGTGGCGGCTGCGGAGCGGGCGTTCGGGAGGCTGGCGGCCGGCTGGGGGGAGCTGACGGCCGGCAGTGGAGTTACTGAGTAAAGAATTTAACTTGGTTACGCTATTCGGCTACGGTCGTGCGCATGACGTCGACCGACACCGTCCTTCAGCGCGCCCTCGGCCAGGAGCGCGCCCACCACGAGCACTGCCGGGCCGTCCTCGCCGCGATGGTCGAGGGCGCCCAGGAGCACGTCGTCGCCGGGGAGGGCGTCTCCGCCTCCGGGGCCGACGCCGAGGTCCTCGGGTACCGGCTCCGCAGCCGGGCCAAGGAACTGCGGGAACTGCCCGAGGGACCGCTGTTCTTCGGGCGCCTCGACCTGGCGGAGGGGCGGGCGCTGCACCTGGGGCGGCTGCGGATCACCGAGGACCCCGCCGCGCCGCCCCTCGTCGTCGACTGGCGGGCCCCCGTCGCCCGCGCCTTCTACCAGGCCACCGCCGCCGACCCGCACGGCGTCGCCGTACGCCGCCGCTTCGGCTGGGCGCCCGGCAGCCGCGGGGCGTCCGCCGACCTCACCGGGCTGGAGGACGAGCACCTCGGGCGGGGCGAGGCCCGCGGCAGCGCGATCGTCGCCCGCGAGATCGAGCGGCCCCGCGTCGGGCCCATGCGCGACATCGCCGCCACCCTCCAGCCCGAGCAGGACGACCTCGTCCGCGCCGGCCTCGCCGCCACCGTCTGCGTCCAGGGCGCCCCGGGCACCGGCAAGACCGCCGTCGGCCTGCACCGGGCCGCCTACCTGCTCTACACCCACCCGCAGCGCCTCAGCCGCGCCGGCCTGCTGATCCTCGGCCCCAACCCGACCTTCCTCGCCTACATCGCCGAAGTGCTCCCCGCCCTCGGCGAGAGCGGCGTACGGCAGTCCACGCTCGCCCGGGAGCTCGCCCGGCACCCGGTCGCCGGCACCGACGCCGACCGCGCCGCCGCCGTCAAGCACGACGCCCGCACGGCCGAGGTGCTGCGCCGCGCCCTGTACGCGCGCGTGGCGCCCGACGCCGCCGCGCCGCCCCTCGTCGTGCCGGACGGCTCGTACCGCTGGCGCGTGTCAGGCGAGGAGGTGGCCAGGATCGTCGCCGGCGTGCGCGCGGAGGAGCCGCCGTACGACACCGGGCGCGAGCGGGTACGGGCCCGGATCGCGCGGCACGTCCAGGAGCAGGCGGAGCGGCGGGCCGGTCCGCGCTCCGGTGCCTGGCTGCGCCGGATCGAACGGGCCCGGCCGGTCGGCGCGTACGTCGACGCCGTATGGCCCCGGGTGCGGCCCGAGGAGGTCCTCGCGGAGCTGTTCACCGACCCCGGCGCGCTGGCACGGGCGGCGGACGGGCTGCTGTCCGGCGCCGAGCAGCGGGCCCTGCTGTGGACGGGCCCGGCGCCCCGGTCGTGGCGGTCGGCGCGCTGGTCCGCCGCCGACCTGGTCCTCCTGGACGAGCTCGCCGGGCTGCTCCGGCACCCCGAGGGCTACGGCCACATCGTCGTCGACGAGGCGCAGGACCTCTCCCCGATGGAGTGCCGGGCCCTCGCCCGCCGGTCCGCCTTCGGCTCGCTCACCGTCCTCGGCGACCTGGCGCAGGGGACCACGCCGTGGGCCGCGCGGTCCTGGCCGGACCTTCTCGCCCACCTCGGCCGCCCGGACGCGGCGGTCGTGCCGCTCACCGTCGGGTACCGGGTGCCGCGGGAGGTCGTCACCCTCGCCAACCGGCTGCTGGAACGGCTGGACGTGGACGTGCCGGAGGCCCGTTCGCTGCGCGGGGGCGGGGAGGTGGCGCTGCGGCCGGTCGCGTCCGGGGAGGTCGGGGGCGCGGTCGTGGACGCCGTACGCGGGGCGCTCGGCCGGGAGGGGTCCGTGGGGGTCGTCGCCGCCGACGCGGACGTGCCCGGCCTGCGGGCGGCTCTGGACGCCGCCGGGATCGCGGTGGCGGGGCCGGACGCGCTGGGCGCCCGGGTGGCGGTGGTGCCCGCGAGCCTGGTCAAGGGGCTGGAGTACGACCACGTCGTCGCCGTCGAACCGGCGGCGATCGTGGCGGGGGAGGGCGCCCCCGGACGGGGTCTGCACCGCCTGTACGTCGTGCTCACGCGTGCCGTGTCGCGGCTGGACGTGGTGCACGCGCGGCCCTTGCCGTGGGGCGGGTGACGGGTGACGGGTGACGGAGGGACGCCGTGGGGCGGCACTGGAGAAGGCCCTGCTGGACGCGGCCTGGGAGGAGCCGAGCGCGCAGGGGTACGCCAGGTTCACGATGGACGCCGTCGTCGAGCGCGCCGGCACCAGCCCCTCGGTCCCTCTACCGGCGCTGGGCCGACCGCGACGAACTCGCCCGCGCCACCATCGAGCACCGCCTGCGCGCCCAGGTCCTCGACGTGCCCGACACGGGCAGCCTGTGCGGCGACGTCCTCGCCCTCCTGTGGGAGATCAACGCCACCCGCACCCACATCGCCACGACCGTCTTCGCCCACCTCGCCGCGCACTACCAGGCGACCGGCACCCGCCCCGGCGCCCTGACCGACCCCTCCGCGACCGGCCGCGAGGAAGCCGTCGACACCGTCTTCGAACGGGCCGTCGCCCGCGGCGAGGTCGACCCGGCGCGCCTCACCGAGCGCGTCAAGACCCTCCCCTTCGACGTGCTGCGCCTCGAACTCCTGACGACCTTCGCGCCCGCCGCCGACGCCACCCTCCAGGAGATCGTCGACACTCTTTTCCTGCCCCTGGTGGGCCTCACCGCCTGACGCCAGGGACGCCCGGGACACCCGTGACGGCCTTGGCGATGTGCCGGGCCGCCTCGGCGGGCGTGATGTGCGTGGTGTCGACCACCTCGGCCTCGGCGTGCAGCCACGTGCGGGCCGCCTCCGCGTAGGGCTCCAGGTACGCCAGCCGGAAAGGCGACGGTCCGAGCACCGTGTCCCCGTCGATGCGCCCGCGCAGCGTCTTCTGGTCGGCGTGCAGGACGAAGTGCCGTACCGGGATGCCGTACCGGGCGAGCCCCTCGCTGATCTCGCGCCAGTACGCCTCCACCAGGACCGTCATCGGCATCACCAGCGTGCCGCCGGTGTACTCCAGCACGCGCCGGGCGGTCTCGACCACGAGCGGCCGCCACGGGGGCCAGTGCTGGAAGTTGTCCGTCGCGGGCAGCCCCGGCTTGATGTCCATGAGCGTCTCGCCGACCTTCTCGGCGTCCAGCACCCGCGCGTCCGGGAGCAACTGCTGCACGAGGGGCGCGGTCGTCGTCTTGCCCGCACCGTGGGTGCCGTTCAGCCATACGATCATGCGCCCACGCTAGTGGCAGAGCGAGCGGGACCGGCGGCGGTCGCGCGAGTGCCGTGATCCCCTACCGTCGGGGTCCGATGCCGTCGAAGAGGTTGTCGACCAGGGCGTCCACGAACTCCGGCGTGACGGGCTCGTCGGGGACCAGGCTGCGGTGGTAGATGGCGCCCCAGAGCTGGTCGACGAGGACCCGTACGTCGACGTCCTCGCGGATCTCGCCCTGCTCCCTGGCACGGTTCAGCCGCTGGTACGCCAGCTCGCGCCGGCCCGAGGAGTACAGGTCGCGGTAGGAGCGGGCGAGGCCGGGGTCGGTCTGGGCGGCGCCGATGAGTTCGAGCAGGGCACGGCCGCCGGGGCCCGCCATGAGTGCGCGGTGGTGGTGGAGCTGGTCGCGCAGGTCCTCGCGGACGTCGCCGGTGTCGGGGAAGGCGAGAGTGGTGCGTACGGCGTGGAAGTAGCCGTCGAGGGCGAGCGCGCCGGGCGACGGCCACCACTTGTACAGGGTGGTCTTGCTGACGCCGGCGAGTCTGGCGACCCGTTCGAAGGTCAGGTCGGTCATCCCCTCGCCGAGTATCAGCCGTCCGGCGGCCTCCAGGACGTCGGCACGGACCTCGTCGGCGGGTCGCCGCCCGCGCCCCCGGGGACGCGGGGTGCGGGGGGTCTCGTCCGGCGGGATGGTCACGGTGTCTCCTGGGGGGCGGGGCCGGGGAACTCGGGCCTGGGCTCGGGGACGGGGGCCTGGGGGCGTCAGGCGATGCGCAGGCTCGCCATGAGGCCGTCGCGCAGGCGGAACGTCGTCGGGCCGGTGCCATTGTGGCCGTTGCCGCTCACCTTCGACTGAGCGACGTACGTGCCGGGCTCGGGCCCCTCGCCCAGGCCGATCAGCTCCCAATGGGCCTGGACGCCGATGCTGTCGGTTCCGTTCCAGGCGGGGATCATCGCGAGCTTGTCCGCGACCTGCTCCACGAGGTCCGCGTACCGGGTCGCGTACACGGCCTCGACCGCCGCGTCGGCGGGCTTGCCGGCATGGGCGAAGTGGTTGGTCCCCCGGGTGAAGGACCCCGGCACCACGATGGACGTCTCCACGCCCCAGCGGGCCGACTCGGCGGCGTAGCCGACGCCGGAGCTGGAGACCCTGACGACGAGACCGGCGCCGCGCTCGCGCATCCCGGGCGGCGCGGCCCGGTCGACGCGCTGGGTGGACAGGACGTTGACGTCGTACAGCTCGGCGAGCTGCTCGGGGGTGAACGCCTCGGTGGGGCCGACCGCCATGTGGCCGGCGTTGTGGATCAGGACGTCGATGCGGCCGTGCTCGGCGGAGTGGTCGGCGGCGGCGCGGACGGCCGGGGTGTTGCGGGTGCCGGTCTCGCGCGTACCGGCGTAGACGGTGGCACCGCCGGCGGCCAGGGCACCGAAGCCGCTGGAGGTCCCGGTGATCAGCACGATCCACTGGTCGGACATGGCGTACTACCTGTCTCTGTCAGATGAGGTGAGGCCCCCTGTCAGGGGCCGCGGGGCCGTCAGACGAGGCCGCCGTTGCTGAACAGCACCTGGCCGTTGACCCAGCGGGCCGGGCCGGCGAGGAACGCGACGGTCTCGGCGATGTCCTCGGGCCGGCCGAGGCGCTCCAGCGGCGCGGCCTTGGCGAGGCCCTCGATCGCGGCCTCGTCCTTGCCGTCCAGGAACAGCGGCGTGGCGGTCGGCCCGGGGGCGACGGCGTTGACCGTGATGTCCTTGCCGCGCAGCTCCCGCGCCAGGACCAGCGTGATGCCCTCGACGGCGGCCTTGGAGGCGACGTAGCCGCCGTACGTGGGGAACTGCGTGCGGGTGACCGACGTGGAGAAGTTCACGATCGCGCCACCGGCGCGCAGCCGGTTCGCGGCGAGCTGCGAGACGACGAACGTGCCGCGCACGTTGGTGCGGTGCATGCGGTCGAAGTCGGCCAGGTCGAGCGTGGCGATCGAGGACAGCAGCATGATCCCGGCCGTGTTGACGACGACGTCGATGCCGCCGAACTCGGCCTCGACGGTGTCGAACGCCGCGGTCATCGCGGCCTCGTCCGCGACGTCCCCGCCGACGGCGACGGCGCGCCCGCCGGCCGCGGAGACCCGGTCGACGGCCTCGGCGGCGCGGGCCGCGTTGCCGGCGTAGTGCACACCGACGGCGTACCCGTCGGCGGCCAGCCGCTCGACGACGGCACGGCCGATGCCGCCCGAACCCCCGAGGACGAGTGCGACGCGGGGAGTGGTGGTCGTGCTGGACATGGTGACCTCCGTCGATCTGTGGCGATGCCATATGTGAACTGCTAGTTCATATAATCACGTAATGAACGGCACGTCCATTTACGGCTAGGTGGCCTGGGTCACACGCGACTCACGCGCGACGGGCCGGCGATGTCGACGGCCGGGGCAGGGCTGCCGGCGCCGCCGACGCCGGCGCCGGCGCCGGCGCGATCCTCGCCCGTACGGGAGTCCGACGGGGTCGGGCGTACTTCTGCAAGCAGGTTGCTTGCAACAGTTAGCGGGGTGAGGCATGGTGGAGACATGGCCTCGCTCAATGTCGGGAATCTCGGGGAGTATCTGCGCGAGCAGCGGCGCAACGCGCAGCTGTCGCTCAGGCAGCTCGCCGAGGCCGCGGGCGTGTCCAATCCGTATCTGAGCCAGATCGAGCGCGGGCTGCGCAAGCCGAGCGCGGAGGTGCTCCAGCAGGTCGCCAAGGCGCTGCGGATCTCCGCCGAGACGCTGTACGTCCGGGCCGGGATCCTCGACGCGGAGCGGGACCGGGACGAGGTGGAGACGCGTGCGGTCATCCTCGCCGACCCCTCGCTGAACGAGGGGCAGAAGCGGGTGCTGCTCCAGGTCTACGAGTCCTTCCGCAAGGAGAACGGGTTCAAGGACGGAGCGGTCGCGGCGGACGTGGGCGCGGACTCCATATCCGGGACATCCGGGACATCCGGGCCCGCGGGCCCCGCCACCGGCGGCAGCGACGCCGCCCCGCCGCCCACCGCCGGATAGGCCGGACGCGCGCGCAGTACACAACCCTCAGACGACAGCAATTCCGGAGGACCCTCACATGGCCATCACCGACGACCTGCGCAAGACCTTCAGCGACCCCACCCCGCTCTACTTCGCCGCCGGCACCGCCGACCTGGCCTTCCAGCAGGCGAAGAAGGTGCCGGTGCTGGTGGAGCAGCTGCGCGCCGAGGCGCCGGCGCGTATCGAGGCCGTGCGCAACACCGACCCCAAGGCCGTCCAGGAGAAGGCGACGGCCCGCGTCAAGGAGACCCAGGGCAGCCTCCAGGCCAGGGCCAACGAGCTGTTCGGCTCCCTCGACGCCGACTTCAAGAAGCTCGGCGAGACCGCCCAGGACCTCGCCCTGCGCTCGGTGGGCGTCGCCGCCGAGTACGCCGTCAAGGCCCGCGAGACGTACGAGAAGGTCGCCGAGCGCGGCGAACAGGCCGTACGCACCTGGCGCGGCCAGGCCGCCGACAGCATCGAGGACCTCGCCGAGGACGTCGAGGAGCTGGCCGTGGCCGTCGAGCCGCAGCCCGCCAAGCCCCAGCCCGCCAAGCCGCAGCCGGTCAGGCCCGAGCCGGTCACGGTGACGGAGGACAAGCCCGCCGAGGCCAGGAAGACCCCCGCGCCCCGCAAGGCCCCGGCCAAGAAGAGCACGCCCGCCGCGAAGAAGACGACGCCGCCCGCGAAGTAGGTGCAGCACGGGACCGGGCCGGGCACCCTTGGGGTGCCCGGCCCGTTCTACGGGTACGGTGACCGCGTGATGACGACCAGAGTCTGGTGGTGGACGTTGTGCTGATGCAGGGGTTCGCAGGCTTCATGTGGCTGCTGAGCACCGCCCTGATCCTTTTCAGCGGCTTCGCGTTGATCGACGCCGCCACGCGCCGGGAGGACGCCTACCGCGCGGCGGACAAGAAGACCAAGCCGTTCTGGCTGATCATCCTCGCGCTCGCCTTCGTGGTGAACTTGGTCTTCAACATCCTGTCGTTCCTGCCGATCATCGGGCTCATCGCGACGATCGTGTACATGGTCGACGTACGGCCCGCCCTGCGCGGTCTGCCCGGCGGTGGCCGCAGCCGCCGCCGCGGCTCCAGCAGCGACGGCCCCTACGGCCCGTACAACGGCGGACGCTGAAGCACGCCCCCCGGGGGCGGTGACTCCCCCGGGTTCAGGGCGTGCGGTCCAGCAGGACCACCGCCACGTCGTCGGCCAGTTCGCCGCCGTTGAGCCGGCGCACCTCGTTGACCGTCGCCCGCAGCAGCGCCTCGCCCTGGAGGCCCTC
This sequence comes from Streptomyces sp. cmx-10-19, assembly GCA_049998335.1. GTDB lineage: Bacteria > Actinomycetota > Actinomycetes > Streptomycetales > Streptomycetaceae > Streptomyces. Next base: position 65,298 of record JAEBFB010000003.1, read on the forward strand.
GGCGATCTGGCGGCGGACCATCTCCACCATGCCGTCCTGCCCGAGCCGTTCCCGGCCCTCGCCGACATGGCCCTCGATCAGACCGTCGGTGTAGAGCATCAGGCTCCACTCGGCGCCCAGCTCCACCTGCATCCGCGGCCAGCGGGCGCCCGGCAGCATCCCCAGCGCCGGGCCGTTGTTGTCGTACGGCAGCAGCCGCGCGGGCGCGCCCGGGCCGGCGACCAGCGGGGACGGGTGCCCGGCCAGGCACAGGCCGGCGCGGCGGCCGTCGGGGGAGATGTCCACCGCGCACAGCGTCGCGAAGATCTCGTCGTCCGAGCGTTCGTGCTCCAGCACCTGCTGGAGCGTCCCGAGCAGCTGGTCGCCGCAGAGCCCCGCCAGCGTCAGCGCCCGCCAGGCGATCCGCAGCTCCACGCCGAGCGCCGCCTCGTCCGGGCCGTGCCCGCAGACGTCGCCGATCATGGCGTGCACGGTGCCGTCCGGGGTGCGCACGACGTCGTAGAAGTCGCCGCCGAGCAGTGCGCGCGAGCGGCCGGGGCGGTAGCGGGCGGCGAAGCGCAGCGAGGAGCCGGCCAGCAGCGGGGTCGGCAGCAGGCCGCGCTCCAGGCGGCGGTTCTCCTGCGCCCGCAGCCGGCCCTCGGCCAGCCGCCGCTCCGCCGAGTCGGACCGCTTGCGCTCGACGGCGTAACGGATCGCGCGGCTCAGCAGCCGGCCGTCCAGCTCGTCGCGGAAGAGGTAGTCCTGGGCGCCGACCGCCACGGCCTCCGCGCCGCGCTCGGCGTCACTGGAGGAGGTGAGGGCGAGCACGGCGTGCCGGGGCGCCAGCTCCAGCACGTGCCGGAGCACCGCCAGCTCGTCGTGGCCCTCGCCGTCACCGTCGCCGTGTCCGTGGGCCTCGGTGGCCGGGCGGGCCGGGGCGGGGGACGACAGGGCGAGGTCCAGCAGGATGCAGTGGACGTCGTCCGTCAGCAGCCGCTCGGCCTCGGTGAGGTTGCGGGCGGTGCGGACGCGGATCGGCTTGCCGGACTGGTCGAGCAGGTCGGGCACGATCGGCGAGCCGCCGGGATCGTCCTCGATCAGCAGCAGCGTCAGGTTGGTGGGGACGCTGCCGGCGGCGCTCTCGCGGCGGTCCCCGGCCGGGGTGGCGCCGGGGGTGCCGTGGGCGCCGGGGGTGCCGTCGGCAGTGGTCCCGGCAGTCGTTCCGGTGCTGGTGCCGCCGGTGGTGCCGTCCGTCGGCCGGTCCGTGTTGGTTTCCGTGGGCTTCTCGCGCTTCTCCGTCGGGTTCTCTCGCCGGGCGGTGGAACCGGGGTGCGTCCCGGCCGGGGCCTGATCCGTGGAAGGGCCGCGGTACGGGGACGCGGCGGGCGCCTGACCGCACTCCACGGCCGGGATCGCCCTCTGCCGCGGTACGGGTACGGGCATCGTCTTGGTTTCCTTCCCTCCCCCCGAGGGCATGGCGGGGCGAGGGACCTCGACCCACCGACGGGGACCATAGCGGGTGGCGGCTCCGCTGCGGAATGGTGCAGGACACCTCGACCGACCAACGGCCACTGTCATATGCCGGGTTTTCCGCCGCAGTTGGACAGGTCTGTCCCGGGCCGGGGATGACGAACGTCACGCGGGGCGGGGTGCCGCGCGTGGACTGGGTCACGTGGCCCGGGTCACTCCGCGGGGACCGGGGCGGTGGCGGCCGGGGTGTCCGGGCGGACCACCCCGAGGATCGGCATCGAGCCCGCCCCCGCCAGCGTGATCGCCCGCCCCGGGCGCGGGGCGTGCACCACGCGGCCGTCGCCGACGTACATGCCGACATGGCTGGCGTCGTCGAAGTAGATGATCAGGTCGCCGGGCCGCATGTCCGCGACGTCGACGTGCCGCAGCTGCCGCCACTGCTCCTGCGAGGTGCGGGGCATCGCCTGCCCCGCGGATATCCACGCCTGCGAGGTCAGCCCGGAGCAGTCGTACGACGCCGGACCCTCGGCGCCCCACTGGTACGGCTTGCCGATCTGCGCGGTGGCGTACGCGACCGCCTTGCGGCCCCGCTCGGTCGCCTGGGCGTCGAGGTCCTTGACGATGCCGGAGTCGAGCCAGGCGGTCTGCGCCCTGGCCTGCGCCTCGCGCTCCAGCCGGGCGAGGCGCTCCTTCTCCTCCTGCTCCAGCTCGGACTCCAGCTTCTTCGCCGCCGCGATCTGCTTCTCGACCTTCTTCTGCGCGGCGGCCTTGGCCCTGCGGTTCACCTCCAGCTCCGCGAAGTGGGCGGAGGCGTCGGCCGCGTAGGTCTCCAGGTCCTCCTGGGTGCGGGTCAGGTCGCCCAGCAGGCCCTTGGTGGCGCGCTGGCCCTGGATCACCCGGCCGGTGCCGTCGAGGAAGTCCTCGGGGTCCTCGCTCAGCAGCAGCTTGGCCTCGTCGGGCAGCCCGCCGGCGCGGTACTGGGCGCGGGCCGCGGCGCCGGCGCGCTTCTTGAGGCCGTCCAGCTTCTCCCGGCCCTCGACGATCTTCTCGGCCAGGCCGACGATCTCGGCGTTCTGCTTCTGGGCCTTCTCCTCGGCGGCGTTGTACTCGTCGGTGGCCGAGGCCGCCGCGCGGTAGAGCGCGTCGAGCCGCGTGCGTACGGCTTCCAGGTCCTTGCCCGGCGTGGCGGCGGCGCTCGGGGCGCTCGGGGCCAAGGAGACGCCGGGGGCGCCCGGCACCGGGGTGGGGGCGGGGGCCGCGAGGGCCGTGCCGGGTGCCGCCAGCACGGTGACCGCGCAGACCACGGCCACGGCAGCGGTCGTCAAGCCATGCATCCCCGTGCGCATACCTCGCCCCCCGCAAGCTGATTGACCGTCAGTAACATAGGTCGCTCGGGGGATCGTGCCACGCCGGCGCGGAAAGCGACAGAGGCCGTGGTTCCCTCCCGCTTCCCCTCTTCCGCGGCGCCCTGCGACGCTTCCCCCGCTGTGTGACGAACGGTGCACGGAGATCGTTCCCGGCGGCCGACGTTCCGTTTACGCCGGGTGTTCCGGGCGGGCGGTGCCGGTGTTCCGGGCGGGCGGTGCCGGTGTGCCGGGCGGGCGGTGCCGGTGTCCGAGGTGGGCGGTGCCGGTATCTCGGGTGGGCGGTGCCGGTGTCCCGACCGCGCGACGCCGGTGTCTCGGCCGCCCGGCCGCGACCTGCCGGCCGCCCGGCCGCGACCTGCCGGCCGCCCGGCCGCGACCTGCCGGCCGCCCGGCCGCGACCCGCCGACCGCACGGCCGCGCGCCGCCGATCCCTCAGCTGCGCGGCGCCAACGCCTCCCACCGCACCGTCACTTCGCCCTGGCGCCAGCGGACCGGACCGTCCGTCACCGGCCAGTCGGACGTCAGGTCGCGTATCGCGCGCATCCAGCGCTGCCGGGCGCCGTAGGAGGCGTAGGGCGCGGCGGCGGCCCAGGCGCGGTCGAAGTCCCGGAGGAAGGAGTGCACCGGCTCGCCGGGGACGTTGCGGTGGATGAGCGCCTTGGGGAGCCGTTCCGCGAGGTCGGAGGGGCGCTCCAGGGAGGAGAGCCGGGTCGCGAGGGTGACGGTGCGGGGCCCCTCCGGGCCGAGCGCGACCCATACGTGCCGCCGCCCGATCTCGTCGCAGGTGCCCTCGACCAGCAGCCCCCCGCGCGAGTGTCCGTCCGCCGGCGCGAGCCGCGCGCACAGCCGCTGCCAGACGGCGGCGACCTCGCCCTCGTCGTACTGGCGCAGCACGTTCGCCGCGCGGATGAGCAGTGGCGGACGCGCGACGGGCACCTCGAAGCCGCCGTGCCGGAATTCGAGCCCCTCACGTGCGTACGGCTCGGCCGCCGACACGCGGGCCGGGTCGATCTCGACGCCCACCACGCGCGCGTGCGGCGCGACGGTGCGCAGCCGGTGCAGCAGTTCGACGGCCGTCCAGGGGGCCGCGCCGTACCCGAGGTCGACGGCGACGGGATCGGCGGCGCGCCGCAGTTCGGCGCCGTGCGTGGCGGCGATCCAGCGGTCCATGCGGCGCAGCCGGTTCGGGTTCGTCGTCCCGCGCGTGACCGCGCCCACGGGGCGGGTGGCGGTGGCGCGGGGTGGCATGCCTACGAGGGTATGCGCCACGCCGGCCGGCCCCGACGCGCGTACGACGGCGCCGTACACATCCCGCCCTCGAACTGTTGAGCGATCACCCGTAATGATTCGGCAAAGGCCGGAAAACCGGAAATGGAGCGACGCCATCCGGTGTTCCCGCCCCTTGGAGGGCGATTCATGTCGTCCGGTCGGTATGCCCGCAGTGAGGAGGAACGACCGTGAGCCAGTACGTCGGCAGGCTCGGACGTCGCTCACCGGCGGCCTCCTCGCGGCTCAGGCTGCTGCGCAGGCCCCGCCGCGTCGCCATGCTCTCCGTGCACACCTCACCGCTCCACCAGCCGGGCACCGGCGACGCCGGCGGCATGAACGTCTACATCGTCGAACTCGCGCAGCGCCTCGCCGCGATCAACATCGAGGTCGAGATCTTCACGCGCGCGACCACCGCCGCGCTCCCGCCCGCCGTCGACCTCGCCCCCGGCGTCCTCGTCCGGCACGTCGACGCGGGCCCGTACGAGGGCCTGGCCAAGGAGGACCTGCCCGCCCAGCTGTGCGCGTTCACGCACGGCGTGATGCAGGCCTGGGCCGGCCACCGCCCCGGCTACTACGACCTCGTGCACTCGCACTACTGGCTCTCCGGCCACGTCGGCTGGCTCGCCGCCCAGCGCTGGGGCGCCCCCCTGGTGCACGCGATGCACACCATGGCGAAGGTCAAGAACGCCAACCTCGCCGACGGCGACACGCCCGAGCCGCCCGCGCGTGTCATCGGCGAGACCCAGATCGTCTCCGCCTCCGACCGGCTGATCGCCAACACGGCCGAGGAGGCCGACGAACTCGTCCGCCACTACGAGGCCGACCCGGCCAAGGTCGCCGTCGTCCACCCCGGCGTCAACCTCGACCGCTTCCGCCCCTTCCCCGAGGGCAGCGACCCCGGCGCGGGCCGCATCCAGGACGCCCGCGCCGCCGCCCGCGCCCGCCTCGGTCTGCCGCAGGACGCGCTGATCCCGCTCTTCGCGGGCCGTATACAGCCCCTCAAGGCGCCCGACGTGCTGCTGCGCGCCGTCGCCGTGCTCCTGGACGAGTGTCCCGAGCTGCGCTCCCGCATCGTCGTCCCCGTCGTCGGCGGCCCCAGCGGCAGCGGCCTCGCCAAGCCGGAGGGCCTGCAGAAGCTCGCCGCGCGGCTCGGCATCGCCGACGTCGTACGCTTCCGCCCGCCCGTCGGGCAGGACCAGCTCGCCGACTGGTTCCGGGCCGCGTCCGTACTGGTCATGCCCTCCTACAGCGAGTCCTTCGGGCTCGTCGCCATCGAGGCCCAGGCGGCCGGCACGCCGGTGCTCGCCGCCTCCGTCGGCGGCCTCCCGGTCGCCGTGCGCGACGGCCACACCGGCCGCCTGGTCGACGGCCACGAACCCGCCGCCTACGCGCGCGTGCTGCGCGAGTTCGCCGACAACCCGGAGCTGACCTCCCGCATGGGCGAGGCCGCCGCCCGGCACGCCCAGTCCTTCGGCTGGGACAGCGCCGCCGCGGCCACGGCCGACGTGTACACGGCCGCGATCAACGCCCACCGCCGTCGCGTACGCTCGCAGCATGTGTGAGGAGCCGAAGGCGGCAGAGGTGGTGGAGAGGGCGCTCCGGGACGCCGAACTGGAGTGGGAGAGCCCGGAACCCGGCCACTACGTGGTCAAACTCCCCGGCACCCGCAAGCTGTCGACGACGGTCTCCCTCCTCGTCGGCCGCCACTCCCTCTCCCTGAACGCCTTCGTCGTCCGCCACCCCGACGAGAACGAACCGGCCGTCCACCGCTGGCTCCTGGAGCACAACCTCAAGCTGTACGGCGTCGGTTACGCCGTCGACCGCCTCGGTGACGTGTACGTCACCGGCAAGCTCCCCCTCGCCGCCGTCACCCCCGACGAGATCGACCGCCTCCTCGGCCAGGTCCTGGAGGCCGCCGACGGCGCCTTCAACACCCTGCTGGAGCTGGGCTTCGCCTCCGCCATCCGCAAGGAGCACGAGTGGCGCACCGCGCGCGGGGAGTCGACGCGGAACCTGGAGGCGTTCCGGCACCTGATCGAGCGCGACGCGGACTGAGCCTTACCGCGCTGCGCCCGCGCTGGTGCGGTACCGCCCCGGCGTGACCCCCACCAGTCGCTTGAAGTGCCGGGTGAGGTGCGCCTGGTCGTAGAACCCGGTGTCCCCGGCCACCTCCGCCGGCGTACGCCCCGCCAGCAGCAGCCGCCGGGCCCGGTCGACGCGCCGGGACATCAGGTACTGGTGCGGCGCGATGCCGTACGCGCCGCTGAACGCCCGTACGAGGTGCGCCGGATGCGCCGGCAGCAGTGCGGCGGCCTCTTCCAGGCCGATGCCCTCGACGACCCGCTCGTCGAGCAGTTCGCGCAGCCGGCGGGCGAGGAGAGGGTCGCGGCGGGTGCCGTTCCGCTCGCCGTCCCCGGCCCGCAGATGGGCGTGCAGCCGCTCGCCGATCAGCGTCAGCCGGCTCCCCGCCTCCAGCTCGTCGCCGGGCAGCGCGAGAGCCGCGTGCAGCTGCCCGACCCGCTGCCGCAGCACCGGGTCGCGCAGGTCGGGGCCGTCGACGGCCGGTCCGATCAGGTCGTCGCCGAGCCGGGAGGCGTCCAGGTACAGGACGCGCTTGCGGAAGCCGTCGGGGGTGGCGGGGGAGCCGTTGTGCGGCACGTGCGGGGGCAGCAGCGACACCGTGTCCAGCGGGGTGCCGTGCTCGTGCCGGTCGAGGTCGTACCGTACGGCGCCGTCGTCCACGATCAGCAGCGTCCACGCGTCGTGGACGTGCATCGGATAGGCGTACTCCCTGTAGTGCGCGTGGAAGACCTCCACGACGCCCGGGACGCGGGGCCGCCAGGCGGACACGTCGCGCTGGTCCTTCCGCTCGCCGGCCATGCAAAAAACGTACAAGACCCGCCGGCGGCCCGACCGGCAGTCTCACCGTATGAGCACGCACGACGCAGCCCCTGCCGCCCCCGCCGCCCCCGTCCGCTTCGACACCAAGATCGCTGTACTGCTCCGCGAGGACCTGGAGACCTGGCAGCGCCTCAATGTGACCGCCTTCCTGGTCAGCGGGCTGGGGGCGCGGTTCCCCGAGGTGGTCGGGGAGCCGTACGAGGACGCGGACGCGGTCGGCTACCTGCCGATGTTCCGGCAGCCGGTGCTGGTCTTCGAGGGCCCGAAGGAGACGCTGACGACCGCCCACGCGCGTGTGCTGTCGCGCGCCCTGCCCCGCGCGCTGTTCACGTCCGACCTCTTCACGACGGGCAACGACCGCGACAACCGGGCGGCGGTACGGGCCGTGCCGACGGCGGAACTGGACCTGGTGGGACTCGCGGTGTACGGCCCGAAGAACGCGGTGGACAAGGTGCTGAAGGGGGCGCGGATGCACCCGTGAGTGTCCGTGGCCGGGGTCAGCCGGCGTTGACCTCGGGCTGCGTGGCCGAGGGGGCCCCGGCGGCTGCCTCGGACCCGACCGGCGCCCGCGTCGTCCCGTCGGCGCCCGGCGTCGTCTCGTCGTCGGCGAGCCCCCGCATGAGCGCCCAGTACCCGCCCGCCGCGACCATGCCGATGACGGCGCAGACGCCCCACAGCCACTCGGACCCGTAGTGGTCGATGACGAAGCCGGACATCAGCGGCGCGACGAGGGCGGCGACGGCCCAGGACAGGGTGTACGTGCCCTGGTAGCGCCCGCGCCCGTGTACCGGGGAGAGGCGGACGACGAGCCCGGTCTGGGTGGGCGCGTTGACCATCTCGGCCAGCGTCCACACGCACACGGTCAGCGCGAACACGCCGACCGACCCGGCGAAGGCGGTCAGCCCGAACCCGTACCCGGCCAGCAGCGACGAGACGACGAGCAGCCACCGCGGATCACGGTGCTCGACGAACCGCGTCACGGGAATCTGGAGGACGACGATCAGCACCCCGTTCACGCCGATCGCCAGCCCGAAGTCCGCGGGCGTGAACCCGGCCTCGCCCATCGCGACCGGCAGCCCGAGATACCCCTGCTGGAAGATCACGGCGACGAGGAAGGACAGCCCGACGACGCTCATGTACCGCCCGTCACGCAGCACGGTCCCGAGGGACACGGCGGCGTCCGAGCCCCGAGTCTTGTGGTCCCTCCGTTCCTGCTGCGGCCGGGACTCGGGCAGCTTCACGAAGACGACGACGGCGCAGACGAGCGTCATCGCGGCCTCGATCATGAACCCGGCGAGGTAGCTGTACTCGGCGATGAACCCGGCGCCCATCGAGGAGATCGCGAAGCCGAGGTTGATCGCCCAGTAGTTGAGCGAGAAGGCGCGGATACGGTCCTCGGGCCGCACGATGTCCGCCATCATCGCCTGCACGGCGGGCCGGGACGCGTTGCTCGCCATGCCGACCAGGAAGGCGACGGCGGCGATGGCGACCGGGCCCTGCATGAAGCCGAGCAGCGCGACGGACAGCGCGGTGGAGGTCTGCGCGATCAGCAGCGTCGGCCGCCGCCCGAGCCGGTCGGTCATGACGCCGGCGCCCAGCGAGGACACGACGCCGCCGAGCCCGTGCAGGGCGGCGACGAGACCGGCGTACGAGGCGGAGTAGCCGCGGTCGATGGTCAGGTACAGCGCCATGAAGGTGGCGACGAAGGCGCCGAGCCGGTTGACCAGCGTGCTGGTCCACAGCCACCAGAACGTCCGGGGCAGCCCGGCCACGGACTCGTGCACGGCACGCCGCATACCGGCGACGACAGACATGGGGACCCCCGGTTTACGTGCTGGAGCAAGCGGCTGATGTAAGCGGCTGAGGCGATAAGCGCAACTTACGAACGAGCGACTGACGGGGGCCACTCGATTAACACTTCTCGTCAACCGTCCGACCGTCGGGCACCCCGCGCGGGCGGTACGGCGGTTCGATTACGCTCGGAGCCATGGCCGACGCACCGTACAAGCTGATCCTCCTCCGCCACGGCGAGAGCGAGTGGAACGAGAAGAACCTGTTCACCGGCTGGGTGGACGTCAACCTCACCCCCAAGGGCGAGAAGGAGGCGACGCGCGGCGGCGAACTGCTCAAGGACGCCGGCCTGCTGCCCGACGTGGTCCACACGTCCGTCCAGAAGCGCGCGATCCGCACGGCCCAGCTCGCGCTGGAGGCCGCCGACCGCCACTGGATCCCGGTCCACCGCCACTGGCGCCTCAACGAGCGCCACTACGGCGCCCTCCAGGGCAAGGACAAGGCGCAGACCCTCGCGGAGTTCGGCGAGGAGCAGTTCATGCTGTGGCGCCGCTCCTACGACACCCCGCCGCCCGCGCTGGACCGCGACGCCGAGTACTCCCAGTTCTCGGACGCCCGCTACGCGACCCTCCCGCCGGAGCTGCGCCCGCAGACGGAGTGCCTGAAGGACGTCGTCGTCCGCATGCTCCCGTACTGGTTCGACGCGATCGTCCCCGACCTCCTCACCGGCCGCACGGTCCTGGTCGCCGCCCACGGCAACTCGCTGCGCGCCCTGGTCAAGCACCTCGACGGCATCTCCGACGCCGACATCGCGGGCCTGAACATCCCGACGGGCATCCCCCTGTCCTACGAACTGGACGCCGAGTTCAAGCCCCTGAACCCGGGCGGCACGTACCTCGACGCGGACGCGGCCGCGGCAGCGATCGAGGCGGTCAAGAACCAGGGCAAGAAGAAGTAAGCCCAGCGGTTCTCCAGCCCCCGGCCGACGGTTTCCCCGCCCTCGGCCGGAGGCATCCCCCCTTGCGATGGCGATGGTCATGAACTGCCGCGCGCTCAGGTCGCGGGGCTGGTGACGTCGGCCGCCAGAGCGATTCGCCGCCTGATACCAGGGAGTCGCTACGTTGTGGCCTGTGGCATTGGGCGGCACTCTGGCGCAAGCCTTGAGGATCTTGGCCGCGACGGCGTGTCGCTGAAGGCCGTCGACATCTGGTGGTCGAAGTGGCGGGCCGGCGGGCGAGAGGCGCTGGTCATGCAGCCGCGGGGCAAGCCGGTCGGGGTGCACCAGGTACTCGGGGAGGCCGAGCAGGCCGCCGTGCGTCAGGTGGTTCTCGACCATCGCCCGTGCGACGTGGGCCTGGGCGGGCAACTGTGGACGCGGCGGCTGGTGGGCGAGCTGATCGCGAAGCTGTACCGGGTGAGGCTGACCGAGGTGGGGTGGGCAAGTACCTGAAGCGGTGGGGCCTGTCCTTCCTGCGCCCGGACGCACGGGCTGTGGAACAGGACCCGGAGGCCGTGCGCCGCTGGCACGAGGAGACCTGGCCGGCGATCAGGGCGTAGGTGAGGAGGGACGGCGGCGAGATCCTGTTCGCCGACCAGGTGGGCATCCGCTCGGACCAGGTCACCGGCCGCACCCGGGGTGAGAAGGGGAAGACGCCCGTCGTACGGCGGAGCGGGAACCGGTTCTCCGTGAACGCGATGTCGGCGATCAGCACCAGGGGCCGGATGCACTTCATGGTCTTCACCGAGAGTTTCACCGCCGAGGTGATGTGTCGCGTCCTGGACCGGCTGGCCGGCCGCTTCGACCACAAGGGTCCACCTCGTCGTCGACGGGCACTCCGCCCACCGGTCCAAGAAAGTCCGCGACTGGCTCGCCGCCCATTCCGACGACGTCGAGCTGCACTTCCTCCCCGCCTACTCATCCGAGCTGAACCCCGACGAGTTTGTCAACGCCGACCTCAAGCACAGCCTGCCCCGGCAGCACCGAGCCCGCGATCAAGCCGAACTCGCCGCAGAAACCCGCCGCTTCTTCCGCCGGCGCCAGCGTCAGCCGCACATGGTCCGCGGCTACTTCGGCGGCCCACACGTCCGCTACGTCCTGGACGAGGACCCCATGAGTTTCTGATCAATACGCTGTGGCCCACGGCCACCGGCTGATCTTCGTTTGTCGACACAACTCACGATGATCAACGGTGGCCGTCCTCATCGGAGACCGACCTCACTCGGCACGATCAAGGCGGGCGTCAGACCGGCTGTCCGCTGTCAGAGGGTGGCAGCACGCAATGCGATCAGGGCGACGGAGGCCATGGTGAGGACCACCGCCGGAGACGCGCCCTTGCGGTCGCCGACGCGCAGGTGGAAGGCGACCGCCCCAGCGAAATAGAGCGCCAGGCCGATCGCGGCGGCGATTCCGACGGGTCCCCACCAGAGTCCGGCGATCACACCGGCCGCGCCCGCGATCTGAGCGCCGATCAGGAAAGCCATCATGCCCTGCGGCACTCCGAGGGTGGACATCTGCTCGGTGATGTGCCGGGTCCGCAGAGACTTGGCCCCGGCCGATACCAGGAGAAGCGCCGACATGAACACGGTGACGACGGCAAGGGAGACGAACATGCCTGAACCTCAATCGTGCGAGATGCGAGTAAGGGGGCGTGCGCACCTTGACGACGATAGGCGGCCGTCAGGTACCTTTAGGTAACCTTCGGGGCATGAGCCTGCGACCCGGAATTGCCTTCCTCGCCGACTGTCCCGCTCTCCTGGCCATGGAGATCATCGCCAGCAAGTGGTCCATGGTCACGCTCTTCGCGCTGACCGACGGCCCGTTGCGCCACGGCGAGCTGGTCGAGCTGAGCGGTGGCATTTCGCGCAAGGTACTGACCCAGACGTTGCGCCGGCTCCAGGCCAATGGGCTCGTCGAGCGGCGCGCGTACGCCGAGGCGCCGCCGCGCGTGGAGTACAGCCTGACCGATCTCGGGCGAACCCTGGAGGAGCCCATCAGGATGCTCACCGCATGGGCGCGGGAGAACGGCGAGGCGGTCGTCACCTTCCGGGAAGCAGCCCAGGCGGCCAGGACCATCGAGGCGGATCAGGCGACCTTGGTGAAGACTCCTCATGTCGATAGGAACCCGAGCCGTTTCTGATCAATATCAGTACGACGCCGTACCAGAGGGTATCTATGTGTAACTTATGGCCGCTCCGAGTCACGGGCGTTACTTCGGACTGGCTATCAAGGATCGCTACGAATACCGTAAGAGCACCTGATCGGTCATCGAATAGAAAAATAACCCCTCGTGGCAAACCTTTCGCCACGAGGGGTATCGGTCGTCAGTTCAGGTAAGGGGTGACAGGCCGGCCACGTGGTTTGCCCCGACTCTCCACCTGATCGTTGTCCCGGCTCACTCACTCATCTCCACCGCTCTCATCTTGCGCTTCCCAAAATGGCGGCTGAGGCTCTGTTCGGAGGTCGCTCAACACTGGCCAGGGACGACTGGCGATGACGATAGATGCCCGTGCCCACCGCTCCTGACAAGCGAAGAGACAACTCACGCAGATCCCGGAAAGAACCGGAGGAAACGAAGTAGCTGGGGCGTGACGGTGGCGTCGGCGTCTTCCCGCGGGACCCCGTCGAGGATCACGACCGGGGATCTACGACGCAGAACCTGAGCGCGTTCCTGGCAGCAGGGGGCGGGACGCGTACGCGTGGAGCGCCGGGCACGAGTGGCCGAGGTACGAAGAGTGGTACGCGGCCGACGCTGGCAGGGCGTTCCCTGGTCATCGACGGAGCCCGGCCGCCGGTTAGGGCCCGGACGAGTCTCCCGGCCGCCCCCGACAGACCGGGGATGCAACCATTCCCCACAGGGCTCGAACCCCCGGAAGCCGACCGCGCGTCAGGAACTCTGGCTTCGTGCGCTGACAATGCCTCACGTCGGCCAGGCATCGGCCATGACGAAGGAAACCTTCGTTCCCCCGTAGTGACTTGGGCCGTGGTTCCAGGAAGTCGCGATGGAGTCGACCAAGAGCAGTCCGCGTCCATGTGCGTCGTCCGTGTCCGGTTGGCAGAGGTGCACGGCCGCCGGGGCTCCGGGGTTGTGGACGTCCACGCGTAGGGAGGTCTTCTCCCGGAACCACTCGACGCGTACGAGCCACGTCTCGTCGGACTGTCCGTAGAGGATCGCGTTGGTCACCAGCTCCGAGATCAGCAGGACGCAGTCGTCGACCGAGCGCTGAGGCTGGTAGGGGACGATGAATCTCCGGAACCAGCGTCGTGCTCGGGCGGCGGAGTCCGGGGTCGGCTGTAACAGCATCATTCCGAGGCGCGGTGACTCCGCACATGGATCCCGGTCGATCACAAAGGTCATCCGCGCTCACCCCTTGGCCGTGCCGAAGCAGGCTTCACCTTGATCGAGGAGGGATCGGCGCTCAACGAACGCGCGCAGACCCCAGTCAGAGAGGCCGAGTGTCGACGTCTCTAGACATCTAGAAGCTTCTCTAGTTTCTCTAGAGATGTCGACGCTCTGCTGTCGGTCACGCGCAGCGAGCGACTCCCCGACCTATGGCCTACGGTGTCTAGAGATGCGAGGAGGGGTTCCGGAATGGCAGCTACTGTCGGCGACCGTCGGCCCAAGTACCAGCGGATCGCGGACTCTCTGCGTGAGGCGATCGAAGCGGGTGAGTACGGGCCCGGTGATCGTCTGCCGGGGGAGAACGACCTCATGACCACGTACGGCGTGGCACGTATGACTGCTCGGCAGGCACTCGGTGTTCTGCGAGACGAAGGCGTTGCCGAGGCGCGTAAGGGGGCCGGCGTGTTCGTTCGGGACTTCCGTCCGGTCCGGCGGCGCAGCATTCCCCGGCTGGCGCGCGAGCAGTGGGGGAGCGGTCGGTCTGTCTGGGCGGCCGATGTCGAGGACCGGACCGTCGAGGTCGACCGCATCGCCGTTTCCGAGGAGGCGGCGCCCGATCGTGTCGGGGCGGTGCTGGGCCTCAGCGGCGAGGAGACGGCGTGTGTGAGGCGGCGGCGCTTTGTGCTGGACGGCAAGCCGGTGCTGCTCGCGACGAGTTATCTCCCCATGTCCCTGGTGGCCGGGTCCGCGGTCACTCAGGAAGACACCGGGCCCGGTGGCACGTACGCCAGGCTCGCCGAACTCGGGCACGAGCCCGTGCACTTCCGCGAAGAGATCCGTTCACGCATGCCGTCGAAGGACGAGGCGACTCAGCTGGGCCTCGCTCCCGGCACCCCGGTCATCCTCATCTGCCGTACCGCGTACACGGACGGGGGCCGTGCCGTCGAGGTCAACGAGATGACGCTGGACTCAGCGTCGTACGTCCTGGAGTACGACTTCGACTCGCGTCCGGCGACTGTCCCGGCCGCCGACTAGCCCGCCGCGTCGACATGTTGATCGCGGTGGCGGGACTGCCAGGGGTGGGCAAGAGTTCGGTGGCCGAGGCTCTGGGGCGCGAGCTGAGGGCTCCCGTCGTGTCCGTGGATCCGATCGAGGCGGCGATGCGGCGCGCGGGGGTGGGCCGTGCCCAGCCCACCGGGCCAGTGCTGTGACCGCATAGGTTCGCCGGGTTGGTGGTCGTGACGGTTGGATGGGCGGTGACGTCTGACCCGACCGCTGGAGGTGTGGTGGCTGAGCCTGTCCGTGTGCGCAGACTGACCGACCAGGAGGGGCAGAAGCTGCAGCAGATCATGTGCCGGGGTGGTACGGGTTCGGTGCGTTACCGGCGGGCGATGATGCTGCTGGCGTCGGCCGGCGGGAACCGGGTACCGGTGATCGCCCAGCTGGTGCAGGCCGACGAGGACACCGTGCGCGATGTGATCCACCGGTTCAACGAGATCGGCCTGGCCTGTCTGGACCCTCGGTGGGCGGGAGGCCGTCCCCGCCTGCTCAGCCCTGACGACGAGGACTTCGTCGTCCAGACGGCCACCACCCGCCCCGCCAAGCCCGGCCAGCCCTTCACCCGCTGGTCGCTGCGTAAACTCGTCGCCTACCTGCGGAAAGTCCACGGCCGGGTCATCCGGATCGGCCGCGAGGCGTTACGCTGCCTGCTCGCCCGCCGCGGAATCACCTGCCCGCGCACCAAGACGTGGAAGGAATCCCCCGATCCGGACCGGGAGACGAAGCTGAACCGGATCGAAGAAGTCCTGGACCGCTTACCGGACCGGGTCTTCGCCTTCGACGAGTTCGGCCCGCTCGGGATCCGTCCCACCGCGGGTTCGGGTTCGGCCGCCCAGGAGCGCCCCGACCGGCTGCCCGCCACGTATCACCGCACTCACGGCGTGCGCTACTTCCACGGCTGCTACTCGGTCGGCGACGACCGCTTGTGGGGCGTCAACCGCCGCAAGAAGGGTGCCGCCAGCACGCTGGCCGCGCTGAAATCGATCCGTGCGGCCAGACCCGACGGCGCCCCGATCTACGTGATCCTGGACAACTTGTCCGCCCACAAGGGGGCCGACATCCACCGCTGGGCCAAGAAGAACAAGGTCGAGTTGTGCTTCACGCCGACCTACGCCTCGTGGGCGAACCCGATCGAAGCGCACTTCGGGCCGCTGAGGCAGTTCACCATCGCCAACTCGAACCACCCCAACCACACCGTGCAGACCCGGGCCCCGCACACCTACCTGCGCTGGCGCAACGCCAACGCCCGCCACCGCGACGTACTGGCCGCCGAACGCAAAGGACGCGCCCGCATCCGAAGCGAGAAAGGCATTCGCTGGGGCGGCCGTTCCCTCGCCACCGCGGCCTGAACGACCAGGCGCACCTATGCGGTCACAGCACGAGCGAGGGACAGTGCCGGGCGAGCACCCGCCGCTACGCGTTCGACCAGCCCCGCTCGCAGAGCACGAGACGGTAGCCGTCCGGGTCCTCGATCGTGACGCCCCACCGGTTCCAGTACGGGTTCGGCGACGGCACCCGCTTGCCGCCGTGCTCCTCCAGACGGGTGACAAGGTCATCGGGCACCGGGCCGTCGACGTAGATCACCAGCAGGTCCTCCTCGGTGGGCCGGGGCTCGACGGGCCGGGCGGGCTCGTGGACCAGCTCCAGATGCCAGTCGGCGTCCGGCCAGCCCACCATCAGCAGGTCGTGCCCACCGGGTTCCGGCCCGCCCTCGGCCCGCCACACCACACCGAGTCCCAGCCCCCGCGCCCAGAACCGCTCGGCCACCGCCAGGTCCCGGGAGGGCCGGGCGACGCGGATGTGACTACGACCGTTGACGGGCATCATGACCTCTTCCTGAGCTACCGATTCCTGCTCAGCAGCCTAGGTTTCAGGCTCTCGCGCGGCCATCGGCCGATGGCCCTGGACCACAGGTCCTAGTCCTGTGACCGGAACCCTGCCGGGCGCCGCGAGCCGGTGAACCTTTCCGGTCGCAGCAGTAGCGGCGTACGTCGTGGCCGAGACAGTGGCCGACGGTGTGCCCGGCCTCGGTCAGAGTGTGATCGTGGATGCCGTCAACGCCGTGGAGGCGGCGCGGGGGCAGTGGCGGGCGTTGGCGGGCCGTCATGGTGTGCCCCTGGTGTTCATCGAGGTCGTGTGCTCGGATCCTGGGGTGCATCGACGTCGGCTGGAGAGCCGGTCCCGGGGGATCGAGGGCTTCGTCGAGCCGACGTGGGAGGCGGTGGAGCGGTTGCGGAGGGAGTTCGCCCCGTGGGTCGCCGATCAGCGGTTGGTGCTGGACTCGATGACCGACGTGCCGTCGAACGTCCAGGGAGTCCTTGGGTTCCTCTCCGCGAGAGCCTGATCCCGTCTGCCGCGCGCGCCGCCTCACAAGCCTCGGTCACATCATCCGGTCGAGGCACCGAGGTGTCCGGTGTCGGGCTTGGTCGTCCTTGGCATGGGTACCACCCCTGCGTCGATCGACCGGTGAGGGAAGGGTGGCTGGTGTGATTCGGAAGTTGCAGGCCGTGGCCTTGGACTGTGCCGACCCCGTGGAGCTCGCGGAGTTCTACGCCCAGTTGCTCGGCGGCCGGGTCGAGGTGGATCCCGATGACCCCGGGTGGGTCGAGGTGCGGGGGTTCGAGGGGGTGCCCCTGGCCTGTCAGCAGGTCGATGGGTATCAGGCGCCCGAGTGGCCCGGGCAGGGCCGGCCTCAGCAGCTGCATCTCGATTTCGACGTGGATGATCTGGAGGGCGAGGAGAAGCGGGCGCTCGCGCTCGGCGCGACCGTGCTGGAACGGACGGATCAGGTGCGGCCCGGGGCGAACTGGCGGGTCTACGCCGATCCCGCCGGGCATCCTTTCTGCCTCTGCCTTCACTGAGGTCGGCGGGCGGTCGATCGGTTGGCGGTGGTGGTCGCCCCCGTCCGGTAGGAAGCCGCCATGCTGACGGGTGAGAAGGTCGGGCCGCGTGCCCGGTACGAGGACGACATACCGGTGCTGCGGACCGAGCTGTACGACGACGTCGTCAACGGCTGGCGCGCCGAGGGGCGGCCCTGGCGGCCGGTCTCGTCGGGGACGAGGGACGCCCGGCTGACCGGGGACGACCAGGACCCCGGCGTCGTCTCCTTCTCCGTGGTGGAGTTGGACGGCGGGGCGCTGGTCGGGACCGCGACGCTGTGGGGGATCGCCCTTCATCACGGGCCGCCCGCATCGGGCTCGGGCTGCTGCCCGCCTCGCGCGGGAAGGGGTACGGCAGCGATGTCGTCGCCGTGCTGTGCGAGTACGGGTCCGTCGTACGCGGGCTGCAGCGGCTCCAGATCGAGACCCTCGCCGACCATCACGCGCTGCCGCGGGCCGCCGAGCACAACGGCTTCGTCCGGGAGGGCGTGCTGCGGTCCTCGGCCTGGGTGTTGGGGAATTCCTCGATGAAGTGGTGTTCGGGCTTCTGGTCCGGGACTGGAAGCGGTAGCGATCAAAGGTGGGGGCAGCGGCGGCTCGGACGAAGGCGGCACGGCACGGCGTACGGCTACATCGGCTCGATGAGGTCTCGCCCCGGCAAGCGCGACGACGTCGTCGCGATCCTGCTCTCCGCGGCCGGGAGTCTTCGCGAGCTGGGCTGCGCGAGCTACGTGGTCGGCATGGCAGCCGACGACCCGGACACCATCGTGGTCACCGAGGTCTGGGAATCGAAGGACCACCACGTCGCCTCAACTGAGAGAGAAAGTCCCGGGGTCTCGGGAACTCTGACCGGCGCCCCGGGCGTTGCGTGAGCGAACGTGCTGTCGGGGGAGTCGGGGGAAGTGAGCCGCGTATGGCCATGGTCGGGTTGTTCTGGATCGTCGAGGGCGATGTGTACGTGGGGGCCAAGCCCTCCGGTCTCGCGCCCGGCGTGCGGCTGACGTCCGAGGGCGTGCTGGGGCTCGGGGACCGGCAGGCCGCGTTGTACCTGTGGGAGGACATACGGGGCCTCGACGTGGTCGGCGCTCCCGTGAAGACCCTGTCCCGGCAGGTCGGTGCCGTCACCGACCTGGTCGTCGGCGCCGTGATGAACATGGGCGTCAGCGTGGGCGTCGGGCGGGCCGACGAGGGCCCGCCGACGATGACCCTCGGCGTCGAGACCGACGGTGGGACGCACGAGCTGACCGCCTACAGCGCCGCCGCCGTGGGGTACTCCGCCGAAGAGGTCGAGCTGTCACGGAAGCTGCTGGTCCGACTCACCGAAGGCGCCGCCACCATGTCCACCACCCTGGCCGCCATGGCTGAGTGGGGGCGGGCCTGGGAGGACGGCGGCTCGCCCCGCGCGGCCGAGCGGGAGCGGCTCCTGCGGGAGTGGGCCGCGTAGCCGCTCCGGGCACGGAGGCGGTCACCTCCGCCAGAACAGGTACGGCGTCACCCCGCTCGGGCTCGGCACCACGTCCACGTGGAACGCGCGGATCGTCGTGGCGCCGCCGCCGAGGCGGAACGCGACCGCGGTGAGGGGCGGGCGGCCGTCTCCGGCGTACACCCGCCCCCGTCCGCGTGCGTCATACGCGGCTACGGGCCACCTCAGCCCGCACACCGGACCACAGGCTGCCGCAGCCGGACCGCAGGCTGCTGCCGCAGCCGGACCGCGGCCTGCCTCAGCCGCACTGGCACGGATTGCCCGACTGGCAGCCGCAGCCGCACCCCGATCCGCAGCCGCACGCGGCGATCAGCGGCAGGCTGCGGATCTCGACGGGCTGCTCGGTGGGGCGCTCCCGCGCGGGGTCGGGCGTCGGGGTGGGGGAATCGGGCATGGGTTCCTCCGTAGGTCTTCAGGCGGGGCCAGTGTCCATTGCACGCCCCGAGCGGCCGTCGCATCAACGGCGCACGGAGGCGTCCACGCGCGCCCCCCACCTCAGCCCAGCCCCCACCTCAGCCCCGGCTCAGCCCAGCCCCCGGCTCCGCCCGGCCCTCACCTCGGCTCGCCCTCTCACGCGGGGCGGAGGCGCTCAGCCCTCCACCGCCGTCGGCGGCTGGATGTCCGCCTGGAGGTCGTCCGCGTGCTCGCCCGTCACCAGGTACACCACCCGCTTCGCGACCGCGACCGCGTGGTCGGCGTACCGCTCGTAGTAGCGGCCGAGGAGGGTGACGTCGACGGCCGTCTCGATGCCGTGCCGCCAGCGGTCGTCCATGAGGTGCTGGAAGAGGGTGCGGTGCAGCAGGTCCATCGCGTCGTCGTCCTGCTCCAGCTGGAGCGCCAGGTCGACGTCCTTGGTGATGATCACCTCCGCCGCCTTCGCCATCAGGCGCTGCGCGAGCTGGCCCATCTCCAGGATGGTCGCGTGCAGGTCGTGCGGCACCGCGCGGTCCGGGTAGCGCAGCCGGGCCAGCTTGGCCACGTGCTGGGCGAGGTCGCCCGAGCGCTCCAGGTCGGCGGACATCCGCAGCGAGGTGACGACGATCCGCAGGTCCGTCGCCACCGGCTGCTGCCGGGCCAGCAGGGCTATCGCCCGCGCCTCCAGCTCGTGCTGGAGCTCGTCGACCTTCTGGTCGGCCTCGATGACGGCCTCGGCCAGCTTCAGGTCGGAGTCCAGGATCGCGGTCGTGGCGCGTCCGATCGCCGACCCGACCAGCCGGGCCATCTCCACCAGTCCGTCGCCGATCGAATCAAGTTCCTCGTGGTACGCGTCCCGCATCAGGGTTCCCTCTCGTACGTCCGTATAGGGGAGCTCGGAGACGGGCTCGCACCGGTTTCGCACCGGCTCGCGCCCCTCGCCCCACCCCCACGCTTACACGTTCCGGCCTGTACGCGTCCGTTTCCGGCACCCCAAATGAACCATCCCTGGCTCCAAGGTGAACTCTGGGCGACGAGTGTTCGAGGTCGCACCCCGATGGCTGGGGCGGGGGCGCGCGGCATGCCTAACCTGATGACATGGACGTGAACGCGGCTGTCGCCGCAGCCGCAGCGATCGCCGGAGTGCTCACCGGCGTCATCGCCGTGCTGGCGTTCCGCTGGAGCGAGCGCGACCAGAAGCGCCCCACCCGCACCTCCCTGCACACCGACCCGGTCCTCCCGCCCGGCGTGGACACCGTCCTGTCGGTGCTGCGCTCCTCCGCGGTCGTCCTCGACGAGGCCGACGCGGTGGTCAAGGCCAGCTCGGCGGCGTACGCCCTCGGACTGGTCCGGGGCGGCAAGCTCGCCGTCGACCCGATGCTGCAGATGGCGCGCGACACCCGGCGGGACGGCGAGATACGGCAGGTCGAGCTGGACCTGCCCCGGCGGGGCACCGGGCGCGGCGAGGCGCTCGCCGTCTCGGCACGCGTCGCGCCCCTCGGGTCGCGGCTGGTGTTGCTGCTGGTCGAGGACCTCACCGAGGCCCGCCGCATCGAGGCCGTACGCCGCGACTTCGTCGCCAATGTGAGCCACGAGCTGAAGACGCCGGTGGGAGCGCTGTCGCTGCTCTCCGAGGCGGTCATGGACGCCTCCGACGACCCGGAGGCCGTGGAGCGGTTCGCCGGCCGCATGCAGATCGAGGCGACCAGGCTCACCAACCTCGTCCAGGAACTCATCGACCTCTCCCGGGTCCAGAACGACGCCCCCCTCGACGACGCCGAGCCCGTCCGCGTGGACGAGCTGGTCGCCGAGGCCATCGACCGCTGCCGGCAGGCGGCCGGCAGCAAGCAGATCACCATGGCCGCCGGAGGAACGGCGGATCTGCACGTACGCGGGAACCGCGGCCAGCTCGCCGCCGCGCTCGGCAACCTCGTCGAGAACGCCGTCAACTACTCACCCGCCCGCACCCGGGTCGGCATAGCGGCCCGCCGCGTCGGCGCCCCCGGCGGCGACCTGGTGGAGATCGCCGTGACCGACCAGGGCATCGGCATCTCCGAGAAGGACAAGGAGCGCGTCTTCGAGCGCTTCTACCGCGTCGACCCCGCCCGTTCCCGCGCCACCGGAGGAACCGGCCTGGGGCTCGCGATCGTCAAACACGTGGTCGCCTCGCACGGCGGGGAGGTCACGGTGTGGAGTGCCGAAGGCCAGGGCTCCACCTTCACCCTGCGACTGCCGGAATCGGGCCGTGCCCGCGACCGCGCGCCGCAGCGCTCCGACCGCGCCGGGCTCAGCGCCGCGCCCGAGCGGTCACCCTCTTCCCCCCATACATCCCCGTACGAAACGCTTCCCGCCCCGGAGGTCCTTCCGTGACCCGTGTGCTCGTCGTCGAGGACGAGGAGTCCTTCTCCGACGCCCTGTCCTACATGCTCCGCAAGGAGGGCTTCGAGGTCGCCGTCGCGACCACCGGCCCCGACGGACTCGACGAGTTCGAGCGCAACGGCGCCGACCTCGTGCTCCTCGACCTGATGCTGCCCGGCCTGCCGGGCACCGAGGTCTGCCGCCAGCTGCGCGGCCGCTCGAACGTCCCCGTGATCATGGTGACCGCCAAGGACAGCGAGATCGACAAGGTCGTCGGCCTGGAGATAGGGGCCGACGACTACGTCACCAAGCCCTTCTCCTCCCGCGAGCTGGTCGCCCGCATCCGCGCCGTACTGCGCCGCCGCGGCGAGCCCGAGGAGGTGGCCCCCGCCGCGCTGGAGGCCGGGCCCGTCCGCATGGACGTCGACCGGCACGTGGTGACCGTCGGCGGCACCAAGGTCGACCTGCCGCTCAAGGAGTTCGACCTGCTGGAGATGCTGCTGCGCAACGCCGGCCGCGTGCTCACCCGTATGCAGCTCATCGACCGGGTCTGGGGCGCCGACTACGTCGGTGACACCAAGACCCTCGACGTCCACGTCAAGCGGCTGCGCGCCAAGATCGAACCCGACCCGGGCGCGCCGCGGTACCTGGTGACGGTGCGGGGGCTCGGGTACAAGTTCGAGCCGTAGACCGGCCCGCGGCACCGGCTGGTACGGCGAAGGGCGGGACCTCCCGGAGGGGTCCCGCCCTTCGCCGTGTCGGCCGTACGGCCCGTGCTCAGTGACCCTCGGTCGCCGCACCGCTCTCGGTGCCGGCTTCCGCGCCCGCGCCGGTGCCGGCCTCGTCCGTGGCGGACGCGCCGTCGGTCGGCTCCCCGGACGGCGAGCCGCTCTCGGGCGCGCCCTCGGAGGGCGAGGCGCCCGCGGCGGGTTCCTCCGACGCGCCCGGCGTGGCCGGGACGTCGCTCGGGCCCCAGCCGGAGAAGTAGCTCTTGGCGGGGACCACGAAGGCGCGCAGGCCCACGTCACCGGTCTTGCTGAAGGTGAAGGTGATCCGCTGCGCGTTGCCGTCCCGGACGGCCTCGCGGCTGCTGGGCAGGACGGCGGAGGCGTTGTTCTCGCCGCCGATGACCAGGGAGCCGCCGGCCGGAATGGTCAGCGCGCCCTTCTCGCCGTCGGCCGGCTTCAGCTCGGCGGTCTTGCCGGTGCCGTCGACGGCGACGGACTCCAGGGTCTGGTCGGTGCGCCCGTTGTTGAACAGGGTGGCGGAGACCACGGCGGGGCCGGTGGACTCCAGGTCGGGCTGCGTGATGACCAGGGCGTTCTGGATCTTGATGTCGCCGACGGTCGTCGCAGCGTTGTCCGGCTTGATCTCCAGCGACTGGGCGTTGTGGCCGGCACCGCACGCGGCGAGCGAGGCGATCGAGAACGCGATGGCGGCGGCGGCGAGGGCACCGCGTCGAAGGCTGCTGCTCACGGCGGCGGCAACTCCTTGGACTCGAGCGAGGCGGCGGCTACGGATAAAGCCGCCCTAAGTGACTGTCAGCGCGCTCAGGTTACCGAGCCGTTCCCGGGCAGCCGCACCCGACCCTCCCCGAAGGGGCCGGCTTCGCCCGGCAGGCGGACCTGTGGGCTTCCGTCCCCTCCCTCTTTGTGGCTTGTACTCGTCCGTCATTCACATAAGAAGCCCCCGCAGAAGCCCGGCGTAGTCCGGCGTTCTACCGGCGGCCGATCGGCGCGCGAGATTTCCGTGAAGGAATGCGCGGACGGCCGGAGAATTGATCATCGGCGCGTCGGCCGGGGCGCCCGGTGATCAATTTCGGAAACGGCCAGAACCCCGCCCCGGTCACCGAACGGAGTAGCGAAAGTCGCACACATGGAACCGGACATAACGGTATCTTCGGACCGATGGAGGAGCCTCCGGAAGTGTGTGACGTGCGTGTTTCGACCACCCTGGAGAGCCGCTCCGACCTGCGAATACCTGCTCGCGCTCGCCCCGCGCAGCACGTTCCTGTTGCTGTTGTCAAGCCCCGAGATATGCCCTGACCTGCGAAAACGTCATTCAGAAGACGCCGTATCCGTGTTACCCTGGATAGCCACGGAAGGGGTACCTGTCACATGACGTTCAAGGTTGGCGACACCGTGGTCTATCCCCATCACGGGGCCGCGCTGATCGAGGCTATCGAAACTCGCCAGATCAAAGGCGTGGACAAGACCTACTTGGTGCTGAAGGTCGCCCAGGGTGACCTGACGGTACGTGTGCCAGCGGACAATGCGGAGTTCGTCGGCGTGCGTGATGTGGTCGGTCAGGACGGGCTGGACCGGGTCTTCGAGGTGCTGCGCGCGCCGTACGCCGAGGAGCCCACGAACTGGTCGCGTCGTTACAAGGCAAACCTGGAGAAGCTCGCCTCCGGCGACGTCATCAAGGTGGCGGAAGTCGTCCGCGACCTGTGGCGGCGCGAGCGCGAGCGCGGACTCTCCGCCGGTGAGAAGCGCATGCTCGCCAAGGCCCGCCAGATCCTGGTGAGCGAGCTGGCTCTCGCGGAGAACACCAACGAGGACAAGGCGGAGGCCCTGCTCGACGAGGTGCTCGCCTCCTGACGTAAGGCGTGTGACCCGCTGGTGCCCTAGCACGGCTCAGCTTCACGGTTCAGCGCACTGAGATGCCGCGGTGCCCGATGACAGTTCCGCTGTCGCCGGGCGCTTCGGCATGTCCGTACCCGGGTGCTCCTCCGCCCGGGGGCGGCCCCGGATTCGTCTTCGGGCGCCTGTCCCGGGAGACTTTCCCCGGTCCTGGCGTGCCGGGCCCGGGCTGCTGGCTCGACCAGGGTCACGGAAGGGTCCGGTCAAGGCGTCGCGCCCGGCACGGTGAGGCCATACCCAACTAGGTCGAGCACACAAACCTGACAGGAACCGATGTCTGACGAATCGCGTCCCTCGCCCGCCCAGCAGCCCCCCGGCACCCGTGCGAACACACCGACCGCCGCCGTGATTCCGGCCGCCGGCCGGGGTGTACGGCTCGGCCCGGGCGCTCCGAAGGCGCTGCGCGCGCTGGGCGGTACGCCCATGCTGATCCACGCGGTGCGGGCGATGGCCGCCTCGCGCGGGGTCTCCCTCGTCGTGGTCGTCGCCCCGCCGGAGGGCACGGCGGAGGTCAAGAGCCTCCTCGACGCGCACGCGCTGCCCGAGAGGACGGACTTCCTCGTCGTCCCCGGGGGCGAGACACGGCAGGAGTCCGTACGGCTCGGTCTGCACGCGCTGCCGCCCGAGTACGGCGTCGTCCTCGTCCATGACGCGGCCCGGCCGCTGGTGCCGGTGGACACGGTGGACGCCGTGATCGAGGCGGTACGGGAGGGCGCGCCGGCCGTGGTGCCGGCGCTGCCGCTCGCCGACACCGTCAAGGAGGTCGAGCCGGCCGGGGTGCCGGGGGCGCCGGAGCCGGTGGTGGCGACGCCGGAGCGGGCGCGGCTGCGGGCGGTGCAGACGCCGCAGGGGTTCGACCGGGAGACGCTGGTGCGGGCCCACGCCGAGGTCACCGAGAACGTCACGGACGACGCGAGCATGGTCGAGCAGCTCGGGCTGACGGTGGTGGCGGTGCCGGGGCACGAGGAGGCGTTCAAGGTGACGCGGCCGCTGGACCTGGTGCTGGCGGAAGCGGTGCTGGCGCGGCGGAGGCTGAACGATGGGTTCTGAGGCGGAGGCGGGCGCGGAGGCGGAGGCGGGCGCGGTGGGCTACGTGCTGCCGCGGGTCGGGATCGGTACGGACATCCACGCCTTCGAGGAGGGGCGGGAGTTGTGGTGTGCCGGGCTGAAGTGGGAGGGGGAGGGGCCCGGGCTGGCCGGGCACTCCGACGCGGACGTCGTCGCGCACGCGGCGTGCAACGCGTTGTTCTCGGCGGCGGGGCTGGGGGATCTGGGGCAGCACTTCGGGACCGGGCGGCCGGAGTGGTCCGGGGCGTCCGGGGTGACGCTGCTCGCGGAGGCGGCGCGGATCGTGTGCGCGGCCGGGTTCCGGATCGGGAACGTGGCGGTGCAGGTGGTGGGGGTGCGGCCGAAGGTCGGGCGGCGGCGGGCCGAGGCGGAGCAGGTGCTGTCCGAGGTGGTGGGAGCGCCGGTGTCCGTCTCGGGAGCTACGACGGACGGGCTGGGGTTCCCGGGGCGGGGTGAGGGGTTGATGGCGGTGGCGACGGCGTTGGTCGTACGGGTGTCCTGAGCGGTGGGGTGGGGGCGCCCGGCGTGGGGCGTGCCGCGCGGGGTGCCGTGCCGTGCCTCGTCGCGCGGGGCGGCGCGCGCGTGCCGAGCGGGGCTCCGCCCCGCACCCCGCCAGGGGCTCCGCCCCTGGACCCCGGGCCTATGCCCACCCACCACCCGTCTCGGTCGGCCAAGAGGCGGGACTCGCCTCTCCGGCTCGGTCGGCCAAGCGGTGGGACTCGTCTCGGCGGCTCGGTCGGCCGGACAGCGGGACCACCCGCGGTGACCCCGCCGGCCCGGAGCCGGGCTCGCCCGTGATCTCCTCGGCCGGGAGACCCGGCTCGCCCGGCGGCACGGTCGGCCAAGAGGCCGGGCTCGTTCCGTCGTCCCGGCGGCCGAAGGGCCGGACACCTCTGTACTCCCGGCGGTCAGGGGGCCGCGGGCGCGCCAGCTGTCCCGGCGGTCGAGGGGCCGGGCGCGCCAGCTGCCTCGGCGGCCGAGCGGCGGACGTGCCTGGCATCCCGGCGGCCAAGGGGCCGGACACCTCTGTCGTCCCGGTGGTCGAGGGGCCGGGCGCGCCTGGTGTCCGGGTGGCGCAGGGGCCGGACGTGTTCGGCGCCCCGGTGGCCGAGAGGTTCCGTTCTCAGGGAGGTCATGGCATGGCCCGTCGCCTACTACCCTGGACCCGTGACTATTCGCCTGTACGACACCAGCGCCCGGCAGATCCGTGACTTCGCCCCCCTCACGCCGGGCTGCGTCTCGATCTACCTGTGTGGCGCCACCGTGCAGGCCGCCCCGCACATCGGGCATATCCGGTCGGGGCTGAACTTCGACATCATGCGCCGCTGGTTCGCGTACCGCGGCTACGACGTCACGTTCGTCCGGAACGTCACCGACATCGACGACAAGATCATCAAGAAGGCCGCCGAGCAGAAGCGCCCCTGGTGGGCCATCGGGTACGAGAACGAGCGGGCGTTCAACGACGCGTACGCCGCCCTCGGCTGCCTGCCGCCGACGTACGAGCCGCGCGCCACCGGGCACGTCACCGAGATGGTCGAGATGATGCGCGCCCTCATCGAGCGCGGGCACGCCTACGAGGCCGACGGCAACGTCTACTTCGACGTCCGGTCGCTGCCCGGGTACCTCTCGCTGTCCAACCAGGACATCGACGAGCTGCGCCAGCCCGCGGGCGAGGGCGAGGTCGGCAAGCGGGACCCGCGGGACTTCGCCATGTGGAAGGCGGCCAAGCCCGGGGAGCCGAGCTGGGAGACGCCGTGGGGGCGCGGGCGGCCCGGGTGGCACCTGGAGTGCTCCGCGATGGCGCACAAGTACCTCGGCACCGAGTTCGACATCCACGGCGGCGGGATCGACCTGATCTTCCCGCACCACGAGAACGAGATCGCCCAGGCCAAGGGCTTCGGCGACGCGTTCGCCCGGTACTGGGTGCACAACGCCTGGGTCACCATGCGCGGCGAGAAGATGTCGAAGTCGCTCGGCAACAGCGTGCTCGTCAGCGAGATGGTCAAGAAGTGGCGGCCGGTCGTGCTCCGGTACTACCTGGGCACGCCGCACTACCGCTCCACCATCGAGTACAGCGAGGAGTCCCTGCGCGAGGCCGAGTCGGCGTACGCGCGGATCGAGGGCTTCGCCCAGCGCGTCACCGAGCTGGCCGGCGGGATCGTCGAGCCCGCCGCCGAGGTGCCGCCCGCCTTCGCCGAGGGGATGGACGACGACCTCGGCGTCCCGCAGGCACTGGCCGTCGTGCACACCACCGTCCGGCAGGGCAACAGCGCGCTGGCCGTGGACGACAAGGAGGCCGCCGTGGCGCGCCTCGCCGAGGTGCGGACCATGCTGGGCGTGCTCGGCCTCGACCCGCTGGCGCCCGAGTGGGCCGGCGAACAGGAGCAGGGCGAGGACCTGAAGCAGGTCGTCGACAGCCTCGTACGGCTGGTGCTCGACCAGCGGGAGGCGGCGCGGGGCCGGAAGGACTGGGCCACCGCCGACGCCATCCGCGACCGGCTCAAGGAGTCCGGGCTCGCCATCGAGGACGGCCCGCAGGGGCCCCGGTGGAGCATCGCCCCGCGCTGACCCGCGCGGGCGGCCGGGGGTCCGTACCGTAGATCGATTGTGCCGCCCGGCCCCCCGGGCGGCACACTGCATAAGACACACGACACGACACAGGGCTTCACACACACTCCCGTAGAGAGCGGAGACAGGTACTCATGGCCGCGAACAACCGCCGCATGTCCGGCAAGAAGGGCGCGCAGGTCGGCAGCGGCGGCCAGCGACGCCGGGGCCTGGAGGGCAAGGGACCGACGCCTCCCGCCGAGATGCGCAAGGGGCACGCCAAGCAGCGCGCCGCCAACGCCAAGGCGCGCCGCGCCACCGGGCGCCCCCAGCAGCGGCGCGGCGGCGGCCGGTCCACGTCCGAGCTGGTCGTCGGCCGCAATCCGGTCTACGAGGCGCTGCGCGAGGGCGTGCCCGCCTCGACGCTCTACGTCCAGCAGTTCATCGACAACGACGAGCGGGTGCGCGAGGCGCTCCAGCTCGCGGCCGAGCGCGGCGGCATCAACCTGATGGAGGCGCCGCGCCCCGAGCTGGACCGGATGACCAACGGGCTTAACCACCAGGGCCTCGTCCTCCAGGTCCCGCCGTACGAGTACGCGCACCCCGAGGACCTGGTCGCCGCGGCCCACGACGAGGGCGTGGACCCGCTGATCGTCGCCCTCGACGGTGTGACCGACCCGCGCAACCTCGGCGCGGTCGTCCGCTCCGTCTCCGCGTTCGGCGGCCACGGCGTGGTCGTGCCCGAGCGGCGCGCGGCCGGCATGACGGCGGGGGCCTGGAAGACGTCCGCGGGTACGGCCGCGCGTACGCCGGTGGCGCGCGCCACCAACCTCACGCGCGCCCTGGAGCAGTACCAGAAGGCCGGCGTCACGGTCGTCGGCCTGGCCGCCGACGGTGAGGCCGAACTCGGCGACGTGGAAGCCCTCGGCGGCCCGGTCGTCATCGTCGTCGGCAGCGAGGGCAAGGGCCTGTCCCGCCTGGTCGGCGAGACCTGCGACGTCCGCGTCCGCATCCCGATGCCGGGCGGCGCGGAGTCCCTCAACGCCGGTGTGGCCGCCGGGATCGTGCTCTACGAGGCGGCGCGTCGCAGGGCCTGACGCCGGGCTGTGCGGGGCGCCGGGTGCGGTGTCCCGCCGGTCGGAGGGCGGCGCGGCCGTGCGCAGCCGCGCCGCGTGCGAGCGCGGCGGAGAAGAGGTGGGCCGAGGCGGCGCGTCGCAGGGGCTGAGGCCGGGAACGGGTGTTCTGGTTGCTCACCCGCGCGGAGGATTCCGGGCGGTGCGGGTGGGTTTGACGCGGTCCGGACACATCGGGGCGGTCAAGGCAGTGTCCTAACCACACGTCACTCGGTTAGATGAGTGTGGACACCAGAACACCCCGCACTCCCACGGGGGACCGGCCGTCGGGAATCGACGACGCTCCCGCGCTGAGCATGGTGAAGGTGCCGAGCGATCCGGCCCAGGTCATCGTCAACCACGCGAGTTTCCGCGTGCAGTTCGGGGCCTCCGCGCGGCGGACCCAGTCCCCGCGGATCGCGCGGCACTTGAGCGCCACCCAAAACGCCCCCCGCATGCCCGCCGCCCCGGCCGCCGGCCGGCGCCGCGCCGTGGTGTGGAGCGGGCGGTCCGACCCGGACGACACCGGCGCCCACCGGCTGCTCCAGGCGGTGCGGGCCGGTGCCGGGCGGCACGCCGACGACCCGGCCGGCGGCCTCGGCGCCGACGCCGGAGCCACCCAGGTCATCCCCCGGGTCGGCCTCACCGACGGCCCCTGGGGCTACGGCGGGTACGGCGACGGCTACGACGACGGCCCCGCCACCGAGCCCATCGAGACCCCCTTCGTCGGCGCCCAGCGCGGCCCCCTCCCCGAGGGCACCCGGCTGCTGCCCGCCATGCGCAGCGTCGGCAGCGCGTACGACGAACCCGCCTACGCCGACGAGGACTTCACCGTCGGCCCGGACGGTTACGGCGACGCGCCCGACCCCGTCGAGCCGCGCAGCCGGCGTCGTACCGACGACCCCTCGCGGCACGCCTACTTCCCCGGCCGCCGCATGAACCTCGGGGTCGTGCTGCTGCCGTTGCGCGTCTTCCTCGGCTTCATCTCCATCTACGCCGGCATGGGCAAGCTCTGCGACCCCGTCTACTTCGACGGCGGTGAGCGCGGCTCGATGGTGAAGTGGCTCAACGCCCTGCACCCCTGGGACGTCGCCGAGCCGCTGCGCCAGTTCGCCCTCGCCCACCCCGTCGGCGCCGGGCTGGTCATCGCCTTCCTCCAGGTGCTGGTGGGCGTGCTGACCGTCCTGGGCTGCTGGCAGCGCGTCGCCGCCGTCATCGGCGCGGGCCTGTCCGCCGCGCTGCTGGTCACCGTCAGCTGGAAGAGCGTCCCGGTCTACGACGCGCCCGACATCATCTACCTCGCCGCCTGGTCGCCGCTGATCATCGCCGGCGCCCCCGTGTACTCCGTCGACGGCAGGCTGGCCGGCAGCGCCTGGCGGCGGCTCGGCCCGCGCGCCGACATCTGGGACCTGCGCCGCTACGTGCTGCGCCGCGGCGCCCTCGTCACCTTCCTCGTCGCCGGCATCACCCTGCTGATCGGCTCGCTGCTCGGCGGCGCCGTACGCGACGCCGACCGCGTGGTCGTCCCCGGCCCCGGCGAGGCCCCGCGCAACAACCTGCCCGGCACCCCGCTCCCCCAGGAGCCCGGCACCCGCGCGCCGAAGTCGCCGTCGGCCTCGGCGTCGCCCACCCAGGGCGCCACCGGCGGCGCGTCCTCGGAGCCCTCCGAGGACGCCGCGTCCACCCCGGGCGCGACCCGCGAGGCCACCGGCGCCGCCACCGGCGGCACGCCCAGCCAGACCCAGGGCACCAGGGGCCAGGCCCCGCCCCGCCAGTCCTCCCCGGCGGGCCAGGCGCCGAGCAGCACGGCCGGGCCGACCGCGGGCGGCACGTCGACCGGCGGCTCCGGCGGCGGCTCCACCGGCGCGGACACCGGCTCCGGCACGGACACCGGCTCCGGTGACGGCTCCTCGTCCTCGACCGGCGAACCCGGTGGCCGGCTCGTGGGCGGCCTCCTGGGCTAGCCCGGCGGTCACGCCGTACAGCGAGAAGGGGCCCCGCACGACAGCGTGCGGGGCCCCTTCTCGACGTACGAGCGCGGGACGGGCTCAGCGGCCGCTCAGGGCCTTCAGTTCGCGGGCCGCCTCGGTCAGGTCCTTCGCGGTGTCGATCGCGCGCCAGTAGGAGCCCTGGGGGATCGGGAAGCCGGCCAGCAGACGCTCGCGGGCGAGCCTCGGGAACGTCGTGCGCTCGTGGTCGCCGCGTTCCGGGAGCATCGCGGCGAAGGCGGGCGAGAAGACGTACACCCCGGCGTTGATCTCGAAGGTCGACGGCGGGGCCTCGATGAAGTCGGTGATGTGGCCGAAGCCGTCCGTCTGCACGGCGCCCCAGGGCAGTCGCGGCCGGGCCAGGGCGAGGGTGGCGACGGCGTCGCGCTCGGCGTGGAAGTCGGCCATGTCGCGCAGCGAGAAACGGGTCCAGATGTCACCGTTCGTGGCGTACCAGGGCCGGTCGGGGTGGGGCAGGTGCGCGGCGGCGTACTTGAGGCCGCCGCCACGGCCCAGCGGCTCGGTCTCGACCACGGTCGTGACGGAGAGGGGCAGGTCGGCGGCCGCCAGCCACTTCTGGAGCACCTCGGCCAGATGCCCGCACGAGACGACGACGTCGGTGACGCCCTCCCCGGCGAGCCAGGTGAGCTGATGGCCGATGATCGGAGTGCCCGTGCCCGGGATCTCGACCATCGGCTTGGGCCGGTCGTCGGTGTACGGACGCAGCCGGGAACCCTGTCCGCCGGCCAGGACGACGGCTTGAACGGGGCGGCGGGACGCGGCGTTCGGATCGGTCATGCCCGAACTGTACGCGGCGCCCCGCGGGCCCTCGCGGCGTCCTCAGCTGTGCGCGGCCAGCACGCCCGAGGCGAAGGCGGTGTCGCAGACGGGGCGGGCGTACGACTGGGCGCGCGTCGGGCCGTACACCTTGACGGCGGCGCGGCCCAGCGCGCGGGCGATGGACGCGCAGTGGCCGGCCAGCGACGGGCGCTCGTTCACCTCACGCTGGAGGTGGGTGAGGGCGACGCCCGGGTCCTCCTCCTGCAGCTCGGTCAGCAGCCGGTCGCGCAGCACCTCGTGCGGGGCGCGGGCGGCGGTCTTGGCGGCCGCCTTGGACGAGGACGCCTCCGACGCGGCCAGCACCGAGCCGGAGGGGTCGCCCGACCAGTTGACCCGGGTGACGGCGAGGGTCCCGGAGAGCACCAGGACGACGGGCAGGACGAAGGCGAGAGAGCGGCCGATCCGGTGGGCGGGGCCCCGGCCGCGTCGCGTCTGTCGGGTGGTGGAGTGCTTCACGGAGTGCTTCACGCGAGTGAGGGTAGCGCCCGGTAATGATTTGGCGACATTTAGTCACCCTATCGGGGGATGGGAAGCGGCTTTTTCCTGGGTAAGGGGTTGACGCACATTGCTCGAAACGTCCGTTGTGCCGGGGTCATTGTCGACAACGAGAAGAGCCCCGCAGCAGGCCGCGGGGCTCTTGGCGTCAACGCGGGTGATTTCACCCGGTCGTGTCGGTCCGTGGTGCCGGTCCGTGGTGCCGGTCCGTCCGACGCGTCGGTCCGACGTGTCAGTCGGTGAGGCGCTGACCCGTGGAGGAGGAGAACACGTGGGTCTCGCCCGGACGCGGCACGACGTGGACGGTCGCGCCCTTCTCCGGCACGGCGCGGCTGGAGACGCGGACCACGAGGTCCTTGGTCTCGCCGCCGACCTGGACGGTGCCGTAGATGTAGCCGTCGGCGCCGGTCTCCTCGACGACGTTGACCGAGACGGCGAGGCCGGCCGGGGCGTCGGCGGTCTCCTTCGACAGGGTCTTGGAGACCTCGCCGTTGTGCTCCACCACGTCGAAGTGCTCGGGGCGGACGCCGACGGTGACCGTGGTGTCGCCCTTGTCGGCGGCGGCCTTCAGGGCGTCGCGGTTGACCGGGACGACGCTGTTGCCGAACTTCACGCCGCCGTCGGTGATCGGGACCTCGACCAGGTTCATGGCCGGGGAGCCGATGAAGCCGGCGACGAAGAGGTTGGCGGGCTTGTCGTACATGTTGCGGGGGCTGTCGACCTGCTGGAGCAGACCGTCCTTGAGGACCGCCACGCGGTCGCCCATCGTCATGGCCTCGACCTGGTCGTGGGTGACGTAGACGGTGGTGATGCCGAGGCGGCGCTGGAGCGAGGCGATCTGCGTACGGGTGGAGACGCGGAGCTTGGCGTCCAGGTTGGACAGCGGCTCGTCCATGAGGAAGACCTGCGGCTCGCGGACGATCGCGCGGCCCATCGCCACACGCTGGCGCTGACCACCGGAGAGGGCCTTCGGCTTGCGGTCCAGGTACTCGCTGAGGTCGAGGATCTTCGCGGCCTCCTCGACCTTCTGCCGGATCTCCGCCTTGTTGACGCCGGCGATCTTGAGGGCGAAGCCCATGTTGTCGGCGACGGTCATGTGCGGGTACAGCGCGTAGTTCTGGAACACCATCGCGATGTCCCGGTCCTTCGGCGGGAGGTGCGTGACGTCGCGGTCGCCGATGCGGATGGCGCCGCCGTTGACGTCCTCGAGGCCCGCGAGCATGCGGAGCGAGGTGGACTTGCCACAACCGGAGGGGCCGACCAGGACGAGGAACTCGCCGTCCTCGATCGCGATGTCGAGACCGTCGACGGCGGGCTTGGTGGAACCCGGGTAGATCCGGGTCGCCTTGTCGAACGTGACAGTGGCCATGGTGAGGGCCCCCTTCTACCGGCAGGAACGTGCCGGACGATCCGTTGTAGGAAGGTGGTGGTGTAGTCCACACAGGTGCAACTGGCACGAGACGGTACCCGGCGTTCACCTGTATGTCAGTACCTGTGGGCCTGTGAATTTCGTCGGAATTTTCGAATCTCACCGTTCACCGGCTCTGTGTACAGTGGAGCAGCCTCCGCGCGCGTCGCCGCCGCGTGAGCGCAGTGCCTCCTTAGCTCAGCTGGTCAGAGCGCCGCTCTTGTAAAGCGAAGGTCGTCGGTTCGAATCCGACAGGGGGCTCCGAGCAGGAAGGCGTTCGTGGTGTGTCCCCGGCGCCGCTATGTGCCCTCGGGCAGCGGGGCCGCCTCGCAGACCGTGCCGGGGGCCGGGAGCCTGCCGTCGAGGAGGTACGTGTCGACGGCGGTCCGTACGCAGGTGCTGCCGCTGGCGTAGGCGCCGTGGCCCTCGCCCCGGTACGTCAGTTCGTGACCCACGTCCGGGCCGAGGCGTTCGGCCATGCGGGCGGCGCCCTCGTACGGGGTGGCCGGGTCGCCGGTGTTGCCGACCAGCAGGACGGGCGGGGCGCCGGGTGCGCTCACCTCGGGGTGCCGGGCCTCGCCGGGTACGGGCCAGCCGTCGCAGAGCAGGGTGCCGTACGCCAGGCTGGGGCCGAACAGGGGGGACGCCTCGGTGAACTCGGGCAGGCGGGCCGCCACGTCCGCGAGGGTGTGGCGGGCGCTGTTGTCGTCGCAGGTGATGGCGAGGAAGGCGGCCTCTTCGTTGCTCTCCTCGTGGTTCTCCCTGCCACCGGGGCCGCCGCCGGTGCGGTGCTGGCCCAGCGCGTTCGCGAGGTCGCGCAGTACGTCGCCGTCGCCGTCGGCCGCCGCCTCCAGGCCGGCGCGCAGGGCGGGCCAGTAGTCCTGGCGGTAGAGGGCGCCGCTGATGGCGTTGGTGAAGTCGTCGCCGTCGAGTTCCTCGCCGCCCTCGGTGGTCAGCGGGGTGTCGTCGAGGGCGGTGGCGAGGTCCACGGCGGTGTCCACGATCGCGGCGACGTCCGCGCCCAGGGCGCAGGCGTGTGCGGCGCACCAGGCGGCGAAGTGCTCGAAGGCCAGCTGGAATCCGCCGGCCTGGCCGAGGGCCTCCTGCATCAGGTCATGGGTGGGGTCCACGACGCCGTCGAGGACGGCCCGGCCGACGTTCCGGGGGAAGAGGTGGGCGTACACGCCGCCGAGTTCGGTGCCGTACGAGATGCCGAAGTAGTGGAGTTTCGCGTCGCCGAGGACCTCGCGGATCAGGTCCAGGTCCCGGGCGGCCTCGGTGGTGCCGACGTGCGGGAGGACCGCGCCGGAGTGCTTCGCGCAGGCGGCGGCGGTCGCGCGGTTGAACGCGACCAGCGCGGCGGTCTCCTCGGCGCCGTCGTCGGGGGAGTCGTCCACCTCGTCGTCGGCGGGGAGGGCGGGGTCGGGACAGCGCACGCCCTGGCTGTTCCCGACGCCGCGCGGGTCGAAGCTCACCAGGTCGTAGCGGGCGCGGAGTTTCTCGTAGTCGGCGGCGAGGCCGGGCAGGGTGGCGACGCCGGAACCGCCGGGGCCGCCGAAGTTGAACAGCAGCGAACCGATCCGGTCGCCCGTGTCGCCCGTGTCGCCGGCGTCACCGGCGTCACCGGCCGAGCGGGCGCGGATCAGCGCGAGGCCGATGGTCTCCCCGCCGGGTTTCTTCCAGTCCAGGGGCGCCCGCAGGGTCGCGCACTGCCACCGGGTGCCGTCCGGCAGCGGGCGGGGCGCCGCACCGCCGCCCTGGACGGGCGCGGGGGCGGGGCAGTCCTTCCAGACCAGGGTCTGCTCGCGCAGGCGGCCGGGGCCCCTCCCCCCGATCCCTGCCTCGCCGGTCGCCGTCCCGCCGTCACCGGTCCGGGCGCGCTCCGTACTGGTCGGCGCGCAGGCCGCCAGGGCGGAGGCGAACAGGGTGGCCGTGGCCAGCAGGACAGCAGCGCGTATCGCGCGAGCGGAGGGCATGGCCTCAGCGTCGGGCGGGACGGACGGGGGCGCACGGTTGTGGGGGCCATTCGGGGTGAGGGTGGTGTTCGG
The DNA here is from genome assembly GCA_049998335.1 of Streptomyces sp. cmx-10-19. Taxonomy (GTDB): domain Bacteria; phylum Actinomycetota; class Actinomycetes; order Streptomycetales; family Streptomycetaceae; genus Streptomyces. The sequence goes on from JAEBFB010000003.1 coordinate 100,756, forward strand.
GTGGGTGGCCTGTGTGTGTGGGGGCGGGGGGTCTGTGCTCGGGTGAGGGCCTTGTTCGGGCGGGAGGTCGGCGGGGGCCGTGTCCGGGTCGGGTGCGGGGCGGGCAGGGTGCTCGGGGAGGCGGTTCCGGCGTGACGGGTGGGGCCAGGCTGTCGGGCGGTGCCGCTGAGTCGCGGGAGCCGGGTCGAGCGGGTGCGCCCAGGTGGCCGGCGGGGTGGGACCGAGACGCAGCGGCGGTGGCGCCGGTGGCCCGGGTGGCCGGGCGGTGCTTGGAGGGGGCTCACGGGTGGACGGGCGGTGCTTGGAGGGGGCTCAGGAGCCGGGCCCGGGTGTCGGGGTGTGCCGGGTGATAGGGGTGGTGGGGCTGTTTCAGGTGGGGGGCGTCTCACGCTCCGCGTAGCACGCCGGCGATTTCCAGGTGGGCCGGGTGCAGGGGGTCGCCGGCTTCGATGGTCCCCAGGCAGTTCTGGAGGACGCGGCCCAGGGTCCAGGCTCGGGCGGTTTCGCGGTCCAGGGTGAGGGTGGTGGTCAGGTCGTCGAAGCGCCAGGGGGTTTCGGCGGGGTCGTAGCAGTTGCTGAGGGCGCGACCTCGCGGACGGCGGCGGCGCAGTCGGCGAGCAGGCGCCGGTCGGCCGGGTCCGGGACGCGGGCGAGGGCGGCGGGGGTCCGCTCCAGCAGGGCCGGCACGATGTCCGCGAGGCGGCGTAGACCGGGGGGTGCCGGGGTCGCGGTGAGGTGGGCCAGGAGACCGGCGAGGGTCTGGACGGCCGCGCGGGAGTCCTCGACGTGGGTGAGGGTGCGGGTGGGGTCCGGGCGCTCCAGGAGCAGGGTGCCGGTGGCCGGGTCGTTGCCGAGGAGCCGTACCGCCCCGTCGCCGTCCCAGGTGCGCAGGGCGACGGGCTCGCCCTCGGTCTCGGCGTCGGGGAGCTGGAGTTCCAGCGCGGCCGGGGTGCCGTCCGTGCGGGCGACGACCGGCAGGACCAGCGCCGCCACACCGTGCGTCGGGGGTCCGGCCGGACGGAGTCCCCAGCGGTCCGGGAAGTCGGCGGCCAGGGCGGGCAGGGCGGCCACGAAGGCCCGCCCCGCCGCCCCCTTGTACGTCGCCCGCGCCGCCGCGAACGCCTCGGGTACGTCGGTCACCCGGGCCGACCTACCGGCGGCGCGGGCGACTTCAGCCCACCGGTTCCGGCACCCGCTGGTCGGCGGGGGTGCCGTGTTTCGGGGCCTTCGCCGTCACCATCAGGCCCGCGACCAGCCCGGCCAGCAGCATGATCCCGGCGGCCACCCAGATGGCGACCGTGTAGCCGTGCACGATGCCCTCGCGGACGATCTCCCCCCGCTGGGCCGGGTTGGTGAGGTGCGAGGTGATGTACGAGGCGCTGGTGCTGGTCGCGATGGTGTTGAGCAGTGCCGTACCGATCGAACCGCCCACCTGCTGCGAGGTGTTGACCGTCGCCGAGGTCACCCCGGAGTCCTTCGGGGCGACCCCCGCCGTGGCGGTGGAGAACACCGGCATGAAGGTCAGACCCATGCCGAGGCCCATCAGGAGCAGCGCCGGCAGGATCTCGCTCGCGTACTCGGAGTGCACGGTGATCCGGGTCAGGATCACCATGCCGCCGGAGGCGAGCAGCATGCCCGGGACCATCAGCACGCGCGGGCCCACGTGGCGCAGCAGCCGCGCCGAGATCTGCGTCGAGCCGATCACGATCGCGGCGGTCAGCGGCAGGAACGCCAGGCCGGTCCTGACGGGCGAGTAGCCGAGGATGGCCTGGAGGTAGTACGTCATGAACAGGAACAGGCCGAACATGCCGATGACCGCCAGCATCATCGTCAGGAAGCAGCCCGCGCGGTTGCGCTCCCGGATGACGTGCAGCGGCAGCAGCGGCGTCTTCGCGCGGGTCTGCCACCACACGAACGCGGCCAGCAGGACGACGGCGACCGCGAACAGCGCCAGCACCACCGAGTCCGTCCAGCCGCGCGGCTGCGCCTCGCTGAAGCCGTAGACGAGGGCCACCAGGCCGCCGCAGCCGAGGACCACACCGGGTACGTCGAGACGGGCGTCGCTCTGGGCAGGCCGGTCGTGCAGCAGCAGGACCGCGCCGATCACCGCGACGATCGCGATGGGGATGTTGACGTACAGGCACCAGCGCCAGTTCAGGTACTCGGTGAGGACGCCGCCGACGATGAAGCCGATCGCGGAGCCGCTGCCGGCCAGGGCGCCGTAGATGCCGAAGGCCTTCCCGCGCTCCCGTGAGTCCGTGAAGGTGGTCGTCAGCAGGGACAGCGCGGACGGCGCGAGCACGGCGGCGAAGACGCCCTGGAGGGCGCGGGCGCCGAACAGCATCGCCGAGCCGGTGGCGGCGCCGCCCAGCGCGGAGGCGCCGGCGAAGCCGATCAGGCCGATGATGAACGTCCGTTTGCGTCCGACCAGGTCCGCGATCCTGCCGCCCAGCAGCAGCAGACCGCCGAACGCCAGGGTGTACGCGGTGATCACCCACTGGCGGTTGCCGTCGGACATGCCGAGGTCGCGCTGGGCCGAGGGCAGCGCGATGTTCACGATGGTCGCGTCGAGGACGACCATCAGCTGGGCCAGGGCGATCACCACCAGCCCCCACCAGCGGCGGGGATCGGCCTCGGCGGGCGCGTCCGGCCGACCTGTCCGGGTGCCACTCATTTCGCCAGAAGACCACGGATCGGGGCGGGTCGCCTCTCGGGGCGCGCGTCGTGCCGCCTGTCGCCGCTCATGGTTCCAGGACCACCTTTCCGGTCGTGCCGCGGTTCTCCAGGGCGCGGTGCGCGTCGGCGGCGCGGGCCAGCGGAAAGCGGTGCACGGCCGGGGTGAGCCGGCCCGCGGCGGCCTCTTCGAGGGCGCGCAGTTCGAGGGTGCGGAGGGGGTCGGCGCTGCCGGTCTTCTCCATCATCGGAGCGCCGAGTACCTCCTGGGAGACGCCCTCGACGTGGTGGGGGGTGGGGTTTTCCAGGCCCTCGGCGGACCAGCCGAAGGCCAGGTGCCGGCCGCCGGGCCCGAGCAGGGCGACGCTCTCGCGGGCGACGTCGCCGCCGACGCCGTCGAAGACGACGGTGGCCCGCCGCTCGCCCAGGTGGGCGCGGACCTCGGCCGGCCAGGCGGGGTCGGTGTAGTCGACGGCGAAATCGGCGCCGTTCGCGGCGACGCGGGCGGTCTTCTCGGGGCCGCCGGCGAGGCCGACGACGGTGGCGCCCGCGTTCCCGGCGTACTGCACCAGCAGGGTGCCGATGCCTCCGGCGGCGGCCGGGACCACGGCCACGGCGCCGGGGCCGAGGTCGGCGAACTGGACGATCCCCATCGTCGTACGGCCCGTGCCGATCATGGCGACGGCCGCGGCGAAGTCGAGGGTGCCGGGGATTTCGTGGAGGCGGGCGGCGTCGGTGACGGCGCGTTCGGCGTAGCCGCCGGGGACGAAGCCGAGGTGGGCGACGACGCGCCGGCCGAGCCAGTGCTCCGGGGTGCCCTCCCCGAGCGCGTCGACGACGCCGGCGATCTCGCGGCCGGGGACGGTGGGCAGGGCGGCCAGTGCGGGCGCCGGGCCCCGGACGCCCTGGCGCAGGGCGGTGTCCATGAGGTGGACGCCCGCCGCGTGGACGGCGACCCCGACCTGGCCGGGGCCGGGGCGCGGGTCCTCGACCTCCTCCAGGACGAGGTTCTCGGCGGGGCCGAAGGCGTGCAGACGGATGGCGAGCATGGGATCCCCCAGGGTGGTGAGTGCCGTGTGCCGGCTCCTGTCGTTGCCGGCAGCCAACGGCCTCAAGCGCGCTTGAGGTCAAGCTCCCGCCTGCCCAGGGCGAGGGAGACCGCGGTCAGGGCGCTGGTGAAGGACACCTCCGAGAGCAGACCCGGGGCGGCGACCTGGTCGCCGGCGAGGTACACGCCGTCACCCCGGTCGACGGCGGGGCGGTCGCGCCAGGTGGTGCCGGGCGGGTCGACGGCGCCGGTACGTCCGTTCGCGACGGCCTCGCGGCGCCAGGTGACGCGGTCGCGCCAGCCGGGCATCCCCAGGTCGAGCAGCTCCTCCGCGCGGGCGGTGCCGTCGGCCTTCGACTCGTGCGGCGCGAGCGGGATCTGCCCCTGGATCAGCTGCTCGCCCGCCGGGGCCAGGGTGCGGTCCTGCGCGATGCTGCGCCTTCTGGGGGATACCCCCGGACCCCCGTGCCCGATCCAGCCCGGCGCGTCCAGGTCGGAGACGGCGAACGCGTCGCCGCGCCGGGTCCGCACGGCCAGGTCGACCAGGGCGGTACGGCCGCTCGGCCAGGTCAGCGCCGGGTCGCCGAGCAGGCGGCGGGCGGCGTCCAGGGAGGTGGCGACGACGACCGGGGCGTCGGTGGGAAGGGTGTCGACACGGGAGAGGGTCTCCATGCGGACGCCGAGGTTCCAGGCGCGGGCGGCCATCCGGTCCACGACCGAGGACCAGCCCCCGCGCGGGTGGTGCGCCTCCGGCGGCAGCTTGGCGGCCCGGCGCAGGCGTTCCTGCACGAAGGCGGCGGACAGGGAGCCGGGGTCGTGGTGGAAGAGGGCGACGGCGCTGTAGTGGGCGGCGGCCCGTGCGGCCTCCTCGCCCGCGACGCCGGTCGCCCACGTCAGGAAGTCGGTGTCGACGGGGGCGGGGCCCACGCCGGGGCGCAGCAGCTTGAGCAGGGCGAAGGGCGGGGTGCGGCGCAGGACGCCCTTGTACCGCAGGCGCAGCCGGGCCGCCTCCAGCGGGGGGAGGGGCGCGAGCGGGCCGATCAGGTCGCGTTGGCGCAGCCAGGTCCAGTGCGGGCCGCCGTTGTAGAGCGCGTGCGGGCCGTCGTGGGTGCGGTAGGGGCCGTCGGCGGTGCGGGCGCGTCCGCCGAGGGTGTGGTGCGCCTCGTGGAGGGTGACCTTGGCACCCGCCTCGGCGGCGGTGACGGCCGCGGTCAGTCCGGCGAGGCCGCCGCCGATGACGGTGATGCGATGCATGGCTCGGGGTCTCCCTCGGGTCGGGGTCGCCTTGACACGCATAAGACGGTCGCGGGGGTGTGGAATGTGACACGTGGCGGGGGGCCGGTGCGTTCGCGCAGGTGGGGGCGGGTTGTCAGGGGTGGGGTGCAGCATGGGGGGATGGTGAGTGGAGCGGTGGGACGTGCGACGGGTGGTCGGGGTGCGGGCGGTAGGGGGGCGGTCACGGTGCGGGCGGCGCGGCGCCCCGAGCTGCGGCTGCCGCCGCTGGTGCCGTACGAGGCCGGCGGGCTGGAGCCGGACGGGGACTACGACGCGCTGGACTTCCGGGAGACCGACCTGACCGGCCAGGACGGCGCCGGCGCCCGCTTCATGGACTGCGCGCTGACGGGCTGCGTCCTGGACGGCACCTCGCTGCGCCGGGCACGGCTGCTGGACTCGGTGCTCACCGGCGTACGGGGCGTGGGGACCGACCTCTCCGAGGGCACCCTGCGGGACGTGGAGCTGCGCGACGCCCGCCTCGGCGGCACCCAGCTGCACGGGGCCGCACTGGAGCGGGTCCTGATCCGGGGCGGCAAGATCGACTACCTGAACCTGCGCCGGGCACGGCTCAAGGACGTCGTCTTCGAGGGCTGCGTCCTGGTCGAACCGGACTTCGGCGGTGCCCGCCTCGACCGGGTCGCCTTCGTCGACTGCGCCCTCAGGGCGGCCGACTTCAGCGCGGCCACCTTCACGGACGTCGACCTGCGGGGAGCGGCCCCGCTGGAACTGTCCCGGGGCGTGGACCGCCTGTCGGGGGCGGTGATCAGCCCGGCCCAGCTGCTGGACCTGGCACCGGTGCTCGCGGCGGAGCTGGGGGTGCGGGTGGTGGCGGGGGAGTAGGAGGTTCTCCGGAGCAGGGAGGTTCTCCTGAGTGAGGGGGTTCTCCGGAGCAGGGAGGTTCTCCTGAGCAAGGGGGTGTTCAGGGCACCCGGGGGAAGCGGGCCTGGAGGGTCCAGACGGCCGGGTTCTCGGCCAGGTCCTCGTGGAGGTCGGTGAGGTCGGCGATCAGGTCGTGGAGGAAGTCGCGGGACTCGCGGCGCAGTTCCCTGTGGGAGAAGGAGAGCGGGGGCTCGTCGGCGGGGAGCCACTCCGCCTCGATGTCGACCCAGCCGAAGCGGCGCGCGAAGAGCAGGCGGTCCGTGGACTCGGTGAAGTCCAGCTCCGCGTACTGCGGGCGGGACGCGCGCGACCCCGCCGGGTCCCGGTCGACGTGCTCCACGATGTCGCACAGCGCCCACGCGAAGTCCAGTACCGGCACCCATCCCCAGGCTGTGGACAGTTCCCGGTCCGCCTCGGTGTCGGCGAGGTACACGTCCCCGCAGAACAGGTCGTGCCGCAGCGCGTGGACGTCCGCGCGGCGGTAGTCCGTCTGCGGCGGGTCCGGGAAGCGGTTGGAGAGGGCGTAGCCGATGTCGAGCACGCTGGTGATGGTGTCACGGACGCGGAAGCCGCCTCACGCCGCGACCCGGTCCGCACGGCCGGGGTGTCCTCGGTCCGGTGACGTCGCGCGGCGGACCGTGTCCCGCAGCAGGGCGCGCCGGCGTTCGTGCTCCTCCGCCGGCTCGTCGGCGGTCGCCGCGTACACGTCGCTCACCGGCGACCAGGCCATCGACAGGGCGATGACCAGGGCCAGTACGTCGAACGGCCCGCAGCCCCGCACCCGCGCCGCCGCCTGGACCACGGCGACGTGCGCCACCGGTCCGTCCTGGACACGGCCGACCTGTCCGACCTGGACCGACCCGCACGAGCGAGCCGTCGTCACCGGCGGCCGGGGCGGCCGTCGCCGCGCAGCCAGTTGGCCCAGATCTCCGAGAAGTCCTCGTCCGGCGCCGACTTCTCCACGTAGGCGGTGAAGTCGGCGGTGTCCGCGTTGCCGTGCCGGTGGGCGGCGGCCCAGCCCCGCAGCAGGGAGCGGAACGCTCGGTCGCCGACCTTCTGGCGGACCTTGTGCAGGACCATCGCCCCGCGCTGGTAGACCGGGCTCGCGGAGATGTGCGCCGCGTCGGGCGGGTCGGCGGGCGGGAACGCCCAGACCGACGCGTTCGCCGCCGCGTCGTCGTAGTACGTCCCGTCGTACAGCGCGTCGAAGGTCCGCTGGGCGCTGTCGCCGCCGTGGTCCTCCGTCCACAGCCACTCCGCGTAGGTGGCGAAGCCCTCGTTCAGCCACATGTCCCGCCAGGTCTTCGGGCTGACGGAGTTCCCGTACCACTGGTGGGCGAGTTCGTGGACGAGCAGGACGGTGGTGGGGGCGCCGGGGAAGTACGGGCGGTTCTGCGTCTCCAGGGCGTAGCCGGCGTCCTCGTCGCGGTCGACGATCGCGCCGGTGGAGGAGAAGGGGTACGGGCCGAAGTTCTCCTCGCCCCACGCGGTGATCTCGGGGATGCTCTCGAGGACCACGCGGCTCGCGTCGGCCTGCCGGGGATCGACGGCCGTGTACACGTCGATGCCGTCCTCGGTGGTCGAGCGGTCGGTCTCCCATGTCCCTACGGCGACCGTGACGACGTGGCTCGGCATCGGCTCGGCGGTGTGCCACGTGTAGGTCGTACGGCCGTCGCGGGTCTTCTCGCCCGTCAACTCGCCGTTGGAGACGGCGCCGACGTCCTCCGGCACGGTCACCGCGAGGTCGTACGTGGCCTTGTCGCAGGGGTGGTGGTTGCCCGGGAACCAGGCCATCGAGCCCGTCGGCTGACCCAGGCCGACCGCGCCGTCGGCGGTGCGCAGCCAGCCCTCCTCGGAGTCGTCGGGGTCGGTCACCGTCACCGGTTCGCCGGAGTAGCGGACGGCGACGCGGAAGGTCTCCCCGTCGTTCAGCTCGTCCGCCGGACGCACGGTCAGCTCCTGCCCGGCGCGGTCGAAGCGGGCGTCGCGGCCCTCGACGGTGACCTTCTCGACGTCCAGGCCCTTGAGGTCGAGGTCGAAGGCCGACAGGTCCTGGGTGGTGCGGGCGGTGATCGTGGCCGTGCCGGTGAGGTGCGCGGTGCCGAGGTCGTAGGCGAGGACCAGGTCGTAGTGGCCGACGTCGTAGCCGCCGTTGCCCGCCTTCGGGAAGTACGGGTCGCGTACGCCCGAGCCGCCAGGGCTGCCCTCGACCGCGCCGCCCCCGCCGCACGCCGCGAGGGCGGTGACGGTGGCGGCGGCCACGAGCAGACGGGGGGTGGAGCGCACGACGCGATCCTACGGGTGGTTCCACGTCACCTTCTCGGGCGTGAACGGCCGAGCTTGTACGGCTCGGTTCGTTCACCCCTTGCCGCGCTCCCGACCGCCCCCTACGACAGGGCGGTCACGGGTCGCATCTCCCCACAGCGGCTGTGCCGTTGAGGGGACGGGCATGGTGACGAACGCCCACCCCGAGCGTGCGCGGTTGCGCCCGTTGACCCCGGCGACATGGTCGGCGGGCCCGGCGAGGCGCACCGACAACAACGGAAATGGTCCCGGTCGGGCCGGTTGGCCTTCTCGGCGAGCCGCGCACCCCGTGGGTCCTCGCGCTGTCCGTCGCCCTGGCCGTACTGCACCCGCTGGGGCCGGTTTTGAGCGGTACGACCGCCGACGGCGCCGGGGCACGGCCCGCCAGGCGCCTGGTCTGACTGGGCCTGGTGGTCGCGGTGTGGATGGTGCCGGTCGTCCTCGCGCCGAGCTTCTCCTGGTGCGCGGTGCCCCTTTACCCGCCCCATCGAGGCCGGTGCGACCGGCTGTCTGCTGAAGGCCGAACGCCCCGAGGAACTGTTCGCCGCCATCCACGCGGCGGCGCAAGGCCGTACGGCGCTGCCCCCACCGGTCGCCGGGCGGGTCATGGCCGGCCTGCGCAGCCCGCGCCCCTCCCTCACCGACCGCGAACGCGACATCCTGGCCCAGCTCGCCACCGGCCTCGGCACCGGGAGATCGCCCGCGCCCTGTTGATCAGCGAGGCCACGGTCAAGACGCACCTGCGCCGCGTCTACGGCAAGCTCGGCGTCGACACCCGCGCGGGCGCGGTGGCCGTGGCGAAGGAGCAGCGCCTGCTGCCGTGACCCACCGAGCCCGCCCCCCGGACACGCCGAAGCCCCCCGGCGCACGACCGGAGGGCCTTCGTACGGCACGCACGGGCGGGGGAACGTCAGACGTTCACGCCGAAGTCCTGGGCGATGCCGGTCAGGCCCGAGGCGTAGCCCTGGCCGACGGCGCGGAACTTCCACTCGGCGCCGTTGCGGTACAGCTCGCCGAAGACCATCGCGGTCTCGGTGGCGGCGTCCTCGGACAGGTCGTAGCGCGCGATCTCGGCGCCGCCGGCCTGGTTGACGATGCGGATGTAGGCGTTGCGGACCTGGCCGAAGTTCTGCGAGCGGTTCTCGGCGTCGTAGATCGAGACCGGGAAGACGATCTTGTCGACGTCGGCGGGCAGGGCGGCCAGGTTGACGTTGATCGCCTCGTCGTCGCCGGCGCCCTCGCCCGTGCGGTTGTCACCGGTGTGGACGATGGTGCTGTCCGGCGTCTGCTTGTTGTTGAAGAAGACGAAGTGGGCCTCGGAGTAGACCTTGCCCTCCGGGTTGACCGCGATCGCCGAGGCGTCGAGGTCGAAGTCCGTGCCGGTGGTGGTGCGGACGTCCCAGCCGAGGCCCACGGTGACGGCGGTCAGGCCCGGAGCCTCCTTGGTGAGCGAGACGTTGCCACCCTTGGACAGGCTTACAGCCATTGTTGGGAGTCCCTTCCCTCGTGTACGTACGGCAAGAAAGTTACAGCTACCCCCATGAACGTCGAGAGGGGCACGTAAGGTTCCATCTCTCTTTACTTTCTTTACCGAGTGGGGAGCCAGGATATTGGGGTGACGTGGACCGCCCGGGGACGGGAACATGGACGGCATGTCCGGTCCCCATGTCATCCGCGGCTCCGTCTCCCTGCCCGAGGCCGAGCTGCTCTGGCGTTTCTCGCGCTCCTCGGGGCCCGGCGGACAGCACGTCAACACCACGGACACCGCCGTGGAACTCCGCTTCGACCTCGCCCGCACCGAGGCGCTGCCCGAGGTGTGGAAGCGGCGCGCGCTGGAGCGGCTGGCCGGCCGCCTCACCGACGGCGTCGTCACCGTCCGCGCCTCCGAGCACCGCTCCCAGTGGCGCAACCGCGAGACCGCCGCCGTACGCCTCGCCGCCCTCCTCGCCGAGGCCACCGCACCCCCGCCCCGCCCCCGCCGCCCCACCCGCATCCCCCGAGGCATCAACGAACGCCGCCTCCGCGAAAAGAAACAACGCGCGCAGACGAAGCGGGGCCGCTCCCCGAAGAACTGGGACTGACGCAGCACCGCCTCACACGTCGGCCTGATTGACGAACCCCAGTGAAACCGGGCCCTCGGCCCGGCAGAGCCGGGAGCTCTCGCCACGTGGGCCGACGGGAGCTGGAGAGCATCCGCTGTGCAATCCGCCTCGCCGAGGCGAGATCATCACGCCGTCGAGCAGGACCCTGCTGTCGAGTGGGTTGCCCGCAGCAACACCAGTGCACGTTGCCGAACTCGTCGTCCTGCCACAGTGCACGCGCCGGACGGTGGACGTACTCCTTCCACGCGCGCAGTGCCCCGCTCACGTCTCCCGGCTGGAGACAGTTCCGCGTACGTTCGACGCGAACGAAGCGGCCGATGCGGGCGGAGGCCGTCGAGGCGGGGCGGGCTGAGTCGGGCTTCGCCGTTCAGGACCCCGGAAGAGCGACCGGAATACAGGTTCAGCGCAGGTGGCGGTAACGGCCCTTGAAATACGTCAGCGGGCCCCCGTCCGCGCTCGGCAGCGACGCGCTCAGGACGTGGCCGATCACCAGGGTGTGGTCCCCGGCGGTCACCCTGCGCTCGGTGCGGCACTCCACGGTGGCCAGGGCGCCGCCCACCAGGGGCGCGCCGGTGGCCTCGCCCCGTATACAGGGGATGTCCGCGAACAGGAGGCGGTCGCTGAGGCGGCCCTTCATCGCGAAGCGGCCCGCGATGTGCACCTGGCTCTCGGCGAGGACGGAGACCGCCCACAGGGGCTGCTCGTCCAGCAGGTCGTCCATGCGGGAGCCCTCGCGCAGGCTGATCAGGACCAGCGGCGGATCCACTGACACCGACATGAAGGCGGTCGCCGTCATCCCGACGTCCTCGCCGACCGGCGCCAGCGGGTCGTCGGGGTCGAGCGACGGCTCCTGCGCGGTCACCAGGACCACGCCCGAGGCCAGCCGGGACAGGGCGGCGCGGAACTCCTCGTTGCTCACCCCCTCAGCATGCCCGGCGGCGGACACCGCGGAAGAGGAAGGGGTGGGCGCGGGGGACGCGAGAGGCGGAGTGTTCGGCACCCCGCCACGCTATGCGCCGGGCCGGTCGCGGGGCATCGGCCCGGGGGCCGAAACGGGACCTAGGACCACAGAAGGAGACGTGCGCATACCCCCATACTTTGCGTTCAGTAAACGCACGGGAAAACCGCAGAAACAGCACTCAATTGTTCATGTTTGCTGTGACTTGAGTCACAAGGGGCGTTAATTGTTGACCCTGTGTACCGGGTGGGGAGCGCGCTGTGATTCAGTGGCGGAGAACCTGCAAGGGCACCATCAGTGAAGGCGCCGAAGAGAACCCTTGATTCACTGCGAGGTCTCGGGGGGAGGGCGAGCATGGAGACCGAGTCGGAGCCCTACGTCCGTCTTGCGTCCCTGCGGCAACTGCACCAGGTCATGGCCGACATGAACAAGGCCCGCAGCCTGGCGGACACGTTGCAGGCCGTCGCCGACGGCGTCGTCCAGGCCCTCGGGTACGAGCTGGCGTGCGTCAACATGGTCCGCCCCGACGGCGATCTCGTCGTCGCCGCCTTCGCCGGCAACCAGGCCGCCGAGGCCCTGATCACCGGCCGCGCCGGCTCCCGCGACTCCTGGGACCGCCGCCTGCGCATGGGCGAGCACTGGGGCGACCTGATCTTCATACCCCACACCGAGGGCTGGGTCCTCGACGACGACGACGTCCCGCAGTGGTACACCGACGGGCCCGCGCCCCGCTTCGAGGACGAGTGGCACCCCTCGGACCGCCTCTTCGCCCCGCTGTACGCGCCCGGACCGCCGGGTGCCGGCAACAACGGCGAGCTGATCGGCGTCCTGTCCGTGGACCGGCCGCGCAACGGCCGCCGCCCCGGCGCCTGGGGCCGCGAGGCGCTCCAGATGTACGCCTTCCAGGCCGCCATCGCGATCAGCAACGCCCGCCTGCGCTCCAACATGCAGCGCGCCCTGGTCCGCCTGGAGCGCGAGCAGCAGGCCCTGCGGGCCAGCGAGGAGAGCTTCCGGCAGGCCTTCGAGTACGCCCCCTCCGGCATGGCCATCGCCGAGATGGGCGGCGACCAGCACGGCCGCATCCTGCGCACCAACGACGCCCTGTGCCGCCTGCTCGGCCGCCCCGCCTCCGCCATGCGCCGCTACGCCTTCTCCGACCTCGTCCACCCCCAGGACATCGGCACCCTGCTGCGCACCTCCGCCGAGGGCGGCCGGGCCGAACTCCGCCTCGGCCGCCGCGACGGCACCTACGTGTGGGTCTCGCTGCGCAACAGCGTCGTCGCCGACGCCGCCGACGGACCGCGCTTCCTGCTGACCCACGTCGAGGACATCGAGGAACGCAAGCGCCGCGAGCTCCAGCTCGCCCACCGCGCCTCCCACGACTCCCTCACCGGCCTGCCCAACAGCGCCGAGCTGCGCTCCCGCCTCGCCGCCCGGCTGTGCCGGCGCCCGCAGTCCGCGCACGCCGCCGTCGCCGACGCGATGGACGCGGCGTACGGGGACTCCGCCGTCTTCGACTCCGGCGGCCACACCTTCGACTTCGGCGCCGCCGTCGAGCCGTACGGCGCCTACGACCACCATGTGCACGCCGTCGCCCCCGAGGACGGCCACGACGACGGCACCAAGGGCCTCGCGGTGCTCTTCTGCGACCTCGACGGCTTCAAGTCGATCAACGACCGGTTCGGGCACAACGCGGGCGACGCCGTCCTCATCGAGGTCGCCCGCCGGCTCAGCGGCGGCGTACGCGACGGCGACACCGTGGCCCGGCTCGGCGGCGACGAGTTCGTGATCCTCGCCAACGGGCTCGGCCGCGCCGACGCCGAGGACCTCGCCGTACGCCTGCGCAACGAGATCATCCAGCCCATCCGGGCCGAGGGCCGCGCCGTCCGCGTCGGCGCCAGCTTCGGCATCGGCTGGGCCCACTGCGGCATGACGGCGGACGAGGTCCTGAAGTCCGCTGACGAACGGATGTACGTCGAGAAACGATCTCGTCCCAAACAGCACCGCCGCGCGGGATGATCCCCAGGTCAGCGGGGCGATGAGGCCCGAGTCACCCGATCGGCTCAGTAAGAACGGGTAGGCTCGCCCTCTCACCGTACGTATCGCACCACGCACCGCACCCGGTTAGGAGACCTAGGGATGACGCCCGGCAACAACGGCGCGAGCACGCCCGAGGACGACGACCCGTTCGGCTACCTCTACGCCGACGGTCAGGCCAACGGAGCCCAGCCGCCGTCCGGTGGCTACGGCTACCCGAACTCCGTCAACCGGGTACGCCCCGTGGGGACACGCCAGTACGGGGCACCGCAGCAGCAGGGCACCCAGACCGCCCCGTACGGCCAGGCCGCCCCGCCGCAGCAGGGCGCCTACGGCCAGCCCCCGCAGGGCGCCTACGGGCAGCCGAACGCGCACTACGCCGCGCCGGAGACCTTCGGCGGCGGAGGTGCCCCCACCGCCCCCCAGCAGCCGGCGGGGCACGGCGGGGGCGGGCGCCGCGGACCCAACACCAAGGGCCTGCTGATCGGCGCCGTCGCCGTCGTCGCCGCCGTGGTCATCGGCATCGCCGTGGCCATGACGAGCAGCGGCTCGGACGACGACAAGAACGGCGAGGGGGCCGCCCCGGCCCCCAGCGTCACCCAGTCCGAGACCACCGACCCGAGCCCGTCGGCCGACGGCGACAAGGGCGAGGAGGAGGCCGAGCTGCCCGCGACCGACGCGAAGTCGCTGCGGCTCTCCCCGGGCATGGCGACGGCCTCGGACATCAAGGGCGCCAAGGCCGGCGGCGGGGTCTATGTCACGGGCTTCAACCAGGTCGGCGCGAAGATCACCTGGACCTTCGACGGCGTCGAGAAGGCCGGCAGCTACCGGCTGAACGTGGCCTACGGCATCCCGGGCACCGACGCCGACGCGACCCTCGTCGTCAACGGCAAGGCCGACTCCCGCCCGCTGAACATGCAGAACTTCGGCGGCACGCCCGCGGGCGACTGGGAGAAGGGCTGGCAGACCACCTGGGCCACCGTGAACCTCACCGAGGGCACCAACACGATCGAGCTGGCCTGCAACGCCGGCAACAAGTGCGACGTGAACTTCGACCAGCTCTCCCTCACGAAGGGCTGACCGCCGGGCGCTCAGGCCGCGCCACGTGACGGCTCAGGCCGCGCGCAATGTCGCGGCTCAGGCCGCGCCCGCCTCCGCCGTCACCGGCACCCCGCGCCCGAGCAGCTCCTCGTACGCCGCCCGGTCGAACGCGCCCGCCACCGGGGAGCGCACCGTCGCCGCCGACAGGGCGACCGCGCGGGCCAGCCGGTCCGGCCAGGGCAGCCGCTCGACCAGACCGGAGAGCAGGCCCGCCACCGCCGAGTCGCCCGCGCCGGTCGGGTTGCCGTGGACGCGGACCGGCGGGGCCGCGCGCCAGCGGCCCTCCGGGGTCACCGCGAGCAGCCCGTCGGCGCCCAGCGAGGCGACCACCGCGCGGGCACCCCGGCGCCGGGCGGCCTGCGAGGCCCGCAGCGGCTCGTGCGAGCCGGTCAGCTGCGCCAGCTCGTCCGCGTTCGGCTTGATCAGGTCCGGGCGGGCGGCCACCCCCCGCCGCAGCGGCTCCCCGCTGGTGTCCAGCAGCACCGGCACGCCCGCCGCGCGCGCCGTGCGGACCAGCCCCCCGTAGGCGCCGACCGGAACGCCCGGCGGCAGGCTCCCGCACAGGGCCACCGCGGCGGCACCGGCCAGCAGATCCTCGTACGCCTCCTGGAAGGCGTGCCACTCGGCGGGTGCGACGGCCGGGCCGGGTTCGTTGAACTGGGTGGTGTCGCCGGTGCGCTCGTCGACGACCGCGACGGTGCGCCGGGTCGCCCCCGCCACCGGTACGAGCGCGTCCCGCACCCCGTGCAGGCCGGCCAGCCCCGCGCGCACGGCGGCGCCGGTGGTGCCGCCGGCGAAGCCGGTGACCGTCGCCTCGTGCCCGAGGGCCGCCAGCACCCGGGCCACGTTGAGGCCCTTGCCGCCGGCGCGTTCGGTGACCTCGGTGACCCGGTGGGAGGCGTGGGGGCGCACGGACGGGACCCGGTAGGTGAGGTCGAGCGCGGTGTTGAGTGTGACGGTGAGGATCACCTCGGGCCGACCTCCCCCGATCGTGCACGGCTGCGTGCCTGTTGACGACACGATCATGCCAAAAGGACGGCGGTCGGCCCAGCCCCTGCGGCCCGGCACCGCTTGCCGGGTCAGCCCAGTCGCGGTTCGACCACCCACGCGCCCCGGCGCATCACGCCCACCACGTCGAAGGCGGCGTCCAGGACCACCAGGTCGGCGTCCTTGCCGGGCTTCAGCGAGCCGATCCGGTCGTCGAGGCCCAGCAGCCGCGCCGGGTTGGCGGAGATCGCCCGCACCACGTCCTCGACGGGCAGCCCGTCGACCGTCACCGCCCGCTTGAACGCGCGGTCCAGGGTGAGCGTGGAGCCCGCGATCGAGCCGCCCTCCACCAGCCGGGCCACGCCGTCCGCGACCTCGACCTCCAGCGGGCCGAGCAGATAGCGGCCGTCGCCGAAGCCGGCCGCGTCCATCGCGTCGGTGATGAAGGCGACCCGGCCGGCGCCCGCGTGGTGGAACGCCAGCTGGAGCGTGGCCGGGTGCAGATGCGTGCCGTCGTTGATCAGCTCGACGGTGATCCGCTCGTCCTCCAGCAGCGCCGTGATCGGCCCGGGGGCGCGGTGGGCGAGCGGCGGCATCGCGTTGAAGAGGTGGGTGGCGACGGTGGCGCCCGCGTCGATGGCCTGGAGCGTCTGCTCGTACGTCGCGTCGGTGTGCCCGACGGCCGCGATCACGCCGTGCTCCACCAGCAGCCGTACGGAGTCCAGGCCGCCCGGCAGCTCGGTGGCCAGGGTCATCATCGTCGCGTGGCCGTGCGCCGCGTCGATCAGCTTGCGGACCTCGGCCGGGTCCGGGTCGCGCAGCAGCGTCTCGTCGTGCGCGCCCTTGCGGCACGGGGAGATGAAGGGGCCCTCGAAGTGGACGCCGGCGACGTCGCCCTGCTCGGCCAGCTCCGCGAGCACCCCGGCGTGCCGGGCGAGGAAGTCCAGGTCGCCGGTGACGGCGGAGGCGACCAGCGTGGTCGTGCCGTGCCGGCGGTGGGTCTCGACGCCGCGCAGGATCTCCTCGGCGGTGCCGCCGGCGAAGGAGGCGCCGCCGCCGCCGTGGTTGTGCAGGTCGACGAAGCCGGGGACCACCCAGTGGTCCGGCAGGTCGAGGACGTCCGCCTCCGGGGGCGCGGCGGCGGCGATCCGGGTGCCGTCGACGACGACGCGGCCGTCGTCCACGGTCCCGGTGGGCAGTACCACCCGGGCACCGGCGAGAACCTTGCTTGGGGCCATCAGGTGGTTACCTCCGGGGAAGTCGCGGTCGCGGTCGTGCGGGTGGCGGTCGGCGGGGCGGTGGACGGGGACGGGCCGGACGGCGCCGGGGCGGACGGCGAGGCGTCGCCGGTCAGGTCCCAGGCCAGCAGCCCGGCCCCGAGGCACCCGGCGGTGTCGCCCAGCGCGGCCGGGACGATCTCCGGCAGTTTCTGGAAGGTGACGCGCCGCCGGACCGCGTCCCGCAGCGGTGTGAACAAGGTTTCCCCCGCCTCGGCGAGGCCGCCACCGATGATCAGGACGCCCGGGTCCAGCAGAGTGAGCGCGGTGACCAGCCCGTCGGCGAGCGCGTCCACCGCGTCCTGCCACACGGCGATCGCCCGCGCGTCGCCCGACTCGACGGCCTTGGCGCAGTCGGCGGCGTCCGCGGCCGGGTCGCCGCACGCCGCGGCCCACGCCTGGCCGACCGCCGACGCGGACGCGAACCGCTCCAGGCACCCGCGCTGCCCGCACGGGCACGCATCGCCCCCGGGGCGCACGACGACGTGGCCGATCTCACCCGCGAAGCCGTGGGCGCCCGCCTCCACCCGGCCGTCGATGCCGATGGCGCCCGCGATCCCGGTGCCCAGCGCCACGAACAGGAACCGGTCGGCGCCCCGGCCCGCGCCGATCCGCCCCTCGGCGAGGCCACCGGTGCGCACGTCGTGGCCGAGGGCGACCGGGATGCCGCCGAGCCGCTCGGCCAGCAGCGCCCGCAGGGGGACGTCGCGCCAGCCGAGGTTGGCGGCGTAGACGGCGGTGCCGTGCGCCTCGTCGATGATCCCGGGGACGGCGACACCGGCGGCGACGGCGCTCTCGCCGAAGCGCTCCACGCCGTACGCGCGCAGCTCGGCGGCGAAGTCCAGGATGCCCGCGACGACGGCCCCGGGGCCGTTCTCGCGTCCGGTGGGGCGGCGCGCCCGGTGCAGCAGCTCGCCCTCCGGCCCGGCGAGGGCGGCCTTCATCCCGGTGCCGCCCACATCGAGGGCGATGACGTGTCTCACGGGGACAGTGTGGCCCGTACACCCGGGAGAGGTCTAGTCCATTCGCATGGTGTAGACCTTAGTCCGTTGAGCGAACACGTGCAGGGGTGGGGAACAAGAGTGCAGCGGGGTAGGGCAGGAACGATCGCGGTGGCGTCCGCGCTGGGCATGACGGCGGTCCTCGGCGGCTGCGGTCTGACCGGCGGCTCCGACGAGGTGACGCTGAGGCTGGTCGCCGCGGACTACGGCGACAGCGAGAACAACAGCTCCCAGAAGTACTGGGACGACCTGGCCGCGGCCTTCGAGGCGCAGAACCCCGACGTGCACGTGGACGTCAGGGTGTACTCGTGGAAGGATGTCGACCGCAAGGTCCGCGAGCTGGTCGACGCCGGCAAGGCGCCCGACATGGCGCAGATCGGGGCCTACTCCGACTACGCCGACCAGGGGCTGCTCTACAAGGCCGACGACGTGCTCTCCATCCCGGTCCAGGCCGACTTCGTCTCCCAGCTCGCGGCGGCCGGGCAGGTCGAGGGGGCGCAGTACGGGATGCCCTTCGCCGCCTCCACGCGCGTGCTCTTCTACAACAAGACCCTCCTCAGCCGGGCCGGCGTCGAGCCGCCCACCTCCTGGGACGAGCTGGCCGAGGCCGCGCAGGCGCTCAAGGAGAAGGGCGTGAAGTACCCGTACGCCCTGCCGCTGGGCGCGGAGGAGGCGCAGGCCGAGACGATGCAGTGGATGCTCAGCGGCGGGGGCGGCTACACCGACGACGTCGGCACGTACGCCGTCGACTCGCCGCAGAACGTCGCCACCTTCACCTGGCTCCGGGACGAGCTGGTCGGCAAGGGCCTCACCGGCCCGACCGCTCCCGCGAAGCTCGACCGCGCCGACGCCTTCGCCGCGTTCGCCAACGGCGACGTCGGCATGCTCGACGGGCACCCCTCGCTGATGAAGGCGGCATCCGCCAAGGGCGTCAAGTACGGCATGGTCACCACGCCCGGCATCGACGGCGAGAGCCCGAACACGCTCGGGGTCTCCGACTGGATGACGGCCTTCAAGAAGAACGGCCACCAGGAGCAGATCGGCGACTTCCTCGACTTCGTCTACGACGACGCGAACGTCCTCGACTTCTCCCGCGAGTACGACCTGCTGCCGGTGACCACCTCCGCGTCCCAGGTGATGAGCACGGCGGCGGAGGACAAGCACCTGAAGCCCTTCCTCGACGAGCTGCTGCTGTCCGAGCTGTACCCGGTCGGCAAGAGCTCCTGGGCCTCGGTCAGCGCGGACGTCAAGAAGCGCATCGGCCAGGCCGTCGCCCCCGGCGGCAGCCCCCAGGAGGTCCTCACCCAGATCCAGACGACGGCGCTGCGGGCGGGCAGCGGGGAGTAGCGGGCGCCCGCTGTCGGCGGCGGGCGTTACGGTGCCGTACATGGACCTGGGACAGAGGGAGCGCGACATCCTCGCGCTGGAGCGCCGGGGCTTCTCCGGGCCCGGCGCCAAGGAACGCGCCGTCCGCGAGGAACTGGGCCTGGCCCCCGTCCGCTACTACCAGCTCCTCAACGCCCTCCTCGACGACCCCCGCGCCCTCGCCGCCGACCCGGTCACGGTCAACCGCCTGCGCCGCATACGCGAGACGCGGCGCGCGGAACGGTGAGGGGGCGCGGGGGCGTTTCAGCGCGGGGGCGTATCAGGGGGTGGGTGCCCGGGTGCCCGGGTGCAGGGAGGCGGGTGCCCGGGAGTCCCAGCCGTCCGCGCCGCGCCCGGGGTCCTCGGATCCCCGGACCCCCGAGGCTCCGTTCCCGGATCCGCGCTCCCCGATCTGTGGTTCCCGGGGTCCGGACTTCCGGCCGGGACGCCGTCCCGGGTGGTGGCCGTGCCCGGGTCGTGCCGGGTTTCTGGGCGGCCTACCTCGAACCCGCCCCGGGCGACGCGTGACGGCGGGGGTTGCGGGATAGGTTCGGCGTATGGGCAGCCATCAGGACTTCAGCCAGGGTGACGGGCCGGGCCGTCTGCCGACGCCCGCGACGCCGGGCGGGCGGGACGGGCTCGACGCCCTGCTCGCGCGGCCCCGGCGGGCGGTGGTCGCGCTCGACTTCGACGGGACGCTCGCGCCGATCGTCGCCGACCCCGACCGGGCCCGCGCCCACCCGGACGCCGTGCCCGCGCTCGCCGCGCTCGCGCCGAAGATCGCCTCCGTCGCCGTGATCACCGGGCGGCCCGCCGAGGTCGCCGTCCGCCACGGCGGCTTCGCCGACGTACCCGGCCTGGACCACCTCGTCGTCCTCGGCCACTACGGCGCCGAGCGCTGGGACGCCGCGACCGGTGCGCTCACCACGCCCGCGCCGCATCCCGGTGTGGCCGCGGTCCGGGCCGAGTTGCCGGGGCTGCTGGAGCGGTCGGGGGCGGGGGAGGGGGTCTGGGTCGAGGAGAAGGGGCACGCGATCGCCGTCCACACCCGGCGGGCGCCGGATCCGCAGGCCGCGTTCGACGTCCTGCGCGGTCCCCTCACCGACCTCGCCGCGCGTACCGGGCTGATCGTCGAGCCCGGTCGGATGGTCCTCGAACTGCGGCCGCCCGGGATGGACAAGGGGGCCGCTCTGCGCGAGCACGTCCGCCGCACCGGTGCCGAGTCCGTCCTCTACGCCGGTGACGACCTCGGTGACCTGCCCGCGTTCAGCGCCGTGGACGCCCTCCGCGCCGAGGGCATTCCCGGGCTCCTGGTGTGCAGCGGCAGCGACGAGGTGCCGGCCCTCCGCGAACGCGCTGACCTGGTGGTCGACGGCCCGGCGGGAGTGGTGCACCTCCTGCGCACCCTGGCGGGCCGGGTGCCTGCCTGAGCTGCGGGCAGCTCGTGCGGGCCGAAGTGCCGGGTGACCCGGCGCGGGGACTGGGCGGGGGTGGGTCGCGGTGGCCCGGCGCCGGCGAGGTGCCGCTGCGCCCACCCTCCCCCGCTCTCGGCTTCGCTGGTGCGGGGGGACCCCCATCGCCTGGGGGTGCCTCCCAGGCCGTTCAGGCACTGGGGGAGGCACGATGGCCCGCGGTTGGGCGGGACCACGGCGCGGGGGCTGGGCGGGGGTGGGTCGCGGTGGCCCGGCGTTGCTGCCCGCAGTCAGGCCGGAGACCTCAGCGCGTCCAGTTGGTCCAGGAACCAGCGGGTCGGGGGTAGTGCCGTCGCGGCGGCCGCGAGGCGTTTGGAGCCCTCCGTCCGCTCGCCCGCCGGCACGCCGAGCGCCTCGTGGAGTGCCTCCGCCGTCCCCGTGACGTCGTACGGGTTCACGGTGATCGCGTCCTCGCCCAGTTCCTCGTGCGCCCCCGCCTCGCGCGATAGCACCAGCACGCAGCCCGTGTCGGAGACGACCGGTACCTCCTTGGCGACGAGGTTCATCCCGTCGCGCACGGGGTTCACGAGGGCCACGTCCGCCAGCCGGTACGCCGCCAGCGAGCGCGCGAAGTCGTCCTTCACGTGCAGCACGACTGGTGTCCACCCCGCCGTACCGAACTCCTCGTTGATCGCCTCCGCGACCCGCTGGACCTCGGCCGTGTAGTCCCGGTACACGGCGAGGTCCTGCCGCGAGGGGTAGGCGAAGGCGACGTGCACCACCCGCTCCCGCCACTCGGGGCGCCCGGCGAGCAGCTCCCGGTACGCGAGCAGCCCGCGCACGATGTTCTTCGACAGCTCGGTCCGGTCGACCCGCACGATCGTCTTCCGGTCCGGCCCGATCTCCTCCCGCAGCGCGGCCATCCGCTCGTCCACGTCGGCCTCGTGGGACCGCTTCCGCAGGAAGTCCGCGTCCGCCCCCAGCCCGTGCACGCCGATCTCCGTGTCCCCGACCCCGCCCACCAGCGCGTCCGCGCAGGCGGTGAACGCGTCGGCCCAGCGCCGGGTGAGGAACCCGAGCCGGTCGGCGCCGAGCATGCCGCGCAGCACCTGCTCGGCGATGTCGTCCGGCAGCAGCCGGAAGTAGTCCACCGGCGCCCACGGCGTGTGCGAGAAGTGCCCGATCCGCAGGTCCGGCCGCAGCGCGCGCAGCATCCCCGGCACCAGCGTCAGGTGGTAGTCCTGCACCAGCACCGCCGCGCCCTCGGCGGCCTCCTCGGCCAGCGCCTCGGCGAACGCCCGGTTGTACGCCTCGTAGGACGCCCACTGCCGCCGGAACTCCGCGTCGAAGACCGGCTCCAGGGGCGTCTGGTACAGCATGTGGTGCACGAACCACAGCACCGAGTTGGCGATCCCGTTGTACGCGTCCGCGTGCACGTCGGCCGGCACGTCCAGCATCCGCACGCCGTCCTCGCCCACCCCGCGCCGCACCGCCTCGCGGTCGCCGTCGCCCAGCGCGGAGCACACCCACAGCGCGTCCGCGTCGGGGCCGATGGCCGACAGCCCCGACACCAGCCCGCCCCCGCCCCGTTTCGCGCGCAGCGAGCCGTCGTCGAGCACCTCGTACGAGACCGGCCCCCGATTGGAGGCGACCACCACCTGAGCAGCACCGAAGCTTGAAGCCATACGCCTCAACCTAGCCAGGCCCCCCGGACCTCAAACGTGCCCGGACGTCACCGCGGCGGCGATTCGGTCACGTTGCTTGTGTGGAAGAGGTGAACAGGTTGAGCATGTGCGGTGCACATTTCAACTGTCTGGGGGGTGGGTGCCGCATGCCCATGTACAGGCAACGGCCACGCATACGCGGATTCGCCGCCACGGCGGCACTGATCGCGGCATCCGCGCTGGCCCTGGCCGGCTGCGGCGACGGCGGCACCGCCGCCGACACCGACACGGAAGCGCGGCCCGCGGCGGCCGCGACCACCGCCTCCGCCCCGGCCACGCCGAGCGGCACCCCGACCCCCGAGGCGGCTCCCGGCACCGAGACCCCGCCACCCACGCCCACGCCCACACCCACCCCGACGCCGACCCCCGCCCCGGTCACGCTGCCCGACCTCACCGGCGGCGGCATCGGGGCGGCCGTCGCCGCGGCGAAGAGGGCCGGGGCCGGCTACGTCGTCCAGCTCCAGGGCACCGGCCGCACCGCCTCCTCCTGGGGCGCCGGCGAGAAGGTCTGCGAGCAGTCCGGCGGACCCGGCGAGGTGACCTTCACCGTCCCCCGCGACGGCCGCGACTGCGCCGGACGCCTGCTGCACACGCCCAGGCCGACCCCGAAGCCCGCCGAGCCCGCGCGGCCCGCAGCGGAGAAGACGCGGGACAGCGGCGGCAGCGGCGGCACCACCGGAGGCGGCGGAGGCGGAGGCGGCGGCGCCTGCGAGCTGATGAGCCCCGCCGGCAACTGCTACGCCGACGGCCAGTTCTGCGCCCACAGGCACCACGGCCTGAGCACCCACGGGCGCGGCGGCGAGTACCTCACCTGCTCGCTGGACGGCGGCGGCCGCTGGCGCTGGTCGGACGGCGTCGCGGGCTGACGCCCGCACCACGGCATCGCGGGCTGACGCCCGCACCACGGCGTGGCGCTCAGGCCACCCGCCGGGACGTGTACTCCGCGATCTCCGTCATGGGCGGCCGTTCCTCCGTGTCGACGGCGTAGGTGCGCGGCTCGAAGCCGTCGGCGCCCCGCTCGAACTGGGTGAGGGACGGCCGCAGCAGATGGCCCCGGGCCAGCCGGAGCTGTGCGGTGCGGTAGATCGCGGCGGCCATCCGGCCCAGCGCCCGCCCGTCCTGGTGCCGGTGCCGGCGCACTCCCACGTCGACCTGGGCGAGCGCGTCCAGGCCCACCAGGTGCAGGGCGTCGACCAGCATCCCCAGCTCGACGCCGTAACCGACGGGGAACGGCAGCCGTTCCAGCAGGGAGCGGCGGGCCGCGTACTCGCCGCCGAGCGGCTGGACGAAGCCCGCGAGGCGGGGCCAGTGCAGGTTGAGCAGCGGCCGGGCCATCAGCTCGGTGACCCGGCCGCCCTCGCCCGGCTCGGTGCCGAGCGGGCGGTCGTACATCGCCTTGACGAGGTGCACGTCCGGTTCGGTGAGCAGCGGACCGACGATGCCGGAGACGAACTCGGGGCGGAAGTCGCGCAGGTCGGCGTCGACGAAGCAGACGATGTCGCCGCCGGTGACCAGCAGCGAGCGCCACAGCACCTCGCCCTTGCCGGGCACGGCGGGGACACGGGGCAGGATCGCGTCCCGGTGGACGACCCGGGCACCGGCCGCCGCCGCCACCTCCGACGTACGGTCGCCGGAGCCGGAGTCGACCACCACCACCTCGTCCACCAGGGGCACCCGGACCATCAGCTCCCGGCGGATCACCGTGACGATCTCACCGACCGTCGCCTCCTCGTCCAGGGCGGGCAGCACCACGCTCACCGACTGGCCGCCGGCGCGCTTGGCGGTCATGACCCGCTGGATCGGCCGGTCCGCGGCGGACCAGGAGCGTGCGCCCAGCCAGCGCTCGACTTCTTCCAGCACGTTCGAAGGCTCCCTTTGTGGTCCCTTGTGATCCATCTCGCGGTGCGGACGACTATCTCAACCGCCTACGCCGTCGGTTACAGTCTTGAACAACGCGGCCGGCCCTCGCATACCGGGGTCACCGCGCGGCACCACGGAAAAACAACCACATACCGCTCATCCAGAGGGGCAGAGGGATACGGCCCGATGAAGCCCCGGCAACCCTCCGGTCGGTACTTGTCACACGGACGTGGCGAGGCTCCCGACTTGGGAAGGTGCCAAATCCGTCTCACGGCGAGATGCGCCGTGAGGAAGATGAGGAGAAAGGGCCTCGCCTCCATGGCTGTGCAGACTGCCGAAACCACCACGAACCCCGCGGACTCCGACTCCGGGGTCGACCTCGGCCCCGCCGCCGCCCTGAGCTGCCGGGAGTGCGGTCACCGCGTCCCGCTCGGCCCGGTCTTCGCCTGCGAGGAGTGTTTCGGCCCGCTCGAGATCGCCTACGACTTCTCGGCCTACGACACCGAGGAACTGCGGAGGCGCATCGAAGCGGGACCCGCGAACATCTGGCGCTACGCCCCCCTGCTGCCCGTCCCCGCCGACGTGGCGACCAAGCCGAACATCAACCCCGGCTGGACCAAGCTCGTCAAGGCCGACAACCTCGCCCGCGAGCTGGGCGTCACCGGCGGTCTCTACGTCAAGGACGACTCCGGCAACCCGACGCACTCCTTCAAGGACCGCGTCGTCGCCCAGGCCATCGAGGCCGCCCGCGTCTTCGGCTTCACCACCCTGTCCTGCTCCTCCACCGGCAACCTCGCCGGTGCCGTCGGCGCCGCCGCCGCGCGGGCCGGCTTCCGCTCCTGCGTGTTCATCCCGCACGACCTGGAGCAGGGCAAGGTCGTCATGGCCGCCGTCTACGGCGGTGAGCTGGTCGGCATCGAGGGCAACTACGACGACGTCAACCGCTTCTGCTCCGAACTGATCGGCGACCCGGCCGGCGAGGGCTGGGGCTTCGTCAACGTCAACCTGCGGCCGTACTACGCGGAGGGGTCCAAGACCCTGGCGTACGAGATCTGCGAACAGCTCGGCTGGGAGCTGCCGGACCAGCTGGTCGTGCCGATCGCGTCGGGCTCCCAGCTCACGAAGATCGACAAGGGGCTCCAGGAGCTGATCAAGCTCGGGCTGGTCGAGGACAAGCCGTACAAGATCTTCGGTGCGCAGGCCGAGGGCTGTTCGCCGGTCTCCACGGCGTTCAAGGCCGGGCACGACGTCGTGCGGCCGCAGAAGCCGAACACCATCGCCAAGTCGCTGGCCATCGGCAACCCGGCGGACGGGCCGTACGTGCTCGACATCACGCGGCGGACCGGGGGTGCGGTCGAGGACGTGAACGACGAGCAGGTCGTCGACGCGATCAAGCTGCTGGCGCGGACCGAGGGGATCTTCGCGGAGACCGCCGGCGGTGTGACGGTGGGCGTGACGAAGAAGCTGATCGAGAGCGGGCTGCTGGATCCCTCGCTCACGACCGTCGTGCTGAACACGGGGGACGGGCTGAAGACGCTGGACGCCGTCGCTGGGACCGGGTTGACGGCGACGATTCGGCCCCATCTTGATTCGTTCCGCGAGGCCGGGCTCGTATAGGGGTCTGGCTGGTTCGTTTTCGTCTGCCGGCTGGTGGGGGCTTGTCGCGCCGGCGCGGCGGAGCCGCACATCGACACAGCCCCGCGCCCCTTGGGTGCTGCCCCCACCGTCAGTCACCACATGACCGGAGGTTCCACGTGAGCGTCACTGTTCGTATCCCCACCATTCTGCGCACCTACACCGGTGGCAAGGCCGAGGTCAGTGCCGAGGGGACGAACCTCGGTGAGGTGATCTCCGATCTGGAGAAGAACCACACCGGGATCGCCGCCCGGGTCCTGGACGACCAGGGCAAGCTGCGCCGGTTCGTCAACGTCTACGTCAACGACGACGACGTCCGCTTCGAGCAGGGGCTGGAGACCGCCACCCCGGACGGTGCGGGCGTCTCGATCATCCCGGCGGTCGCCGGCGGCTGATCGGGGGTCCCTACCCCTCGTAGCGCCGATTGCCCTCTCCGCGACAGAAGCGGAGGGGGCAATTCCATTGGATTGAGCGCGGTAGAGTTGGGGAACACGCTCCCGCTCGCCCGACAAGAAACAGCCAAACTACGGGCGCATTCCGCGGCTTTTGTTCCCTTTGTGTGCCCTGGATTGATCTGAATTCAGGGGAATTCTCACCACATTCCGGACCGTCCGCGTCCAGATTTCTCGTCCGATTGACCTGTTGCAGACGGCAGTTGGACAGATACATTCAGCCGCGGTCGACGCGTTCCGGCGCACGCCCCCAGTCGTGGGGGGCGAGGTCTGACCCGGGTCCGCGAAGTGCGGATCTGTGCAAGGGCCAGTAACAGGGGAGTTAGGCATGGCTCAGGGCACCGTCAAGTGGTTCAACGCGGAGAAGGGGTACGGCTTCATCGCGGTCGACGGTGGTGCGGATGTTTTCGTCCACTACAGCGCGATTCAGATGGACGGCTACCGCACCCTCGAAGAAGGCCAGCGGGTCGAGTTCGAGATCTCGCAGGGTCAGAAGGGCCCGCAGGCCGACATGGTTCGCCTCAGCGCCTGAGACGTTCGGCCACCGCAAGGTAAACGGTTCTTCACCGAAGGGCCCGCATCCCGTCAGGGGTGCGGGCCCTTCGGCCTGCACGGGCGTCCGCCGATCCCGCGCGGGACCCTGTGCGCGGGTGGCTGAGCGGGCGCCCCGATCCCGGGGAGGCGCTTGCACTCGGCAGGGGCGAGTGCTAATCATTGGCGTTAGCACTCTGAAGGTGAGAGTGACAACGAAGGACCGGGTCGGTGAGGCCCGCAGGCCGGGTGGGGAAGGAACCGCCAGGCAGGCGAGCCGTCCGTCGCGGGCGCGGGCGCGGTCCGAAGGAATCACCCCCAGTCCTGGAGGGACCACTTCACATGGCCAAGATCATCGCGTTCGACGAGGAGGCGCGGCGCGGCCTCGAGCGCGGCATGAACCAGCTCGCGGACGCCGTCAAGGTGACGCTCGGCCCCAAGGGCCGCAACGTCGTCCTCGAGAAGAAGTGGGGCGCGCCCACGATCACCAACGATGGTGTCTCCATCGCCAAGGAGATCGAGCTCGAGGACCCGTACGAGAAGATCGGCGCCGAGCTGGTCAAGGAAGTCGCCAAGAAGACGGACGACGTCGCCGGTGACGGTACGACCACCGCGACCGTCCTCGCCCAGGCCCTGGTCAAGGAGGGCCTGCGCAACGTAGCCGCCGGCGCCAACCCGATGGCCCTCAAGCGCGGTATCGAGAAGGCCGTCGAGGCCGTCTCCGCCGCCCTGCTCGAGCAGGCCAAGGACGTCGAGACCAAGGAGCAGATCGCCTCCACGGCCTCCATCTCCGCCGCCGACACCCAGATCGGCGAGCTGATCGCCGAGGCGATGGACAAGGTCGGCAAGGAAGGCGTCATCACCGTCGAGGAGTCCCAGACCTTCGGTCTGGAGCTGGAGCTCACCGAGGGTATGCGCTTCGACAAGGGCTACATCTCGGCGTACTTCGCCACCGACATGGAGCGGATGGAGGCGTCGCTCGACGACCCGTACATCCTCATCGCCAACTCCAAGATCGGCAACGTCAAGGACCTGCTCCCGCTCCTGGAGAAGGTCATGCAGTCGGGCAAGCCGCTGCTGATCATCGCCGAGGACGTCGAGGGCGAGGCCCTGTCGACCCTGGTCGTCAACAAGATCCGCGGCACCTTCAAGTCCGTCGCCGTCAAGGCCCCGGGCTTCGGTGACCGCCGCAAGGCCATGCTCGGCGACATCGCCATCCTCACGGGCGGCGAGGTCATCTCCGAGGAGGTCGGCCTCAAGCTGGAGAACGCCACGCTGGACCTGCTGGGCAGCGCGCGCAAGGTCGTCATCACCAAGGACGAGACCACGATCGTGGACGGCGCCGGCTCCGCCGACCAGGTCCAGGGCCGGGTCAACCAGATCCGCGCCGAGATCGAGAACAGCGACTCGGACTACGACCGCGAGAAGCTCCAGGAGCGCCTGGCGAAGCTCGCCGGTGGCGTCGCCGTCATCAAGGCCGGTGCCGCGACCGAGGTCGAGCTCAAGGAGCGCAAGCACCGCATCGAGGACGCCGTCCGCAACGCGAAGGCGGCCGTCGAGGAGGGCATCGTCGCCGGTGGTGGCGTGGCCCTGCTCCAGGCCTCCCAGGTCTTCGAGAAGCTGGAGCTGACGGGTGACGAGGCGACCGGCGCCAACGCCGTGAAGCTCGCCCTGGAGGCCCCGCTCAAGCAGATCGCCGTCAACGGTGGCCTGGAGGGCGGTGTCGTCGTCGAGAAGGTGCGCAACCTGACCGTCGGCCACGGCCTGAACGCCGCGACCGGTGAGTACGTCGACATGATCGCCGAAGGCATCATCGACCCGGCGAAGGTCACGCGTTCCGCGCTCCAGAACGCCGCCTCCATCGCCGCGCTGTTCCTCACCACCGAGGCCGTCATCGCCGACAAGCCGGAGAAGGCCGCCGCGGCCGGTGCTCCGGGCGGCATGCCGGGCGGTGACATGGACTTCTGATCGGCCCCGGTCGATCGCACGTCCTTCACACCGAGGGCGGCACCCCCTGTTCCGGCAGGGGGTGCCGCCCTCGGGCGTTTCCGGGCCCGCCCGGCGCGGAGTCGGTCAGGACCCTCGGCTGACGGTCCCTCGGCCGAAGGGCGCCGCGCACCACGGCCTAGGGTTCTCGGATCACCGATGTGCGGACGGCCTGCGGTCACCCGCCCAGTGAGGAGTGATCCATGTACACGACCGGGCCCGTGGTGCGCACCGTCGGCGGTGCGGTGCGCGGACGCGCCGAGGACGGTCTGGCCGTCTTCCGCGGCATCCCCTTCGCCGCACCCCCGGTGGGCGGGGCGCGGTTCGCCGCCCCGCGTCCCGCCCGCTCCTGGGACGGCGTGCGCGAGGCGTACGCGTTCGGCCCGCCGCCCCCGCAGGACACCGGGTTCGCGGCGCCCGCCCCGGGCGGGCCGGCCGGCGACGACTGGCTGACGGTGAACGTCTGGACGCCGGAGCCTTGGAGTCGCGGACGGGGTCGATCCGGTGACCGGTGCGAGCGACGAGCCGTTCGCCCTGGTGGACCTGGGGCGCTGCCAGGTGCGGGTGGCCGAGCGGCTGGCGTCGGTGGTGCGGGGCGAGTGGCCGGCGGTCGGCACCGCTGCCGTGGACCAGCGGGACGGGCGGGTGGGGGAGGCCATGGGGCACGTCGGGTGTGTGCGGCTGCGTCCCGTGGTGGGCGGGCGCGAGTGGGACTGCCCCGAGGGCGCGGTGGCGGTGGCGCCGTCGGAGGAGGTGATGCGGGCGCGGCTGCGCGGGACCAACAAGGAGAGCGCCGGAACCTCCGGTGCGGGTCAGACGCCGCCCATGCCGCCCATCGGCTCGATGTCGACCCGGACCGGCGTGCCCCAGACGCGCAGCACCTCGTAGTCGGTGAACTCGTGGACGAGCCGGTACGCCGACGCGGCGCGGGGCCCGCGCAGTTGGGCGGCGATGTACAGCTCGGCCTCGCGGCGGTCGCGGCGCGGGGTGCCGCAGAGCTGCCAGGTCTGCCCGTTCCACAGCTCGGGCAGCCAGCGCTGCTGCGGCTGGGGCCGGTCGCCCCGTACGCCGTACCGGGACTGGACGGGTTCGGTGGGCCGGGCGGGCAGCGGGCCGCCGTTGTACTCGGCGCGGCGGGCGGCGCGGCGGCGGGTCTCGCAGAGCAGGCACAGGTCGGGGGCGGCCTCGTCCACCGGCCCGTTCGGGTGCTCGGGGCAGCGGGTGGTGGGCGCCGCCGTGCCGACGCTCTCCTCCAGCCGGTCCAGGGCGCGCTTGAGGTCGGCGCGGACCTCGTGCAGCTTGGCGTCCGGGGTGTCGGCGCCGAGGGCCTCGCCGTGCTCACCGAGGAGACGCAGGGCGCGGCCCAGGGCGGTCAGCTGGGCGTGGTTCATGTCGTCCAGAATCGCACACGGCGCCGGCGCCGCCGGGCGGCTCAGCCCCGGGCCGCCGCCAGGGCCGCGCGCAGACGGCCGCCGGAGTCGGTCAGGAGGCGGGCCGCCGTCGGGCCGTCCACGTCGGCGAGCAGGACCAGGATCGCGTTCTTGACCTCGCCGTCGGTGGCGGTCAGGGCCCGCTCGATGTCGGCGTCGTCGG
The DNA here is from genome assembly GCA_049998335.1 of Streptomyces sp. cmx-10-19. Lineage (GTDB taxonomy): Bacteria > Actinomycetota > Actinomycetes > Streptomycetales > Streptomycetaceae > Streptomyces. The sequence continues at coordinate 130,956 of JAEBFB010000003.1, forward strand.
CGCCGGTGGCCAGCGCGACGATGCGGCGGGAGCGGGCGCGCAGCTTCTCGTTGGAGGCGCGTACGTCGACCATCAGGTTCCCGTAGGTCTTGCCGAGGCGGACCATCGTGATCGTCGACAGCATGTTCAGGACCAGCTTCTGCGCCGTACCGGCCTTGAGGCGGGTGGAGCCGGTGATCAGCTCGGGGCCCGTGACGACCTCGATGCCGTGCTCGGCGGCGGCCGCCAGCGCGCTGCCCGCGTTCCCGGCCACCCCGACGGTCAGCGCGCCGACCGTGCGCGCGTACTCCACGGCGCCGACGGCGTACGGCGTACGGCCCGACGCGGAGACGCCCACCACCGCGTCGTCGGCGCTCAGCCCGAGCGCGTCCAGGTCGGAGCGGGCCAGGTCGGCGGAGTCCTCGGCGCCCTCGACGGAGGTCACCACGGCCCGCGGGCCGCCCGCGATGAGCCCGACGACCTGGCCGGGGGCGGTGTTGAAGGTGGGCGGGCACTCCGAGGCGTCCAGCACGCCCAGCCGTCCGGCCGTACCGGCGCCCGCGTAGATCAGCCGGCCGCCGCGCCCCATCCGCGCGGCGACGGCGTCGACGGCGGCGGCGATTGCGGGCAGCCGCTCGGCGACGGCGGCGGCGACGGTGGCGTCCTCCCCGTTCATCAGCCGCGCGATGTCGAGGGTCGGCAACCGGTCGATCTCGGCCAGCTCGGGCCGGAAGGCTTCGGTGGCCATCGTCTCCAACTGGGAACGGAGGTCGGGGCGAGGGGGAGTTGCGGTCATGAGGTGCGGCTCTCTCCGAGGTCGGTCTCAGTACATGCCCAGGGGTCGTACCCCGGGGCCTTGGCACAGGGGGCGGGTTACGGGCGCCCGCGATGCGCCCCGTGCCGGTGCGCCAACGCCTCGTAAGAAGCCGCCAGCGCCGGCGCCGCCGCTTCGTACGTCCGCTGCGCCACCCCCACGAACAGGCAGTCCACCACCAGCAGTTGGCTCGTCCGCGAGGACATCGCCGCCGGTCGCAGCTCGCTCTCCCGGGCCGTCGAGGTCGTCAGCACATGGTCCGCGTACTGCGTGACGGGGCTGTCCGGGCGTCCGGTGACCGCCACCGTCGTCGCCCCCCGCTCGAACGCCACCCGCAGCGGCTCGATGACGTCCCCCGTCGCCCCGGAGTGCGTGATGGCGACGGCGACGTCCCCGGAGCGGAGCTGCACCGCGTTGGTGACGGCGAGGTGCGGGTCGCTCGGGGCGTGGGCTATGAGCCCTATGCGGAGCAGTTTCTGGGTGAGGTCCTGGGCGACCAGCCCGGACGCGCCGAGCCCGTACACGTCGGTGCGGCGGGCGGCGGCGAGGGCGGTGACGGCGGCGCCGAGCTGGACGGTGTCCAGTCCGGCGGCGGTGTCGGCGAGGGTCTGCTGCTCGTCGTAGGCGAGCTTGGCGACGACGTCGGCGATCGGGTCGTCCACCGCGATGTCCGTCGTGATGGCGGGCGCGCGGCCCGACTGCTGCTGGGCGGCGAGTCCGGCGAGCGCGAGGCGCAGGTCGCGGTAGCCGGGGTAGCCGAGCAGGCGGGCGGTGCGCACGACCGTCGCCTCGCTGGTGCCGGTCAGTTCGGCCAGACCGGTGACCGTGAGGGCGGCGCAGCCCGCCGGGTCGCCCGCGACGGCCTCGGCGACCCGCTGCATGGAGCGGGTCATCGACGGCGCCAGCGTGCGCACCTTGGCCGCGAGGGCGGCGGGCGCGGGCGGTGTGCTCCCGCCGCCGCTCGCGCCACGGCGGCCCCCGGAGGCGTGCGCGGCGGGTGCGGCGTGCGCGAAAGTTTCCTTCACTTCATCGGTCACTCATGAAAGATATTTTCGTCCCGGTCCGTGGGTCAAGAGTGCGCACAATGGGTGCATGGACCCCATCAGCCCCCTGGAGCAGGCGCTGCACGCCGCGCGCGCCCTGGTGCTCGCCGACCTGGTGGCCGGCCAGGTCGCCGAGCCGGACGTCGTGTCGCTGGTCGAGGAGTCCGTCGCACAGCGGCGCTGGTGGGTCGAGCAGTGGCCGGAGGGCGCCGCGTTCGTGGCCGGGCTGGTCGCGCAGGACGTGCAGGACGCGCTCCTCGAACGGTACGGGCGCTGGCCGCTGTGCCCGGTGTGCGGGTCCGGCGACCCGCACGCCCTGGACGTCGAGCCCGAGCTGGGCCCCGACCCGCACTGGGTGTGCGGGCAGGCGGGCGTGAAGGTCGCGGCGGTCGGCTCGCTGGGCGAGGCCATCGGCGGGGCCGCCTCGTGAGGACGGCCCGGTGAGCGTCTACATCGACCCGCCGACCTGGCCGGGCCACGGCCGGATGTGGTCCCACCTGGTCAGCGACGTCTCCTACGCCGAACTGCACGCCTTCGCCGACGCCCTCGGCGTGCCCCGCCGCGCCTTCGAGCGCGACCACTACGACCTGCCCGCCCAGCGGTACGCCGACGCCGTGTCCGCCGGTGCGCGGGAGGTCAGCAGCCGCGAGGTGGTGCGGCTGCTGCACGGGGCGGGGCTGCGCCGGCGCAAGGGGCGCGAGGGCGGGGACGGTCAGCGGCGCAGCTCGTAGGCGAGCGTGTCCTCGTACCGGGCGACCGGGGTGAAACCGGCGCGCGCGATGACCGCCTGGGAGGGCAGGTTGTCGGGCTCGGTCCGGGCGAACACGGCCGTCACCTCCTCCCGCTCCAGCGCCCACGCGGACAGCGCGCGCAGGCCCTCGGTGGCGTAACCGTGCCCGCGCGCGGCCTCGGCGAGGTCGTAGCCGATCTCCACCCGGCCGTCGTCGTCGGGTACGCCGTGGAAGCCCATGCCGCCGACCGCGCGCCCGTCCTCGGTCCGTACGAGGGCGAACAGCCCCCACTCGGGCCGGTGCACGCCCCCCTCGTACGACTTCAACAGCATCCCGGCGGCGTCCCGCGTCCCCTCGTACGGCCCGCCCTCGACCCAGACGAAGCCGCCGTCGCCGCCCGCGGCCAGGTCGGCGGCGGCGGCCGGGGTGACGCCCTGGAGGGTGAGGCGGTCGGCGGGGAGGACGAGGTTGTTGCGCCAGCGCCACCCGGTGACCGGCGGGCGTCCGGGGAGGTCGCCGCGGCCGGTGGCCCACAGCAGGGTGCGCCAGGCGTCGGTGCCGGGCCGGACGTGCGGGAAGATCCGGCCGAGGAGGTCCGCGCACAGCTCGGCGGGCGGCTCGTAGGCCAGGCCGAGGCCCTCGGCGATGTCGTGGGTGTGCAGCAGCACCTCGGTGATCCCCATCGCGGCGAAGCCCTCGCGGTCCGCGCTGCGGAAGGGGTACGGGTGAAAGGCGCGCACCTCGCGGGGGGTGGTGCGGAGGGTGGCGGCGAGGAGGGCGCCGGTGGTCTCCATCACCTGGAGCACGCCGTCGTTGTCGGCGGGGCCCAGACCGTCCTCGGTGCCGTCCAGGGTGATCTGGAAGGGGACGTACGCCGTCGTGGCGCGCCCCGCCAACTGCCCCGCGTAGGCGATCAGATCGCTCGCGATGTGCGCGGCCGTGTACCGGCAGCTCCACTCCAGCCGCCCGGCCCGCACCCCTTCCCAGTCCCGGTCCGTCGCCGACCGCAGCACCGCGACGGCGCCTGCGACGGCCTCCTCCACCTGATCCCCGCCCATGCTCCGCATGCCGGGCAGGCTAGACCTCCGGCGTGTCCGGCAGCGACAGCATTTCCAGCTCGCCGGTGAGGTTGTAGCGGGCGGTCGCCTCCCACTCGCGCTGCCCGTGCGGGGTGTGGAACAGCCGGGGCAGGGCGAGGAGTTGGCGCAGGATCGCGGCGCGGCCCGCGCGGAAGGCGCCGCTGGGCACGAAGTGGTACTCCTCGCGGACGGCGGCGGTGTAGGCGGCGTACGCGGACGGCGGCGCGGCGAGGATCGCGAGGTCGGCGTCGCAGAGCACCTGGCCGTCGCGGTCGTCGCCCGCCGGATCGTGGCCGGTGGTCAGCCGCACCAGCCGCGCCACCTCGGCGGCCTTCTCCTCCGCCACCCCGGCCTCGGGCAGCGCCCGCTCGGCCAGCCGCGCCGAGCGCTCCTCGTTCTCGGACCGCTCGGGCAGGTACACGGCGTCGTGGAACCACGCGGCCAGCCGTACGGCGTCGGCGTCGTCCGCGTACTCCGCCAGCGCGTCGACGTGGTCGAGGACCGCGGTGAGGTGCGCGAGCGTGTGGTAGTGCCGCTGGGGCTCCTGCCAGCGGCCCAGCAGGTTGTCGGCGTACGGCGCCGGGTCCGGACCGGGGGCGTGCCCCCTGGCCCCGTCGAGGGCGGCGGCGAAACGGGAGCGCAGGGCGTCGAGGTCGGCCATACGCCCATTCTTCCAGCGGAGCGTGTTGCACGGCGGCGACCGGCCCTACGGTGGAGCCCATGACGACTCCTGCCGACGTGCACGACGTACGCGACCCCGAACGGCCCGGCCGGCTCCTGGCGATCGAGCGGGACGCACTCGTACCGCTGCTGCGGTCCCGGACGGAGGCGGACTTCGCGCTGCCGGTCGCCGCGTGTCCCGGCTGGAGCGTGCGCGACGTCCTGGCGCACTGCTCCAGCGCCCTCATCCGGGCGGTCGAGAAACGCTTCGAGCCCGGCGTCTACACGCCCGAGTCCAACGACCGCGACATCGCCGAACGCGCCGACTGGACGCACACCGAGATCCTGGACGAACTGGAACGCGGCATGACCGAGGCCGGTCCGGTGATCGGCCGCGCGGGCGGCGCGCTGGACCTGCTCGCGCTGGGCGAGTGGGTGCACGCCGGTGATGTACGGGAGGCGCTCGGCGAGCCGGGGGCGTACGCGGGGCGCGGGCTGCCGGAGGCGCTGGCGCTGCTCGGGACGCTCACCCGGGACCGCGGTCACGTGCCGCTCCACGCCGACCTGGACGACCTGGACGAGCCGCTGAGGCTGGGCGAGCTGAGCGGGGAGCGTCCGCCGGGGCGCTTCATCGGCGACGGCCCGACCCTCGTCCGGCTGTACGCCGGGCGGCCGCTGGAGGGCGCGGGCGGGTTCGAGCTGGCGGGGGTGGAGGCGGGGGAGCTGAACCTCTTCGGGTGGTGAGGGGGAGGCCGGGGCAGCGTAGTCTTGATTGGACTAGACCTGTAGTGGCCGACGAATGGGGTCCCATGAGCAAGCGTGCAGTCCTGGAGGTGATCGCCCTCGACGTCGAGGACGCCGTCGCCGCCCAGGCCGGAGGCGCGGATCGCCTCGAACTGGTCACCGACATGGCGGCCGACGGCCTCACCCCGCCGGCCGGGACCGTCGCCGCGATCCGTGCCGCCGTCGACATCGACGTACGCGTGATGCTGCGGCTCGCGGCCGGGTTCGCGGCCGGGGACGTCGAACGGCTGACGCGGGTCGCGGACGGGATGCGGGAGGCGGGGGCGACGGAGTTCGTGCTCGGGTTCCTGGACGGGGACGGGGGCGTGGACCTCGCGGCGGTGGAGCGGGTGGCGGGGGTGCTGGAGGGGTGCCGGTGGACGTTCCACCGGGCCATCGACCGGGCCGCCGACCGGGACGCCCTGCGCAAGCAGTTGTGCGACTTCCCCGGCCTGGACACGTACCTGACGGCCGGGGCGGCGGGCGGCGTGGACGACGGCCTGCCCGTCCTGCTCGCGGAGGCGGGCCGCCGGGGAGAGCCGGGCTACGAGCAGCGGCTCCTGGTGGGCGGCGGCCTGCGCCTGTCCCACGTCCCGACCCTCATGTCCGCCGGCATCGACGCCTTCCACATCGGCGGCGCGGCCCGCCCCACCGGCTGGACGGGCCCGGTGTCGGCGGAGGCGGTGGGGGAGTGGCGCCGGGTACTGGGCGAGTAGCGCAGCGCCGGGTGCGGCGTAGCCGCGCAGCCGCCTCGCCTCGGGCAGTCGTGCCGTCCTCCGCGTCACCCGCGGGCCGTTTCGCCGACCTCCGCCGAACCGCGGGCGATCGTGCCGCCTGGGGGTACCTCCCAGGCCGTTCGGGCACCGGGGAGACACGACTGCCCGCGGCGGGGGCGGTCACGACAGCTGCGGGGGCAGCGCTGTTCCGTGGGTCACGACCAGGCCCGAGACCGCTCGGGTCAGGGCCACGTACAGGCGGCGCAGCCCCGTGCGTTCGTCGGGTTCCGCGTCGACCACCGCCCGGGGTTCGTCCAGGACCACGTAGTCGTACTCCAGGCCCTTGGCCAGCGAGGCCGGGACCAGGGTGAGGCGGGTGGCGGCGGTCGTCTCCTCGCCGGGGGAGACGTGGCCGATCCCGGCCGACCCGAGCGCCGCCGCCAGCTCCGGCACCCGCGGGTCCGCCGCGATCAGGCCGACCGAGCCCTCCCGGGCGAGCAGCTCACGGCAGGCCGCGACCACGTCCGCCGTACCGGAGGCGGGGCGGATCTCGAAGAACCCCGGGTTCTCGCGGATCGACGCCACCGGCTTCAGCCCCGGCGCGATGTGCGGCAGCAGGCGCGACGCGTACGCGATGACGTCGGTGGGGACGCGGAAGCCTGCCGTCAGCTCCTCGACCACCGCCTCCCCCTTGCCCAGGTGCCCCAGCGCCTCCGCCCAGCTCCGCGTCGCCCACGGCGTCGTCCCCTGCGCGAGGTCGCCCAGGACCGTCGCCGAACCGGTCGTGCAGCGCCGGCCCACCGCGCGGTACTGCATCGGGGAGAGGTCCTGCGCCTCGTCCAGCACCACATGGCCCAGCGAGTGCGTGCGCTCGGTCAGGTCCCGCGCCTCGTCGATCAGTACCGCGTCCGCCGCCGACCACCGCGCCGACTTCACCGACCGGGCCGGCTTCCCCCACAGCACCGCCTTCTGCTCGTCGGCGCTCAGTACGCCCTCCGCGTGCTCCGCGAGGAAGTCCGCGTCCGAGAGCAGCCGCAGCACCAGCTTGGCCGGGTCCACCTGCGGCCACACCGACTTCACCAGCGCCTTCACGGCCGTATCGCGCGCCACCGCGTTCTGCACCCGGTCGTCCGGCGCCTCTCCCGCCCGCTCCATCTGCACCAGCACCGCGTGCGCGACCCGCTGCGGGAGCGCCTCGCGGGCGGCGCCGTAGCGGATGTCCCGGGCGAGCAGCTCGCGGACGATCTCCTCCAGCTCGTACACCGGCACCCGCCAGCGCCGCGAGCCGCGCACCACGACCACGCCCTCGGTGGGCGGGCTGACATGGGAGTACAGCGCCCGGCGCAGCACCTCCGCCATCCGCGCGTCGCCCTTGACCACGGCGCTCGGCGCCTCGTCCGTACCCCGCACCTCCACGTGTGCCACCAGGTCGTCCACCGTGGCCTGACGCACCGCCAGCTCGCCCAGCGCCGGGAGCACCTGCTCGATGTACTGCAGGAAGGACCGGTTCGGCCCGATGACCAGCGTGCCCGTACGGGCGAGGCGCTCGCGGTGGGCATACAGGAGGTACGCGACCCGGTGCAGGCCGACGGCGGTCTTCCCGGTGCCGGGACCCCCCTGCACGCAGACCGACCCGGACAGCCCGGCGCGCACGATCTCGTCCTGCTCGGGCTGGATCGTCGCCACGATGTCCCGCATCGGGCCGACGCGGGGCCGCTCGATCTCCTGCTGGAGCAGCTTGCTGGTGGTCGCGGCCTCGGCCGGGTCGAGGAGGTGCTCGTCCTCGTACGCCGTCAGGTCCCCGCCCGTGTAGCCGAAGCGGCGGCGCAGCGCGATGTCCTGCGGGTCCTTCTTCGACGCCCGGTAGAACGGCTGCGAGACCGGCGCCCGCCAGTCGATCACCATCGGGTCGCCGTCCGCGTCGTGCACGTGCCGGCGCCCGACGTAGAACCTCTCCCCCTCGCCGCCCTCGGCCTGCTCCGCGCCGGGCGCGTGCGTGTAGTCGAGGCGGCCGAAGAACAGCGGAGTGCCGGCGAGGTCGGCCAGCGCCTTGATGCGCAGCTCGATCTGGTGCTCCAGGACCGCGGTGTTGACCCAGTTCGCGGTGACGTCGGTGATGTCCAGGGACTGGACGTCCTCCCGCATGGCCCGCAGCGCCGCTCGGGACGCGGAGAGGTGGGCGCGCTCGCGGGACAGCGGGTCGGCGGGGCCGGAGCGGGGGTCGTCGTGGACGGGCGTGGACAAGGGGGTGCCTCCGGGTGGCCTGCGATGCAGTGGCGCGGACTGCGCGCGGTGGGCCGACCGGTTTCCGTCCGGACGGCGGCGCTCCGTGGGAAGGCGGGCAAGAGCGGAGATTCTAGGGGGACGGGGGCGGCGGGGGCCAACGGTTTTCCCGGCGGGGCACAGCCCGTTGTCTCGCAGAGCCCGGCGCGCGCACGCCCCCTAGGGGACAGGGACCTCCTGGATGAGGGGACGAGGTCCACCCCCGGGTGGACCCGAGGGCCTCACGGATTGGGTCCGAAGACCGATGCCGGTCAGGGGGACGAAGTCGCACCATTGAGGCATGAGCGCAGCAACCATCTCCCCCGCCCCGGCACCGGGCCGCGCGTCCGGAGCCACACCCGTGACCGGCAGCCACCGGCACCGGATCGGTGACGCCCTGCGCGCCGTGAAGGTGTACGCGGGCGCCGCCTTCGACGTGGTCATACTCGGTGAGTACGGCGAGGAGGCCGGCGTCCGCCGCAGGTAGGCCGCACCTGAGCCCGCCGCGGGCAGTACCCCGGCCCCCTCGTCAGCCCTCCGTCAGCAGCTCGTCCGCGTCCATGATCCGGTAGGCGTACCCCTGCTCCGCCAGGAACCGCTGCCGGTGCGCGGCGAAGTCCTGGTCGAGCGTGTCCCGCGCGACCACCGAGTAGAAGTGCGCCTGGTGCCCGTCGGCCTTCGGCCGCAGCACCCGCCCCAGACGCTGAGCCTCCTCCTGCCGCGACCCGAAGGTGCCCGACACCTGGACGGCGACCGTCGCCTCCGGCAGGTCGATCGAGAAGTTCGCGACCTTCGACACCACCAGCACACTGATCTCGCCCTGCCGGAAGGACTCGAAGAGCTTCTCCCGCTGGGCGTTGGACGTCTCGCCCTTGATGACCGGCGCGCCCAGGTGCTCGCCCAGCTCGTCCAGCTGGTCGATGTACTGGCCGATGACGAGGACCTGCTGCCCGGCGAAGCGCCGCACGATCGCCTCCGTCACCTTCCGCTTGGTGTCGGTCGTCGCGCAGAAGCGGTACTTCTCCTCCGTCTCCGCCGTCGCGTACGCGAGCCGCTCGGCGTCGGTGAGATTGACCCGGACCTCCACGCAGTCGGCGGGCGCGATGTAGCCCTGCGCTTCGATCTCCTTCCACGGCGCGTCGAACCGCTTCGGGCCGATCAGGGAGAACACGTCCGACTCGCGGCCGTCCTCCCGCACCAGGGTCGCGGTGAGCCCGAGCCGGCGCCGCGCCTGGAGGTCGGCGGTGAACTTGAAGACCGGCGCCGGCAGCAGGTGCACCTCGTCGTAGACGATGAGCCCCCAGTCCCGGGAGTCGAACAGCTCCAGGTGCGGATAGACGCCCTTCCGCCGGGTCGTCAGCACCTGGTACGTGGCGATGGTGACCGGCCGGATCTCCTTGCGCGTACCGCTGTACTCGCCGATCTCGTCCTCGGTCAGGCTCGTCCGCTTCACCAGCTCGTGCTTCCACTGCCGGGCGGAGACGGTGTTCGTCACCAGGATCAGCGTCGTCGACTTGGCCTGCGCCATCGCCCCGGCGCCGACCAGCGTCTTGCCCGCGCCGCACGGGAGGACGACGACTCCGCTGCCGCCGTGCCAGAAGTTCTCCACGGCCTGCTTCTGGTACGGGCGCAGCGTCCACCCGTCCTCGGCCAGCTCGATGGGGTGCGCCTCGCCGTCGACGTACCCGGCGAGGTCCTCGGCCGGCCAGCCCAGCTTGAGCAGCGTCTGCTTGATCTGGCCGCGCTCGGAGGGGTGCACGGCCACCGTGTCGGCGTCGATGCGGGTGCCGACCAGCGGTGCGATCCGCTTCGACTTCAGCACCTCCGCCAGGACCGGCCGGTCGGTGGTGGTCAGGACCAGTCCGTGCGCCGGGTGCTTGGAGAGGGTGAGGCGGCCGTAGCGGCCCATCGTCTCGGCGATGTCGACCAGCAGCGCGTGCGGCACCGGATAGCGGCTGTACTCAACGAGGGCGTCCACGACCTGTTCGGCGTCGTGGCCCGCCGCCCGCGCGTTCCACAGGCCCAGCGGCGTCACCCGGTAGGTGTGGATGTGCTCCGGCGCCCGCTCCAGCTCCGCGAAGGGCGCGATGGCCCGGCGGCAGTCGCCGGCCTGCTCGTGGTCGACTTCGAGGAGCAGGGTCTTGTCGGACTGGACGATCAGCGGACCATTCACGGGCGGCACCCTTTCGCGTGCGTACGGCCGACGGCGACGGGACGGATCGGCCAAACGTCCAGTGTGCCTGATCGCGGGCGCGGGTTACCGCAGAGAGATGTTGTTGATCAGCGGTCCCTCGATGCCGACGGACGGCAGCGTCAGCGGCAGGGGCGGTTCCGCGGCCTCCGCCTTCGGGGCGAGCGCGCCGAACAGGGCCGCTGCCGTGATCAGCGCGGCCACGGACACGGCGACGGCGGAACGGGCGGCGGAGCGGACGGCGGTGTCGTCGGTCTTGGGGTTCATGGGGGCCTTCCGAAGGCGTGGGGGAGGGGGAGTGGCAAGTCGCAAGTCGGAGGAAGGCGGGCCGGGCCCGGGGGGCTGAGAACCCGGCCCGCCGTACGGGGGGAGCGGGGTCAGAGGGTGAGGCCCCCGCCGAGGTCGATGCCGATCGCGGCGGCCTCGGCGGTGAACGCCGCGACCAGGGTGGCGGTGGAGGCCAGGACGGTGGCGACTCGGCGAACGGCAGGACGCATCGGGTTCTTCCTTTCGGTCGGTTTGCGGGGCAACCGGTGGCTGCCCGACCGTCCGCGACCCGATGCGGAATATGAGGAAAGCTCCCTCTCAGGTGCGAATCACCCGGCGTGGCGTGCATGAACCACCGCGTACACCCGAACGTGCGGAAGGTTTCAGCCCGCGTCGTCCGCCAGCTCCGCCACACCCGTGATCCGGTGCAGCGGATACGTCCGCACCTCGTCCGCCGTGTGGTCGTACGCCGTCACGAATCCGCCCTCGACCCGGACCGGGGCGATGACGCGCTGGCTGGCGGCGCCCTCGGCGTTCACGTAGCCGATCCACAGCGTCTCGCCGGTCATGACGGCGGCCTGCATGGTCGCGAGGGTCTCGGCGGCCCCCGTACGCGGCAGCTCCCCGCCCGGGGCGCCTCCCTCGCCGGGGCCCGGTCTGCGCGGGGCGGTGGAGGCGAGGTCACCGGCGCGCACCGCGCGGATCGCCGCCGACAGCAGGGTGTCGTCCGGCACCGGCGGACCCTCGGGGACCGGCTCCGGCGCCGTACGCGGCGGGGTGCGGCGGGCGTCGGCGCGGGTGATCAGCACCTCGCCCGCCGCGGACTCGGCGGCCGGCGCGAAGCCCATCGCGCGCAGCCCCTCCAGCAGCGCCGCCGGGTCGCTCTGCGCGGCCAGCACGGTCGGCGCGAGACGGCGCAGGCCGAGACCGGCGGCCCGCTTGTCGGCGAGGATCTCGTTCAGCGTCGCGTCGTCGTCGCAGCGCACGTACGCCGAGGCCGCGCCCACCCGCAGCTGCCCGTGCCGCCGGGACACGTCGTCGATCAGATACGCCAGCGGCTGCGGCACCGGCGTACGGGAGTGCCGGGCGAGGAAGGCGTGCAGCTCGGCCGCGGTCTGCCCGGCGTCCAGCGCCCGGCGCACCGAACCCGGCGTGAACCGGTACACGGTCGCGCCGCCCTTGGACTCCACGTCCGCGAGCACCCCCAGCAACTCGGCCAGCGGACGCTCCAACGGCCCCGGCGCCACCGCCGTCAGGTCGGCCTGGAGCAGCACGTGGTCCAGCGGCTCGGGCAGCAGCGGCGTCAGCAGCCGGGCGGCGGCCGCGGTGGCGGCGGCCCGTTCGGCGGGCGTCCAGGGGGCGCGCGGCGGAGGCGTGCGGTGGTGGTGGACGGGGAGCTTGTCGCCGGGCCCCTCGGGGTCGGGCGCGGGATCGGCGGCCGGGCGGGACGGCTCGGGAGCGCCGATCAGGGCCCGGCCCGGCGCGGAGAGCGCGCCGCGCCCGGTGACGCCGAGCAGCTCGGCCTCGTTCAGCGTCCAGCGGGCGAGCCGGGTGCGCAGGTCGTCGTCCCGCTGCTCGCGCTGCTCCCGCTGGGGTGCGCGCAGGGGGCGCTCCCAGCGCAGCCGCGCCAGCACCGACTCCTCGGTGGGCGAGGCGCCCTCGGGCAGCCCCGCCAGCAGGGCCAGCACCCGGTGCCGTACCTCCGGCGCCGCCGAGCGGTCCAGGCCCGGGCCCAGCGCCGACAGCGTGCGGTCCTTCGCGTCCCGCCCGCCGATCACGCCCGGCGTCCGGGTGGCCGACAGCCACGCCCCGGCCAGCCGCGCCCAGCGCTCGGCGGTGGGCAGCTCCCGCCACTCGTCGTACGCCGGGGTCGCCGCGTACCGCTCGTCGGCCTCGCCGTCCGAGGCGACCAGACCGGCCGCGTACGCCAGCTCCACCCAGAACGCGGCGACCGGCTCGGGCACGTCCAGGGCGACGGCCGTCCGCTTCAGGTCGCGCACGCTCAGCCCGCCCGCGCGCAGCACCGCCGGGCCGCCCTCGTCCCACTCCTTCAGCAGCTCCTCCACCGTCGCCAGCGCGGTCAGCGCCTGACCGGCGGCGGTGGCGTCCACGATCTGCGGGCGGTGCGCGGCCGCGGCCTCCACCGGTGGCGGCACCGGGTCCGGCGTGCGGTGCGCGCGGCCGCCGCGCAGGTGCAGGGCGACCTCGCGGGGCAGGACGACCGTGCCGGGCGCGGTGGGCAGCAGCAGGCCGCGGTCGAGGAGCGCGCGCAGATGCGCCGCCGGGTCGTGGGTGACCTGCCCGTACGGCGGGCCCCACACCAGGCGGGCCAGCACCTCCCGGGACTCCGTGGGGAGCGTGGCCAGCAGCTTCGCCATGCGCCGCCGGTCGGCGAAGAGGTCCCCGAGCGCGGACACGGCCGACACGGAGTCGTGGGTGGAGGGCAGGCCGACCGCCGTCAGGATCTCCTGGACCCGGCCCGGTGACATGCCCGCCGTCGCCTCCCGCACACTCGGGCCGAGCCCCGTCGGGGACGGGTGCTGCGGGGAGGGCGCGAGCAGCTCACGGGCGGTACGCACCAGCCGCAGCCGGTCGTCGGCGCCCCACACCAGGGCCTGCTCCCGCAGCAGCGCCAGCGCCCGGGGCAGCGCGGCGGCCACGACGGGGTCCTCGTCGTCACCGGCCATCAGCCGCAGCACCTCGGCGTACGGCGCCGGGTCCGCCGCCACGGCCAGCGCCTGCGCCGTCTGCAGCGCGAACCGGTCCAGCCGCTCCAGCGCCCGCACCACCGAGGCGCGGGTGCCGGCGCGGGTGGCCAGCTGGGTGAGGTCGGTCGGCACGGGCGTGATGAGATCGGGGCGGCTGCGCAGGAGGGCGGCCAGCGAGACGTCGTCCCTGACGCGGAGCGCCTCCGCGAGGGACCGGGGGGCCGCGGACTTCTCCTCGGTGCTCATCCGGTCCACGTTAGCGGGTGGGTGCGACGCCGGGGTGTCCGCGCGGCGACGCGGTGCGGGTCCGCCGGATGCGCGGGGATTCGGTACCTTCGTCCGACCGGGTACCCCAACACACCGCCCCGGAGGGCCTCGTGGGCATCGAGAGCGACCAGGTCGTCTTCGCGTATCTGAGCCGTGTCGGCGACGTGGCCCAGCAGCGGCAGCTGCCGTCGGCCACCCGGATGCGGCTGGTCTCCGACCTGCGCAACGAGATCGACCGCCACCGCGCGCGTACGACGGTGGACAGCCCCGCCGCGGTCCGCCGCATCCTGGACCGCCTCGGCACCCCGGACGACATCGTCGAGGCGGCGGGCGGCGACGGCACCCACCGCGCACCGGTACCGCCGCCCACCGCGGTCCCGGAACAGCGGGACCCCGGCCCCGGCAGGGGCGGCCGGACCGGCGTCCCGAAGCCTCCGGACGCGGCGACCGACCCTCCTCGGCACACCGGCCCATCGGGCGGGGGCGGGCGGCGCAAGGGGGTGTGGCGGTCGGCTCCCGGGGCCCCGGCGAAGTCCGGTGAGGGCGAGCGGCGTACGGGGTTGTGGCGGTCGGCCCTGCGGGCCCCGGGCGAGTCCGACGGCGCCGAGCGCCGCAAGGGCCCCCGGCGGTCCGCCCCCGCCCCCGCTCCCGCCGCCGACCCGGGCGCGTCCTCGCCGCACCGGGCGGGCGCGGCGGAGCCGGGTGACTCCGCCGTACCTCCGCAGCCGGACTGGTGGCGGGTGGACGAGGGCCCCTTCGCGGGCGTGACCCTCGCCGACGGCGTCCCCGGTTTCGTCGGCGGGGTGGAGATCCCGGACCTGCTGAAGCCGCCGCCGAGGCCGAAGGAGGAGGCGGAGAAGGAACCGCCGGTGGAGGTGGTGGAGGAGACCGCGGAGCCGCCTTCCGGCGAGCGGTTCCGCCGCCTGCCCCGCCTCTGGCCCGAGGGCGGCTGGAACAACCCGCTCCTCCTGGTCGCCGCGGTCCTCCTGGTCGTCGGTGCCGTCGCCGGGCAGCTCGTTCCGCTGGGGCTGGGCTGGCTGATCGCCTACCTCTCCCGCCGGCTGACCCCGGCCCAGCGCAGACTGGCGGTCCTCGGGCTTCCCGGTGCGGTCGCGGCCGGTGCGGTGGTGTGGCTCTGGGGGCGTACGGAGGGGCGGTGGGGGGCGCCGATCGCCGAGGGGCGGATGAGCGCGGCGGTCACGGAGACGTGGCCCTGGACCCTTCGCGCGGCCGCCGTCGCCACGGCGCTGTATCTGCTCTGGCACACGCGGAGGCCGCGGGGCTGACCGTGCCGGGGGCCCCACCGCCCACCCGTGCCGCCTGGGGGTACCTCCCAGGCCGTTCAGGCACGGGGGGAGGCACGGCTGCCGCAGTTGCACCGGCCCCGTCCCCCACAATGGAGGGCATGGCTTCCTCTGCTCGTTCCGTGCCCACCGTCGGTTTTGATCTCGACATGACGTTGATCGACTCGCGGCCCGGTATCCATGCCTGCTACGTGGCGTTGAGCGAGCGGACGGGGACGTACGTCGACGCCGATCTGGCCGTGACGCGGCTCGGGCCGCCGCTCACCGAGGAGCTGGCGAACTGGTTCCCGGCGGAGGAGATCGAGGGCGTCGCCGCCCTGTACCGCGAGATGTACCCGGCGCACGCCGTCGTGCCGACGCTCGCGCTCCCCGGCGCCCGCGAGGCCGTGGCCGCCGTGCGCGAGGCCGGCGGGCGGGCGATCGTCATCACCGCGAAGTACGAGCCGAACGCCGAGCTGCACCTGGCGCACCTCGGCATCGAGCCCGACGCCGTGATCGGCGACCTGTGGGCCGAGCAGAAGGCCGTCGCGCTGCGCGAGCACGCCGCGGGCGTGTACGTCGGCGACCACCTCGGCGACATACGCGGCGCGCGCGCCGCCGGCGCCCTGGCGGTGGCGGTCGCCAGCGGTCCGTACGACGAGGACGAGCTGCGCGCGGCGGGCGCCGACGTCGTGCTGCCCGGCCTCACCGAGTTCCCGGAGTGGCTGGCCCGCTACCGCGAGGGCACCGCCCGCGCCTGACGGCGGCCCGCCGCGATCGAGCGGAGCACCCCCGCCCCGGCGATCAGGAAGCCCACGCCCATGAGCATGCTCAGGCCGAACATGTAGGTGGGGAACGGCGTCGTGTCCAGCAGCAGCGGGGCCACCGTGACCAGTGTGGCCACGGCGCCGACGAGGAAGACGATCGCACCGGCGCGGATCAGTCGGTCACCGGGCGCGGCGGAATTCGTTTGGGTTTTGTCACGCACCCGACCAGGGTAGTTCCCAGCCCGAGGGAACTATCCGGGGACGTCTTGTCACTCACCCGGAGACCATTAGCCTGGGTACCGGCGGGTCGGACGACCCGCCCGACTGCTATCAAGAGCCGTTTCCGAGCAGATTTCCGACCAGTTTTCCGAGCAGTTTCCGACGAGCACGAGGACGAGGACAGACGTGCCTACCGGCAAGGTCAAGCCGGTTACCTAAGCACACAGAGAGCGCTACGCTCCCCTCATGACTCCTGGTCTCCGCTACCTCTCGTGCCTGCGTCTCTCTGCCGACTCGGACGGTTCTACGTCCATCGAGTGGCAGCGCGGTGTGATCCGGCACCACGTGGCCTCTCCGCTCCTGTCCGGCGTCCTGGTGGGGGAGGCAGAGGACACCGACGTCTCAGGCTCCATGAGCCCCTTCAAGCGCCCCCGGCTCGGACGCTGGCTCACGTCCAAGGCTGATGAGTTCGACGTGATCATTGCAGCCAAGATGGACAGGCTTACCCGCCGCTCCATGCACTTCAATGAGCTATTGGAATGGGCGCAGAAAAACGGGAAGTACATCGTCTGTGTAGAAGAGGGGTTCGACCTCTCCACTCCTCAGGGCAAGATGATGGCTCGTATGACTGCCGTCTTTGCTGAGGCTGAGTGGGACACCATTCAGGCACGCATCCTGAACGGCGTACAGAGCCGTCTGGAGAACCGTTCATGGCTTACGGGAGCACCTCCCACCGGCTACCGCATCAAAGCCGTAGAGGGAGGCAAGAGGAAGGTTCTGGAGATTGACCAGGACTTCCACCCCTACGTGGAAGAGATCTTCACTCGCGTCCGTGAGGGACAGTCCACACACCGAATTGCCCGAGACTTCAACGGCCGTGGCGTACTCACATGGGGAGACCATCTCAGGAAGTTGAAGGGGGAGGAAACCAAGGGAACCCAGTGGCAGTCAACCATCATCAATAAATTCATCCGCTCCTCTTGGGTTCCCGGTATCTACACGTACAAGGGGGAGGCTGTATTGGACGATGACGGAGAGCCCATCATCCTTCCCGAGAAACCCCTAGCGTCCATGGATGAATGGACGGACCTGGTAGACCGGATCAAACCCGCTCCCAAGCCTGATGGAATGGAAAGCCGTACCAGCACAAAGAGCCTGCTTGCTGGTATTGCCCGGTGTGGAGGATGCGGAGCGCCGGTAACTTCTCTTCTGAATTCCGGGCACACCAAGAAAGACGGCACGAAAGTTCCTGGACACAGGTATTACCGCTGCTCCAACAAGTTCAAGGGAGGGGCTTGCACGAGTGGCCTCTACGTTCGTGCGGATGTGCTCGACACGTGGGTTGACCAGGAGATTCGAGGGAGCGTAGGTAAGTGGGACATGTATGAGAGGGCGGGTACCGGACCCTCTCAGGCAAGGGAGTTGGAATCAGCTAGGGCACGCCTGGAAAAGCTGGAAGCTGACTTCCTGGCAGGAGAGTACGACGGTGCGGGACAGGAAGAGTCCTACCGCCGTATGCATAAGAGTCTGTCCGGAAAGGTCGCTCTCCTGGCTAAGCAGGAAGAGGAAAGGGCTAACCCTGAGCTGAAATCCACGGGTAAGAAGTACGGGGAAGTCTGGGAAGCCAAAGACCAGGAAGACCGTAGGGAATTCCTCCGCACCTATGACGTAAAGATCTGGGCTTGGAATAAGGGAACGGATGAGGGGGAGAAGGGAATGGTAATGGACCTGGGAGATATTCAGGTCATGGCGAATGAGCTTGCCCTTTCCCGTCCAGGAAGGAAAGGAAAGATGACAAGGCTAGTGATTAGCCATAACGTTCCCGAAGAATACAGGTGGAAGGCATTGGTATTCGCCAAGTCCTAGAATGGAAATGAGAATGGCCCTGCCTATTAGGCGGGGCCATTTCTTTTGCTGAATTGTTTATGAATTCGACCCCCCTACCTTTAACGGTTAAATAACAATTGGGGGTGGTCCGGTATTTCGAGTGCCTAGAGCCCTATGGGGGTTGGGCAGTGGCCGCTATGACTCCTTACGCCACTCGGCATCAGGGGAAGTCAGCTTGGCCACCAGGACGCGCGCCAGAATGCGAATAGGGGCTTCATCAGGCTCCACCAGGTCGGCGTGTTCACGGTGCGCCCATACCGTCCAACCGGGGCCGGACATGCCAAGTTTGTGAGCTACGGCCACCGCGTCATCAGGGTGGCTGACTGCGGCCGGTTGCTCCAAGATCTACGAGGACAAGGCTTCCGGGAAGAACACGGAGCGCCCTGGTCTCCTCTCCGCTCTCGACTACATGCGTGAGGGAGACACCCTCTGTGTCTGGAAGCTTGACCGGTTGGGCCGTTCAACTAAGGACGTGCTGACCATTGCTGAGGATCTGCACTCCCGTGGAATCGCGCTCCGCATCCTCACTAGGACTCTGGCCGGTAGTTACTCCCCGAAGGGGGAGGGAAAATTCTTCTTCACCATGATGGTCGCCTTTGCTGAGCTTGAGCGAGACATGATCGTTGAGCGCACCCGTGCTGGTCTGGACGCTGCCAAGGCTCAGGGGCGTACGGGTGGACGTCCCACGGTCATCACTGAGGATGTGCTCACCGTGGCCAAGGCTCGTAAGGCCAAGGGTGAAAGTGTCTCCGCCATTGCCGCGGCTCTCGGAGTCTCCCGCGCGACTCTCTACCGCCACATTGGCTAGTACCTGACCCTTCCTCAGTCACTCTGAGCCTCTGCCGACACAGGTAGGGGCTCAGTCGTGTTTCCGGGCGTGATTAAGGCTGTGTGTCCCTGGGGAGAGCCCCGGTAGGCTGTCATGACGGCAGTTCAAGGGTGTCCGGTGTCAGTCCGGCAGCGATAGAGGGAGCGTGTGCTTTGCCGACTGGCAAGGTCAAGTGGTTCAACAGTGAGAAGGGCTTCGGCTTTCTCTCCCGTGACGACGGCGGTGACGTCTTCGTCCATTCCTCGGTCCTCCCCGCCGGAGTCGAGACACTGAAGCCGGGACAGCGCGTCGAGTTCGGGGTCGTCGCCGGTCAGCGCGGTGACCAGGCCCTGTCGCTCGCCCTGCTGGACCCCGCCCCCTCGGTCGCGGCGGCCCAGCGCAAGAAGCCGGACGAACTGGCCTCCATCGTCCAGGACCTGACGACACTCCTGGAGAACATCACGCCGATGCTGGAGCGCGGCCGCTATCCCGAGAAGACGGCCGGCAAGAAGATCGCCGGACTGCTGCGGGCGGTCGCCGACCAGCTCGACGTCTGACCGGAGAGACCCGCTACGGGAACGCGAGCGCGTCCGGGCCGAGGGGCGGTACGAGTCCCTCGGCCGCCGCGCGGGTCAGCAGGCCCCGGATCGCCGCGTAGCCGTCCTCGCCGAGGCCGGCGGTGAACTCGTTGACGTACAGCCCGATGTGCTGGTCGGCGACGGCCGGGTCCATCTCCTGGGCGTGCTCCATGACGTAGGCCCGGGACGCCTCCGGGTCGTCCCAGGCCGCGCGGACCGAGGCGAGCACGGAGTCCGCCAGCCGCGTCAGCGTCTCCTCGCCCAGCGAGCGCTTGGCGATGATCGCGCCGAGCGGGATCGGCAGGCCGGTGGCGGCCTCCCAGTGCTCGCCCATGTCCGCGAGCCTGTGCAGCCCGTAGTTCTGGTACGTGAAGCGCGCCTCGTGGATCACGAGCCCCGCGCCGACCTTCCCGTCCCGCACGGCCGGCATGATCTCGTGGAACGGCATCACGACGATCTCCCCGACCCCGCCGGGCACCGTGTCGGCCGCCCAGAGGCGGAACAGCAGGTACGCCGTCGACGTCTCGCTCGGCACCGCCACGGTCCGGCCGCTCAGGTCCGCGTCCGCCTCCCGGGTCAGCACCAGCGGCCCGCAGCCCCGGCCCAGCGCGCCCCCGCAGGGCAGCAGGGTGTAGTCGCCGAGGACGTACGGCAGGACGGCGTACGACACCTTCAGCACGTCGAACTCGCCGCGCTCGGCCATGCCGTTGGTGATGTCGATGTCCGCGAACGTCACGTCGAGCGCGGGCGCGCCCGGCACCCGGCCGTGGGCGAGGGCGTCGAAGACGAAGGTGTCGTTCGGGCAGGGGGAGTACGCGATCCGCAGGGTCTCAGCTGTCATGTCGGTTCCAACTCGTGAAGGCGGGGGCGAGCTTCCCGAAGGCGTCCGTCAGGGCCGTGAGCGCGTCGCCGATGCGCCAGGCGGCGCGGTCGCGCGGGCCCACGGGGTTGGAGACGGCGCGCAGCTCCAGTACGGGCACGCCGTGCGCGGCGGCGGCCTCGGCGACGCCGAAGCCCTCCATCGCCTCCGCGAGGGCGCGCGGGTGGCGCTCGCGCAGGAGTGCGGCGCGGGCGGCGGTGCCGGTGACGGTGGAGCCGGTCAGGACGGTGCCGGGGCGGGCGCCGGTCGCGGCGGCGACGGCGCGGACGAGGCCGGCCGGCGGATGGTGGGTGACGGTGCCGAAGCCGAGGTCGGTGACCGGCAGGAAGCCGTCGGCGGTCTCGGCGCCCAGGTCGGCGGCGGTGATCTCGTCGGCGACGACGAGCGAGCCGACGGGCGCCTCGGGGGCGAAGCCGCCGCCGATGCCGGCCGAGACGACCAGGTCGTAGGGGGCGCCGTCGAGGGCGGCCGCGGTCAGCGCGGCGGCCGTGGCGGCGGCGGCGAGGGCGGGGCCGACGCCGGCGGCCAGCAGGTCGGGGCCGCCGGCGGGCAGCCGGGTCAGGACGATGCCGGGCCGGGACAGCTCGGCGGCCGTCTCCGGGCCCGGCGCGGGGAACGCCCGGGCCACCGCGTCCCGTTCGGCGGGGACCGCGGTGGCCACGAGGACGCGCGCGGAGGACGTGGTCAGTCGTCCTTCTTCAGCTTGAACACCCACACGCCGGTGATCTTCTCGCTGCCGTCCTTGCCGTCGCGGGCGGCGATGGCGACGTTGGTGGAGTTGCCCTGGGCGCCGTACTGGGCGTTGAAGAACACGCTGCCCGGGACGGTGCGGTAGGTCTTGTCGCTGTCCTCGACGAGCTGCTGACCGTTCATCAGGATCGTCCAGTTCTTGTCCGCGATGTCCGGGTCCACGCCGAACCGCACGGTCTCGTCCTGGTCGACGGTGATGGACTTCGCGTCCTTGTCCTGGAGGCACTTGGTGATCTCGCTCTGGGAGAGGACGTCGTCCTCCCCGCCGCAGGCGGCCTCGGAGCTGACCGAGTCACTGCCGACCGTGATCGTCGACAGCGGGGTCGGCTCGTCGCAGGCGGACAGCAGGAGCAGTCCGGCGGATACGGCGCCGGCGGCGGCGACGGCGCGGCGGCGTCGCACTACGGATTGCAACGTGGTCATGGGCGAAGGCTATATGGCCCCTCCGGCCCGCCCCCCACCTGGGTACGGCGCGTCGTGTCCACGCCAGCCCGGCCGCACCCCGGCCACAGGCCGGCCGCACCCCGGACGCCCTCTAGGCGACCCGTGAGCGGGCCGGGCCGCCGTGGCGGGCGGAGGACAGGAGGCCCCGTACGGTCGTCAGCCAGCCGGCGGCCACGATCGCGGCGGCGACCGCGAGGCCCAGGGTGCCGTTGAGGGGCAGGACGATGCCGACGGCGCCGCCGAACACCCAGGCGACCTGGAGCAGCGTCTCCGAGCGGGCGAACGCCGAGGTGCGCACCTGCTCGGGCACGTCCCGCTGGATCAGCGCGTCCAGGGACAGCTTGGCCAGCGCCTGCCCGAACCCGGCGAACGCGGCGAGGCACGCCACCAGGACCGGGCTGAACAGCACCGTGGCCACCACCGCCACGCCCAGCACGATCGCCACCACCGTCACGATGATGATCTCCGGCGCCCGGGACCTGAGCCACGCCCCGACCGCCGTGCCCAGCGCGTTGCCCGCCCCGGCCGCCACGCCCACGATGCCCAGCGAGACCGCCGCGCTCTGCCCGGACATCGGGTGCACCCGGAGCAGGAAGGCGAGGAAGAAGATCAGGAAGCCGGAGAGGCAGCGGATCGCGGCGTTGGCGGCCAGCGCGTGCGTCACCGCCGGGCCCACCGTGCGCAGCCCGGGGCGCCTGCCCTTGCGCAGGGGGGCGGGCAGGTGGTCCTCGTCGGCCGCGAGCAGCGCCCGGTCCTCGCCGCGCGCCGAGTCCACCTTGCGCGGCAGCGTGAACGACAGGACCGTGCCCGCCACGAAGATCACGAAGGCGCCGTACAGCGGCCACGGCGGCCCGAGCTGCTGGAGCCCCGCGCCGATCGGCGCGGCGATCCCGGTGGCGAGCAGCCCGCACAGGGTGACCCGCGAGTTCGCCTTCACGAGGGAGAAACCGGGTGGCAGCAGGCGTGGTACCACCGCGCTTCTGACCACACCGTAGGCCCGGGAGGCGACCAGGACCCCCAGCGCGGCCGGGTACAGCCCGATGCCGCCGGTGGCGACCGCGCCCGACAGCACCAGCGCCAGCAGCGCCCGCGCGGCCATCGCCGCCGCCATCGCCGCGCGGCGGCCGTGCGGGATCCGGTCGAGGAGCGGGCCGATGACCGGTGCGAGGAGCGTGAACGGCGCCATCGTGATCGCGAGGTAGAGCGCGACGCGCCCGCGCGCCTCGTCGGTCGGCACCGAGAAGAAGACGGTGGAGGCGAGGGCGACGGTGATCATCACGTCGCCGGCGCCGTTCACCCCGTGCAGTTCGATCAGTTTGCCGAGGCCGGATTCCCCGGCGCCGTGCGCGTGTGTCGCCCGGCGGATGCCGCGCGCGGTGCCGGTCACCGGCAGCCGCAGGGCCCGGCCGAGCGCACGGAACCGGGAGCCGGGCCCACGCCCTCGGCTCCCGCCCTTGAACTCCGTCCGTGCGGCTGCCACCCCGTCATAGTGCCCCGGCAGCGGGGGCTCTAGCGCCGATACGGCACGGATGGCGGCGATCGAGTCGGGTGACGCGCCGGTCACGAGACGGGTGACACGTCGGTCACGAGACGGGTGACACGTCGGTCACGACTCGGGTGTCGTCACGGTCACGACGTCGGGCCGTACCCCGCCGAAACTCCCGTCGGTGTAGGCCAGGCGCACGTGAGCAGGTAGCGTGCCTAGCGCGCCGTGGCGAACGTTCTCGGCCGCGCGCCGTACGGCCATCCCGCAGAATGGATGACGTAGGTGTGCCCGAGCGCGATCGGGCGCGGACGTCGACGCGGTCCACAGGTCCGCTCCGTCCGCCCCCTCGCAGTCAGCGGCGCACTCGTGAGACGGCGTACGGAGAGAAGCGATACCTGTGAGCGCAGCGACCACGCGAAGCCGCACCCCTGACCGTCTGTGCGCCGAGGCCGTCGACCTCGCCCGCGGCGCAGCCGAGGAGGCCGCCGCCCCAGGCGTCGTCGGCGAGCACGAGGGACTGGTGTCGGAGGGCGACCGCGTCGTCACCCACTTCTTCGCCTGCAGGGAACTGGGATACCGGGGCTGGCGCTGGGCCGTCACCGTGGCCCGCGCCTCCCGCGCGAAGATCGTCACGATCGACGAGGCGGTCCTGCTGCCCGGCCCCGACGCACTGCTCGCGCCCGAGTGGGTGCCGTGGAGCGAGCGGCTCCGTCCGGGCGACATGGGGCCCGGCGATCTGCTGCCGACCGACGCGGAGGATCTGCGGCTGGAGCCCGGCTGGACCGGCGAGGACGAGCCGCCGCCGAACTCCGCCGTCTCCTACGAGATGGCCGACCTGGTCGAGGCCGAGGACGCCGAGGTCACGGCGGGGCCGCCGGCCGAGCTGTCCGCCGTACCGGCGCGCGGCACGATCTCGGCGGTCGCCGAGGAGCTGGGGCTGCGGCGCACGCGGGTGCTCTCGCGGTACGGGCTGCACATCGCCGCCGACCGGTGGGAGGAGGGCTACGGCCCGAAGACCGCGATGGCCCAGGCGGCGCCCGCGTCCTGCGTCAGCTGCGGATTCCTCGCGCGGATCGGGGGGTCGCTGGGGCAGGCGTTCGGGGTGTGCGCGAACGAGTTCTCGCCGGCGGACGGGCATGTGGTGGCGCTGTCGTACGGGTGCGGGGGGCACTCGGAGGCGGCGGTGATGCCGGCGCCGCCGCGGGTGGCTCCGCCGGTGATCGATGAGACTCGGGTGGATCCGTTTCCGCTCAGGCCGGCCGCCGATTCGGGGTCCGTCTCCGTGGCGGAGGACGATGCGGTGGCGGAGTTGGGGCATTCGTAGGGTGCGGGTGTGCGGGTGTGCGGGTGTGCGGGTGGCTGGGGTCCCTGGGGGCCGCGCCCCCAGACCCCCGTCGGCCTGACGGCCTCGTCCTCGAACGCCGGACGGGCTGACGGCGATCGGCGTTCCGTTCGACGTCCTCCGGGGCGGTACCGTCGTGGTCCGTCGATGAGGAGAGTCACCGTGAGCATGTACGTACGGCCTGCCGCCGAGGACGCGGATCCGTTCGGTACGGGGCGGCTGCGGCGCGGGGTGCTGGACGCGTGGGCGACGAGCCCGGCCCGGTTCCGTGAGGACGCCAACGCGGAGGAGGACCTCGTCCTCGGCGGCTACCGCGACCGGCTGGTGGTGGAGCTGGCGCAGAACGCCGCCGACGCCGCCGCCCGCGCCGGGGTGCCGGGCCGGTTCCGGCTCACCCTGCGCGACGGGGTTCTGGTCGCCGCCAACACCGGGGCCCCGCTGGACGCGGCCGGGGTCGAGTCGCTGTCGACGCTGCGGGCCTCCGCCAAGCGGGACGCCGGGGACGGCTCGGTCGGCCGGTTCGGGGTCGGCTTCGCCGCCGTCCTGGCCGTCACCGACGAGCCCGCCGTCATCGGCGTGCACGGGGGTGTGCGCTGGTCCCTCGTGGAGGCCCGCGACCTGGCCGCCGACGCCGCCCTGCGCGGCCCCGGCCTCGGTGACGAGATCCGGCGGCGCGACGGCCACGTACCGCTGCTGCGGCTGCCGTTCCCCGCCGAGGGCAGCGCCCCCGCGCCGTACGACACGGCCGTCATCCTGCCGTTGCGCGACACCGCCGCCGCCGATCTCGCCGAGCGGCTCCTGCACGCCGTGGACGACGCCCTGCTGCTCGCCCTGCCGGGGCTGGAGGAGGTCGTGGTCGAGGCGGGCGACGAGGTGCGGACCCTGTCGCGCCGCGGCGAGGACGGGCTCACCGTCGTCGAGGACTCCCGGGAGGGCACCACCCGCTGGCGCACCTGTGCCGCGCACGGCCCGCTCACCGCCGACCTGCTCGCCGACCGGCCCGTGGAGGAGCGGCTGCGCCCCCACTGGTCGGTGACCTGGGCGGTCCCCGTCGACGCCGACGGCGCCCCCGCGCGCCCGCGCACCAGTCCCGTCCTGCACGCCCCGACGCCCAGCGACGAGCCCCTCGGCGTGCCCGCGCTGCTCATCGCGTCGTTCCCGCTGGACACCACCCGCCGGCACGCCGCGCCCGGCCCGCTGACCGACTTCCTGGCCCAGCGCGCGGCGGACGCGTACGCCGGGCTGCTGGCCGACTGGCGGCCGGTCTCCGCCGGCCTCATCGACCTGGTGCCCGGTCCGCTGGGCCAGGGCGGACTCGACGGCACCCTGCGCCAGGCGATCATCGACCGGCTGCCGCGCACCGCCTTCCTGCCGCCCGCGCTGCCGCCCCGCGAGGACGACCCCGACCTGCCGGATTCCCTGCGGCCCCGCGACGCCGAGGTGGTCGAGGGCGCGGGCAGTGACACCGTGCGGGTCCTCGCCGAGGTGCTGCCGACCCTGCTGCCCGCCGGTCTCGAACGCCGTGCCGAGCTGCGCACGCTGGGCGTGGCGCGGGTGCCGCTGGCCGACGCGATCGACCGGCTGGCGGGGCTGGAGAAGGCGCCGGACTGGTGGCGCCGGCTGTACGACAGCCTCGCCGGGGTCGACCCCGACCGGCTCTCCGGGCTGCCGGTGCCGCTGGCCGGGGGTCCCTCCCAGGCTTTCGGCACTGGGGGAGGCCGTACGACCATCGGGCCCCGGCACGTGCTGCTGCCCTCCCCGGACGCCGCCTCCCCCGACCCGGAGATGCTCACCCGGCTCGGCCTCAAGGTCGCCCACCCGGACGCCGCGCACCCGCTGCTGGAGAAGCTCGGCGCGCTGCCCGCGACGCCCCGGGCCGTGCTCACCACCCCGCAGGTCCGGGCCGCCGTCGCCGCCTCCCTGGACGACGAGGGCGGCGTCGACTGGGAGCAGGACGCCCCCGACGCCGAGGAGCTGGCCGACACCGTCCTCGGCCTGGTCCGCGACGCCGGTCTCGACGTCGGGGACGAGCCCTGGCTCGGCGCGCTCGCCCTGCCCGACGAGGACGGCGAACTCTCCCCGGCGGGTGAACTCGTCTTCCCCGGCGGCCCCTTCGCCCGCGTCATGCGCGAGGACGAACTCGCCGCCGTGGACGCCGAACTCGCCGAGAAGTGGGGCCCCGAGCCGCTCGCCGCCTGCGGCGTCCTCGTCACCTTCGCCCTGGTCCGCGCCACCGACGTCGTCCTGGACCCCGACGAACTGGAGCCCCGCGACGGGGACTTCGCCGAGCCGGACGACGCGGGGCTGCTGGACGCCGTGGACGTGTGGAGCGAGGACGTCCTCGACCGCTTCCCCGACACCCCGGTCCCGCCGGTCGCCACCGAGATCGTCGCCGTACGCGACTTGGACCTGGTGGACGACGACCACTGGCCCGAGGCCCTCGCCCTCCTCTCCCGGCCACCCCTGCGCGACGCCCTCGTCCAGCCCGTCCGCATCCTCCTCGCCGACGGCACCCACGAGGTCGTACGCCCCTACACCGCCTGGTGGCTGCGCGGGCACCCCGTGCTGGGCGGGCGCCGCCCGGCCGGACTGCGCGCGGCGGGCGGCGACCCGCTGCTGCGGGGCCTGTACGACGAGGCCGACGCCACCGGCTTCGACGACGAGCAGGTGCTGCGCGCCCTGGGCGTCCGCACCTCGGTCGCCGCCCTCCTGGACGAACCCGGCGGCGCGGCCGAACTCCTCGACCGCCTCGCCGACCCCGACCGCCCGGTCACGGCCGCCCAACTCCACGCCCTGTACGGCGCGCTGGCCGAACTGGACCCCGACCAGGTCACCCTCCCCGACGAGGTGCGGGCCGTGGTCGACGGGCGGGTGGAGGTGGTCGACGCCGCCGACGCGGTCGTGGTCGACTCTCCGGACCTGCTCCCCTTCACGTCCGGCTCCCCCCTCCTGCCGGTCCGCCCGGCCCGTGCCGCCGAACTGGCGGAGCTGTTCCAGGTACGGCGCCTGAGCGAGTCCGTCACCGGCCGCGTCGACTCCGAGGGCACGGAACACGCCGTACCGGACCCGGTACGGGGCCTGCTGGGCGCCCGCACCCCGGAGTCGTACATGGAGCACGACGAACTCGTCGTGGACGGTGTGGAGATCGACTGGCGGCTGACGGACGACGGCGTCCTGCACGCCGCGACGCTGGAGGGCGTGGCCGCCGGTCTCGCCTGGGCGGCGGGCCAGTGGCCCCGCCGCTTCGAGGTCGCCGCCCTCCTGGAGGACGAGTCCCGCACGGAGGAGCTGGCCCGGGACCGCTGGTTCGACTGAGGCGGGGCGACGTCCCGAACCGTCAGGCGGGGAAGCGCCGGTCCACCCACCGCCATGCCACCTCCAGGACCGCCGACCCCGCCACCGCGATGCCCACCGCGGCCCACGGCATCGTCACGCCCACCAGTCTCAGGGCGAAGAAGTCCTGGAGCCACGGGACGACCAGGACGATCAGGAAGGCGAGGCCCATCGCCGCGACCAGGGCGACGCGCCACCAGGTGTAGGGGCGGGCGATGATCGCCAGGACCCACATCGAGACCAGGAACAGGGTCAGGGTCGCCGCGCTGGTCTCGGCGTCCAGGGCGTGCGCGCCGGTGTAGTGCTGCCGGGCGAGCAGGTACGTCGCGAAGGTGGCCGCGCCCGCGACCGCACCGCCGGGGATCGCGTACCGCATGACGCGGCGGACGAAGTGGGGGCGGGCGCGTTCCTTGTTCGGGGCGAGGGCCAGGAAGAAGGCCGGGACGCCGATCGTGAGGGTGGACAGGAGGGTCAGGTGGCGGGGGAGGAACGGGTACTCGACCTGGGAGCAGACCACCAGGATCGCCAGCAGCACCGAGTACACCGTCTTGACCAGGAACAGGGTCGCGACGCGCGTGATGTTGCCGATGACGCGGCGGCCCTCCGCCACCACCGACGGCAGTGACGAGAAGCTGTTGTTCAGGAGCACGATCTGCGCCACCGCCCGCGTCGCCTCCGAGCCCGAGCCCATCGCCACGCCGATGTCGGCGTCCTTGAGGGCGAGGACGTCGTTCACGCCGTCGCCGGTCATCGCGACCGTGTGCCCCCGTGACTGGAGGGCGCCCACCATGTCCCGCTTCTGCTGCGGGGTGACCCGCCCGAAGACCGTGCCCTCTTCCAGCGCCCCGGCCATCTCCTTCCGCTCGGCGGGCAGCCGGCGCGCGTCGACCGTCGTGCCGGACAGGCCCAGCTTGGCGGCGACCGCGCCGACCGACACCGCGTTGTCGCCGGAGATGACCTTGGCGCGGACGTCCTGGTCGGCGAAGTAGCGCAGGGTGTCGGCGGCGTCCGGGCGCAGGCGCTGCTCCAGGACGACCAGGGCGGTCGCCGCCACGTCCCGCGCGGCCCCGGGGTCGTCCAGGGGACGGGCGGCGCGGGCCAGGAGCAGGACGCGCAGGCCCTGCTCGTTCAGGCGGCCGGTCTCGGCGAGCGCGGGGTCGTTCTCGGCCAGCAGCACGTCGGGCGCGCCCAGCAGCCAGGTGCCGGTCGTGCCGTCGGGCCCGGCGAGGACCGCGCCGCTGTACTTGCGGGCGGAGGAGAAGGGCAGCGCGTCCGTCGCGCGCCAGCCGTCGGCCGCCGGGGAGGCGTCGATCACCGCCTGGAGGGACGCGTTGGGGCGCGGGTCGGACGCGCCGAGCGCGCCGAGGACCGTACGGACGTACGCCTCGTCCGCGCCCTCCAGCACCCGCAGCCCCGTGACGTCCATGCCGCCCTCGGTGAGGGTGCCGGTCTTGTCCAGGCAGACCGTGTCGACGCGGGCCAGGCCCTCGATGGCCGGCAGCTCCTGCACCAGGCACTGCTTGCGGCCGAGCCTGACCACGCCGATCGCGAAGGCGACCGAGGTGAGCAGGACCAGGCCCTCCGGGACCATCGGCACGATGCCGCCGACCGTCCGCGCGATCGAGTCGTCCAGGTCGTGGTCCTTGGCGAGCAGCTGGCTGAGGATCAGGCCGATCGCGGTCGGGACCATCATCCAGGTCACGTACTTGAGGATCGTGGAGATACCGCTGCGCAGCTCGGACTGGACCAGCGTGAACCGGGACGCCTCCTCGGCGAGCTGGGCGGCGTACGCCTCGCGCCCCACCTTCGTCGCCCGGAACGCGCCGCCGCCCGCGACCACGAAACTGCCCGACATCACCGGGTCGCCGGGCTGCTTGACCACCGGGTCGGCCTCGCCGGTCAGCAGCGACTCGTCGATCTCCAGCCCGTCCGCCTCGACGCACACCCCGTCGACCACGACCTTGTCGCCGGGCCCGCACTCGATGACGTCGTCCAGCACGATCTCGGAGGTGCTGACCCCGGCCGCCCTGCCGTCCCGGCGCACCGTGGGCCGGACCTCGCCGATCAGGGCCAGCGAGTCCAGGGTCTTCTTCGCCCGCCACTCCTGCACGATGCCGATGCCGGTGTTGGCGAGGATCACGAAGCCGAAGAGGCTGTCCTGGATCGGCGCCACGAACAGCATGGTCACCCACAGGACGCCGATGATCGCGTTGAAGCGGGTGAGGACGTTGGCGCGGACGATGTCGGCCGGCGAGCGGCTGCTGCGCACCGGCACGTCGTTGACTTCGCCGCGCGCGACCCGTTCGGCGACCTGCGCCGCGGTGAGTCCGGTGGCGGGGTCGGGCGCGCCGACGGGGCGCGCGGGGTCGAGTCGATCACCCGCGTCGAGATGCGTCATGCATTCGACGGTACGTGCGGTTCTACGGCTTCACCCGCCGCTTAGGGCGAAGATCCGACCTGGGTACGAGGCGCCGCGGGGCCGTCTGCCGCCCTGGTACTACGGCGCTGGGCGCGCCCTAGGCGGTGGGCGTTCCGGCACCCGGCTCGCGCGCTGCGGCGGCCCGCCTGATCGCCGCGTCGCGCCCCCGGACGTACCAGATGCCGATCAGGCCGAGCCCCGCGCCGGCCAGGCAGGTCCACACCCACCAGACGTGCCCGTGGTCGTCGAACCAGCCGTAGAACGGCAGCTGCGCCAGGAAGAGGACGAACCAGAGGACGGTGCCGCCGACGACGGTCGCGACCACGGGCCCCTCCAGGGGCTCCGGTGCCTCGTGCGTGGGTGTCCACTTCTTCATGCGTACAGCTTACGAGGCGCCCGTCAGGGTGTCCCGGGCGCGGCGGCACACGGGTCTACGCGCGGAGATAGCGATCTCGGGGCTCATACCTTCATACTGAATCCGTTTGTCTCTGACCGCTTTCGTTCGTAGGAAACACCAATCAGGAACACCGACAAGGCCGTGGGGGAACCTGTTGGTGCATGAGGTCCCGCATGTCCACCTCGGCCTCCGCCAAGGTCCCCCCGTCCCCCGAGCCGCCGGCCGACCGCCGGCCCCCGCAGAACGGTCTCGACCGTTACTTCAAGATCTCCGAGCGCGGCAGCACCCTGCCCCGTGAGATCCGCGGCGGCTTCGCCACCTTCTTCGCGATGGCGTACATCATCGTGCTCAACCCGATCATCCTGGGCAGCGCGAGGGACATGTACGGTCACCAGCTCGACAACGGTCAGCTGGTCACCGCGACCGCGCTGACGGCGGCGTTCACCACGCTGCTGATGGGCGTCATCGGCAACGTGCCGATCGCGCTCGCCGCCGGTCTCGGCGTCAACTCCGTCGTCGCCCTCCAGCTCGCCCCCCGGATGTCCTGGCCGGACGCGATGGGCATGGTCGTGCTGGCCGGTCTCATCGTCATGCTGCTGGTCGCCACCGGGTTGCGCGAGCGCGTCATGAACGCCGTGCCGTACGGCCTGCGCAAGGCCATCTCCATCGGTATCGGCCTCTTCGTGATGATCGTCGGCCTGGTCGACTCCGGCTTCGTCACCCGCATGCCGGACGCCGCCCACACCACCGTCCCGCTCCAGCTGGGCACGGGCGGCCACCTGCACGGCTGGCCGGTGCTGGTTTTCGTCCTCGGCGTACTGCTGACCCTCGCGCTGATCGTCCGCAGGACGCCGGGCGCGATCCTGATCTCCATCGTCGTGATGACCGTCCTCGCGGTGATCCTCAACGCGGTCGTCGACATCCCGTCCTGGGGTCTGACCACCCCGGAGTGGCCCGGCAACCCCGTCGCCACGCCCGACTTCGGGCTGGTCGGCGAGGTCAGCCTGTTCGGCGGCTTCGACAAGGTCGGCGTGCTGACCGGCGTGCTGTTCGTCTTCACCGTGCTGCTGTCGTGCTTCTTCGACGCGATGGGCACGATCATGGGCGTCGGCGACGAGGCCAAGCTGACCGACGGCGAGGGCCAGATGCCGGGCATCAACAAGGTCCTGTTCGTCGACGGCATCGCGGTCGCCGCGGGCGGCGCCAGCTCCGCGTCGGCCACCACCTGCTTCGTGGAGTCCACGGCCGGGGTCGGCGAGGGCGCCCGTACGGGCTTCGCCAACATCGTCACCGGCGGCCTGTTCGCCGTGGCGCTCTTCCTCACGCCGATCGCCACGATGGTGCCGTCCCAGGCGGCCACTCCGGCGCTGATCGCGGTCGGCTTCCTGATCCTGGCCGGCTCGATCCGCGAGATCGACTGGTCCGACTTCACGATCGCCATCCCGGCCTTCGTGACGATGCTGATGATGCCGTTCACGTACTCCATCACCAACGGCATCGGCATGGGCTTCATCACCTTCTCCGTGCTGCGCCTGGCGGCCGGGCGGGGCCGTGAGGTGCCGGTGGCGATGCACGTCGTCTCGGCGGTCTTCGCCTTCTACTACCTGATGCCGGCGCTGGGCCTGACGTGATCCGCCTGGTCTAGGTGATCCCGTAGAACTGTTCCGTCTCCTCCACGGAGGACCGGAACCGCTCGTCGAAGTCATTGCGGATGAGCGTCCGGACGACATAGTCCTGGACGCTCATTCCTCTTTTCGCCGCGTGTTCCCGGAGCCGGTCGAGCAGCTCCCCGTCCATCCGCAGGCTGAGCACGCTGGTCCCCATGTGTACGAGCGTCGCCCCAGGGCACCGGGTGACGCGTCGATTTCCGGAAACGCCTCACTCGTACGGGTGAACGGGGGGTTCCAGTGGCGCGGGTCACGGGCGGGCGGGCGGTCGAGCGGTGGTATTTCGCGAGACTAATGAGTTACGCTAAGGAACATGCCGGATCTGAAGCATGGCGACGACGCCGCCGCCGTGAACTCCCTGCGCTCCGCCGTGATGCGGTTGTCCCGTCGGCTCAAGCACCAGCGGGTCGACGAGTCGCTGAGCCCCACCGAGATGTCGGTGCTGGGCACGCTGGCCAACTGCGGCAGTGCGACCCCGGGCGAGCTGGCCCGCAAGGAGCACGTCCAGCCGCCGTCGATGACCCGCATCGTGGCGCTGCTGGAGGCCAAGGGCCTGGTCCGGCTGGAGCCGCACCCCGAGGACCGGCGCCAGAAGGTCGTGACGCAGACCGAGCAGGCCGTGGTGATGCTCGAGGAGAGCCGCCGCAAGCGGAACGCGTTCCTGGCCACGCTGGCGGAGGGACTCGACGAGGACGAGTGGGCCAAACTGCGCGCCGCCGCCCCCGTGCTGGAGAAGCTCGCACACCGGTAAGCAGTTTTCGCGAGGAGGCGAACCCTTTTGAGTACGGGACCCGGAGCAGCTTCCGCCCCCGCACCTGACGGCCCCGAACAGTCCGTCGGACCCGACGTCCCCAGCACCCCCGAGGCCCCCCGCACGGCCTCGATGTTCTCCTCCCTGAAGGTCAGGAACTACCGCCTGTTCTTCACGGGCCAGGCCGTCTCCAACATCGGCACCTGGATGCAGCGCATCGCCCAGGACTGGCTGGTGCTGAGCCTCACCGGCTCCTCGGCCGCCGTCGGTATCACCACGGCCCTCCAGTTCCTGCCGATGCTGCTCTTCGGTCTCTACGGCGGTGTCCTCGTCGACCGCTGGCGCAAGCGGCCCACGCTGCTGGGCACCCAGTCGGCGATGGCGCTCACCTCGCTCGTGCTCGCCGCTCTCACGCTCTCCGGCCACGTCCAGGTCTGGCACGTGTACGTCGCCGCGTTCGTGATGGGCCTGGCGACCGTCCTCGACAACCCGGCCCGGCAGTCCTTCGTCTCCGAGCTGGTCGGCCGGGACCAGCTCCAGAACGCGGTCAGCCTCAACTCCGCGAACTTCCAGTCCGCCCGCCTGGTCGGCCCCGCCGTCGCCGGTCTTATGATCACCGGAGTGGGCACGGGCTGGGCGTTCCTCGCCAACGGCCTGTCCTTCGTCGCGCCGCTGAGCTGCCTGCTGCTGATGCGCGCCCGCGACCTGCGCGCCGTGAGCCGCACCCCGCGCGGCAAGGGCCAGCTGCGGGAGGGCCTGCACTACGTCGCCGGGCGCCCCGAGCTGATCTGGACCATCGTGCTGGTCGGGTTCATCGGCACCTTCGGCTTCAACTTCCCGGTCTTCCTGTCCGCCTTCGCCGACGACGTCTTCGACGCGGGCGCCGGGGCCTACAGCCTCTTCAACACCCTCATGGCGGTCGGCTCCCTCGCCGGTGCCCTGCTCGCCGCCCGGCGCGGCACGGCCCGGATGCGGATACTGATCGCGGCGGCGATCGGCTTCGGCGCGCTGGAGGTCGTCGCGGCGATCGCCCCCGGACTGTGGCTCTTCGCCCTCCTGATGATCCCGATCGGCGTCTTCAGCATGACGGTCAACGTCACCGCCAACACCAGCATCCAGATGTCCACCGACCCGGCCATGCGGGGCCGCGTGATGGCCCTCTACATGATGGTCTTCCTCGGCGGCTCCCCGATCGGCGCCCCCGTCGTCGGCTGGGTCACCGACGCGTACGGCGCCCGGATCGGCTTCGCGGCGTGCGGCGCGGTGGCGGCCGGCGCGGCCGTCGTCATCGGCCTCGTCCTGGCCCGCGTGGGCAACCTCCGCCTCACCTTCACCTGGCACCGAGGCCACCCCCAGGTCCGCTTCGTCCCCCGGGAACGCCGGGAGGAGCTGGCTTCGGCGGCGTAGGGGCGGGGCGCGCGGTACGACGATACGCACGGTGACCGGGACACGCGCGGACGTACACGTGTTCCCCGCCTCCGGGGGACACTGGCCGGCATGAGACTCTTCGCCGCCGTGTTGCCGCCCGAGGATGTCACCGCCGGTCTCGCCGCCGAGGTGGCCGTGCTGCGGGGGCTGCCCGGTGGCGAGGGGCTGCGGTGGACCGGGCGGGCCGGGTGGCATCTCACGCTGGCGTTCTACGGGGAGGTCGAGGACGGCCTCGTACCGGCGCTGTCGGCGCGGCTGGAGCGGGCGGCACTGCGGACCGAGCCGTTCGGGCTGGCGTTGCGCGGGGGCGGGCAGTTCGGGCGGGGGAGGGCGCTGTGGGTGGGGGCCTCGGGGGACGTCGCGGCCCTGCGGCTGCTGGCCGGGCGGGCGGAGTCGGCGGGGCGCAGGGCGGGCGTCGGGACCGAGGAGCACCGGCGGTACCGGGCCCATCTGACGCTGGCCCGCGCGCGGGAGGCGTACGACGTGCGGCCGTACGTCGAGGCGCTGGACGGATTCAGCGGGCCCGCCTGGACCGTGTCCGAGCTGGCGCTGGTGCGCAGCCGCCTGCCGCGCTCCGGGGTGGCGGGCGAGCAGCCCCGTTACGAGACGGTCGCCCGCGTCCCGCTCGGCGCCGCCCGTTAGGCTCGGGGGCGTGGACCCGAAGACCCGGAACCGGATCATGGCCGGTGTGCTCGTGCTGATGCTCATCGTGGTGGGGGTGGCGGCGGCGCTCGGATGACGCCCGGCGGTCGCGCCGCCCCCGCCCACTCACCCGGCTACCAGGCGAACGCCTCCGGCGACGGACCCGGGCCCGGGAAGATGTCGTCCAGGCCGGTCAGCAGGTCCTCGGACAGTTCCAGCCCGACGGCGCGCACGGCCGACTCCAGCTGCTCCGCCGTACGCGGGCCGACGATCGGGCCCGTGACGCCGGGGCGGGTGAGGAGCCAGGCCAGGGCGGCCTCGCCGGGCTCGACGCCGTGCTTGTCGAGCAGGTCCTCGTACGCCTGGATCCGCGCGCGGCCCGCCGGGTCGGCCAGGGTGTCGGCCGCGCGGCCCGAGGCGCGCCGGCCGCCCTCGACCTGCTTCTTGAGGACCCCGCCGAGCAGCCCGCCCTGGAGCGGCGACCAGGGGATGACCCCGAGGCCGTACTCCTGCGCGGCCGGGATGACCTCCATCTCGGCGCGGCGCTCGGCCAGGTTGTACAGGCACTGCTCACTGACCAGTCCGATGGTGCCGCCGCGCCGGGTGGCGGTCTCGTTGGCCTGGGCGATCTTGTAGCCGGGGAAGTTGGACGACCCGGCGTAGAGCACCTTGCCCTGCTGCACCAGGACGTCGATGGCCTGCCAGATCTCGTCGAAACCGGTGTCCCGGTCGATGTGGTGGAACTGGTACAGGTCGATGTGGTCGGTCTGGAGCCGCTTCAGGCTCGCGTCGACCGCCCGCCGGATGTTCACGGCGGAGAGCTTGTCGTGGTTGGGCCAGGCGTCGCCGTCGGCGGCCATGTTCCCGTACACCTTGGTCGCGAGCACGACCTTGTCGCGCCGACCGCCGCCCTTGGCGAACCAGTTGCCGATGATCTCCTCGGTACGGCCCTTGTTCTCGCCCCAGCCGTACACGTTGGCGGTGTCGAAGAAGTTGATGCCCGCGTCCAGCGCCGCGTCCATGATCGCGTGGCTGTCGGCCTCGTCGGTCTGCGGACCGAAGTTCATGGTCCCGAGGACGAGCCGGCTGACCTTGAGTCCCGTGCGTCCGAGCTGCGTGTACTTCATGGTCCCCAAGCCAACGACGTGGAGTGCGCTCCAGGCAAGCGGTGGCGGGCGGTCAGCCGCGGGGGAAGCCGGCGGTGGGGAGCGTGAGGCCGGGGACGGTGTCGGCGAGGTCCAGGTCCAGGTCCACGCCGAAGGCGACCGTGCTCGTCCAGCGCCGCATCGCCGACGAACTGCGCACCCGCCTGGCCGCCGCCCTGGGGGCGGTCCGGATCGGTCCCGCCGACGCCCCCGCCACCCGGCTCGGCCCGCTGATCGACAAGGCCGCCGTCGCCCGCGTCGACCGCATCGTCGAGGACGCCACCGCCTACGCCCAGGTCATCGTGCGGGGCGGGCCGGTCACCTACCCCGCGCCGGCGGGCGGCACGTTCTTCCGCCCGGCGCTGGTCGAGGTGGAGCCACTGGACGTTCCGCTGGTCCAGCAGGAGGTGTTCGGCCCCGTCCGGACCTTCGAGGTCTTCGAGGACGAGGCCGACGCGATCCGGCGCGCCAACGCCACCGAGTCCGGCCTGGCCGCGTCCGTGTTCACCGCCGACGACCTGCGCGCCCGCCGGGGCGGGGCCGCCCTGCGCTTCGGCGCGGTCTCGGTCAACGGCTGGGCGCTGATGACCGGGCACATCGAGACGGGCGGCTGCAAGCGGAGCGGCATCGGCGTCCTCGGCGGCACCGCGGCGATGGCCGAGTTCCAGCACGTCAAGTGCTACGCGACCGCGGAACCGCACGGCTTCTGAACGGCTCCCGCCCCTCTCAGTCCCCGCGCCCGCCGTACGCCGCGCCCACCTTCCAGGCCCGGTGCATGGCGTCCGCGAAGGCCCCCGCGACGCGGTGCTCGCCGCTCTCGTTCGGATGCGTCCCGTCGTAGGTGTCGGTGCGGAAGTCGTACGACACCGGCCGTGGGACGAGGAGGAGCGGGGAACGGGGGTCGTCGAGGTCGGCGAGCGTCTTCGCGAGGAGGTCGTTGAAGTGGGCGACCTGGCCGGCGAAGGGCTCGTCCGCCTCCGCGCGGATGTTGGGGAGGACCGGCATGACGGCGACGCGGACGCGCGGGCCGGCCGAGCGGGCCTCGGCGACGAAGGCGCGGACGTTGTCGGCGGTCTGCTCGGCGTTGGTGTAGAAGCCGAGGTCGATCAGGCCGAGCGAGACGAGGAGGACGTCCGCGCGGCAGGACCGTACCGCCTCGGCGATCAGCGGCGTCATGTGGCGCCAGCCCTCGCCCCAGCCGGCCAGATGGGCGCGGGGGAAGTCGGGTTCGGCGTACGCGTACGACGTGGGGGCGTCCGCCGACGGGTCGTGGAGGGCCTCGCGGGGGCCGACGAACGTGAAGGGGCGGTCGTACGCGTCGCGCAGGTGCTGCCACAGCCGGTAGCGCCACGTGTGTTCGCCGGCGCTTCCGATCGTCATGGAGTCACCGACGCACATGAACCTGAGCATCCGCTCATCATGGATCATCGGTCCGGCGGGTGCGACGTGAGCCCTCCCGCCCGGGGTGACCGCCGACATGAACGTCCGGGCGGGATGGCAGGCTTGGCGCATGCGCCGACCCCTCGCCCTCCTCGCCGCGGCCCTTCTCGCGGGCGCGTTCGCCGTCCCCGCCTCGGCCTCCGCCTTCGCCGCGGACGCGGACGACGGGCCGGGCGGGAGCGACGGGTTCACGATCAAGGACCCGCGCATCACCGAGTCCAGCGGCCTCGCCGCCTCCCGGCAGCACCCCGGCGTCTACTGGACCCACAACGACCAGGACACCGGCGCCTACCTCTACGCCGTCGACGGCTCCACCGGCGAGACCGTCGCCCGCGTCACCCTCACCGGCGTCGGCACCCCCCGCGACGTCGAGGCGATCGCCGTCGGCCCCGGCAACCGGCTCTTCGTCGGCGACATCGGGGACAACCTGGGCGGCACCTGGCCGTACGTGTGGATCTACGAACTCCCCGAGCCCAAGCAGCTGAAGGACCAGTCCGTCAAGGCGACGCAGTACGTCGTGAAGTACTCCGACGGCGCCCGCGACGCCGAGTCGATGGTGGTCCACCCGAAGACCGGCCGCGTCTACCTCATCGACAAGAACGAGGACGGCGGGCACCTGTACGAGGGCCCGGCGAAGCTGTCGCCCTCCGGCACCAACGTCTTCCGGCCCACCGCGCCGGTCGACCTGTGGGCCACGGACGCCGCGTTCTCCCCGAACGGTGCGCAACTCGCCGTCCGCGGCTACCTGGGCGGCATCTGGTACGACTGGAACGGCGGCAAGATCCAGCGCAAGGGGCGGATCAGCGTGCCCCTCGGGCAGGGCGAGTCGGTCACGTACACGACCGACGGCCGCAAACTCCTCCTCGGCATGGAGGGCGCGAACAGCCCGGTCAAGGCGGAGGACGCGCCCGGGGGCGGCGACGCGTCCGCGTCCTCCTCGGGCGGCTCCGACGCGTCGGCCGACGACGCCGGATCGGGGTCGGGGTCCGGGAACAGGCTCACGGTCGGCGCGGTGGGCGTGCTCGCCGCCTGCGCCGTGCTGTTCGGGCTACGGCGCGTCTTCCGGCGCCGCTGATCCTGCGGTGACGACCACGGGGTGACGACCACGGGGTGACGACCACGGGGTGACGACCACGGGGTGACGACCACGGGTTGGTGATCACGGGTTGGTAAGCCGGGCGGCCACGGCGTCGAGGACCCAGTCGAGGCCGGTGGTGAAGGAGGTCTCGGCGTCCACCTCAGCGGCCTCGTGCACGGACCTGGCCAGCGCCGGGAAGCGGCCCGTGGCCAGCAGCTGGCGGCCGGTCTGGAACGCCTGGTGAGCCCGGACCCGGCCGAAGCGCTCGCAGTCTTCGACCAGGTCCAGCCGTCCTGACGGCGTAGTCGCCGCCGCCCGGTGGACCGGCGGTTGCGGCGGCTCAGCCGGTGGTGCCGCCCGATGCGTCGGCGTACACCTCGAATTCGGCGATCTGGAGGCCGGGGGCGCCGGTGTTGGAGGTGCCCTGGACGCGGAGGTAGCGGTAGGGGGCGGACGGGATGGCGACGCCGACCGTGTTGCCGTCCGCGGGGTCGAAGACGCGGTCGGCGGCCGTGGCCACGGTGGTGAAGGTCTCGCCGTCGTCGCTGGCCAGGACCTCCAGGTTCTGGGTACGGCCGCCCCAGCCCTCGTTGAGCCGGAAGGCCACGCGCGACGCGGTGACCGGGCCGCCGAGGTCGACGGTGAGGGACTGCGGGGAGGTGAGCGCCGGGCTCTCCCAGTAGGTGTTGGTGTTGGAGTCGACCGCGTTGGCCGCGGGGAAGCTCTCGTGGGCGCCGCTGGCGGTGACGGGGCGGCCGGCGGCGAGGTTGCCGACGCTGCTGGTGACGACCCGGCCGGTGACGTGGACCTGGTAGCGGCCGGCGGAGGTGCCGTCCGAGAGGGTCAGCGAACCGTTGCGGTCGCCGCGCCGGGTGGGCACGAAGCGGACGTCGACGGTGCAGCTGGCGCCCGGGGCGAGCACGCCGGTGCAGGTGTCCGCGAGCGTGTAGACGCCGGTGACGCTGACGGAGGCGATCCGCGCCGGGCGCGGGCCGGGGTTGGTGACGGTGACGGTCTGCGGTTCGCTGGCCTTGCCGACCTCGTCGGTCTCGAAGGACAGGGTCGTGTCCAGGCCGCTGACCTGGAGCGGGCCGGGCGCGGGGTAGCCGCAGCGGGTGTCGGACCAGCCGCGGTTGCCGGGGCCCTCGGTGAGGGTGAAGCCGGAGTCGCAGTCGTAGCGCCCGCCGGCACCGAGGCCGGTGGCGGTCGTGGAGCGGACGGCGGCGGAGCCGGGGGCGTTGAGCTGGAAGGCGAACGTCCCCGCCCGGTCGATGGTGTTGCGGGCGAAGCGCACCCCGTCGACCGACGAGCCGAGGAACTGGACGGCCGTGTAGGCGCTGTCCTGGATGAGGTTGTCCTCGACGTCGACCCTCCCCGTCAGCGGGGCGTCGGCGGCCCAGAACCACAGCGCGCCCTCGCCGATGTGCGAGAAGAGGTCGAGGGTGCCGGTGCGTTGCAGGGTGTTGCGGGCGATGGTCGTGGTGCCGGCCAGCGGCACGGCGCCGAAGCGGTTGCCCACGTGGATGCCGCCGCCCTGGACGAGGGTGTCGCTGACGAGGTTGTCGGTCACCTTGTTGTCGCTGCCGCCGTAGAGGGCGATGTTGTTGGCGAGCGCGGGCGACCTGACCGTGTTGCGGGCGAACGTGTTGCCGGTGTTCGGGTGGCGGTCGGACCACATCGCCAGGCCGTCGTCCCCGGTGCCGCGGACGTAGCTGTCGGTGACCGAGGAGTTCGTGATGCCGTCGTGGAAGTTCACGGCGTCGGCCGTGACGTCCAGTATGCGCAGGCGCGACATGCGCAGGCCGTCGAAGGGGCCGTCCAGCCAGGCGCCGACCTTGGTGTGCTGGATCCAGATGTTGTCCACGGTCGAGTGTGCCAGCGCGCCGCCGATGCCGTTGACCTGGTCGGCGTCGTCCCGTTCCGTGACCTCGCCGAAGATCGCGAAGTCGGCGAGGTGGACATCGGAACTGGCGTCGGGCGCGTACCTGCCGTAGACGCCGACGCCCGCGCCGTGCAGGACGCTGTACCAGGGGCCGCTGCCGCGCAGGGTGACGCGGTCGACGATGAGGTGCCGCGTCACCGTGAAGGTGCCCGGCGGGATCCACACGGTCCGGCCGGTGCCGGAGGCGGCGTCGATCGCGCGCTGGAACGCGTCGCTGGAGTCGGTCCTCCCCGTCGGGTCCGCGCCGAAGGACGTGACCGAAAGGGCCCCGCGCGGGGCGGACTTCGGGGCGGCGACCTGCTCGAAGTCGGCGACGTCGATCACGTAGCGCGGGGCCGTGTCGTTCTTGCCGACCTGGAGGCGGACGGTGGTGCCGGCGGGCAGGGTGCGGTCGAACGTCAGCCGCGCGTCGTCGTAGAGCTGGCGCCGGCCGCCGTCGGCGGGGTCGTTGGACCAGGGGAACTGCCCGTAGTACCAGCTGTAACGCGAGGTCACTTCCAAGGACTTGGCGAACCGCCCGTCGACGTAAGCCCCGAGGGTCGCGTCGATGCCCTTGCCGTCGGCCGAGTCGGGCACGCTGTAGCGGACGTTGACCGCGTTGGCCGCCTTCGTCAGCCTGAACTCCACGTACTCACCGGGCCGGTCCAGCTCCACCGCGCGGCGCCCCACCGCCTCGGCCGCGAGCGTCCCGTACGCCCAGTCGGGGCCGAGGACGGTGCCGTTGGTCCGGGCGTCCTCCGCCTGGTACTCGACGAAGGGCGTCCGCGCCCCGGCCCCGCCGGCGGCACGCGCGGCGGAGTCCCCGGGGGCGGGGGTGCGCGCGTCCTGTGCACCGGCCGGCTGTGCGATGCCGGCCAGAACGATGGCCATCAGCGCGGCCACGGGCGCGCTCTTGCCTATCCGTCTCATCGTGTACGTCCCTGTCCCGGGTTGCGTAGGCGTTGCTCGGGCGGCCCAGCGGAACCTGCGGAGCCCGCCGCCGAGACACCTGGGGCTCGGCGGGGGACAGTCAAACAGCACGGCAAGGGTTGAGCAAGATATCTACAGAGTTTTGCAAGATGACAATTTGAGCGGAAGGTGGACGGAGGATGGTGGCTTGCTCATCGCCCCCTATCTGATCGGTGCGGTGCTTGCAGGCAGGTCGCAGGGGTGAGGCAGGGTCGTTCTGGAGGAGAGTAAGTACTGATCAGAATCATGCAAATAAATGACTACCTACTACGGGTAGGACAGGGGACCGTGAGCGGGCCGTGGTTCGGGGAGCAGGTCACCAGGGCGAGGGAGAGGTACGCGGGGCGTTCGAGGTAGTAGCCCAGTGACACGTCCCCGCCCCACCCGAGCCGTGCCTCCGCCGAGGCGACGAGGGCGGTCAAGTGGCCGGTGTCGGGGTGGTCCGGGGTCGCGAACCGGGGCGCGTACTCGGCGAGTCGGTCACCGAGCCACTTCACCGCGTCCCTCGCGTCGGGCCAGGTGCCGCGCACCAGTGCGGGTGGCTTGCGGAGCCAGTACGCCGTCTCCAACGGCGGCAGGTCGCAGGACGGGAACTCGGCGGCGACCTCCCGGTAGCGCTGGATCAACTCCGGCCGGCTGCCGGGGGGTGGTGGGTCGGGGTGCGGGGGGCGCCGCAGGGCCTCTTGGTCGAAGCGGGCTTTGGGACCGACCCAGAGATAGCCGTGGTGATGCACCAGGGGGTCCTTCGGTGTCCTTCGGTGTGCCCCTCCCCGGTCTGAGCGGCCGGGGAGGGGAGTGGGGAGCGGGGCGCGGGGGTCAGAGAGCCAGGCCGAAGCGGGCCGGGTCGATGCCGGCAACGCTCAGTTCCTCCGAGGTGAAGCGCAGGGGTTCGGCGTCCGGTCGCTTGCTGTCGCCGAGGGCCCAGGCGTCCTCGCCGATGCGGGCGAGGGTGACGCAGGACTCGCCGTCCGGGTGCGTGTTGCCACCGCACGCCGTCGTGAACGAGGCGCCGGTGAGGTCGAGTCGGTACAGGTCGATTCGGTTCGGCATTGCTGCCCCTTCCCGGGTTTGTGTGGGTTCGGGACGACCGTAGGGAGGGGGAGGGGGACGGGGGTGAGAATATTCGCCGTTATTCTCGCGTGGTCACTCTGAATGCATGGACATTCACCCAGTGCAGTCGAGAGGGTGGGGCTACCGGCAACGTCGATGAGTGAAAGGCACGTACATGGCGCGCAGGTTACGGTTCAACGGGACGGGCAGCGGAGTCACCGGATGCCCCTCCGTGCACGAGGACTTGGACACCGGTGAGGTGATCGTGCACGGCCCGCCGCTCACCGATCAGGGCGACCTCGCGCAGCTCCGGCACCTCTCGGAGGGGGAGGTCGCGGTGGTGGTCCCACGTGATCTGTTGGTGGACTGGACGCCGAAGGAGCGGACACGGCAGGTGCGGACGATCGATCTGGACGAGTTTGGCAGCCTGTTCGGCAAGTTCGAGCACAGTGCGTGGCGGTTGGAGACCCGTCAGCGCTATGCCAGCGACGAGAAGAACGGCCGCTGGCACCAGTTCGTCGACACTGGCGAGGTCGGCGACGACTGGGCGGACGCCCCGGACGTCAGTTGGTTCCGCGACACGATCCGCTCGCAGACCGATCAGGGTAAGCGCATGGAACGTGTGCGCCTTGTGGACCAGCCCGCCACACTCGGACAGCGCTACCTCCTCAACTGTGCCAAGGGGAACATCGGCTTCGGCGAGGACATCCGGAACATGTGGCGAGCCGATGCCGAACGGCTCCGTCTGCCCGCCGAGGACTTCTGGCTGTTCGACAGCCGCCTTGTCGCGCTCCTGCAGTTCGACCAGGACGACGAACTCACCCACGTGGACCTGATCACGGAGCCCGCGGAGGTGGTGCGCTGCTGCATGATCCGAGATGCTGCCTGGCACCACGCCGTACCGTGGAAGCGATTCACGGCCGAGATGAACGGCGACACGTAGGCACACGAACGGGTACCGGTGAGCACCGACTATCAGCGAGCGCGTGAGGAACTGGGCCGTAAACTCAGGGAGTTGCGCGTTGAGAGTCCTGATGGCCGGCTCACCGGTACCGAGCTGGCCCAGCGGTTGGGCTGGGCTCAGTCCAAGGTCAGCAAGCTGGAGAACGGCAAGCAGACGCCGACGGATGACGACCTGGAGGCGTGGGCCGCGACCGTGGGGCAGCTCACCGCGCTTCCGGAACTGCGCGCCCGGCTGAAGGGCTTCGAAAGCCACATCCGCTCCTGGCGTCGTCAGCTCGCGGCGGGCCACGGCCCTGTCCAGGAGACGTGGAACACCCTCGTGCGGGAGTCCCGGACCCTGGTCATGTGGGAGAACAGCACGGTCTGCGGCATGGTGCAGACCGCCGACTACGCTCGCCACGTGTTCGAGCGCTACACGGATCTCCGGCGCTCACCGCGTGACACCGAGGAAGCGGTGCGGGCCCGGATGCGGCGGCAGGAGTGGCTCTACCAGCCGGGCAGACGGCTGAAGCTACTCATGTGGGAGAGCGTGCTGTGGGCCCAGGTGTGTCCGCCCGACGTTTTGGTGGCACAACTGGACCGGTTGCTCGGCCTCGTGGGTATGGACACGGTTCAGCTCGGCATCGTCCCGTTCGACCGCGCACTTCGGATTCCACCGGCGAACTCGTTCTGCATGCTCGATGAGCGCGTGGTCGTTCTTGAGGACTGGCACGCCGAACTGTGGCTCGACGATGCGGAAACGATCGCTCTGTACCGCCGGGTCTGGGACACGCTCG
This sequence comes from Streptomyces sp. cmx-10-19, assembly GCA_049998335.1. GTDB lineage: Bacteria > Actinomycetota > Actinomycetes > Streptomycetales > Streptomycetaceae > Streptomyces. The sequence goes on from JAEBFB010000003.1 coordinate 174,879, forward strand.
CGGAGTCTGCCGTCTACGGCCCCGACGCGCAGCAGACCATCGCGCGGGTCCGTCGGAGTATCAAGGTCTGAGGACGTACGGCCGCACCACGTCGTCCTCGGTGTGCCAGGGCGAGGGCTGCGGGTGGTCGTCCGGTGTCGTCCAGCAGGGCTCGTCCCTCGGCCACGGCAAGTAACGGCCTGCCGCGCGGCAGCGCTTGTGCCAGCGGCGCCAGCGGGCGTCGTACGGGCTGAGGAGCGGCCACACGTACGGGTCCGGTTCGCGTACCTCGCCTGCGAGGGCTGCTGCCGTCCGCTCGGTGCGCCTACGGAGCCACCGGAACCACATCGCACCTCCCCGCGAGCGTGAAGCGGGCCCACACGCACTTGGTGTACGGGTCCTGTCGGCAACCCCAGTCGTCCGACAGCGCGGATACGAGGGCCAGTCCGCGTCCGCCCTCGTCGTCGGGGCCGGAGTCGTGGAGCCGGGGGAGTCTGTCCCGGTCCGGGTCGGAGACCTCCAGGGTCAGTTCCGTCCCGTCGAGGGTGAGGGTGACCCGGACCTGTGCGTAGGTCACACGGCAGTGGAGCACCGCGTTGGTGACGAGTTCGCTGGCCAGCAGCAGTACCGCGTCCGCGAGTTGGTCGGTGACGCCCCAGTCGGCGAGGGCTGCGCGTAAACGCCGTCGGGCCGCGGGGACGTGCCGTCGGTGAGCGGGGACGCGGAAGGTTTCGGTTGCGGGCATGGGGCGAAGGTAGGGCCACATTCCGTGCGGGTACAAGGTGCTCAACTGAATACATTCACCAGACCACTCGATCGAGTGAAGCGCTCTCGGTGCTGGCGACGGTGTGGCATCGTGACCCTCGGAGAGGGGAGGACCCATGCCCGCAGGTGGACGGCCGACCGTACGCAGCCGGCGTCTGGGGACGGCGCTCAGGCAGTACCGGCAGGCCGCGAAGCTCGACCAGCCGCAGGCCGCCGAGATCATCGCGGCAAGTCAGGCCAGAGTCAGCCGCCTTGAGAGTGGCCACGTCACCGCACGCGTCATCGAGGTGCGGCTGCTGCTGGACGCGTACGGCGTGAAGGACCCAGAAGTACGGGCCAAACTGGAGGAGCTGGCCAAACACTCCAAGAACCGGGGTTGGTGGTTGGAGCACGCCGCGCATCTGCGGCCGGACTACCTCGACCACATCGCGCTGGAAGACGATGCGACGTACATCCGGGAGTGGCAGTCGGTGCTCGTCCCCGGGTTGCTGCAAACACCGGGCTACGCCGAGGAGATCACCAAGGGGAGCCCCAACTACATCGCTCCGGAGCGGATCGCTCAGTTGCTCAAGGTGCGAGAGGGACGGCAGGCGAAGATCGAGGAAGGCGGAGCGTCATACTCCGCCGTCCTCTGGGAACCAGTCGTCGCCCATCCGTTGGTGAGTGCCGAGGCTCACCGGGAACAACTTGCCGCGATTCTTGAGGTCGGAGAGCGGAAGAACGTCACGGTGCAGGTGCTGCCGTTCAGTGCAGGCGTACTGGGAGTGGTGACCTCTGCCTTCTCCACGTTCAGTTTCGACTCCGAGCCCGTGGTCGAAGCAGTGACCTTGGAGAATCTGAGGGGCACATCGGTGCTTGAGGGCCCAGACGACCTGACGGCTTACGCCAACATGTACGACCTACTACGATCGTCTGCACTGTCCCCGGAATCGAGCGCGAACCTCATCCGGGGTGTACTGCGGAGCTTGAAGGAAGACACATCGTGACCGAGGTTATAGGCGGCTTCCGAAAGTCGTCCTACTCCCAGGCAGAAAGCAACTGCGTAGAGGTCGCCCACACCGCGCCCGGCGGCCGAGCCGTCCGTGACAGCAAGCGGCACGACGGCCCTCACCTCGCCGTCTCCCCGGAGACCTGGGGCGCCTTCCTCGCGCAGTTCGGGCGTTAGGGGGGTGGGGAGATGGGACACTTCCTCCCGGCGACACGCCGTACCGCACGGCGTGTCGGCGGGAGGAACTGTCCCATCTCCCCCATGACAAAGGGGCGCCCGGCGATCACATCGCCGGGCGCCCCTTCACGTACCGCTACCGCCGCCGGCGGCTAGAGCTTCTCGATGACGTAGTCCACGCACTTCGTCAGGGCCTCGACGTCCGACGGGTCGATCGCCGGGAACATCGCGACGCGCAGCTGGTTGCGGCCCAGCTTCCGGTACGGCTCGGTGTCGACGACGCCGTTGGCGCGGAGCACCTTGGCGACGGCGGCCGCGTCGATGTCGTCCGCGAAGTCGATCGTGCCGATCACCTGGGAGCGCTTGGCCGGGTCGGAGACGAACGGGGTGGCGTACTTGGACTCGTCGGCCCACGTGTACAGGCGCGTCGAGGAGTCCTTCGTGCGGCCGGTGGTGAAGTCCAGGCCGCCCTGGCCGTTCATCCACTCCAGTTGCTCGTTCAGGAGGAACAGGGTCGCGAGCGCAGGCGTGTTGTACGTCTGGTTCTTGCGGGAGTTGTCGATCGCCGTCGGCAGGGAGAAGAACTCCGGGACGTGGCGGCCGGACGCGTGGACGCGCTCGGCGCGCTCGATCGCGGCCGGGGAGAAGACGCCGATCCACAGGCCGCCGTCGGAGGCGAAGGACTTCTGCGGGGCGAAGTAGTAGACGTCGGTCTCGGCGATGTCGACCGGCAGGCCGCCGGCGCCGGAGGTCGCGTCGACCAGGACGAGGGCGTTCTCGTCGGCACCCGCGACGCGCTTGATGGGCATCGCGACGCCGGTCGAGGTCTCGTTGTGCGTGAAGGCGTACACGTCGACGCCCGCCTCGGCGTGCGCCTCGGGGTGGGTGCCCGGGTCGGCGGAGACGACCGTCGGCTCGGCGAGCCATGGCGCGAGCCCCGCGGCCTTGGCGAACTTGGAGGAGAACTCGCCGAAGCTCAGGTGCTGCGACTTGTTCTCGATCAGGCCGTGCGTCGCGACGTCCCAGAACGCGGTGGAGCCGCCGTTGCCGAGGATCACCTCGTAGCCGTCGGGGAGCCGGAACAGGTCGGAGATGCCCTCGCGGACCTTGCCGACCAGGTTCTTGACCGGAGCCTGGCGGTGGGAGGTGCCGAGCAGGGACGTACCGGTGGCGGCCAGGGCGTCCAGCGCCTCCACCCGCACCTTGGAGGGACCCGCGCCGAATCGACCGTCGGCGGGCTTGATGTCAGCAGGAATCTGGATCTCAGCCACGGCGCGAGCGTATCCCCTCGGAGAAAACGGACGAAGCCATGTCCGTCCGATGAGACGAGAGATCTCCGAGATCTCCGCCTGGCGGACCTGTACGGAGCTACGAGGGCCATCCTGGACGCATGACCGATCTGGAGGCAGTACTGCGCAGGGCCGTCCGCGGCGAGGTCGGCTTCGACGTCACCTCCCGGGCGCTGACCACGATGGACGCGTCCAACTACCGCCGGGTCCCGCTCGGCGTCGTCGCGCCGAGGGACGCCGACGATGTCGCGGCCGTGCTGGCGGTGTGCCGGGAGCGCGGGGTGCCGGTCGTGCCGAGGGGCGGGGGTACGTCCATCGCCGGGCAGGCGACCGGAACCGGGGTCGTGCTCGACTTCACCCGGCACATGAACCGGCTCGTCTCGCTGGATCCCGACGCGCGTACCGCCGTCGTGCAGCCGGGGCTCGTGCTCGACCGGCTCCAGGAGGCCGCCGCCCCGCACGGGCTCCGCTTCGGGCCCGACCCCTCCACCCACAGCCGCTGCACCCTCGGCGGCATGATCGGCAACAACTCCTGCGGCTCCCACTCCGTGGCCTGGGGCACGACCGCCGACAGTGTGCGCGAGCTGACCGTCCTCACGGCGGGCGGGGAGCGGATGCGACTCGGGCGGGCGTGGGCCGGGGCGCCCGACGGGCTGCGCGCGCTCGTCGACGGGGAGCTGGCGCGGCTGCGGACCGGCTTCCCGGAGCTGCCCCGCCGTATCTCCGGCTACGCCCTCGACGCGCTGCTGCCCGAGAACGGCGCCGACGTCGCCCGTTCCTTCTGCGGCTCCGAGGGCACGCTCGGCGTGCTGACCGAGGCGGTCGTACGGCTGGTCGAGGCGCCGCGCGCGCGGGCGCTCGCGGTCCTGGGCTACGCCGACGAGACCGGCGCGGCGCAGGCGGCGGCCGGGCTGCTGCCGCTGGGCCCGCTGACGGTGGAGGGCATGGCCGCCGACCTGGTGCCGTCACCGGCCGGACTGCCCCGGGGCGGGGCGTGGCTGTTCGTGGAGACCGGCGGGGAGACGGCGGGGGAGGCGCGGGCGCGGGCCGAGGCGGTCGTACGGGCGGCCGATGTCATCGACGCCCGCGTGGTGAGCGACCCGGCCGGGCAGCGGGCGCTGTGGCGCATCCGGGAGGACGCGAGCGGTACGGCGACCCGGATGCCGGACAACTCGGAGGCGTGGCCCGGCTGGGAGGACTGCGCGGTGCCGCCCGCCCGGCTGGGCGCGTACCTGCGGGACTTCAGGGCGCTGCTGGCGGAGCACGGTCTGCGCGGGACGCCGTACGGCCATTTCGGCGACGGCTGCATCCACGTACGGATCGACTTCGACCTGCTGTCGGAGGCCGGGGTGGCCCGTTTCCGGCGGTTCTCGGAGTCGCTCGCGGACGTGGTCGTGGCGCACGGCGGGTCGCTGTCCGGGGAGCACGGGGACGGGCAGGCGCGCGCCGAGCTGCTGCCGCGCATGTACGGGGCGGAGACCGTCGCCCTCTTCGAGCGCGCCAAGGCGGTGTGGGACCCCGACGACCTCCTCAACCCGGGAATGCTGGTCCGCCCCGCGCCGCTCGACGCGAACCTCCGCTTCTCGGTCCTTCCCCGCCGGCCGGTGGTCGACGTCGCGTTCGGCTACCCGTCCGACGGCGGGGACTTCGCGGCGGCCGTACGGCGCTGTGTCGGGGTCGCGAAGTGCCGTACGACGCCGGCGGCGGGGGCGTCCGTGATGTGCCCGTCCTTCCGGGCCACCGGTGAGGAGGAGCACTCCACGCGGGGGCGGGCCCGGCTGCTGCACGAGATGCTCGCGGGGGAGCTGGTGACCGACGGCTGGCGGTCGGTGGAGGTACGGGACGCCCTCGATCTGTGCCTGTCCTGCAAGGGGTGCCGGACCGACTGCCCGGCCGGGGTGGACATGGCCACGTACAAGGCGGAGTTCCTGCACCACCACTACGCCGGCCGCCGCCGTCCGGCCGCCCACTACACGATGGGCCGCCTTCCGGAGTGGCTGCGCTGGACGTCCCGGCTGCGGCTGGCGCCGGTCGTCAACACGCTCGCGTCCGTACGGGTGTTGGCGGTGGTGGGGAAGCGGCTGGGCGGGATCGCGGGGGAGCGGGAGGTGCCGCGGCTGGCGGGGGAGACGTTCAGCAGGTGGTGGCGGAAGCGCCGCAAAAAAGACTCTGGGGATGGGGAGTTGGTGGTCCTGTGGCCCGACACCTTCACCGAGCACCTGTCGCCGTCCGTGGGACGGGCCGCCGTACGGGTGCTGGAGGCGGCGGGGCTGCGGGTGGTGCTGCCGCCGACGCTGCGGGGCGGCGGGCGGGTCGGGGACGGTACGTCGGCGTCGGCGCTGTCGCTCCTGGGGGCCCGCCGGGGCCGGGCCTGCTGCGGACTGACGTACGTCTCGACGGGCCAGCTCGACCGCGCCCGCGCGGTGATGCGCCGGACGCTGGACCTGATGGCGCCGGTGCTGGAGACGTCGGCACCGGTCGTCGTGCTGGAACCGAGCTGTGCGGCGGCCCTGCGCACCGACCTGCCCGAGCTGCTGCACGACGACCCGCGCGCGGCGCTGCTCGCGGGCCGTGTCCTGACCTTCGCGGAGGCCCTGGAACGCCACGCCCCCGACTGGACCCCGCCCGCCCTGGACCGTCCGGTCACCGGGCAGACCCACTGCCACCAGCACGCGGTCCTGGGCGACACCGCCGACCGCCGCCTGCGCGCCGCCGCGGGACTGGACGGTGAGCTGAGCGGCGGCTGCTGCGGCCTCGCGGGCAACTTCGGTTTCGAGCAGGGGCATTACGCGGTCTCCGCCGCGTGCGCGGAGGAACAGCTGCTCCCGGCGGTGCGCGAGGCGCCGGACGGGGCGGTGGTCCTGGCGGACGGGTACTCGTGCCGGACGCAGCTGGAGCAGTTGGCGGGGGTGCGGGGGCGGCATCTGGCGGAGGTGCTGGCGGAAGGGTTGGCGGAGGGTTTGGCGGAGGTGCCGGCGGAGGACGTACCGCCCGGTTCCGGTCCCTAGTTTGCTGCATGGCGCCCGTTGCTCGTGCGGCACTCCTCGCTGCACGAGCAACGCGCGCGGCAGTCGTTGTCCGTCCGCCTGCCCGCCCGGCATCTGCTCAACCCGGCCCGCCTGGCAGCTCGTCGGCCCGCAGGCCGATGGTGGCGAGGCCGGAGTAGGCGGCCGGGACGATCCACCTCGCGTCCGGTCCGAGGGGCACGGTGCGCTCGGCGAGCGCGCGACGCTCACCGGCCACCACAGCGGCTCTCGCGGGCAGGCCGTTGGACACCCGTGTCAGCGAATACTCCACGAGCGGGTCGTGGAGACGGGAGGCCAACGAGTGGGCAGTGTCGTTCACGGTGCTCCTCGGGTCGTACCGGGCCGGCCTCGGTCGTCCTGGCTTCACGCAGCGCGGTTCGAACGTTCAGGGTTCCGGTGGGCGCGTCGATCGTCCTGACGTGCGCGGCGCGGTGGCCGTTCCGGTCATGGCACCCGCGACTCGGCGGAGCGGTACGCGAGCCGTCGTCGCTGTGAAGGAGGAGTCGGCCGGGTGGGGATCGTCGCGCCGTATCCGTGCGGGGTGCCCCGTCCAGCCTGCGGCGGGGGTGGAAGGTGCCGCCGACTTCGACGGCGACGGGCGTGCCCGGCCTCGTGGTGACCGTGCCGGGCAGCGACACGGTCGGTGGTGTGGCGCATCTGCTGCGCGGCGGTGCCGACGAGCCGTCCACGGCGGGGGTCGGGCGGCTGTGCGGGGGCGCCTTCGACGGCACCGGGGGCGGGAGCCGCTGATGGGCGGCGCGGGGATCGCGGGGAACGCCGGGATCGCGGCCAAGTAGGACATGACCTGACCTCGATGGCTCTTAACGTGGGTCTCGACCGACGGAACAGAACGAGACACAGCGTAAGGCGGAGGACCATGACCCTCGACGAGCTGACCACCCCCGAATCGACCGAGGCCCCGGCCGTCACCGGTGAACGTGCCGACCTGCTGGAGGCACTGGCCACGCAGCGGCACTTCCTCCGGTTCACCACCCGTGACCTCACCGACGAGCAGGCCGGACAGCGGACCACCGCCAGCGAGCTGTGCCTGGGCGGCCTGATCAAGCACGTGACCGCCTGTGAGCAGGGCTGGGGGGACTTCATCCTGGAGGGCCCGTCCGCGCTGGGCGACTTCACCGCCATGACCGAGGAGGACTGGGCCGAGCGGGCGGACCAGTTCCGGATGCTGCCGGGGGAGACGCTGGCCGGGGTCCTCGACGCCTACGCCGAGGTGGCGCGCCGTACCGACGCCCTGGTCGCCTCGCTGCCCGACCTCGACGCCTCGCACCCGCTGCCGAAGGCGCCGTGGCACGAGCCGGGTGGACGCTGGTCGGCCCGCCGGGTGCTGTTGCACATCATCGGGGAGACCGCCCAGCACGCCGGTCACGCCGACATCATCCGGGAGTCCCTGGACGGGGCCAAGAGCATGGGCTGACCGGCAAGGGGGCGGGGCGGTAAGGCGGCGGGCAGGGCGGTAAGGCGGCGGGCGGGAAGGCGGCGGGCAGGGCGGGGAGGCGGCGCCGCTCACGGTGCCGTCTCGCCCCGTACCAGCGGACCGCACACCGGCTGGATCTCCTCGGGCAGCTCGTCCGGGCGGCACCAGCGGGCCTCCAGGATCTCGAAGGGATCCAGGCGCAGCTCACCGCCGAGCAGCCGGCACTCGTACGCCACCTCCAGGCGGGTGCGGAAGCCGCTGTTCAGCATGACCAGGCGGCCGGCCTCCACGTCGAGGCCGGCCTCCTCCCGCACCTCGCGCACCACGGTCGCCCGGAAGTCCTCGCCCTTGTGCGCGAAGCCGCTCGGCAGGCCCCACTGGCGGCCGGGCGGCCACATCCGGTGCTTCAGCAGCAGCACCCGGCCCTCGTCGTCGCGTACGACGCCGGTCACGCCGACCACGAACTTGGCGTTCAGGAACCACACGACGCGGCTCTGTACGGGGCGCAGCAGGCGCCAGGCGCGGGCAACGAGTCGTCTCACCCCGTGGACGCTACCGGGCGGACTCTCGTTGACAGCGGCGCCCCCGGCCCGCGACAGTTGCGTGGCACGGCGATGCGCCTGACTCAGTCCATTATTGTGCACTACGCAGTACACTGAACTGAACAATCGCGCAGTCATCACTTCCCGGCCTGCCCGCAGACGTCCCCGGAGCCCTCGTGAGCACCCCCAGCGCCGTACCCGCCACCCCGACCGACCCCGCCGTACCCGTGGTGGACGTCGGCCGGGCCGCAGGCCAGACGGACGCCCCGGAGGGGCGGTGGGGCGCGCTCGGGCCCGTCGGGCTGCTGCTCGCCGGCGGGCTGTCCGTGCAGTTCGGCGCCGCGCTGGCCGTGAACCTCATGCCGCGCGCCGGTGCGCTCGGTGTCGTGACGCTGCGGCTGTTCGTGGCCGCCGTCGTCCTGCTGGTGGTCTGCCGGCCCCGGCTGCGCGGCCACTCCCGGGCCGACTGGGGCACGGTCGTCGTCTTCGGCGTCGCGATGGCCGGCATGAACGGCCTCTTCTACCAGGCCGTGGACCGCATCCCCCTCGGCCCCGCCGTCACCCTGGAGGTGCTCGGCCCGCTCGCCCTCTCCGTCTTCGCCTCCCGGCGCCCGGTCAACCTGGTCTGGGCCGCGCTCGCCCTGGGCGGCGTCTTCCTGCTCGGCGGCGGCGGCTTCGACGACCTCGACCCGGCCGGTGCCGCCTTCGCGCTGGCGGCGGGCTGGATGTGGGCGGCGTACATCGTGTTCAGCGCGCGTACCGGCCGCCGTTTCCCGCAGGCCGACGGGCTGGCCCTGGCGATGGCGGTCGGGGCGCTGCTGTTCCTGCCGCTGGGCATCGCCGAGTCGGGGACGAAGCTGCTCGACCCGGTGACGTTCGGGCTCGGCGCCGGGGTCGCGCTGCTCTCCTCCGTACTGCCGTACACGCTCGAACTCCTCGCCCTGCGCCGGCTGCCCGCGCCCACCTTCGCGATCCTGATGAGCCTGGAGCCCGCCATCGCCGCGGCGGCCGGTTTCCTCGTCCTCGACCAGGCCCTGTCCGCCACCCAGTCCGCCGCCGTCGCCCTCGTCATCGCGGCGAGCATGGGCGCGGTGCGGACCCAGGTGGGACGGCGCGCCGGGTACGGGCGGTCCCGGACCTGCCGTAGCTCCCGGACGTACGGGTCGGGCCGCGCCGCCGCCCTCGCCAGAAGGTGGCGCGCCCTCTGTGCGGCTCGCTCACTCCCTCCAGGCGCGCTCCAGCAGGGTGCCGAAGCCGGCGGGCTCCCGGCCGGTCGGCTCGGCCAGTGTCGGGTCGACGGCGGCTCCAGCAGTTGCTGGAACCGCTCGGCGGCCTCGACGCGCCACGGACGCGCGCGTTCACCGAGGAGCTGACGACCCTGCTCGACGTACCTCTCGCTCCACCCGTACCGCACGACGAGAGCACTCGGAGGAGACCGAGGCCATGACCAGCACCGAATCCACGAGTGCCGTACCCGCGACCGCGCCCCCTGCCGCCGACAGCCGCGTCCTCGCCCTCGCCCACTACGCCGCCCGAGGCGTCCTGGAGCACTTCCTGGCCGAGCGCGGCGTCACGTTCCCGCAGCACGTCGCCCTGCGCGCGGCCGCCACCGCCACCGCCCCGCTGACGCCGGACGCCCTGGTCGCCCAGGTCCGCGACTACCTCAAGGCCGCCCCGGACACCCTCCGCGCCGCCCTCGACGGACTGCTCGCCAAGGGCCTGCTCGCCGAGGACGGCCCCCACCTCGCGCCCACCGACGCGGGCCGCGCCCTGCTCGCCGACGTCGGCGCGGCGACCGCCCCCGTCTCCGCCCGCATCTGGGCCGGCATCCCCACCGACGCCCTGGCCACCGTCGGCCGCGTCCTCACCCTGATCACCGAGCGCGCCGACGCGGAGCCGGCGGCACTGGGGGAGTGACGACGCCGGCTCAGGCGCCGCCGCGGCCGGGGGCAGGGCCACCCCTCACCGTCGAGCAGCTGAAGCACGTAGGACTCCAGGCTCTCCGTCCCCCGGGCCGGCGGAATGCCGCCGGCTCACGGACTGAGCCGCTCCACCCGCCAGCTCCCGTCCTCCTCCGCCACGTAGCGCAGGCGGTCGTGGAGGCGGTTCTCCCGGCCCTGCCAGAACTCGACCGAGGCCGGGGTCACACGGAAGCCGCCCCAGTGCGGGGGGACCGGGACGCGTTCGCCCTCCGGGTAGCGGGAGGCGAGTTCCTCGTACGCCGCGTCCAGGGCCTCGCGACCGCCGGGGACCACCGAGGACTGGGCGCTCGCCCACGCGCCCAGCTGGGAGCCGTGCGGGCGGGTGCGGAAGTACGCCGCCGTCTCGTCGCGGCCGGTGCGCCGGGCCTCGCCCGTGACGATGACCTGCCGGGCCATCGGATGCCAGGGGAACAGCAGCGATACGTACGGGTTCTCCGCCAGCTCACGGCCCTTGCGGGAGTCGTAGTTGGTGTAGAAGACGAAGCCCCGCTCGTCGAAGTGCTTCAGCAGCACCGTGCGGGAACTGGGCCGGCCCCGCGCGTCCGCCGTCGACACCACCACGGCGTTCGGCTCGAACAGCCCGCCCTCCGTCGCCGCCTGCCTGAACCAGCGCGCGAACTGCTCGAACGGGGTCGCGGCCAGCTCGGACTCGGACAGCCCCTCGGCCCGGTACTGCTTGCGCATCGAGGCGAGGTCGAAGGGCACGGCGGAGGCGGCTTCGGGGTCGGTCACGCCGCCCATCCTGCCGTATCACCGGGGCCCTCCGGCAGGTACCGGCACCGAGTGCCGGACCACTCCCCGAACCCGGCACCCGGGGATATCGTGCTTGGCCCGGCCCCGGTGGGGCATCACAGGGGTGACCGCCGGACCGCGAGTCGGGGACACGACCGTGGATCCACAGGAGGCGACCGCACGGCCTTCACCGACGCGTCGCCGCACACCACGACCACGAGGAGCCGCCTGATGTCCGACTTCGTACCCGGACTAGAGGGAGTCGTCGCGTTCGAGACGGAGATCGCCGAACCCGACAAGGAGGGCGGCGCCCTCCGCTACCGCGGCGTCGACATCGAGGACCTCGTCGGCCACGTCTCCTTCGGCAACGTATGGGGCCTGCTCGTCGACGGCGCCTTCACCCCCGGCCTGCCGCCCGCCGAGCCCTTCCCGATCCCCGTGCACTCCGGCGACATCCGCGTCGACGTCCAGTCGGCCCTCGCCATGCTCGCCCCCGTCTGGGGACTCGAACCCCTCCTGGACATCGACGCCGGGCAGGCCCGCGCCGACCTCGCCCGCGCCGCCGTCATGGCCCTGTCCTACGTCGCCCAGTCCGCCCGCGGCCAGGGCCTGCCGATGGTCCCGCAGCGCGAGATAGACAAGGCCCAGTCCGTCGTCGAGCGCTTCATGATCCGCTGGCGCGGCGAACCCGACCCCCGGCACGTCGCCGCCGTCGACGCCTACTGGACCTCCGCCGCCGAGCACGGCATGAACGCCTCCACCTTCACCGCCCGCGTCATCGCCTCCACCGGCGCCGACGTCGCCGCCGCCCTCTCCGGAGCCGTCGGCGCCATGTCGGGACCGCTGCACGGCGGCGCCCCCTCCCGCGTCCTCGGCATGATCGAGGAGATCGAGCGCACCGGCGACGCCGAGGCGTACGTCAGGAAGACCCTCGACGCCGGCGAACGCCTCATGGGCTTCGGCCACCGCGTCTACCGCGCCGAGGACCCCCGCGCCCGCGTCCTGCGCCGCACCGCCCGCGAACTGGGCGCCCCGCGCTACGAGGTCGCCGAGGCCCTGGAGAAGGCCGCCCTCGCCGAACTCCACGCCCGCCGCCCCGACCGGATCCTGGCCACCAACGTCGAGTTCTGGGCCGCCATCATGCTCGACTTCGCCGAGGTGCCGGCGCACATGTTCACCTCGATGTTCACCTGCGCCCGCACGGCCGGATGGTCCGCCCACATCCTGGAACAGAAGCGCACCGGCCGCCTGGTCCGCCCCTCCGCCCACTACATCGGCCCGGGCCCCCGCGACCCCCGCGACGTCGACGGCCACGAGGCCGTCACGCGCCCCTGAGAGTCCGTGCGGACCTTCTGAGAACGCAGGCGACCCGCGAGTCAGGTTCCTCCGTGGAGGAGCCGGCCGGACGTACCGGCGACTCGCGGGTCGGGTGACTGCGATGGATTGGCCGGCTGCGTGCATCGCGCACACGCGGGTCCGGCACCGCACAGGTGTGGTGACGGGCTGCTAGCCCGCAGCCACCTCTTCCGTCCGGTATTCATACATTTGCCGAACCACCTCCTTTCCGAAGTGACGCCCACATTAGGAAGCCGTCCGCCCCGGATCAACCCGTTTTTGCGGGCCGATTCGTCACCGCCCCCGCATGGACGTGTTCACGCTGGTCACCTACCGTTTCGCCCATGACGAAACACGCGGGGGGACCGCCGGTGAGGCGGGCGATCGGCAGCGGGTCGGTGTTCGAGGAGCGGATCGGGTACGCGCGGGCCGTGGTCGACGGGGACCGGGTGCACGTGTCCGGGACGACCGGGTTCGACTACGCGGCGATGAGCATCCCCGAGGGCGTGGTGGAGCAGGCCGAGCAGTGCCTGCGGAACATCGGGGCGGCGCTCGCGGAGGCGGGGTGCGTGTTCGCGGACGTCGTGCGCGTGCGGTACCTGCTCCCCGCGCGGGAGGACTTCGAGCCCTGCTGGCCCCTGCTGCGGCGGACGTTCGGACAGGTGCGGCCGGCCGCGACCATGATGGTCTGCGGGCTCGCCGACGAGCGGATGCGGATCGAGATCGAGGTGGAGGCGCGCCGGGCGCCGGTGAGGACCGACGGCGGGCTGCGGATCGAGGCCGTGGACGGCGACGCCGGTGTCGAGCACTGGCGGCACGTGCACAACACGATCGTGCCGCCCGCCGCGCTGACCGCCGACGAGGTGCGCGAGCGCGCCGGGCGGCACCGGCTGGAGAACGCCTACCTCGGGGACGTCCTCGTCGGCTGCTCCACCGTCCGGCCGCCCGGGGGCGGGGAGCGGGTGGCGACCGTGATCGCCCGGGTGCTGCCCGCGTACCGGGGGCGGGGGATCGGTACGGCGCTGTACGCGTCGGGCCTCGCGCACGCGCGCGTGCTCGGCGCCGGGGCCGTGGAGACGGTGGTGCTGGCGGCCGACGCGGACGGGTTGCGGTTCGCCCGGGGGCGTGGGTTCGTGGAGAGGGAGCGGTACGTGCTGGACGGTGAGCGCGAGGAGTGGGTGGACCTGCGTCTCGACGGCGGCCCGCCGTCCCCGCCCCGCGACCCCTCATGACAGGGGCGTATGCCGGGTTTCCGCAGTACAACGATTTCCGCAATGTTGTGGGAACTCGGTGTGTGCTGCATCACGTTCGAGTTGAATGAAGGCCAGTGAGCGAACCGACGTACCGTACGGCGGACGCAGCGTGCAGGGGGTCCAGGTGAGTGCTTCCCGGCGTAGTGGGACCACCGACGAGCTGGGGCCGGACGAGCCGGAGCAGCCCGAGCGGGACGGCGCGGACCTGTTGGCCGCGCTCCTCGACGGCATGGACGCCGCCCTGTGCGCCTTCGACGCGGACGGGGTCGTCACCCATTGGAACCGCGAGGCCGAGCGGATCCTCGGCTGGAGTGCCGCCGAGGCCGTGGGCCGGCAGGGGTTCGCCGGCTGGGCCGTGCGCCGCGCGGACGCCGGTGAGGTCGAGGACCGGCTGCTGTCCGCGATGCGCGCGCCGGGACGCCAGGTGCACGAGTTCGCGCTGCTGACCAAGGACGGCGGCCGGGTCCTGGTGCGCACCCAGTCCGCGGCGGTGCGCGGCGCCGACGGCAAGCCCGCCGGGGTGTACTGCGCGTTCAGCGAGGTGCACGCGCAGATCGACCTGGAGCGGTCCATCGCGCTCAGCGAGGCCCTGCTGGAGGACGCCGCCTGGGGGGTCGTCCTGGTCGACGTCGACCTGCGCCCCGCCGTGGTCAACGCGCACGCGGCGCGCTCGCTCGGCGCCGGGCGTACGGCCGTACTGGGGCGGCCGCTCGGCGACCTGCTCGCGCGGGGCGCCGAAGAGCTGGAGAACGCGCTGACGCACGTGCTGGCCGAGGGCGCGCCGCCCGCGCCCGCCGAGCTGTGGGTCAGCGTGCGCACGCCGGAGGGCGAGCGGCGCCGGTGCTGGCGCAGCGGGTTCGTGCGGCTGGCGTCGCCGCTGGCGGAGGAGCCGGTGCCGTTGGGCGTCGGCTGGCTGTTCCAGGACGTCACCGAGAGCAGGCAGGCCGAGCAGGAGGGAGCGCTGCTGCGTTTCCGGGCCAACCAGCTGCACCGGGCGGCGCGGGCGGCCGCCGAGTGCGAGGACCCGGCGGAGGCGGCCGTCGTCCACCTGGACTTCGCGCTCGCCGGGTTCGCCGACCACGCGCTGATCGACCGGGTCGTGGGCGGGGCCGCGGTGGACACCGACGAGGCCGGGCCGGTGCGGCTGGTCCGGGTCGCGGCGACCCCGTCCGGCGCCCCGGGCCCGAGCCTGCCGTCCGGCACGGCCGGGGTGCCGGTGCGCTACGGCGAGGGGCATCCGGCGGTGCAGTGCGTGGAGCGGGCGGGCTCGGTGCGGGCCAGCGCGGGCGTGCGCACGGTGCCGGCCGAGCAGGTACGGCAGTGGGCCAGGGCCCGCCAGTGGCCCGAGGACACCGTCCACGGGCTGTGCGCGGTCCTGCGCAGCCGCGGCCGCACCCTCGGCGTCGTCACCTTCCTGCGCGGCGCGGGCCGCACCGCCTTCGAACGGGCGGACGCGATGTACGCGGAGGACGTCGCGGCCCACATCGCCACGGCACTGGATCTGGCGGCGGCGGTGGAGCGGCCGTAGGGGCGCCTGGTCCGCCGGGGCGGCTGCTCAGCGCCGGTAGAAGATCCGGTCCCCGTACTCGTCCAGCACCCGGGTGTTCCAGTCGTGGCCGCCGTCGACGTTGCCGGAGCGCAGGAGCGGCGGCTCGGTGCCGTGGGCGGCGAGGACGGTGGCGGCGGTGGCCATGACGGCCTGCATGAGGGCGCTGGTGACGACCGTGGAGGCGGGGGCGAAGGGGGTGGGGACGGTGTCGAGGGTCAGTTCCGCGTCGCCGACGGCGATCTTGGAGTCCAGCACGACGTCGCAGTGGTCCTTGAGGAACGTCCCCGAGGCGTGCCGCGACGTGGTCTCGGCGGCGTACGCGACCGAGGTGACGCCGATGACGCGGACGCCGAGGGCGCGGGCGCTCATCGCCATCTCGACGGGCAGCGCGTTGCGCCCGGACAGGGAGATGATCACCAGGACGTCGCCCGCGCGGAGCGGCGACGATTCCAGTACGGCACCGGCGAGGCCGCCGACGCGCTCCAGGGCGGAGCCGAGCGTCGCCGGCATCACGTCGACGCCCACGACACCGGGCACCACGAGCAGGTTCATCAGGGCCAGCCCGCCCGCGCGGTACACGACGTCCTGCGCGGCGAGCGAGGAGTGGCCGGCGCCGAAGGCGAAGAGCCGCCCGCCGTCGCGCACCGTGTCGGCGAGCAGCGTGCCGGCCGCCTCGATGCCGTCGGCCTCCTCGTCGCGGACCCGCCGCAGGAGGTCGATCGCCGCGTCGAGGAACTGGCCGGCCGGCTTGCGGTCGCTCATGCGGGACCCCTTCGGTGTGGCTGCGTCGCGGATCACGGTGCGGTCTGGACCAGTACGGTGTCAATACGGCGTGGCGCCGCCCGCGGGCCCCGCCTTTCGCGGCACCGCACGGTTGTCGGTGCGATGCGTCAGAATTGAGGCCAGGGCCAGCGCACGCGCCGGGGCGCCTCCGGCAATCTCATCAAGGGGCACTAAATGTCCGGACTGATCGACACCACGGAGATGTATCTCCGCACCATCCTCGAGCTGGAGGAGGAAGGTGTGGTCCCCATGCGCGCCCGGATCGCCGAGCGCCTCGACCAGAGCGGCCCCACGGTGAGTCAGACAGTGGCGCGGATGGAGCGCGACGGCCTGGTGTCCGTGGCCGCCGACCGCCACCTGCAGCTGACCGACGAGGGCCGGCGCCTGGCGACGCGCGTCATGCGCAAGCACCGGCTCGCCGAGTGTCTGCTCGTCGACGTGATCGGCCTGGAGTGGGAGCAGGTGCACGCCGAGGCCTGCCGTTGGGAGCACGTGATGAGCGAGGCCGTCGAGCGCCGCGTGCTGGAGCTGCTGCGCCACCCGACCGAGTCGCCGTACGGCAACCCGATCCCGGGCCTGGAGGAGCTGGGCGACGCGGACGGCGCCGACCCGTTCCTCGACGAGGGCATGGTCTCGCTCGCCGACCTGGACCCGGGCCTGGAGGGTAAGACCGTCGTCGTCCGCCGCATCGGCGAGCCGATCCAGACGGACGCGCAGCTGATGTACACCCTGCGCCGCGCGGGCGTGCAGCCCGGCTCGGTGGTCAGCGTGACCGAGTCGGCGGGCGGCGTCCTGGTCGGCAGCGGCGGCGAGGCCGCCGAGCTGGAGGCGGACACCGCGTCGCACGTCTTCGTCGCCAAGCGCTGAGCCCGCGCGGGCCCCGTGCGCGGGCCGTCGCGGGCCGTCCTCCCCGGGTGGGGATGTGGCCCGAATCGCAGCGTCCGGGCGCGGCGCGTGCAAGGCTGTGCCGTGAGGCATATGACGTACAAGGGCTCCTGGCCGCGGCGCCCGACAGCGATGTCGCCCGGTCGGAGAGGGGGAGGACGACGTGCCGGAGAGACGGAGAGGGCCCCGGCGCCTGACGGCGCCGGGGCCTGTCCTCCCCTGTGCTGACCCGGAGCCCCGAGCTCTCAGGGTCCATCCCGTCGGACCGTTTTCCCCGAGCGGTCCGCCTCCCGTTGAAGATCTCCCCTGAGCGACGGCGATCAATCCCCGGGTGATGTCACTCGAAGGAGGGGTGTTGACCCTCCGAACGGCAATTTCGAATGAGCTTTCGATAATCTGCAGACGCAGGCAGGACATGGTCCGAGCGGAGCTTGGGGGTGCCAGGACCTATGGCGCGGCGCATCGACGTGACCGGCGCGGGCGGCGTACGCCTCGCCGCCTGGGAGTTCGGCGACCCTCCCAAGCCCGACGGCACCGACGGCACCGACGGCACCGACGGGACCCACGGGGCTGACAAGCCGGGCCGCGCGCGGGCGACGGCCGGTGACCCGCCCGGCGTGCTGTTACTGCACGGCCTCATGGGCCGTGCCTCGCACTGGGCCCCCACCGCCCGCTGGCTCTCCGCCCGCCACCGCGCCGTCGCCCTCGACCAGCGCGGCCACGGCCGCAGCGACAAGCCCCCGCAGGGCGCCTACACCCGCGAGGCCTACGTCGAGGACGCCGAGGCCGCCCTGGAGCAGCTCCGCCTCGGCCCGGCCGTCGTCATCGGCCACGCGATGGGCGCGCTGACCGCCTGGCAGCTCGCCGCCCGACGCCCCGACCTGGTCCGGGGCCTGATCATCTGCGACATGCGGGCCTCCGCGCTCGGCGGCGCCTCGCAGCACACCTGGGCCGAGTGGTTCGACGCCTGGCCCGTCCCCTTCGCCACCCTCGCCGACGTCCGCAAGTGGTTCGGCGAGGACGACCCCTGGGTGGAGCGCCCGAACCCGGCGCGCGGCGAGTTCTACGCCGAGGTGATGGCCGAGTCCCCGGACGGCTGGCGCCCCGTCTTCGAGCCCGAGCAGATGCTCCGCACCCGCGAGACCTGGGTGCACGACGCCCACTGGGAGGAGCTGGCCCAGGTCCGCTGCCCCACCCTCGTCGTCCGCGGCCTCGACGGCGAACTGGGCCGCGCCGAGGCGCAGGAGATGGTCCGCGTCCTCCCGCAGGGCCAGTACGCGGAGGTGTCCGACGCGGGCCACCTCGTCCACTACGACCAGCCGGAGGCCTGGCGCGCGGCCATCGAACCGTTCCTGGACTCCCTCCGCGACTGACGGCCCGCACCGCGACTGACGGCCCGCACCGGGTCTGGCGGCCGGCACCGGGTCTGGCGGCCGGCACCGGGTCTGGCGGCCGGCACCGGGTCTGGCGGCCGGCACCGGGTCTGGCGGCCGGCACCGGGTCTGGCGGCCGGCACCGGGTCTGGCGGCCCGCTCTCCGGGCCCGCCCTGCCCGGCCCGGCCGTCACCCCTTGCTGACCGCCGCGAGGATCTCCGGCAGCCGCCCCGCCGTCCGGGGCGCCGCCAGCCGCAGGCCCAGGAGGGTCACCGCGGCGCCGTACACCGCCCCCACGGGCAGCAGCAGCCAGCCGAGCCCGTCGTCGGCCTCGCTCACGTTCAGCCAGATCGTCAGGCCGATCACCGGGGCGCAGAGCAGGGCCGCGCCGATCATGCCGCCGACGATGGAGATCCAGGCCAGGCCCGCCTGACCGGGGGCGACGTTCTTGTGGCCCTCCTGGGGGATGGAGTACGGAAAGCTCGCCGAGGCCCACGCGCCGGTCGCCAGCAGCGCGCCGAGCAGCGCGAAGGAGAGCCCGAGCGCCTTGGGCAGGGTCCGCCAGTCGTCGAGCATCGCCGTGGTCAGGACGGTCACGAGGGTGGCGTACGGCAGGGTGATCAGCAGCAGCGCCAGTGTGCGGGCGCGCAGTTCGACGTACGCGTCGCGCGTCGAGGAGATCGTCATCGCGACCGTCCAGAACGCGGACGTGTCCTGCCCGAACTGGTTGTACATCTGGATGCCGAGCATTCCGGCGGCGAAGCAGGCGAAGTACACCGAGCCGGTGCCCTGCCAGGCGTTGAACACCGGCACGATCAGGCCGATGGCCAGCGACGTCACCCACGCCGCCTTGGTCTTGGGGTCGCGCCACACGTAGCGCAGGGTGCGCTCCATCGTGGTGCCCGTACGGCCCGCCGGCAGCCAGCGGGCGAGTCCGCCCGCGCCGCCCTCGCGCACCGGCCGGGTGTCGCCCCGGAGCGTGGAGCCGTCGGGCGCGGTCATCAGCCGCGTCAGATGGCGCGCCCACACCCGCAGCAGCAGCACCAGCGCCCCGGCGGCCAGCGCCAGTTGGGCGACCGCGACGCCGTACGAACCGTCGCTCGCGGCGGCCGTCGCGCCGATCACGGAGGCGGGCGGCACCCAGCGCACCACGTCGGCCACCGGGTCGAGCTGCCCCGGCCCGGACGAACCGAGCCGCTGCGCGCCGAAGTTGACGAGCTGCGCGCCGATCGCGATGACCAGCCCGCTCAGCACCGCCAGGTCACGGCCCTTGCGACTGGTCAGCAGCCGTACGTTGGCGGCGGCCACCGTCCGCGCCAGCGTCACGCACACCAGCAGCCCGAGCACGATCCCGACGGCCCCGGCGGTGTACGCCGCCCCGCCGTGCGCGACCGCGACCACGGAACCGGTGAACACGCACAGCGTGAACAGCGGCCCGATCCCCACCAGCGAGGCCGTGAGCAGCGCCCGGACCAGCGGGCGGGGCCGCAGCGGCAGCATCACCAGGCGGGTCGGGTCGAGCGTCTCGTCGCCGCTCGGGAAGAACAGCGGCAGCACCGCCCAGCCCAGCCCCAGCACCGCGGTGAGCAGTACGACCAGCGCCTCCGCGTGGTCGTACCCGCGCAGCGCGATCAGTCCGATCAGCTGGAGCGCGGTGAAGAGCAGGACGGTGACGGCCGAGGCGATCCAGGCGGCCCGGCGCCCGGCGGACTGCCGCAGCCCGTTGCGCAGCAGGGACAGCTTCAGCCGTACGAAGACCGACGTGACGGACTCCGCGCTCATCGCGCCCCGCCGCCCAGCCAGTCCAGGTCGCTGCCGGCGTCCCGGCCGCCCGCGCCGACGAGTTCGAGGAACGCCTGCTGCAAGGAGGCCGCCGCACCGCGCACCTCGGCGAGCGTGCCGGTGGCGCGGATGCGGCCGGCGGCCATGACGGCCACCCAGTCGCACAGGGACTCCACCAGCTCCATGACGTGGGAGGAGAAGACGACGGTGGCGCCGGAGGCGGTGTACCGCTCCAGCACGCCCCGGATGGTCTGCGCCGACACCGGGTCGACGCCCTCGAACGGCTCGTCCAGGAACAGCACTTCGGGGTTGTGCAGGAGGGCCGCCGCGAGGCCGATCTTCTTCCGCATGCCGGTCGAGTAGTCGACGACGAGCTTGTGCTGCGCCCCGGCCAGGTCGAGCACGTCCAGCAACTGCGTGGCCCGCTTGTCCACCTCGGCCCCGGGCAGCCCCCGCAGCCGCCCGGTGTACCCCAGCAGCTCCCGCCCCGACAGCCGCTCGAACAGCCGCAGCCCCTCGGGCAGCACCCCGATCCGGGCCTTCACCTCGACCGGATCACGCCACACGTCGTGGCCCACGACCTCGACCGTCCCCTGGTCGGGCCGCAGCAGCCCGGTCACCATCGAGAGCGTGGTGGTCTTCCCGGCCCCGTTGGGCCCGACCAGCCCGATGAACTTCCCGGCGGGCAGGTCCAGATCGATCCCACCCACAGCGACCTGCTGCCCGAACCGCTTCCAGAGCCCCCGCACACGCACGGCACCAGCACCCATCACGTCTCCCTCCGTCGCCCGAAACCCTACGGCGACGACAACGCCCCCGCAGGGGGCGCGGGGAACGGCGCCATCAACCGCAACGCACCGGCAGTCACCCCAACACAGCGACCCGGCAGACGAACAGGCGCCCTCAGCGATCCCTGCCGCACGCATACGTCAACGCCGAGATCAGCTCCTCCACATCCGGCAACCACCGATTCGCCACGGTCGGCCGGCAGGCCCACTGCACCGCCCCCCGCACCCCGTACCGCGTGGGCGGCGCGGCCACGTAGGCCCCCTCCCCGAGCACACCCATGTCCAGCACCCGCGGCGACCACCCCAGCCGCCGCACCAGATCCGGCACCTTCGCACCGGCACCCGGCAGCACGAAGAACCGCATCCGCCGGTCCGGTGCCAGCGTCACCGGCCCGAGCGTCAGCTCCATCCGCTCCATCCGGGCCAGCGCCAGGAACCCCGCGGTCTCGGGCACGTCGATCGCGTCGAACGTCCGACCCGTCGGCAGCAGGATCGACGCGGCCGGCTGCTTCTGCCACATCCGGCGGGCCACGGTCGCGCTGCCGGTCGCCTGCGTCGCCCAGTCCTCGCGCGCCGGGTGCGCGCCCGGGGCGGCGCACGCCGGGTCGCCGCAGGAGCAGCGCTGCACCCCGTCGGCGGCCACCAGCCAGGTGCCGGGGAACACGTCCCAGTGGCGCTCCTCGGCGTAGCGGACGGCGGTCTCCAGCAGCGACGTTCCGCGCTGCTGCGGGATCTGGGCGGCATCGGTGCCCGGGATGGTCTCTTCCACGTGCAGCACAACTCCCGCGCCCACCAGGGGTTACGGGGGTCGCGCGGGCGGTGGCGGGGCACCGATGCCGCATTCGGGGCGCATGGGTGCATACGCGGGGGCGCGCGGGAGGATCCGGCGCGGGAGCTGGGTAGCCACGACTGGGCCGCGCACCGGCACCGCGGGTCCGTACCGGCACCGCGGGCCGGACCCGGACCGAGTGTTGAACCGCACCATCCGAACAGGGCAATCCTCGCAAGCTTCGCACGTCTCGCATTGTCGGCACATCGGCGGGGCATTGATCTTCCCGGCCGGATCTTTTCGTCGCCGGCACAGCATCGAGACCGCATGAGACGCATGGGGGTTACGTCATGGCCGCAAGGCCTCTCGTCGCGCGGCAGCCGAACGAACGACTGCAGGCGCTCATCCAGGAAGCGGGCTGCTCCAACGCGGGCCTCGCCCGCCGGGTCAACATGTGCGGGGTCGAGCACGGTCTCGACCTGCGGTACGACAAGACCTCCGTGGCCCGCTGGCTGCGCGGACAGCAACCGCGGGGCCGGGCACCGGCGATCATCGCCGAGGCGCTCGGCCGCAAGCTCGGCCGTACGGTCACGATCGACGAGATCGGCATGGCCAACGGCAAGAACCTCGCGTCCGGCGTCGGTCTCCAGTTCTCGCCGACGGTACTGGGGGCCATCGAGCAGGTCTGTGAGCTGTGGCGCAGCGACGTGGGGCGCCGGGACTTCCTGTCCGGCTCCTCCGTCGCCGCGTCCGCGCTGGTCGAGCCCAGCCGGGACTGGCTGATCTCCGCGCCCGACCCGCAGGTGTCGCGCTCGGCCGGACCGCGGGTGGGCCAGTCCGACGTGGCGGCGGTGCGGGCGATGACGCAGGCGCTGGTGGACCTGGACCACCAGTACGGCAGCGGGCACGTGCGCCCGGTGCTCGTGCACTACCTCAACAGCGTCGTCTCCGGGCTGCTGGCCGGCTCCTACCGGGAGGCGGTCGGGCGGGACCTGTTCGCCACGGTCGCCCGACTGACCGAGCTGGCGGGGTATATGGCCGTCGACACCGGTCAACCGGGCCTGGCCCAGCGGTACTACATCCAGTCGCTGCGGCTCGCCCAGGCCGCCGGGGACCGCGGCTACGGCGGGTACGTGCTGGCGGCGTCGATGAGCCATCTGGCCGCGCAGCTCGGGAACCCGCGCGAGATCGCGCAGTTGGCGCGCGCGGCGCAGGAGGGCGCTCGGGGGCGGGTGACGCCGCGCGCGGACGCGATGTTCCACGCCGCCGAGGCCCGCGGGCACGCGCTGCTGGGCGACGTACGGGCGGCGCACGAGGCGGCCGGGCGGGCGGTCGGCGCGATGGAGTCGGCCGATCCGGCCTCCGGGGACGACCCGGTGTGGATCGCGCACTTCGACGAGGCGTATCTCGCCGACGAGTTGGCGCACTGCCACCGCGACCTCGGCCAGGCCGACGCGGCGGCGCGGTACGCCCGCCGGTCCCTGGAGGGGCATCCGGAGTCGCGGGCGCGCCGGCGGGCCATCGGGCATGTGCTGTTGGCCACGGCGCAGGTGCAGCAGCGCGAGATCGAACAGGCATGCTCGACCGCCACGAAGGCCGTGGAACTCCTGGAGACGCTGCGCTCGAACCGGGGCGCGGAGTATCTGGAGGACTTCCAGGCGCGGCTGGAGCCGTACCGGGAGGAAGCGGTGGTCAGGGAGTTCGGGGCGCGGCTGGATCTCCGGACCGCCGCGTGAACGGACGGGCCGCGCCCACGTGAACTCCCGGGAAACCAGGGGCAGGTGAGGGGCCGGTGCGCGGTGCTGATCATGATCAGCGTGGTGCGGCCCGGTTTTGTTACCGCAGTCACAGGGAAGGAGTTGACGCCCCAGGCTGCGTGGCAGTGGGCTCCGGGGACCCGGTAGCGTGAGCCGACGATTCCGAAGGTCCCCCATTCGTAGGAGTCCCGGTGACGCAGAGTGGACAGGGCGAGGAGCCCTCGGCGCGGCAAGCGCACGAAGGCATCGTGCTGCCCTCGGACGGCGGCGCGCCCTTGCTGCCGGGCCCGCCCGGCGGCACGCGGCCCGCTCGGCCCCTTCCCCCCTCGGCGCCCCCCGGCGGCCAGGCGTGGGACCAGCCGTGGGGCCCCGAGCAGCAGGGCCCGCAGCAGGGCACGCACGAGGGCCAGAGCTGGCCCACGCCCCCCGGCGCCCAGCCCTGGGGAGCCCCAGACCCCGGCCAGACCCCGACGCCGGGGCAGCCGACCGGCCACGGCCAGCCGTCCGCGCCGGGGCACACCCCCGCGTACGGCCGGCCCGGCGGCTACGGCCAGGCCGAGCCGCCCGCACAGGGACAGAGATCCGGATACGGCCAGCCTTCCGGCCCCGGCCAGTCCTCCCTGCACGGGCAGGACTCCGGGCACGGGCAGCCGTCCGCGCGGGGGCAGGCGTCCGCGTACGGGCAGCCGTCCGGCCCCGGTCAGTCCGACCGTGCTGGTCAGTCCTCCCTGCACGGGCAGGACTCCGGGCACGGCTGGCCCGCCGTGCAGGGCGGCCCCGCGCAGGCGCCCGGTGCGCTGCCGCCGCGGTCCGGGCCCGGCCCGCTGCCCCCGGAGGGCGCGCAGCCGACGCCGTACGGCGGTCCCGTGGACGGCGGGGCGTACGGCTCGGCCGGCGCCCAGCCCTACGGCGCGCAGCCGCCGTACCAGCAGCAGCACGGCCGGCCCGGCCACGACGGTCAGCACGGTCAGCCGGGTGTGTACGGTCAGCCCGTCCACCCCGGTCAGCCCGTCCACCCCGGGCAGGGCTCCGCCCCGCTGCCCCCCGCCGACGAGGGCGCGACGCAGTTCCTGCCGCCGGTCCCGGCGGCGGCGGACGAGGGGGCGACGCAGTACATACCCCCGGTCGCCCCGGGGGCGCTGCCGCCGGAGAGACCGGCCGAGACGCAGGCCGAGTCGACGCGGTTCCTCGGGCGGGCGCCGCGGTACGGGGAGCCGCCCGCGCCGAACCCCGACGCCGAGGCCACGCAGTACATCGCGCCCGCGCCCGGCGGCCCCGCCGGTGCGCCCCTCGGCGCGGCGGGGGACGAGGGGCGCCAGCCGCCCGCCGAGTTCGACAACCTGTTCCGCAGCGCGCCGTCCGGCGACGGCCCCGCCTCGGCCACGCAGCAGATGCCCCGTATCGACGGCCCGCAGCCGCAGCCGCAGCACCCCGCCGGCCCGGCCGGGTACGCCCCGCAGGGCCCCGCGGGACCGGTCGGTCCCGGCGGTCCCGGCGGCGGCCGCCGGCGCGGGAACGACGGTGACGGCGGCGGCCGCGGCGGACGTACCGGCTCCCGGCTGCCCCTCATCGCGGCCGTCGGCGTCGGGATCGCCATCGTCGGTGTCGGCGCGGGCGCGATGATGTCCGGCGGGGGAGGCGACGACGACAAGGGCGGCAGCCAGACCGTCTCCGCCACCGCGCCCGCCTCCGAGGCGCCGTCGGCCTCCCCGTCGGCGTCGGCCGACCCGGCCAGGGAGCAGGCCGTGGCGCTGGACAAGCTGCTCGCCCAGAGCGGCGCCGGCCGCACCACGGTGATCAACGCCGTAGGCGATGTGAAGTCCTGCGACAACCTCCCCCGGGCCGCCAAGGACCTGCGCGAGGCCGCCAAGCAGCGCAGCGGGCTGGTGGAGAGCCTCGCCAAGCTCTCCGTCGACAAGCTCCCGCAGCACGCCGAGCTGACCGCCGCGCTCACCAAGGCCTGGCAGGCGTCCGCGTCGGCGGACAACCACTACGCGGCCTGGGCCGACCAGACGGCCGGCAAGAAGGGCTGCCAGAAGGGCCAGGCCCGCACCACCAGCCAGGCCCAGGCGGCCAACCGGGCGAGCGGCACGGCCAGCAAGGAGAAGGCCACGGCCGCGAAGCTCTGGAACACGATCGCCAAGCAGTACGGCCTGACCGAGCACGAGCCGACCCAGCTGTGACCCGTGCGGGGGCGGACCGGGATCCCCGGCCCGCCCCCTCTGCGCGGCCTCACACCACGTCGGCGTTCTCCAGCGTCCGGGTCGTGTCCGTCGCGCCCCGGCGGGCCGAGACCAGCCGCCCGTCCCGCACCACCTGGAGCGTCACCTCCGCGTTGACCAGGCGCGGGAAGCCGACCGAGGCGAGCTTGTCCGCGAAGGTCCACTGCAGCGGCGGCGTCAGCCCGCCGGTGGCGACCTTCAGCCCCCCGTCGAGCGCCCGGCGCACCGTGCCGGCGCTCACCTCGCCGTCCCCGAGCGACTCCACGACCTTCGTGAGCACGGTGTACGCGATGAACGTCGTCTGCACCCCGGCGTCCGCCGCGTCCACGTCGTTGTCCCCGAACGCCTGCTCCTTGATCACCTTCTTCATCCCGTCCCAGGCCGGCTCGCTCACCGACGGGTACCAGCCGGTGACGTACGCCCCCTCGTACGGGCCCGACGCCCCGCCGCTCGCGTCGACCGCGTTCTGGTCGACGCTGCCGAGCACGGTCGCGGTGCGGACGTCGGGGTGGGCCTCGCGGGCCCGGCGGAAGGAGTCCATGAAGATGTTGGTGCGGTCCCCGAGGGCCGGCACCACGCACCCCGGCCTCCCCGCGCCGGTGGCCACCCGCTGAAGCGCCCGCTCGGACTGCCCGTCGTACTCGGTGGCGTCCTCGGCCGCGCGCTGGTCGTGCGCCCGCTCGTGCCCGCCCGAGGTCAGCCCCGAGTCCAGCAGCACCGGCAGCTGGTCGCCGGCGATGGTGTCGGGGCGGACCAGCGTGACCGGCCCGCAGGTGTCCGCGAGCGCGTTGCCGAGCCCCGCGAGCAGTGCGGGCTGCCCGCCGTTGACCGGGTAGGACAGGGGGCTGGTGAACTCCGCGTTGGTGATGCCGTAGCCGCCGAGGTACGGGATGCCGGCGCCCTCCAGCACGGGGAGGAACGAGTCGGCGTACTGGCTGTAGGAGCCGACGACGGCGACCGCGTCCTCCTTGACCGCGCGGCGGGCGCACTTCGCGGCGGAGACGCCGTCGTTGTGGTCGTTGCAGGTCAGGACGTTGAGCTCGCGGCCCCCGACGCCGCCTTGGGCGTTGATCCAGCGGGCGTAGGCACGGGCGAGGGCGGGCATGCCGGGCTTGTTGGTCGTGCCCGTGCCCTGGGGCGCCCAGGTCATGACGGTGATCGGGCCGCCGCCCCCGGAGTCCCCCGTGACCCCGGGGACGGCCCCGCAGCCGACGGCGACGGCCGCACACGCCGCCAGTGCCCCCGCGGACAGCGCGCCGGTGCGGAGGGCCCGTGAGCGGCGGCCGGGGCCGCCGGGGAAGGTGCGTCGGGTGGGTCGCCTGCCGGTCATGTGCCCGCACGATTCCGTCACACGGCTAACCTGGAAGTGACCGGTGGTCAATGCGTGGTGACGCGGTGGTGAACACCGGGGGCCGGTGGGGCGCGGGTGGAGGGGAACGTACGATCGATGACCGTGCAAGGTTCGGAGAACACTTCCCGTCGCGGCCGCCGCTCCTCCACCATGGGCGGCATGCCACTCAACGACATGCCGTGGTGGCGCTGGCGCAGCCAGGTGCGCTCCGCGCTGCACATGCTCTCCGCCCCCGCCTTCCAGCGGGACGTCTGGCTGGCCGGTGTGGACGGCTACGGCGACGTCACCGACGCCGTGTACCGGCTGGTGGAGGACACCTGGCTCGACCACTGGTCCGCGGAGAAGTACGTGGGCACGGTCTTCCGCGACGCGCAGGAGGCGGCCCTCGTGGACACCGCCGTGCTGCGCGTCCTGCGCATCATGCACCAGGTCGGCCCGGACGCGGCCGTCCACGCCTACCTCGACCACCCGGACTGGCCGGAGGCGGTACGGGCGGCGCGCGAGGCGCACGTGCGGCTGGCCGCCGGTGACGGCGACGACCCCGACACCGAGCCGCGCACGCTGGAGCTGCTGCGCATCCTGACCCGGTCCGCCTGACGGGACGGGGTCCGTCCGCCGGGCCGGATATGGGACCCTGTGCTGCATGAACGAGCAGTCCTCCGCGGCCGCCCCGGCGGCCGCCGCCCCGGCCGACCAGTACGTCCTGACCCTGTCCTGCCCCGACAAGCAGGGCATCGTGCACGCCGTGTCGAGCTACCTGTTCATGACCGGCTGCAACATCGAGGACAGCCAGCAGTTCGGCGACCACGACACGGGACTGTTCTTCATGCGGGTCCACTTCTCGGCCGACGCACCGGTCACCGTGGACAAGCTGCGCGCCAGCTTCTCGGCGATCGGCGACGCCTTCCACATGGACTGGCAGCTGGGCCGGGCCGACGAGAAGATGCGCGTCGTGCTCATGGTGAGCAGGTTCGGGCACTGCCTGAACGACCTGCTCTTCCGCGCCCGGATCGGGGCGCTGCCCGTGGAGATCGCGGCCGTGGTGTCCAACCACACCGACTTCGCCGAGCTGGTGGGGTCGTACGACATCCCCTTCCACCACATCCCGGTGACCCGGGACACCAAGGCGGAGGGGGAGGCGCGGCTGCTGGAGATCGTGCGCGAGGAGGACGTCGAACTCGTCGTCCTCGCCCGGTACATGCAGGTGCTCTCGGACGACCTGTGCAAGCAGCTCAGCGGGCGGATCATCAACATCCACCACTCGTTCCTGCCGAGCTTCAAGGGCGCGAAGCCGTACCACCAGGCGCATGCGCGGGGCGTGAAGCTGATCGGCGCGACGGCGCACTACGTGACGGCGGACCTCGACGAGGGACCGATCATCGAGCAGGAGGTCGAGCGCGTCGGCCACGACGTCACGCCGGACCAACTGGTGGCGATCGGCCGGGACGTGGAGTGCCAGGCGCTGGCGCGGGCCGTGAAGTGGCACGCGGAGCGACGGATTCTGCTGAACGGGCGCCGGACGGTCGTCTTCGCCTAGCGGGCGGGGGGTTCTGTCGCGCGGGCGGCTGCGGGTGCCCGCCTTCAGGGGCGCGGGAAACCGCTCGACCGGCCCCCACCGGCCCCCACCGGCCCGCAGCCGCCCGCGAGCCGGCGAACCGCCCCTCACATCCGGCTCAGGCTCGCCGCCGCGAACAGCACGTCCCGGATCGCCTCCCGGTCACCCACCTGCCCCGCCGCCGCCTCCGCCGGAGGCACACGGCCCGCCGCCAGGCGGCAGAACTCCACCCCGTCCAGCGCCACGTGCGCCACCTCGTGCTCGGCGGAGCCCACCGCGCCGGGGGAGTCCAGCGGGATCAGCCACTCCCCGCCGCCCGAGCCCTCGATCTCCAGCCGCAGGCTGCGCCCCGGCCGCCCCGCGCCGACCAGGTGCGGGTGGTCGCCCGGCGCGGCCGGCCCGGCCCGGCGGCGGGCCGCCAGCACACCCGGCAGCATCCGCGCCGCGAGGTCGATCATGCGGTTGAGGTGGCGCGCGGACGGCGGCGCGTACGGATAGTCCACCGCCTCGGCGATGTCCTCCGCGTGCACCCAGCACTCGAACGCCCGGTCCAGCATCGCGTCGTGCAGCGGCAGCTCGAAGTCGCTGTAGGAGACGGGCATCCCGCCCGCGCCGTCCGTGAACGACACCGTCCGCACGATGTCGTGGGACTGCTCGCGCCACGGCGTCCGCACCAGCCGGGTCGGCGGCCGGTGCGAGGCCCGCCAGTACGCCTCGGTACGGCCCGCCGGCGCCGGGGCGGGCGCGGCGATGCCGGTCAGCGGGTCGGCGAGGCCGAGGGCGACCGCGACCAGGCCGTCCACGGTCAGCAGGTGCGCGATCACCCCGGCGACGGTGGTCCGGCGGCTCGCCGCCCCCTCGCCCTCGAACCAGCGCAGCCGCACCGGCGCATGCCACTCGGCGTCCCCGAAGTCCTGCAGCAGCGCGTCCAGCCGCGCCGTCTCGGCGTCGTACGGCGCCGCCCAGCCGGGCACCGGGATGCGCGGCGGGCGGCGTTCCAGGCAGCCGTCGAGGACGCGGGTGCGCAGGGCGGGGTCGAGGTCGAGGGTCTCCGGGCGCTGGAGCAGCGTGACCGCCTCGCGCAGCCGCAGGGCCTCCTCGGCGCAGGCGTCGCACTCCCCGAGGTGCTCCTCGACCGCCGCCGCCTCCTCCGGCGCGCAGGCGGCCAGCGCCCACGCCCCGAGCAGCGAGGTCAGCACGTGATGCTCCAGGGCGGCCGGTACGACGTCCGGCAGCGCCTTCCCGCCGTCCTCGACGGACATCCGGGGCAGCGGTACGCGCGGGTCGTACCCGTCCCCGTGCCCCGCACCGCGCCCGTCCCCGCCGGACCCGCCGGGTCCGCCGTCCTCGTCGTACGCCTTCATGCCGCGCCCCCGTACCCCGGTGGCGCGGCGCCGGGCGTCTGCGGGGCGGAGGCGGCGTCGCGGGCGGTGGACAGGAGCTGGAGGCCGAGGCGGAGGCGGCGGCGGGCCTCGTCCTCCGTGACGCCGAGGTCGGCGGCGGTCTGGCGGTAGTCCCGGCGCTGGAAGTAGGCCAGCTCCAGGGCGGCCCGCAGCGGGGCCGGCATGGACTGGACGATGTAGTCGGCGCGGGCGGCGACCGAGGCGTGGCGCACCTTGCGCTCCAGCTCCTCCGTGGTGCCCGGCCCGCCCCGGGCGAGGGCGGCGGTCTCCGTGGCCCGCAGCCGCTGGACGGCGAACCGGTGCGTGAGCGCCGCCACCCAGGTGCGCAGCGGGCCCTGCCGGGGGTCGTAGGCGTCGGGATGCTGCCAGACGTGCGCGAAGACGTCCCGGGTGATGCGGTCGGCGGCGCTCTCGTCGTCGAGTACGCGGTGGGCCAGCCCGTGCACGAGCGAGGCGAACCGGTCGTACAGCTCGCCCAGGGCGGCGGCCTCGCCGCGGGCCAGCCGCTGCTGCATCTTGCGGTCCCAGCGCAGCGGCGCCTCCCGCTGCGCCGTCTCCTTCTTCGCGCTCCTCGCGGTCTCCCTCTTCGCCATGCGGCCCCCCACCCCCTGTCCCGGTTCCAGCCCGCGGTCCTCGTCGCCCCGAATGTAGTCGGCACGCCCGACGGCGCACGCCCCTTTGTGCCAATGCGCGCCCCCGGCGGCCGGGAGGTGGTAAGGCGTCCCCCGCCACCCTGCCCGCTCTCTCGCCTACCCTCGATCGTGCGATCGGATTCGATCGAACAGGATCGAAACCGTCTGAATCAAGCCGTTTACGATCGAACCCCGTTTTCCGGCAGGAGTTTGCGGGAACGGCCGGTGGGCAGGCGCGCGCCCAGGAAGCGTGGGAACGGCTTCCGTCTCCGGTGGATCCCGGGCGAAATCCAGACGTACCGACGACGGAAGGGCATGGTGGTGACGTTCAACGTGACCAGCGGTGAGCAGGGCCGGTGGGCCGTGCTCCAGGTGTCGGGCGAACTGGACCTGGTGACGTCACCGGTGCTGCGGCAGCGCGTGCACGACGAGGTCGCCGAGGGACGGCACAGCCTCGTCCTGGACCTCTCCGAGGTGCTGTTCTGCGACTCCAGCGGGGTCGGCGTGCTCATCGCCTCCCGGCGGCTCATCCGCTCCTGCCAGGGCGAGCTGCGGCTGATACTGCCCGCGCAGGGCGCCGTCGACGGCTCCCACGTCAACCGCGTCCTCGGCGCGCTCGGCGTACGCCGCCTCTTCGACTGCCACCCCGACCTCGCCTCGGCGACCGGCGACGAGCCGAGGCCCCTGTCCGCGTGAGCCGCGTCCCGTCGCGTCCAGTCGTGTCCAACGGACCGTCCGGCGTCGTACGCTCCGGGCGACAGGCGAGACGTGGGACGTGAGACACGTCAGACGCACCCCCGACACGACATGAGGCGGCCGGAGACAGACATGGTCAACAGCGAGTACGAACGCAGGATCGCCGCGCGCTTCGCCACCTTCGACCAGGACGGCAACGGCCACATCGACCGTTCCGACTTCAGCGCGGCGGCCAAGGCCGTCCTCGCGGAGTTCGGTACCGCCGCCCGCTCCGAGAAGGGGCAGGCCCTGTACGGCGGCGCCGAGGCGCTGTGGCAGGGGCTCGCGGGCATCGCCGACCGGGACGGCGACCAGCGCATCACGCGCGAGGAGTTCGTCACCGGCGCGGTCAAGCGGCTGCGGGACCGGCCGGAGCGCTTCGCCGAGATCGCCCGCCCCTTCCTGCACGCCGCCCTCGACCTCGCCGACGGCGACGGCGACGGCGCGGCCACCGTCGAGGAGACCGCGCGGGTGCTCACCGCGCTCGGCGTGCCCGACGACACCGCCCGGCAGGTCGCCGCCGGGCTCGACGCGGACGGCGACGGCAGGGTGGGGGAGGCGGAGATCGTCCCGGCCTTCGCCCGCTACTTCACCGTGCCCGAGTAGCCGGGGACGGACCCGGGAGCCCTGCGGGGGCGATGTCGCGGATCGTGGCCATGCACAGTCACGGAGCGTCGAAACCGGGTGGTGTCCGCCGAGTCTTCCGTTACGGCCCGGAGTCGATGCCACACTCCGGTACCTTGTGTGGGATGCGAGTGGTCCTCAGCGCCCGTCGTGCCGGAACCGCCCCCCAGGCGGCTCCGGAACCGGCGGTGCGCGCCTTGCCCCGCAGGGCGGAACGGCCGTCGGCGACCGTCTGTTCGACTCCCCGGAATGTGCGTCGCACAGTATGCCGCACGGGTACTCCTTCGCGCTGGAATATGCCCGAAGCGCTTGTTGGCGTGACTGTACGTCAACCATGCTGTCCCGCAAGGGATTCACGTTCCGTGATCCTCGTCCCGGCCGTTGTTCTGGCCATGCTGGAAATGGCTACGATCGTGGCCCTCATGAGGCGCGAGCCTTTGTGTCCGCCGGTTCGGATGGTGTGAGCGGTGCAGGTGCTTCAAGTGCAGCTGGAGGTCCGGCCCGACCCCGCGGAGGTGGGGCGAGCCCGGCGGTGGGCGCGCGCACGACTCGCCGGCACGGGCATACGGGCCGACGAACCCCTCGCCGAGACGCTGGTCCTGCTGGTCTCCGAACTCGTCACCAACGCCGTGGTGCACACCGGCCGTTCGGCCGTCCTGCGGCTGGTCCTGCCGGACGCGGTGACCGAGGAGACCGAGGAGGCGACCGTCCGCCTGGAGGTGGACGACGCCAGCGACCGGGTCCCGGTACCCCGGTGCGCAGGCAGCGAGGCGACCGGCGGCCGGGGCCTCGCCCTCGTCGACGGGCTCGCCGACCGCTGGGGCTGGAGCAAGGAGGGCACCGGCAAGCGCATCTGGTGCGAACTGGACCGCTGCGGCGGGCGCGAGGAGGCGGCGCCGGTCTGCGGGGCCGACGGCGGCGCGGTGACCTATGAGGGGTTCGAGGGGTTCGCGTTCGAGGTCGTGTAGCGGTGTGCGCCGGGTGTGCTTCCGTGCGCGTCCTTCGTGAAACGGGACGCAAGTGAGGAACCGCCCCTGTGCGGTTGACGGATCGTGACCGTTTCCTCACGCTGGTAGGCAACGATTCGCCGCGAGGGGACGACGAGGGTTCGGTGACGGAGCCCTCGGCGAGTGTGGGTCGTCCGGCGGCGGTTCCCCCCGGGGGGCGGACGGGAGCCGAGGGGAACGCCGGAGTCGGGCGGCGGCGCGCGATGCCATGCTCGGGGCGGACAGCGCCGCGCCGTCGGCCCGGCACCCGCCACGGACGCCGCCCGGCACCCACCACAGGACCGCCCGTCACTGTCCACAGGCTGTGGACAACTCCGCCCGGAAGGTCCGCCGGTACCCCGTGGGCGTCACCCCGAGCGCCGACTGAAGATGCTGCCGCATCGACTGCGCCGTGCCGAAGCCCGCGTCCCGCGCCACCTGGTCGACGGAGAGCGCGGTCGACTCCAGCAGGTGCCGGGCCCGTTCGACCCGTTGCCGGGTCAGCCACTGGCCCGGACTCACCCCGACCTCCTCGCGGAACCGGCGCGTGAAGGTGCGTACCGACATCGACTCCTGGGCCGCCATGTCCCGCAGCCGGATCGGCTCGTGGAGTCGGCCGAGCGCCCAGGCGCGGGCCGCCGTCGTCGAGGACTGATGCGGATCGGGCACCGGCCGCTCGATGAACTGCGCCTGCCCGCCGTCCCGGTGGGGCGGTACGACCGTGCGGCGGGCCACCTCGTTGGCGACGGCCGTGCCGTGGTCCCGGCGCACGATGTGCACGCACAGGTCGATCCCGGCCGCCACCCCCGCCGAGGTGAGCACCTCCCCGTCGTCCACGAACAGCACGTCGGCGTCCACCCGCACCTTCGGGAACAGCCGCTGGAAGTGCTCGGCCGACGCCCAGTGCGTGGTCGCCGGACGGCCGTCGAGGAACCCGGCGGCGGCCAGCACGAACCCGCCCGTGCAGATCGCCACGAGCCGCGTGCCGGGCCTGACCAGGGCCAGCGCCGCCGCCAGCTCGTCGGTCAGCACCCCCTCCTCGTACACCGGACCCAGTTCGTACGAGGCCGGGACGACGATCGTGTCGGCGCCGGCCAGCGCCTCGGGGCCGTGCTCGACCAGGATCGAGAAGTCGGCGTCGGTGGCGACCGGGCCCGGCGGGCGCACCGAGCAGGTGACCACCTCGTACAGCGGGCGGCGCAGTTCGTCGCGGGCGAGTCCGAAGATGCGGGGCGCGATGCCCAGCTCGAAGGGGAGCAGGCCGTCGAGGGCGAGGACGACGACGCGGTGCGGACGGTCCCCTCGGTCCCCCCGGTGCGGGGCGCCGGACGGGTGCGGGGCTTCGGCTGGGCGCGCGGTGCCGGGCGTCATGGCCCGATGATAGGTGGCCCGATCCTAGCGAACCCTGTCTGCCGGGCCACTCGTCCGGCCGGTCCCCGGTGCGGAGACTCGATGACGTGACCCAGACAACCGACGCCGCCGCAGCGGCCGTGACCCCGCCGGAGCCCGCCCGGCCGCGCCGCCGCCCCCGGGTGCACCGCGCCTGGTGGGTCGCCGCCGTCACCTTCGTGACGATCATCGGGGCCGCCGCCTTCCGCTCCCTGCCCGGCATCCTCATCGACCCGCTCCACCAGGAGTTCGGCTGGTCGCGCGGCACGATCGGCGCCGCCGTCTCCGTCAACCTCGCGCTCTACGGGCTGACCGCGCCCTTCGCCGCCGCGCTCATGGACCGCTTCGGCATCCGGCGGGTCGTCGCCGTCGCCCTGATGGTGATCGCGCTCGGTTCCGGGATCACCGTGTGGATGGACTCCGCCTGGCAGCTCATCCTCTGCTGGGGCCTGCTGGTCGGCCTCGGCTCCGGCTCGATGGCGCTGGCGTTCGCCGCCACCGTCACCAACCGCTGGTTCACCGAGCGGCGCGGCCTGGTCACCGGTGTCCTCACCGCCGCCTCCGCCTCCGGCCAGCTGATCTTCCTGCCGCTGCTGTCCTGGATCGTGGAGACGCACGACTGGCGCCCTGCCGCCGTCACCGTCGCCCTCGCCGCGCTCGCCGTCGTGCCCTTCGTCTGGCTGCTGCTGCACGACCACCCGGCCGACGTCGGCCGGAAGCCGTACGGCGCCGAGGAGTTCGTCCCCAAGCCGGCCCCCGTGCCCGGCGCCGCCCGGCGTGCCCTCACCGTCCTGTCCTCCGCCGTGCGCACCGGCCCCTTCTGGCTGCTCGCCGGGACCTTCGCGATCTGCGGCGCCTCCACCAACGGCCTGATCCAGACCCATTTCGTGCCCGCCGCCCACGACCACGGCATGCCGCTGACGGCCGCCGCGTCGCTGCTCGCGGTGATCGGCGTCTTCGACGTGGTCGGCACGATCGCCTCCGGCTGGTTCACCGACCGCTTCGAGGCCCGCCGGCTGCTGGCCGTGTACTACGCCCTGCGCGGCGTCTCGCTCCTCTTCCTCCCGCTGCTGCTGGCACCCTCCGTCCACCCGCCGATGATCTTCTTCATCGTCTTCTACGGCCTCGACTGGGTCGCCACCGTCCCGCCCACCCTGGCCCTGTGCCGCGAGCACTACGGCGAGGACAGCGCCATCGTCTTCGGCTGGGTCCTCGCCTCGCACCAGGTCGGCGCCGCCCTCGTCGCCTTCCTCGGCGGCGTCGCCCGCGACCGGTTCGGCTCGTACGACGTGGTCTGGATCGCCTCGGGCGCGCTGTGCGCGGCGGCGGCGCTGATGGCGCTGGTGATCAGGCGGCGCCCGGTGGCGGCGGCGGTGTGAGCCGGCCGCAGGGTGCGGCGCATGGGGTGGGGAGCGGCGCGGCCGGGAGCCGCGCGGAGACGGTGGCCGTGGGGCGACGGCGAGTGGACCCGGGCGGCGGCCCTGTGCGCCGGCCAACCGCCGCTGCTCTGGCTGGTGCGGACGTATGCCGAGGAGAGCGGCCAGGACGACTACGGGTACGGCGGTGGCGGCTTCCTCGGCATCCTCTGCGTGCCGTTCCTGCTGCCGCTCCTCGGGCTCGTGCACGCCACGGCGCAGATCATGCCGGCCGCGTCCCTCGCCCGGCTCCTGCCGCGCGGCGTCGGGGGCCCCGAGTGGGCCTGGCAGCTGGCGGCTTCGGTGCTGGTCGGTGCGGGGTGGTCGGTGCTGGACGGCGTGTCGGGGGGGAGGGTCCGTCGCCGCCGCCCTCCCGTGGTGCGCGGGGGCCGGGGTGCTGCCGGTGCTCGCCCTCGCGGCACTGCGCGGACGGAGGTGGGGGGCGTGGGGCGTCTGGCTGCGGTCGGCGGGCGCGAGTGTCGTCCTCTGCCTCGTGGGGCTGCCGGTCGGGGACGCCCTGGCCGACGACTACGTACCGCCGGTCCTGTCCGCCGGGCAGCTCGCCGGGGACTGGCACGGCGGCGAGGGGGCCGTACTGCGGCTGGCGCCGGGCGGGCGGGCCGAGCTGACCCGGCTGCCGACGGAGGGCGGCATCGGCGGGCCCGACGACTCCGGCGTCTTCGAGGACTTCGTCCTGTGCGACGGCACCGGCGCCTGGACCCTCGACCGGCGGGACCGCGACGGCGTCGTGCTGGACCCCGGCGGCGACTGCGGCGGGCAGACGCGCTGGACGATCGGCGGCACCGGGCGGGACCCGGAGCTGTTCGTCCGCTTCGGCGACCCGGACGCCGGGGAGGTGCGCATCCTCACCCGCCGCGACTGAGGCCGGGTCGGCCCGGCAGCCGCGACACCCGTCCGCCCTCGCGCTTCGCCACCGCCTTCGCGATCCGTTCGGCGTCCAGGGCGAGTTCGCGGAGCATGCCGCTGACGGGGTTGGTGTAGCCGGTGAAGTAGAGGCCGGGAGCGGCGGCCGCCGTACGGGCGCCGTGCGCGACCGGACGCCCCGCCGCGTCGAGGACGTTGAGGTGGCCGACCAGGCCCTCCAGGCCCCGCCGGTAACCCGTCGCCGCGATCACCGCGTCCGGGGCGACGCGGGTGCCGTCCGCGAGGACCACCGTGCCGTCCTCGAAGCCCTCCACGGCGGCCACCACCTCCACCCGCCCCGCCCGCACCGCGTCGATCAGACCCACGTCCTGCACCGGGATGGCGCCCTCCCGCACCCGGCTGTAGAGCCCGGTGCCGGGGCGCGGCAGCCCCTGGGCCGACAGGTCGGGCACGCTGAGCCGGGCCAGCGGCCGGGCCAGCCGGTCGACGAGGCCCACCGGGAGCCGCCGGCAGAGCACGCCGGTGTACTGGGCGGGCCACCCGGCGGTCGAGCGGCGCACGAGGTGCGGTGCCGTACGCACGGCCAGCCGCACCCGCGCCGCGCCGCCCTCCACCAGGTCCACGGCGATCTCGGCCCCGGTGTTGCCGGCCCCGACCACCAGCACGTCCCGCCCGGCGTACGGGGCGGCGCCGCGGTACTCGGCGGCGTGCCGGAACTCCCCGGTGTACGTGTCCCGGCCGGGCCACTCCGGCAGGCGCGGGGTGTGGTTGAAGCCGGTGGCGACCACGACCGCGGCGCCGGTCAGCTCGCGGCCCCCGGAGGCGTGCAGGAGCCAGCCGGTGCCGTCGGGGGCGCGCTCCACGCGGGAGACCTCGACGCCGGTGACGATCTCCAACTGCTGGTGCTCGGCGTACTTCTCCAGGTACCGCACCACGTCGTCCCGGGCCACCCACCGCCCGAAGCGGCGCGGCATCGGCAGGCCGGGCAGGGCGGAGAGCCGCCGGGTGGTGTGCAGCCGCAGCCGGTCGTAGTGGCGCCGCCAGGACGCGCCGACGTGGTCCGCCCGCTCCAGGACGACGGCCCGCAGACCCCGGGCGCGCAGCGCGTGGGCGGCGGCGAGGCCGCCGGGGCCCGCGCCGACGACGTACACGGGGCGGTCCGAGGGGTGGGCGGGCCGCGGGTCTGCGGACGGTGGGGAGTCGGCCATGCGGTGAGCGTAATCGCGCCCGCGGTTGATGGGTCTCGGTCAAGACCGGAATCGATTACGGATCGGTCACGCGTGGTGTGGGTCGGATTGAATGGCCGGATGGCGCATACATCGATGCTCACGCTCGACCCGTCCCTCA
This sequence comes from Streptomyces sp. cmx-10-19, assembly GCA_049998335.1. Taxonomy (GTDB): domain Bacteria; phylum Actinomycetota; class Actinomycetes; order Streptomycetales; family Streptomycetaceae; genus Streptomyces. The sequence goes on from JAEBFB010000003.1 coordinate 212,613, forward strand.
CCGAGCCGCGCGGGCACGGTCTCCACCTCCGCCCCTGGGACGCCGGGTCCGACGCGGACGCCGAGGACTGGCTGCGCGGCCACCAGGACCCCCACTTCCGGCGCTGGAACACGCCGTCGCGGCTGTGGACCGACCTCGCCGGTGCCCGGGAGGCGCTGCGCGGGCGGGCGCTGGACGCGGCGGAGGGGCGGTCGATGTCGTTCCGGATCACGGACGGGGCGAGCGGTGCGACCCTGGGCCACATCGGCATCGGCGAGATCAGCCGGCCGATGAAGCTGGCCCATGTCGGCTACTGGGTGCTCCCCGAGGCCCGCGGCCGGGGCGTCGCCACCCGCGCCCTCCTCCTCGCCTCCCGCTGGGCCTGCACCGAACTCGCCCTGCACCGCCTGGAACTGGGCCACGCCGTCGGCCACGACGCCTCCTGCCGCATCGCCGAGAAGGCCGGGTACGTCGCCGAAGGCACCCTGCGCGAGGCGATGTTCGAGCAGGGCCGCCATGACGCCTTCCGGGACGTCCACCTCCACGCCCGCCTGGCCACGGACCCGGAACCGGCCCCCGCCGGGAGCTGACCGGCCCCCTCGCTCACGGCCAGAGCAGACCCTTCTCCCAACCGTCCCCGTCCCCCCGGCGCCGGTAGGTGAGGCGTACGTGGCGGCGTCGGGGTTCGCCCTGGAAGAACTCGGCCTCCTCGGGTCGGAGCCGGTAGAGGGTCCAGGTCGGGGCCGGGGTGTCCGGGGCGCGGTCGGCGCGCTCCCAGGCCGCCTCGGAGGCTCGGGTCAGTTCGTCGACGGACCCCAGGTCCTCGCTCTGGTGGCCCGTGAGGGCGGAGGCCAGGGCACCGGTCGAGCGGGCGTGCAGGTCGGCCTGCGCCTCCCCGGGCGGGGCGACGGTGACCGGGCCGCGCAGGCGGACCTGGCGGCCCAGCACCGGCCAGTAGAAGACGAGCGCCGCGTACGGGCGGGCGGCGAGGTGGCGGCCCTTGCGGCTGCCGACGTGCGTGGCGAAGGCCCAGCCGTCCGCGTCCGCGCCGTGCAGCATCACGATCCGCACGTCCGGCAGGCCCTGGGCGTCCGCCGTCGCCAGCGACACCGTGTGCGGCTCGGTCTGCCCCGCCGCCACCGCGTCGGCCAGCCAGAGACCGAAGAGGTCCAGGGGGTCTGCGGGCGCCAAGTCGGATTCGAACGGGCGGAGTTCCGTGACCGATGGGTCCCAGACCCGCAGCGACCTCAGCAGGTCGGCCAGGCTCTTCACACGGAGCCGAGGTCGGAGGAGACCCAGCGCTCCGGGCGCAGCCGGACGATGACCTGCTCGCCGTGGTTGGCGGAGGCGAACTCGACGTAGCCGTCGACCTTCTCGGCCGGGAGGTAGCGGGCGGACAGCTCCCGCAGGTGCTCTTCGGTGGCGTCGGCCGTCTCGACGACCGGCCCCTCCACGGACACGTACCGGATGGTCGGCTCCACCCGTTCGACCAGCAGCGAGAACCGGCCCGCCGCCTGGATCAGCCGGTTCTTGCGGCTGTCGCGCCCGGTCATGATCCATACGTCGCCGCCGGGCTCGTACTGGTACCAGATCGGCACGCCCAGCGGGGCCCGGCCGGCCTCCGCCTCCACCGCCAGCGCGGCGATGTGCGGCTCGGCCAGGAACTGCTCACGTTCTTCGCGGGTCAGGGCCATGACGGTCTCCTCCAGCGGATTACGGGCGTGGTGCCGACTCAACGCCGTGCGGCCGGGCGGATGTTCCCGTCCGGGAGCCGCCGCAGGGGGCGAACTGCGAGGCGTGGGTCCGTGTGCCGACGCGGCGCGGGGGCCGGGGCGCGGTCGCCGGGTGCGGGCGCACGGCCAGCGGGACGGCGAAGGCGAGGGAGGCGTGGAACGCGTGGTAGGCGAGGGTGGCGACACCGCGGCGGCGTACGCGACGGACGCGGGAAGGATGACAGGCTGCCGCGGCCGGGGTGCTGCTCGGGGCGCTACGGACGCGTTATTTGACCGGCTTCTTGCCGGTGACACCCAGGTACGTCAACAGCGCCAGGTTGGGCTTGAGTTCGGCCTGCTTGACGCCCCACGAGGTGAACCCCTTCTGGTGCGAGGCGGCCGCCGCGAGCATGACGACGAGGGACCCGGCGATCGCCGCGGGGTTCACGTCCTTGTCGACCCTGCCCTTGGCCTGCAACTCGGCGACGGAGTCCGCGAGGGAGGAGTTCACCGAGTTCAGGATCTTCATCCGGATCTTGGCGAACCGCTTGTCGCCCTCGGCCGCGCCGAGATCGACCACCCGCAGGATGGCGTCGTTGCGCCGCCAGAACTCCAGGAACCCGTCCACGAGTTCCTGCGCGGTCTGCCACCCCGCCTTGCCGACCCACGAGCGGCCCGCCGTCAGCTCCGCCAGCTCCGAACTCTCGGCGGCCGTACGGTCGGCGATCTCCAGGACGGCGCCTTCGACGTCCGGGAAGTACTGGTAGAAGGTCGCGGGCGAGGTGCCCGCCTTGCGGGCGACATCGATGACTTTGACATCGCGATAGGGGGAGGAGCTGAGCATGTCGCTGAGGCAGTCGAGCAGTTTCTGCCGGGTCGCCTGCCCACGTCGACCGGCCACGCGGCCGTCGACGGTACGCACTTGTCCTGTCATGCCGGTCAGCTTACCGACGGGCGTTCCCGGCGCGATTCGGCCGACTGCAAATGGGGTGCACGGGTACCAGGAGCCTGGTGTGCCTGGTCTGCGCGGTGCGGGCGACACGGTTACTTTGACGACATGGCCGAAAACGGGGCATCGAACGAGGCATCCGAGCAGCGGGCGGCGGGCCCTCCCTCCGCCCGCCCGTCCGCCCGCCCGGAGGGCGTCCCCTGCTGGGTGGACGCACAGCTCTCCGACGTCGGGGCGGGCAGGCGCTTCTACGGCGAACTGTTCGGCTGGACCTTCCGCGAAGAGGGCGAGGAAGAGGAGGGGGACTCCGTACGGGCGTACCTGGACGGCGAACCGGTGGCCGCCCTGATCCGCAAGACCGACGGGCGGATGCCCACCGTGTGGTCCGTGTACTTCCACACCCCCGACGCCCGCGCCCTGGCGGCCCGCGTCCAGGCGGCCGGCGGACAGATCGTCGTCCCGCCCCGCCCGGTCGGCGCCCTCGGCACCACCGCGCTCACCGCCGACCCCGAGGGCGCCGTCTTCTCCCTCTGGCAGCCGGGCACCGGCCCCGGCGGATTCCCCGGCTTCGCCCGCCGCCACCGACCCGGCACCTTCGCCTGGGCCGAGCTGTACGCCCGCGACACCGAGGCCGCCAACGCCTTCTACGGCGACCTCTTCCACGACGCCCTCTTCGGCCCCGACGCCGAGCCCGACTTCGGCCGCGCCCCGCTCGCCGGGGTCTTCGCCGCCGAGATGCCCCCGCACTTCCTCGTCCACTTCCTGGTCCGCGACGTCGAGGCCGCCCTCGGCACGGTGGCCCGGCTCGGCGGACGGGTGCGGGTCCCGCCCTTCGAGACGTCGTACGGGCGGGCGGCGGTGGTCTCCGACGGCCAGGGCGCGTCGTTCGCGCTGCTGCAACGCTGAGCGGAGCCGGAAAAGGGTCCGCGGGGGCGGCCGTATGCCCGGGATCGGCAGGGACACCCCGATTGTCCCCGGGTTCGCCACCAGCGCCTCGGACAGGAAGAATCAGGGTGCGTGGCGCCACACGGGTGCGGTGGTGAGACGCTGCACTTCGGTCGCGTACATATGTGGGTGGCGCGGCCCGTACGGGGAGGTGGCAGGCAAGTGGTGGATCAGCTGACGCAGCACGATCCGCGGCGGATCGGGCCGTTCGAGGTGCTGGGCCGGCTCGGGGCCGGCGGCATGGGGCTGGTCTATCTCGCGCGCTCGGCGTCCGGACGCCGCGTGGCGATCAAGACGGTGCGCACGGAACTGGCGGAGGACCAGCTCTTCCGGGTCCGCTTCACCCGCGAGGTGGAGGCGGCCCGCGCGGTCTCCGGCTTCTACACGGCCGCCGTGGTCGACGCCGACCCGCGCGCGGCGGTGCCGTGGCTGGCGACGGCGTATGTGCCCGCGCCCTCCCTGGAAGAGATAGTGAACGAGTGCGGGCCGCTGCCGGCCCAGGCGGTGCGCTGGCTGGCGGCGGGCGTCGCCGAGGCGCTCCAGTCCATCCACGGCGCGGGCCTGGTCCACCGCGACCTGAAGCCCTCCAACGTCCTCGTCGTCGAGGACGGCCCCCGCGTCATCGACTTCGGCATCGCGTCCGGCGTGTCGAACACCCGTCTGACGATGACGAACGTCGCCGTCGGCACGCCCGCCTACATGTCCCCGGAGCAGGCGAAGGACTCCCGCAGCGTCACCGGCGCCAGCGACGTGTTCTCGCTCGGCTCGATGCTGGTGTTCGCCGCCACCGGGCACCCGCCCTTCCACGGCGCCAACCCGGTCGAGACGGTGTTCATGCTGCTGCGCGAGGGCCCCGACCTGCAGGGCCTGCCGGACGAGCTGCGCCCGCTGATCGAGGCGTGCATGCAGATGGAGGCCACCGGCCGCCCCAACCCCGCCGACCTCCAGGCCCAGCTCGCCCCGCACCTGTTCGGCTCCGGTTCCGACGACAGCGGCACGGCGTCGGCGTGGCTGCCCGAGCGGGCGGTAAGCCTGATCGAGGGGCGCCGCAACGGGCGTCCCCCGGTCAAGCTCGCCACGACCGCCGGCGGCCGCGGCCCGGCGTCGGGCGGCGCCCGTCCCCCCGTACCGCCGCCGCCCGCGCACGACCCCGTCGTCCCGCCCCCGCCCGCGCACGGTCCCGCCGTGCCCGCGCCGGCCGGCGCCCCCGACGGCGGGCCGGTGCGGCTGGCCGGGGCCAAGGTGCCGATCGGGCCCGGCCCGCGCGTCGCCGACATGCGCGCCGCCGCCGTCGCCGCGCCCCCGCCGGAGTCCGCGCTCGCCGCGTCCTGGTCCCGCCCGCGCCCCGGCGTGGGCGGCGCCGACCCCGCCGTACCGGCCCCGGCGCCCGCGCCGCCGGAAGCCTCGCCGGCCGGCTGGCGGCCGTGGCGGTTCCGTATGTCCAACGACGTCTGGGGCACGCCCCGCGTCGCCGAGGGCCTGGTCTACGTCACCTCCTTCGAGGTGCACGCCCTCGACGTGGCGACCGGGCGCCGGCGCTTCAAGACCCGGGACGTCGCCTGGTCGATGGCGGTCGCGGACGGCCGTATCCACGCCTCCGACGGCCCGACCCTCTACGCCCTCGACGCCCGCGAGGGCACCGACCGGTGGCGGCTCCAGACCGACGCCTGGGTGTACTCCCTCCAGGCCGACCGCGGCACGGTCCTCACCGCCACCCGCGGCGGCGGCGTCCAGGCGTGGGAGGCGTCCAGCGGGCACAAGCTCTGGGAGGTCACCGGCGCCCAGACCGACTTCGAGTCCGCCGAGGCGGGCGCCGCGCTGCACGACGGCACGGCGTACGTCTGGCAGGACGCCCGGCTGCGCGCCCTGGACGCGCGTACCGGCGACGAGAGATGGTCGTACCCGATCGGCGACGCGGCCTCCTGCGGCGGGGTCCCGGTCCGCCTCACCCACGCCCCCGACGGCTACGTCTACGCCGCCGCCGGCACCCGCGTCCTCGCCCTGGACGCCGCCTCGGGCCACGTCCGCTGGCACTTCGAGGCGCCCGCGGTCTTCCTCGCCCCGCCCGCCTTCGTGCCGGGCCCGGCCGTGACCGGCGGCGGCGTCTACCTCGCCGACTACCTCGGTACGGTCTACGCCCTCGACGCCACCGACGGCCGCGACCGCTGGCGCATCGCCACCGAGGCCCGCTCGGGGACCGACCCGGTCCTGGTCGCCGCGGGCCACGTCCACGTCGGCAGCGGCAAGGGCCTCTACACCCTGGACGCGGTCACGGGCACCCCCAAGTGGCGCTTCCAGGCGGGCGGCGACATCGTGGGCGCCCCGGCGGTCGCGGAGGGCCGCATCCACTTCGGCTCCACCGACCACCTCCTCTACACCCTGAAGGCCGACGACGGCCGCCTGCGCTGGAAGCTCGCCACCGGCGGCGAGATCACCGGCTCCCCGGTCGTCCGCGACGGCATCGTGTACGCGTGCAGCAAGGACCGCTGCGTGTACGCCCTGGACGCGGAGAAGGGCACGGGGACGGCCCGCACGACGTGACCCGCCAGGGGGTGGGCACGGGGGTGCGGGCTGCGACCCGGTGACGTGCCCGTGACATGGGGTCACTAGCCTGTCGGTCATGACGACACGGGGGCGAGCACTCAGGTTCACGGCGGTCTCGGCACTGGTGGTCCTCGGCCTGACCGGCTTCTCGACGGGCCGCCACGGCCACGGGAGCGACAGTGGCGGCGGTTGCAGCAGCTCCAGCCAGGACCACGACAGCTCGTCGTCCTCGTCGGGCGGCGACGCCTACCAGGACGACGACGGTTACGGCAGCGGCACCGGCTACCACGACTACGACGACGACACCTACGACGACTCGGGCAGCGGCGGCGGCACCGGATCCACCGAACCCGAGGCGGGCAGGGCGGAGATGGTGGTCTGCGCGACGGCCGCCGAACCGTACGCCACATTCCAGGTCAGCAACCCGAACGACGTCGAGTACACCTTCACCGTCACCGTCCTGTTCAAGGACGCGTCCGGCACGACCCTCACCGACGCCAGCGAGGACGTCACGGTCCCGCCCGGCGGCACCACCCCGGCCCGCGTCAGGTACGACGGCCCGGACACCGCCCCGGACCACTGCGAACTGGAACAGGAGGCCCTGGAACCGACGACGTGACCAGGGCCGCGTGGATCTCCGCCGGCATGGGGGTGGGGTGGGGGATGTCCCGGCGGCGGGCGTCGCGGCTGCCGTGGTGGGCGTAGCCCTCGATCTCGACCGCCAGCCCCTCGGCCCGGAAGAGGAAGCCCAGGTAGCGGCGGCGGCCGTCCCTCCCCATGCCGTGCATGAGCGGGTGGGCTGCGAGGTGGGCGGCGCCCGGACACACGTCGGCCGCGGCGGCTCCCCCTCCGTGCCGCCGCGGCCGAATCCCCCGCGCGTGGGGGCTACCGGCCGTCCCGGTCGAGGTCCAGGGCGGGCGGGGCCGGCATGTTGTTGTCCAGCGTGGTGATGGCGTCCTTCGCCGGCGGCGTGGGCATGTTGTTGTCCTGCGTCGTGGCGGCGGCGTCCTCGGCCGGCGGCGCGGGCATGTTGTGGTCCCGCGGCTCGGCGACGGCCTCGTTCTTCTTGTCGCTCATGGGCTTGCTCCTCTGCTGTGGTGAACGAGCGAGGAACGCCCGTCCGGAAGCTCCCCCGAGGGTCACCGGACGGGCGTTCGGAGCCGCACATCGATCGGTCGGCTCCCAGGTCACCCGTCTGCCCCCCGACGCGACGGCGTGACGGGAACCACAGTGCCGTGGGGCGATAAACGAACGCTGAACACCCGGCCGCAGAGGGCGGAGCGGCCCGGTGTCAGGCAGCCGTCGCCGGGTTCAGCAGGGCCCGTACGGCATCAGCCTCCGGAGCGCCTTCCGCCGCGTAGAGGTGGAGCGCCTCGTGCCAGCACGCCCGGCCCCGGCCCGCCTGTCCCAGCCCGTTCAGCGCCTGCCCGAGGAGCTTCAGAACGTTGCCGCGCATCCGGTCGCCGCCGATGCACCCGAGGGCGAGGGCCTGCTCGGCGTGCTGGGCGGCCTGGGCGGGGCGGCGGGCGGCGAGGTGGGCCGCGGCGATCCTGAAGTGCGTCGTCCCGGCCCAGAGCCGTTGCCTGTGGTCCAGGAAAATGGTCAGGGCCCGTGAGAACTGCGCGAGGGCGTCGAGGTGCCGGCCGGCCGTCGTCAGGGCCACCCCGAGGGCGTAGTACCCGTTGGCCAGCCGCATGGTGCTGCCCAGCTCGATGTGGACGGCCAGGCCGCTCTGGGCGAACTCGACGGCCTTGGCGGTGTTGCCCATGCCCATGTGGGCCCGCGAGAGATTGCACAGAGCCGTCGCCTCGCACAGGCGGTTGCCCGCTGCCCGGAAGCCCTCGATGGCCTGGTCGAAGAAGACCTTGCCGTCGGTGTACCGGTGCTGGTGGAGGGCGATGAGGCCACGGTCCTGGGCTGCCCAGCTCGCGGCCATGTGGTCGGCCGAACCGGCGGCACGCTCCATGGCGAGGCGGGCCTCGGTCGAGGCGTCCTGGATGCGGCCGGTCACCAGGAGGAAGCCGGTGAGGGCGATCCGCGCCCTGCCCTCCGCCCGGTTGTCGCCGGCCGCCTGCGTGGCCTCCCGCACGGCCTTCGCCGTCGTCTCGTACTGGCGGGAGTTGGCGCCGGACTCCGCCAGGTCGCGTGCCGCCCAGAGCAGGTCGACCGCCCGGCGCAGCCGGTCCGTGCCCGCGGCCTGGCGCACGCACGCCAGCAGGGACGCCGATTCGGTGTAGAGCCAGTCCAGCGCCGCCGAGCCGTCGTCGAAGCGCAGACCGGGATACTCGGTCACCGCCAGGTGGTCCACCAGCCGGTCCCCCGGACGCTCGATCGCGTACACCGCTGCCGCCGTCGACAGGTAGAAGTCAAGGAGGCGGGAGAGGGCCGCGGCGCGCTCGGTGGGCGGGTGTTCGTCGCGGGCGGCGCAGGCGCGGGCGTAGAGGCGGACGAGGTCGTGGAAGCGGTAGCGGCCGGGGGCCGCCGATTCCAGGAGGGACGTGTCGACCAGGGACTCCAGGAGGTCTTCCGTGTCGTCGGCCGGGAGGTCCAGGACCGCCGCCGCCGCCGCGAGGGAGATGTCGGGGCCGTCGGCCAGGCCGAGCAGGCGGAAGGCGCGGGCCTGGGGCGGGTCGAGCTGGCCGTAGCCGAGTTCGAAGGTGGCCTTCACGGCCAGGTCGCCGGCCTGGAGCTCGTCCAGCCTGCGGCGCTCGTCCGCCAGCTTCGCCGCCAGCACCGAGACCGTCCAGGTGCGGCGGGCCGCGAGGCGGGAGGCCGCGATGCGGATCGCCAGGGGGAGGAAGCCGCAGGCCCCCACCACGTCCAGGGCCGCCTCCCGCTCCGAGGCGACGCGCTCCTCGCCGACGACGCGGGTGAAGAGGGCCAGCGCCTCCTCGGGGGACATCACGTCCAGGTCGACCAGGTGCGCCCCGGCGAGGTCCACCATCCGCACCCGGGACGTCACCAGCGCGGCGCAGCCGTCCGTGCCGGGGAGCAGGGGCCGTACCTGCGCGGCGTCCCGGGCGTTGTCGAGGAGGACGAGGACGCGGCGCCCGTCCAGCACGGAGCGGTAGAGCGCGGCGCGTTCCGCGAGGGTGTCGGGGATGGCGGAGTCGGCCGTGCCGAGGGCGCGGAGGAACGAGCCGAGCACCGTCTCCGGTTCGGCGGCCCGCGCGCCCGCGCCCTGGAGGTCGACGTACAGCTGCCCGTCCGGGAAGGCGGCCCGCGCGCGGTGGGCGACGTGCACCGCGAGGGTCGTCTTGCCGACGCCGCCGATCCCCGCGAGCGCGGAGACCGCCATCACCCGGCCCCCGGAGGGGGAGGTGGAGAGGGTGTCGCTCAAGTCCCTGACGAACGTCGCGCGGCCCGTGAAGTCCGGGACGGAGGCGGGGAGCTGGGCCGGGCGGATCAGGGGCGGGGACGTCTCCGTCGTCGACGTCGGGCGGTCCGCCAGGGCCGGGTCCGCGCGGAGGATGCGCTGCTGGAGGTCCTGGAGGCCGGGGCGCGGGTCGACGCCGAGTTCGTCGGCGAGCAGGCGCCGGGTGTCCGCGTAGACGGCCAGCGCCTCGGCCTGGCGTCCGCTGCGGTACAGGGCCAGCATCAGCAGCTCGCGGAGGCGTTCGCGCAGGGGGTGGGCCGCCGTGAGGGCCGTGAGCTCCGAGACGGCCTCCGCGTGGCAGCCCTGCTCCAGGTCCAGGTCCAGGCGCGTTTCGAGGAGTTGGAGGCGCCACTCCTCCAGGCGGACCCGCTGGGTCTGAGCGTACGGGCCCGGCACCCCCGCCAGCACCTCGCCGTCCCACAGCGCCAGCGCCCGGCGCAGGACGTCACGGGCCCGGTCCACCTCCCCGGCGGCCCGCGCCTTCTCCGCCTCGGCGGCCAGCTCCCGGGCGGCGGCCAGGTCGGAGGCGACCTCGTCCAGGCCGCGCACGGCGTACCCGCCCGACTCGCTGACCAGCACCCCCGGGTCCAGCACCTTCCGCAGCCGCGACGCGTACGTCCGTACCGCCGCCAGCGCCTGCGACGGAGGCTCCCCGCCCCACAGCGCGTCGATCAGCTCGGCCGCCGTCGCCGTACGGCCCTCGCGCAGCACCAGGGCGGCGAGCAGCGCGCGTTGCTGCGGGGAGCCGGTGGGCAGCGGTTCGTCCCCGCGCCAGGCGCGCACCGGTCCGAGCACTCCGAAGCGCAGCGCGTCCGAGGCGTGACGGCGCTGCTCCGGAATCCGCGGTCCACCGTCCATGCCGTCCCCCTAGACATCCTGAGCAACCAGGCCAGTTTGCCTTGCCCATGCCGACCACGTCAGCCGTGGGAGACGCCGATCACAGGTCTCTCACTCCGTGCCTCACCCCGTCAGGTCGACCCGTACCGTCAGCAGGCCCGGCCCGACCCCCATCGCCCGCACCGCGAGGCTGTTGAGGCGGGGGAGGCGGCGCAGGCGTGCCACCGGGTCGTCGTCGGGCAGGAGGCGCGCGGTACCGGAGTGCCAGCGGCCCCGGATGCGGACGCGGACCCGCGGATCGGCCCGGATGTTGCGGATGTACTGCGCCCGCTCCCCGAACTCCGACACCAGCCAGAAGGTGTCCCCGACCCGGCGCCCGCCCACCGGCGTACGGCGGGGGAGTCCGGAGACGCGGCCGGTGGTCTCCAGCAGCGTCTGGGTCGGAAGGCGCCGGACGACGGCGTTCAGGCGGCGCTGGACGGTGGTGACGGCACGGTACTTGGTTTCGGCACTGGACGACATCGATCGTTCATCCTCCCGTTTCGTGTGCCTTCAGTTTCCCCGGAAAACCTCAGTGTGAACGGTACGGGCGGTGCTGGCGGTACGGACGGTGCTGGCGGTACGGGCGGTGCTGTAGGTACAGGCGGGGCGGAAGGCGGGTGGCGGGCGTGCGGGTCGTGACGTGGAACCTGTGGTGGCGGTTCGGGCCGTGGGCCCTGCGGCGGGACGCGATCCTCGCCGTGCTGCGGGAGCTGCGGCCCGATGTCGTCGGGCTCCAGGAGGTGTGGGCCGTGGACGGCGGGGAGAACCTCGCCGAGTGGCTGGCCGACGGCCTCGGACTGCACTGCGCCTGGGCGCCCTCGCCCGCCCCCGGCCGCTGGCAGCGGCGGATAGGCGACGACTCGGTCGGCATCGGCACGGCGGTGCTCAGCCGCTGGCCCGTCCTCGACCGGGCGGTGCTGCGGCTGCCCGTCCCGGCCGACCTCGACGACGGGCGGCTCGCCCTGTACGCCCTCCTGGACGCCCCCGGCCACCCGGTGCCCTTCTTCACCGCCCACCTGACCTCGGGCCCGCACGGAGCGGCCGTACGGCGCGAACAGGCCGCCGCGCTCACCGCCTTCGTCGCCCAGCACCGGAACGGCACCGCCTTCCCGCCCGTCGTCACCGGCGACCTCAACGCCGGCCCCGGCTCGTCCGAGGTCCGGCTCCTGCGCGCCGGCGCCCTGCACGACGCCTGGGCGCACGCCGACCCGGCCGCCCCGTCCGGCACCCGGGACGCCGCCAACCCGTACGGCACCGGCGTGAACGGCGAGGCGAGCCGGCGCATCGACTACATCCACGTCGGAGTGCCCGGCCCCACCGGTCCGGGCCTCGGCCGCGTCCGCGCCGTCCACCGCGCGGGCGACGCCCCCGTGGCCGGCGTCTGGCCCTCCGACCACGCGGCGGTGGTCGCCGACCTGGAGGACGGGCGCCCCCCGGCCGCTACCTCCCCAGGAACACCGGGTTCGTGAACGCCGCCAGCGCCCCCGGCACCGGCCCCGCCGCCGTCTCGTGCCGTACCTCCGCGCGTACGTAGGCCGCGTACGCCGCCGTGGTCCGCCACTCGGCGACGCCCGCGCCGGACACCGGGAGGGGGTCGCCGGTGAACAGCACGCCCTGGTCGGTGACGAACCGGACCGTGCAGCGCGGGGCGCCCGTCACCTCCAGGCGGACGGTGACCGGGGTGTCGGCGGCCACGCGGAGCCGCTCGCCGATCCCGGCGTGTTCGCCCCGCCCGCCGGACGCGGTGAAGGCGAGGGACACCTGGGCCGACTCGGCGACGTAGGACCGTCCGGCGCGCAGACCCTCCAGGATCGCCTCGCGGGTGAGGTCGTCGGCGAGGACGACGGTCTGCGGGCGGCCGATGACGTCCGGGGCGCGGTGGGAGTCGCTGCTCCCCATCGCCGGAAGCCAGCCGCGGCCGCCGCCGTCCCGTACGGCCGCCACCAGCATCCCGTCCCAGTCGGCCAGCGCCACCTCGTCGTCGGGCGTGTAGGCGCCGTTCCACACCTCGACCACGTCCGCCTCGCCGAAGCCGAACTTCCAGTTGCAGCCGATGCAGGTGGCGTGCGGGTGGGCCGGGACGACCAGGCCCCCGGCGCGGCGGATCTGCCGGGCGAAGCGGCCGAAGCGGTTGTCGCGGGCCCGGTAGCGCCAGTCGACGAACGTGCCCGGGTCGGTGCCGAGGGCGACGACGTGGCCGTTGCGGGTCGTCACCTCCTCGCCGAGCAGGATCAGCAGGTCGTCCCCGGCGAGGTCGGCCCAGTGGGCGTGCGCCGAGTGCGTGTTGTGCTCGGAGGAGTTGACGAAGTCCAGGCCCGCCGCGCGGGCGAGCGCCGCGATCTCGGCGAGGGTGTAGCGGCCGTCGGAGTGGACCGAGTGCAGGTGGCAGTCGCCCCGGTACCAGGCGCGGCCCCTGCCCCTGGCCCGCTCGGGCGGGTACACCGGCCGCACCGGCGCACCCTGCTCCCCGTACGTCAGCGTGATCGTGATCTCGTACGCCAGGCCCTGCGGGGCCACCGTGTAGGGGCCGAGCGCGATGTGCCACGTACCCGCGCGGACCGGCCCCGGGACGTATCCCGGCGTCGCCTCGTCGGCGCGGACGAAGAACTCCGTGCGCGCCCCGCCCGACCAGCCCCGGAAGCCCTGGCCGCCCAGGTCGGTGCCGCGCTCGTCGAAGAGGCCGATGTCGAGGGCGTTGCCCTGCGTGCCGGCCGGGACGGCGGGGCGGTCGTAGGTGTAGGCGACGCGGATCTCCCGGACGCCCCGGGGCACTTCGACCGGGACGTACACGAAGTCGGGGGAGCCCGGCGGGAGGGTGCCGCGCACCGTCCTCGTCCGCTGTTCCCGGGGTGCCGCCGAAGCGAAGCTCACGCTTCCCAACGTAAGGGCGGCGGCCGCTCCCGTCGCGAACACCGCGCGCCGGCCGATCCCGGCGTGATCGTCCTCGCACATGCTGCTGCTCCCAGGTGTCGTCGGTGATCGGACGCGGGTGGTGCAGGGGTGGTGCGTGCAACCCTGGTATTCAGCCGTGAACTCCCGTGCAAGGAAAGGGGGTCGGCACATGGAGCGCCGGGAACCGGCCGGTGGGCGGCGGCCCGAGGACCGATGGCGGACGCCGTCGGCGAATCCGACCCGGGCCGGAGACCCGTGCCAGGTCCGTGATGCCGGGGCGGGACTTGACCGCGTCCCGGCGCCGTTGGCCGGCAGCATCCGAGCCGCCTCGGTGCGGGCCACCCCTCCCCGGTGCCGGTCGGGCGGCCGGGACACGCACCCCGTACCGATCACCCCGCTCGTATGCTCGACGGATGACGACTTCCGCGACCTCCGGAACCGGACCCGCCGATCCCGCCGGCCCCACCGAGAACTCCCTGCGTCGCGCCCTCAGACGCGCCCGGGACGGCGTCGCCCTCGACGTGTCCGAGGCCGCGGTGCTGCTCCAGGCGCGCGGCGCGCACCTCGACGCGCTCACCGCGTCCGCCGCCCGGGTCCGGGACGCGGGCCTGGAGGCCGCCGGACGGCCCGGCGTCATCACGTACTCCAAGAGCGTCTTCATCCCGCTGACCCGGCTGTGCCGCGACAAGTGCCACTACTGCACCTTCGTCACCGTGCCGGGCAAGCTGCGCCGGGCCGGGCACGGGATGTTCATGTCGCCGGACGAGGTGCTGGACATCGCCCGCAAGGGCGCAGCCCTCGGCTGCAAGGAAGCCCTCATCACCCTCGGCGACAAGCCCGAGGACCGCTGGCCGGAGGCGCGCGAGTGGCTCGACGCGCACGGGTACGACGACACGATCGCCTACGTCCGCGCGATCTCCATCCGCGTCCTGGAGGAGACGGGGCTGCTCCCGCACCTCAACCCGGGCGTCATGACCTGGACGGACTTCCAGCGGCTCAAGCCGGTCGCGCCCTCGATGGGCATGATGCTGGAGACCACCGCGACCCGCCTGTGGTCCGAGCCCGGCGGCCCCCACCACGGCTCCCCGGACAAGGAGCCCGCCGTGCGGCTGCGGGTCCTGGAGGACGCCGGCCGCTCCTCCGTCCCCTTCACCTCCGGGCTCCTCATCGGCATCGGCGAGACCTACGAGGAGCGCGCGGAGTCCCTGTTCGCGCTGCGCAAGGTCGCCCGCGCCTACCACGGCGTCCAGGAACTGATCATCCAGAACTTCCGCGCCAAGCCGGACACCGCGATGCGCGGCATGCCCGACGCCGAGCTGGACGAGCTGGTCGCCACCGTCGCCGTCGCCCGGCACATCATGGGCCCCTCCGCCTGCCTCCAGGCCCCGCCGAACCTGGTGGACGCCGAGTACGAGCGGCTGATCGGCGCCGGCATCGACGACTGGGGCGGCGTCTCCCCGCTCACCATCGACCACGTCAACCCCGAGCGCCCCTGGCCGCAGATCGAGGAACTCGCCGACAGGTCACGCGCGGTCGGCTTCGAGCTGCGCGAACGGCTCTGCGTCTACCCGGAGTTCGTGCGGCGCGGCGAGCCCTGGCTGGACCCGCGGCTGCGCCCGCACGTCGCCGCGCTCGCCGACCCGGCGACGGGACTCGCCCGCGAGGACGCCGTGGTCGAGGGACGCCCCTGGCAGGAGCCCGACGAGGCGTTCACCGCCACCGGCCGCACCGACCTGCACGCCACCATCGACACCGAGGGCCGCACCTCGGACCGGCGCGACGACTTCGACGAGGTGTACGGCGACTGGAGCGCCCTGCGCGAGGCCGCCGCCCCCGGCATGGCCCCCGAGCGCATCGACACCGACGTACGCGCCGCCCTCGCGAGGGCCGCCGACGACCCGACCGGGCTCACCGACGACGAGGCCCTCGCCCTGCTGCACGCCGACGGACCCGCGCTGGACGCCCTGTGCCAAGTCGCCGACGACGTACGCAAGTCGGCGGTCGGCGACGACGTGACGTACATCGTCACCCGGAACATCAACTTCACCAACGTCTGCTACACCGGCTGCCGTTTCTGCGCCTTCGCCCAGCGCCGCACCGACGCCGACGCCTACACCCTCTCCCTGGACCAGGTCGCCGACCGCGCCCAGCAGGCGTGGGAGGTGGGCGCGGTGGAGGTCTGCATGCAGGGCGGCATCCACCCGGACCTGCCCGGCACCGCGTACTTCGACATCGCGCGGGCGGTGAAGGCCCGCGTCCCCGGCATGCACGTGCACGCCTTCTCGCCGATGGAGGTCGTCAACGGCGCGACCCGCACCGGGATGTCGATCCGCGAGTGGCTGAGCGCGGCCAAGGAGGCCGGCCTCGACTCGATCCCGGGCACCGCGGCGGAGATCCTCGACGACGAGGTCCGCTGGATCCTGACCAAGGGCAAGCTGCCGGCGGCCACCTGGACCGAGGTGATCGAGACGGCCCACGAACTGGGCCTGCGCTCCTCGTCCACGATGATGTACGGCCATGTCGACCAGCCCCGGCACTGGCTCGGCCACCTGCGCACCCTCGCCGGGATCCAGCAGCGCACGGGCGGCTTCACGGAGTTCGTGACGCTTCCCTTCATCCACACCAACGCGCCCGTCTACCTCGCGGGCATCGCCCGGCCGGGACCCACCACCCGCGACAACCGCGCGGTCACCGCGATGGCCCGGCTGCTCCTGCACCCGTACATCCCCAACATTCAGACAAGCTGGGTCAAACTGGGCGCGGAGGGTGCGGCGGAGATGCTGCGCTCCGGGGCGAACGACCTCGGCGGCACGCTCATGGAGGAGACGATCTCCCGCATGGCGGGCTCGTCCTACGGGTCGTACAAGTCGGTCAAGGACCTGATCGCGGTCGCGGAGGCGGCGGGTCGCCCGGCCCGGCCCCGCACCACGCTGTACGGCCCGGTGCCCGAGGAGCGGCAGCGGGCGGCGGCCGCGTCGGACGGGCACCTGCCCGAGCTGCTGCCGGTGCTGGACTGAGACCCGGGGGACACCAAGCGGGGGGAAGAGGTGCGGGCGGCCCGCAGTACGATGATCGGGCCCCCGGTGTGTCGGGGTTCTCGTAGCTGAGGAGATGCGTCCGTGCCTGCCCGACTTCCCTCATGGACGTGGGTCTCCGGTCTGACCGTCGGGGCGATAGCGGCGGTGAGCGTCCTCGCCATGCAGGCGAGTGAGGGGCCCCATCCCACCGCCTCGGCGACCCCCGCCCGTCCGTCCGCGTCGGCGTCGGCGCACCCCAAGCCCACGGAGACCGCGGCGCCCGCCCCCGTCCCGGACGGTTCCGGCACCGGGCGGCGCGTCGTGTACTCGCTCGGCCAGCAGCGGGTCTGGCTGGTCGACGCCAGCGACGCCACGCGCCGCACTTTCGCGGTGTGGCCCGGCACGGTCGACCCCGCGCCGGGCACCTACATCGTCGGCAAGCGCACCCAGGGGGTGACGACCGGCTCCGACGGCGTCCAGATCGAGCAGATCGTCTTCTTCGCCCAGGCGGACGGGGTCTCGGTCGCCTTCTCCAACGCCGTCGACGGCTCCTCGCCGCCGCCCCCCTCGGGCGCGAAGACGGGCGGCATCCGGCTGCACAAGGCCGACGGCACGGCGGTGTGGGCCTTCGCGACCGCCGGCACCAAGGTCACGGTCGTCGCGTAGCGGCCTCCGCGCCGAGCGGCAGGTGCGCGACGATCAGCACCACGCCGCTGAGCAGGAACACCCGGGTCGCGGCGTCCAAGCCGTTCCAGTCGGACGACTGCCACATGGCGAACCACTCCCCGCCGATCGCGATGAACCCGGCGCCGAACAGCACCATCAGCAGCAGCGTGCCGTACGTCGTCAGGCGGCGCGCCCCGTCGTGGTCCCGGCGTATCCAGCGCCAGGTGGCGAGGAGCAGGACGAGCGCGGCGGCCGTCTCCCACACGATGATCGCGACGTACGCGGTGTCCTGGAGTCCCCGGCTCGTGATCGCCCGCCCCATCAGGTCGTCGTCCTTGAACGTCGTGTCCATCGCGAGGACATGCCGGACGAAGTCCTGGTTCGTCCCGAAATCGGTGATGTTCCCGAGGGCGACGAGGGTGATGTAGAGGGCCAGGATGCCCGTGAGGACGCCGGCGGCCAGGGGGAGGGTGTGTCTGGTGGTGGTCATGATCCCTCCCTTCCCCATGCCGTTTGCGGTCAGCCCACCAGGAGATCGGCCTTCAGCCGGTTCAACTCCCTCGCGTCCAGGCCCAGTGCCTTCTTCTCGTACGCGGCGAAGGAGCCGTACACGTCCTCGACCTCGTCGAAGCCCGAATTGAGGTAGGCGGCGCGCACGTCGAGCAACGGCTCGTAGATTTTGGCCTGTTCGGCGGGCATCGAGGCGAGGGCGGCGGCGTTGGCGTCGGCGCGGTAGGTGTGGGAGGCGAGGTAGTCCGCCGTGACCGTCTCGCGGGGCACGCCGAGCGCGGTGAGCAGGGCGGCGCTGGCCCAGCCGGTGCGGTCCTTGCCCGCGGTGCAGTGGTACAGGGTGCCGTCGGCGTCGCGGGCGAGGCCGTGGAAGACGGTGGAGTGGGCGGCCCTGGCGGGCGCGCCGCTGACCATGCCCTTCTCGCCCTCGATCATCATCCGCTCGGCCTCGGCGGCCGTCGTCGGCATGGGGTAGGCGGCGGAACCGTCGCCCGTCACGTCCGCGACGACGTAGCGCACGCCCGTGGGGAGGCGGTCCGGGGCGGCCGCGCGCTCGGAGGTGGTGCGCAGGTCGTAGTCGACGCAGACGCCGAGCCGCTTCAGCTTCGCCAGGTCGGCGGCGGTGAGCTTGTCCAGGGCGTCGGTGCGGTAGACCGCGCCCATCCGCACCCACCGGCCGTCCGTCGTCCGGTACCCGCCCGCGTCGCGGAAGTTGACCGTGCCGTCGAGCCGGACCAGCCGGTCGGCCAGCCGCAGGCCCTGGCCCCGGTCGGGGACCAGGTCGAACCACTGCCGGTCGGCGGCGGGCAGCCCGGACACGGTGACCGAGCCGGTGGCGCCGCCGGAGGCCACGGTACGGCCGTTCGCCCGGACGGCGACCTTGCGGACGCCGGACGCCTTCCAGGTGATCCGGTACGTCCCGTCGTCCCGCGCGGTCACCTCGGCGGCGGTGAAGGGTATCCGCCGGGCGGAGTGGCCGGGGTGCGCGTGCCGGTGGGCGGCGGGAGCGGCCGTGGCGGCCGGGGCGGCGACGCCGATGAGGAGCGCGGCGGCCGACAGGGCGCCGGACATGGCGACACGTGTCGTGGTCGTCATGGCCGGAATCGTGCTGCGCCCGGACGGGCGCCCCGCTAACGGATCATGAACTACGCCGGTCGCTCGGTCGTCACGACGGTGTGGACGAACGCGGTCCAGGAGGCGTCGGTGAAGGAGAGGCGGGCGGTGTCGGGGGCCTTGGAGTCGCGGACGTGGACGGCGGTGTCGGCGGAGGCCATGGCGACCTCGACGCAATCAGGGCCGTCATTGCTGCTGTAGCTGCTCTTGAACCAGTCCAGGGCGGAGGTCATGTTGCTTCTCCCATGACTTTCTCGATGAAGGCGAGTGACTCCCTTGGTGAGAGAGCCTGCGCCCGGATCATTCCATAGCGCATTTCCAGGATCTGACCATCCCGGGGATCACTGACGACGCGACTGTGCAGTTGGGCCTCCAGAAACCCTAGCGTCTTGCCGTCCCGGAGCTTCAGCAGTCGGAACGAGCCGGCCATCCCCGCGTGGTCCTCGCGGTCCGTCGGCATCACCTGGATCTCGACGTGCCGCAGATTCCCGACCTCCAGCAGGAGTTCGAGTTGTTGCCGCAGCACCATTCTGCCTCCGAGCGGTCGGCGCAGCGTCACCTCTTCCTGGACAAAAGTGAGCTGGGCGCGGGGAACACGCTCGAAGACGGCCTTCCGGGCCATGCGCGCCGAGACGTAGCGATCGACTTCCTCCTCCGTGAACGCCGGGCGCCGCATCCCGTACAGGGCGCGCGCGTACTCGGGGGTCTGGAGCAACCCGTGGATGTGGTGGCCCGCGTATGCCCCCAGCTCGACGGCCTCCTCCTCCAGCTTGGCCAGGTCCCGCACCTTCTTCGGATAACGGGCCTTCTCCACGTCCTCCTTCATGGTCGAGAGCTTGCCGCCCGCGCCCAGCACCTCGTCGGCCCTGTCGAGGAAGTCGGGCTTGGGCACCCGCCGCCCGCGCTCGACCGACGAGACCATCTCCTCGCCGTACCCGATGGCGGCGCCCAGTTCGGCCTGGCGCAGCCCCGCCGCCTCCCGCCACAGCTTGATCTGCCGTCCGACCGTCCTGAGTACGGCCGTGGCCTCCTCGTCCTCCACGTCTTCCCCTTCCCGCGTACGACCCGTACGACCACGGCAGGCACCCGGACAGTCACTCTCGGTACCGAGGTCGTCGCTGTTCAGAGTAGGGACGATCGGCCACGCTGGGTGACGTGATTCAGAAAACGGACCCGCCTTCCGCACCGCTCGCGCTGCATGCACCGCACTTCGCGATCCAGTTGTCGGCGACGCGAAGAGGCGCCCGGCTCGCGCGGCTGCTCACGGAACGTCAACTCGCGGACTGGGGTGTGCCCTCCGAGGAGGCGCTCCAGGTCGTCGCCGAACTCGCGGCGAACGCGGTGCTGCACGGCCGGGTGCCGGGGCGGGACTTCCGGCTGGCCCTGCGGCTGCTCCCCGGCGGTGCCCTCCGTATCGAGGTCACGGACGCCCGGGGCGACCGGGCCCCGCGCCTCCACGACCCGGCCGCCGAGGACGCCGACGCCGCCGAGGACGCGGAGGGCGGGCGCGGTCTGCGCATCGTGGCGGCGTACGCGGACCGTTGGGGCGTCGACGGGGGGCCGGCGCCCGCCAAGACCGTCTGGGCCGAGCTGTCACCGGGTCGTGACCGGACGTGACCCGGTCGGGCGCGACGCCAAAGACCAAAGAACCGGGGAAAGAACCGAACCCACCCCCGCCGCCCCCGTCGATCACCCTCCGGAGTGAACATCGGCAACCCGGCTGGCGCGGCGGCGCGTTCATGGTGCAGCGTCTGCCGCAACACCCCGAGACATGATTCGGCCCCCGCCGGGACTGCCATCCCACTGCGAGGGCCTGATCACCGGGGAAGTGGACCCTTCCTGATGACTGAGCAGAACCCTAGCGCGCACGCGCGCCCCGCGTCCGGCCGCTACCCGGGTGGTGTCGAGCACGACAACCACCCGCACCACGACCACTTCACCGTGGTCGGCAACCACCTCCTCCAGCACCCCGACCTGTCCCTGACGGCGATCGGCCTGGCGGTTCACATCGAGTCGCTGCCCGCCGGGTCCCCGGTCGGCATCAAGACGCTGGCGGGGTTGTCTGGGGTGAGGTGGGGAACGGGTGTTCCCGACGACAGGCCGGGTGGCTCGTTCGTACGATCCTCGTATGCAGCTTCGGTACAGCTTCCGCCTGTACCCGGACCCCCGTCAGCAGGCCGCGTTGGCGCGGGCGTTCGGGTGCGCCCGCGTCGTGTTCAACGATGTCCTCCGCGCCCGTGAGGACGCCCGCCAGACCGCACGGCCATTCCCGACGGCCGGACAGTTGTCCCGGACGCTGATCACCGAGGCGAAGCAGACGGCCGGGCGTGCCTGGCTGACTGAGGTGTCCGCGGTGGTGCTCCAGCAGTCCCTGCGGGACGCCGAAACTGCCTACCGCAACTTCTTCGCCTCCCTCACCGGCACCCGCAAGGCTCCCGTGCCCGAGGCCGACCGGAGCCCGGCCGCCGACCTCCTCACCCGCCTGCGCCTCCACGACTCCCGTCTGCTCCTCACCGAACGGGACGTGCGCCGCCTCGCTCCGGCCGTCTCCGTCTGGCTCGAACGCGGTGTCCCCGCGAGCGCGGTCGAGCGGACCCTGACGGCCGGCCTGCCCCGGGAGCCGATCCGCCACCCGGTCGCCTTCCTGGACCGCCGCCTCACCGCCGACCTCCCCCCGGCCCTGCCCGCCCCCCTGCCCGTCCTCCACCCGCAGACGCCCGGCCGACGGCTCCCCGACCCGCTCCAGACCTGCGACGGCTGCGAACGCGCCTTCCGCGCCTCCCGCCCCGGCCGCTGCCGCGACTGCCGCCCGGCCCCGGCGGCGACGCGGGCAGCCGCCTGAAGTACGGACTGCTCACGCTCTCCGGCTCACACAGCCACCGCCAAGGCGAGCGCCGCGGCGTTCAGTGCCAGGTAGCCGAGCGGGAACGCGATGTTGTGGAGGACCCGCGCGCGGACGTGCGCGGCGACCGCGCCGGCGAAGAAGAGGACGAGCCCGACCGCCGCGGCGACACCGAGGGGCCTCGCGCCCAGCAGGCCGAGGAGGAGCCCGGCGGCTCCGGCGGCCTTGAGTCCGGCCAGCCACGGGAGCCACGACGGCGGGACCGCCACCTCGGCCGAGTTGGCGAGGACGAACCGGGCCCGCAGCAGGTCCGCGACGGCGATCCCGGCATCGGCGGCGACCGCGACGACGGTGACGGCCGCGTAGGCGCTGAACACGGGCTCTCCTTCCACTCGCTCCAGTCGCTTCTTCTGTCCGATCTTCTGTCCGACTCGTTGAGCCGCTTCCCTGCGTCCAGCCTCACCGCCGACCGCCGAGACGTCCAATACCTGCGTCTATAACCTGGTGGCATGGATGTCGACACCCGATTGCTGCGCTACTTCGCAGCCGTGGCGCAGGAGGGCAGCCTCACCCGGGCCGCCCAGCGGCTGTACGTCTCCCAGCCCGCGCTGACCAAGCAGATCCGGCAGTTGGAGTCCTCGCTGGGCGTGGTCCTCTTCACCCGGTCCCGCAGTGGCATGGCCCTCACCGAGCCGGGCCGGGCACTCGCGGCCCGGGTCTCGGGCCTCCTGGCCGAGTGGGAGGCGGCGCTGCGCGACACGAGGTCCGCGGCGAGCCGGGCGGCCCGGATCCTGCGGGTCGGCTTCCTCGCCAGTGCCGCCAACGAGGCGACGCAGTCGATCGTCGCCGAGTTCGCCCGGCGCCGACCGGACTGGCGGGCCGAGATGCGGCAGGCCGCGTGGTCGAACCCGTCCGCCGGGCTCCTCGACTCGGACGCCGACGTCGCCCTCGTGCGTCTGCCGTTTCCCGGCCAGGAGGCGCTGCGGGTGGTGGAGCTGTTCGACGAGCCCCGCTGCGTGGCGCTCCCCGAGGCACACCCGCTGGCCGGACGCGAGACGGTCGACTTCCGTGAGCTGCGGGACGAGCCGTTCGTCGCCGCCCCGCCCGAGACGGGCGCCTGGCGTGCGTACTGGCTGGCCGCCGACGAGCGCGACGGCCGCCCGGTCCGCGTCGGCGCCGTCACCGAGCACCCGGACGACTGGCTGACCGCGATCGCCAACGGCTACGGCATCGCCCTCGCCCCCGAGTCGGCGGCCCGCTACTACACCCGCCCCGGCGTCGTCTACCGCCCGGTGACCGGGGTCGGCCCCAGCAGGGTCGCGGTCGCCTGGGCCCCTGCCGACGACGACAATCCCGTGGTCCAGGACTTCGTCCGCTGCTGCCGCGAGACACGGGGAGCCAACCCCGGCCGACCGGACCGTACGTGAACGTTTCCACACCCCACAGCCCCTGAACCGATCACTGCCGTTCGCATACAGTGCTGGGCGTCGTACTACAGGTCGTACGTACAGGTCGTACGTACGGTGGGCGACGGTGCCGAGGGAGGTCCGGGTGGGCGTGACAGCCGGTGCCGTCTGGGGGCGTGCCGAGCAGCAGGACTTCCGCAGCCGGGTCCGCGGCACGCTGCTCGGCGTGGCCGTCGGCGACGCGCTCGGCGCCCCCGTCGACGCCCTCGGCCTCGACGCCATCCGTGAGGCGCACGGCCCGGAGGGGGTGGCCGACCTCGCCCCCGCCCACGGCCGCCGCGGCGCCGTCACGCACCTGACGCAGCTCACCCTGTTCTCCGTCGACGGACTGATCCGCGCCCAGGTGCGCCGCGACACCGGTGCCTGGCACCCGCCGACCGACCTGCACCGGGCGTACCGGCGCTGGGCCGCCACCCAGCGGGACTGGGGGCCCGACCTGCGGCGCAAGGAGGACGGCTGGCTGGCCCGCGAGGAGTGGCTGTACGTCCGCCGCGACCCGCCCCGCGCGCTGCTGCTGGGGCTCGGAGACGAGACGATGGGCACCCCGGACGCGCCCAAGAACCCCGGCGAGCGCGGTCCGGAGGCGGCGGCGCGCTCGGCGCCCTTCGGGCTGCTGGTCGGCTGGGAGCCGCGGCTCGTCGCCCAGCTCGCCGTGGAGTGCGCGGCGCAGACCCACGGCCACCCCACGGGGTACCTGGCGGCGGGCGCGTATGCCGTGGTCGTGCACGGGCTGGCGCGCGGGGAGAGCCTGGACGGCGCCGTGCAGAAGGGCCTCGCCCTGCTAGCCGCCCGGCCGGGGGGCGCGCCGGTGACGGAAGCCCTCCAGCACGCGCTGGGCGCGGTACGGCAGGGGCTGCCGAGCCCGGCCCGGGTGACCGGGCTGCTCGGGGAGGGCACGGCGGAGGGCCAGCTGGCCGCCGCGGTGTACTGCGCCCTGGTCGGGGAGGACGTACGGCACGCGCTCCGGCTCGCCGTGAACCACGACGGCCCCTCCGCCGCGACCGGCGCCCTGGCCGGCGGCCTGCTCGGCGCCCTGCACGGCGAGACGGCCCTGCCCCCGGCCTGGCTCGCCGAACTGGAGGGCCGCCCGACCCTCCTGGAACTGGCCGACGACTTCGCCATGGAAATGACCCAGGGCCCAGCCCTCCACGGCCCCTCCACCTCCTCCCCGGCCTGGCTGACCCGCTACCCCCGCGCTTGAGCCGAGAGTGGACCGTTCCTCCCCACCCACCGGCCCCAGCCCCGGCCGGTCAGGATTCGAGAAGCGGCCGGTGGCGGGCCGGGGCTAGCGTGGCGGGCATGGACATCAGCATTCACACCACCGTCCTCCCGCACACCGACCCGGAGGCGTCCGTCGCCTTCTACCGCGACGTGCTCGGCTTCGAGGTCCGCCAGGACGTCGGCGAGGGCGCGATGCGCTGGGTCACCGTCGGCCCGGCCGGCCAGCCGGACGTCTCGCTGCTGCTCGCGCCGCCGGCGGTCGACCCCGGCATCACCGAGACCGAGCGCCGCACCATCGCCGAGATGATGGCCAAGGGCACCTTCGGCTGGATCCTGCTGGCCACCGAGGACCTCGACGGCACCTTCGAGCGGCTGCGCGCCGCCGACGCCGAGATCGTCCAGGAGCCCACCGAGCAGCCGTACGGCATGCGGGACTGCGCCGTCCGCGACCCCGCCGGCAACCAGATCCGCGTCCAGGAACTGCGCTGACCCGACCGGGTCACTGACCTGCGTTCACCTGGATGGACAACGCCGGTGTCGCTACCGCAGCTCCTGCGGGCACGGCGTCCCGCGCTGGAGCCCGTACGGCGCCGCCAGCCGGTACGTCCCCGCCTTCGGCGCGACCAGCAGCGTCCACTTGTCGCCCTCGGCGGTCTCCTCCGTCTCCGTCACACACCCGTTGACGTTGTCGTACGTCTTCGGCGTGTCCTCGGGAGCGTTCTTGGAGGCCTCCGTCTCCTGCGGCGGCTGCACCTTGTTGCCCTCGGCGTCGACGAGGCTCAGCCACGGCGAGTACGGCATCCGCACCAGGATGCGGCCGGGCTCCTTCACGTCGATCGTCCACTCGCCCTGCTCGGCCCGCGTCACGTCGGCGTTCGGCTCGGCGAGCGGGGTCGGGTTGGTCACCTGGAACAGCTGCCAGTTGGCGTCGCCCCAGATCTGCTTCAGATACGGCAGCCCGCGCTGCACCAGCTCCCGCTCGCGCTCCCCGCCGTCCCCGTCCGGCTCGTCCTTGGGCAGCACCACGAAGTGCACGGCCCAGCGGCGCAGCCACTCGTGGTAGTTCGCCGAGTTGAGCGTGTCGTCGTAGAAGAGCGGGTTGCGCTCCATGTCGGCCTGGCGCAGCCACCCCCGGGCCAGGTTCACGTACGGCGCCAGCGCCGATGCCTCCCGGTGCGAGCGGGCGGGCACGACCTCGACCCGGCCGCGCTCGGCGCCGACCTCCTGCAACTCGTTGACGAGCGGCGCCAGCTCGCGCGCCCAGGAGGCGGCCGGCGTGGTGTGCACGATGTCGTCGGCGGACTTGAAGCCGATCCAGCCCACGAACCCGGCGATCGCGAGGACCAGCGCGTACCACCTGCGGGACTTCGGCACCGTGAACGGCAGCGCCGCCACCAGCGCCGTCCCGGCGAAGAGCATCGCCAGACGCGTGATGTTGGAGCCGATCTGGGAGCTGATCACCCACACCAGCAGCACCGACAGCCCGTAGACCGCCGACGTGATCCGCACGGTGATCCAGGTGCGCGGCACGAAGTAGTAGACCAGGCCCGCGTACAGCATCGGCAGGGCCGCCGAGCCGAAGGCCATCGGCTGGGTGCCGGAGAAGGGGAACAGCAGCGTCGACAGCCCGACCACCACGGCCGGCCCGATCCCCAGCGACCAGGCGCCCGGCCGCCGCTTCTGCAGGAACAGCGCCACCGCCACCAGGCCCACGAAGAGCCCCGAGACCGGCGAGGACATGGTGGACAGCGCGGCCAGCGGCGCCGCGCACAGCCCCTTGGCCCAGCGCTCGTGCCGCCAGCGGTACGGCCAGCAGAACACCGCCGCCACCGCGCCGAGCCCGAACATCATGCCGAGCCCGAACGTCACCCGCCCCGACGCCGCGTTGCACAGCAGCCCGAACAGCCCGGCCAGCGAGGCCCACAGCGGATTGCGCACCGCCCGGCTGCGGATCAGGATCATCGTCAGCAGCCCGGCCGACACGGTCCCCGCGATCATCATCGTCGTCCGCACCCCGAGCACGGACATCAGATACGGCGAGACCACGCTGTACGACACCGGGTGCGTGCCGCCGTACCAGGCGAGGTTGTACGCCGACCCCGGGTGCCGCCCGACGAACTCGGCCCACGCGTCCTGCGCCGCGAGATCGCCCCCGCTGTTCGCGAACGTGAAGAACCAGATGATGTGCAGGACGCCGGCCAGCGCGGTCACCGACAGCACGGGGTGGCGCAGCATCCGCTCGCGCAGGGCGAGGAAGGCGCCCTTCACCGCGGACGGCGCTTCCGGCTCGCGGGGCTCGGCGGGTTCGGCGGGTTCGGCGGGCTCACGGTCGTCCCGCCCGTTCCCGGGGCTCTCGGCGGGCTCTGCGCGAGGTGCGGGCACGCGTGCTCGCGGGTCGGCTCCCGAGCCCGGATCGGCGTCGTCGGCGCGTGTCGGCTCCGCAGTGGCCACCTGAAGGCACTCCCCGTGTCCCGTCTTCTTCTTTCGGGCCGTGTCCCGTTCCCACGACCGGCGACGTGCCCCGTTTCGTGACGCTAGCACGCGCCCTCGCACCGTCGCTTCTTCCCCGTCGCAGACCGCGAACGCCCCCGCGGCAGAGGGCCGCGGGGGCGTTCGCGAGTGGCGTCGGTACGGCCCGTACGGGGCCCGTCGTCAGCTCACCCGGGTCAGCTTGGCCGTGAAGCCGGGCTCGGCCAGGTCCTCGCCGAGGGCGACCGGGACCTTCACCGCGCCGCTGGTGCCGCCGTCG
Source organism: Streptomyces sp. cmx-10-19 (assembly GCA_049998335.1). Taxonomy (GTDB): domain Bacteria; phylum Actinomycetota; class Actinomycetes; order Streptomycetales; family Streptomycetaceae; genus Streptomyces. The sequence goes on from JAEBFB010000003.1 coordinate 239,473, forward strand.
CCGACGGTCAGGGTCCCGACCTCGGTCCCCGCCTTCGCGGTGTGCGGCACGTCGCCCGCGCTGAAGGTCAGCCGCACGTTCAGCCCGGCCCAGCCGACGGCCTTGACGTCCTGCGTGGCGACGACCGGCGTCCGGCCGCCGAGGCCGTCGTCGACGTACCCGACGACGGCGCCCTTCTTCAGGATCGTCGACGACTTCAGGGTGTCCTGCGCGGCCCGGATCAGCTTGTCACCGGAGTCCAGCGCGGCGCCCAGGATCCCCCCGCCGACGTCCGGCTGGCGCACCACGGCCCCGACGACGGTCCGGGTCTCGCCGCCGACCTCCTTCTCCGCCGCGAAGACGAGGTTGCCGAGCGCGGAGGTGGTGGTGCCGGTCTTGATGCCGACGACGCCGTTGTGGCCGACCAGCTGGTTCCAGTTGCCGTGGTTCTCGCCCTTGTAGTCGTCGTACGACATCATCGCCGCGACCTCGCGGAACGCGGGCGACTTCATGGCCTCCTTGCCCAGCTTCACCTGGTCCACGGCCGTGCTGACCGTCGTGTTGTTCAGGCCCGACGGATCGGTGTACGTCGTGTTGGTCATGCCGAGGTCCTTGGCGGCGGCGTTCATCTTCGCCACGAACGCCTTCTCCGACCCCGCGTCCCAGCGGGCCAGCAGCCGCGCCACGTTGTTCGCGGAAGCGATCAGGATGCTCTCCAGTGCCTCGCGCTGGGAGATCGAGTCACCCGCCGTCACGTGGACCGTCGACTCCTGGCCGGCGTCGGCCTGGTCCTCCGCCGCCTGGTCGATCTGGATCTTCGGCCCGTCGGCACCGCTCTTGAGCGGGTGGTCGCGCAGCACGAGGTACGCCGTCATGACCTTGGCGACGCTCGCGATCGGCACGGACTTCTGCTCGCCGGACGAGCCGAAGGTGCCGATGCCCTGCACGTCGAGCGCGGCCTGCCCGTCGGACGGCCACGGGATCTGGGGCTTGGCGCCGTCGAACGTGTAGCTGTCCTGGGCCGTCAGGTCCAGGGTCGGCGCGGGCAGCGGGCGCACCGACTGCACCACGGCGAACACGATCAGCAGCAGGAGGACCAGCGGCGTCCAGATCTTGACCCGGCGCACCGTCGTGCGCAGCGGGGTCTCCGGGGGCGGCGGGGTGTTGGTCAGCTCCGCGAGCAGGTCCAGCGGCGGCTTCGGCGGCAGTGGCTGCTGCGACGTCCGCTCCGGTTCCACCCCCGGCACGGCGGCCGTGGGGCCCGTACGGACCGTCTGCGGCGCCCTGGGGGTCTCTGGGGCCCCGGAGGCGACAGACGGGGGCTTGCGGGTCGCCGGGTCGTCCGGGTTCCGCAGGGCGACGAACTTGCTGGTGCGCTCGGCGTCGCGCTCGGGGGCCTTCGCGTCCGCGTCCCCGACCTTCAGCATGGTCGTCGGCTGATCGACGGCCGGCTCCGGCGCCTTGAAGACGGCGGTGGGCTGGTCGACGGGGGGTTCGCCGGCTTCGGCGGTGTCGGCTTCGGTGCCGGTGTCGGCTTCGGGGGCGTCGGCGTCGTCCGGGGAGTCCGCGTCCGCTTCGGGCTCGGCGGCGGTGGCCTTCGGCGCGTCGTCGGCCTCCTCGGCGCCCGTACCGGCTTCCGGGGTCTCGGCCTCGGGGGTCTCGTCGAAGTCCTTGCCCGAGTCCGAGGCGTCGTCGTCCGCGTCGTCCGCGTCGTCCGCGTCGTCCGCGTCGTCGGCCTCCGCGGCCGCCCGCTCGTCCGCCGTCGCCACCCAGGCGGCTACGACATCCCGCAGCCGCCCCTCCTCCGCGCCGGAGGGCCCGCCCACCGAGGCGTCGGGAGCGTCGGGGGCGCCGGATGTGTCGGCCGCGTCGGAGTCGTCGGTGGCCCCGGGAGCGCCGGAGCCGTCGGAGTCGCCCGTGTCCTCGGAGTCGCCCGAGCCGTCGGCGGAGTCCGGCGTACCGGCTGTATCAGACGTACCGGACGCGTCGTCCGCCTCGGCGGCCCCGTTCCCGTCGTGGCCCCCGGCGTCCTCGGTCTCCGCGCGCCCGGCCTCCGGAGCCGCCTCCGCCTCCGCGTCCTCCGCCTCGGCGTCCTCCGCCTCGGCCTCCCGCACCGACAGCGTCCGCGTCGCCGTGTCCACCCCGCCACGGGACCCGGCGGACGCCGCCCGTGCCACCGCCAGCCGCGGATCACGCGGCCCGCTCGCCTCGGTCCTGGCTTCGGGAACCGGACCCGCGCTCCCCGACGTCGGTTCTTCCGACGACTCGCGCTGCTTCGACCTGTCGGGGGACTCGCCCGCCACCGATGCCTCCTCCATGCGCCGCACGACCTGTGCGCGCTACCGAACCCGTACCGAAACCATGTACCAGTGTCCTGTGTACGGGGGGAACCCACGCGGTAGACGAGAACGACATACCTACTGGTTCCACTACAAACAGGTCACGCACCCTCGACAGACCAATGTGAGAGGGGTCACCCTGTCTGTCATCCACGCGGGGAGGCATGGATGGGCAGGAGCCGCAGAACACTTCCGGAGGAGCTTCTGCTGCTGGCGTTGGACCCGACCACGGGTACCACCGCACAGCCGCAGTCGCTCGACCTGGGTCTGGCCGGAGCACAGCTCGTGGAGCTGGCGCTGGCCGGACGGATAGCCCCAGACGGGGATCGTATCGCCGTGGTGGCCCCACGGCCGACTGGAGATCCAACACTGGACTGCGCGTTGGAGCTGCTGCGAAGGCGTGGCGCTCCCGTACGGGCGGTCAACTGGATCGGCGGGCCCCGCCTGGGGCTGCGTCAGGTCTATCTCTCGCATCTGGAGCGATGCGGCATGGTGCATGCCGTGGAGGGCCAGATGTGCGGGGTGCTGCCGACGACTCGCTATCAGGCGACGGACACGGCGATCAGCAGGGAGATCAAGGCCCGGCTGGACTCGGCGATCCGCACCGGCGTACCGCCGGACCCGCGGACCGCGGCGCTCGCCGCGCTGGCCCACGCGGTCGGACTCGGCAAGCACCTCTACCCGGGCAACGAAGGACGCTCGTCGCGGTCCCGCCTGCGGGACCTCATCCGGCACGACCCGATGGGCGGCCTGGTGGCGCACGCGGTGATGGACGTCCAGAACGGCGCGGTGGCCCAGCCACGCCGCGCACCGGCCCCGGCACCGGCCCCGGCCGGCCGTCAAGCCGCCGGACCGGGGGCGAGGCCCGCCCCGGAACCCGCTCGCGGTGTCCCGGCGCAGCCACGCCACGGTTCGATGGCACGGGCGGTGGCGCACTGAGCCGTACCGCACCGCAGCACCGGTAGCACCGGTAGCACCCGCACTACTCGTACCGCCGCACTACTTGTACCGCCGCACCACCCGTACCGCCGCACCACCAGTCCCCAAGGCCCGGTCACGGGAGCCGCAGGTCCGCGCGGGGCGGTGGGACCGCTCGTACGTCCGGCAGGACCGGACGTTCGAAACGGTTCCGCCGCCCCGCGCGGCCACTTGTACGGGTGGTGCCCCGAACTGGCGTGTACGCGGCGCATATCGACCGTTTCCCAGCGGGGGAAAGCACCTTGGTGGCAGTCTGCTCAGCAGCAGATACGCAAAGTGGCAGGTATGAGTCACGCAGCCGGAGGTGCACGTCCCGTGGCGTCGAGTGTCAATCCCACCGTAAGGCGGCGTCGGCTGGGCCAGGAGCTGCGCCGGCTCCGCGAGCAGAAGGGCATGACGGCCGAGGAGGTGGCGGAGCGGCTGCTGGTCTCGCAGTCGAAGATCAGCCGCCTGGAGAACGGCCGGCGCAGCATCAGCCAGCGGGACGTCCGCGACCTGTGCGGCGTGTACGAGGTCGAGGACCAGCGGGTCGTCGACTCGCTGATGCAGATGGCCAAGGATTCGCGCCAGCAGGGCTGGTGGCATGCGTTCGGGGACATCCCGTACAGCGTGTACATCGGTCTGGAGACCGACGCGGAGTCGCTGCGGACCTATGAACCGCAGATCATCACCGGCCTGTTGCAGACCCGGGCGTACGCCGAGGCGCTGATCCAGGGCGCGTTGCCGGAGACGTCGGTCGCCGACATCGAGAAACGCGTGCAGGTGCGGATACGGCGGCAGGAGCGGATCTCCGCCGAGAACAACCCGCTGCGGCTGTGGGTGGTCCTCGACGAGGCCAGCCTGCGGCGGGTGGTGGGCAGCAAGCAGATGATGCGGGAGCAGTTGGAGCACGTCGCCGAGATGTCGCAGCTGCCGCACATCACCGTGCAGGTGCTGCCGTTCGACGTCGGGGCGCACCCCGGGATCAACGGGCAGTACTCGATCCTGGAGTTCGCCGACGCGGCCGACTCCAGCGTGGTCTACATCGAGGGCGTCACCAGCGACCTGTACCTGGAGAAGGCGCCCGACGTGCAGAAATACACGGTGATGTACGAGCACCTGCGGGCCCAGGCCCTCAACGTCGACCAGTCGCGCCAGCGCATCGAGGACGTGGCGAAGGAGTACGCGCGGGAGTACGAGCGCTGACGGGCCGCCGAATTTTACACCCCTGATGGGGCCTGTGGAAGTCTCCCCTGGAATATGCCATCCGGTCGAGTGAATGGCCGCTCCGATCGGCTGGGGCAGCGAGTAGCGTCGATCACGCCAAAGATCACAGGTCATTGGCGTAAACCGCACTCAGCAACTCTCGCCATCGGAGCAGACATGGCAATTCGTCAGGGCGCCCAGGAATCGTGGACCAAGTCCTCCTACTCCGGAGGGAACGGCGCGTGCGTCGAGGTGAGGTCGCCGCTCGTGGCGGCGCTCTCCGTCCGCGACTCCAAGGTCAGCGACGGCCCGGTCCTGGCCTTCCCCGCCGACGCGTGGAACGCCTTCGTGACCTCGGTCAAGGAGTAGGGCCTCACCGCGTCACCCGCCGGCGCCGCCGGGCGGAGCCCTCTCGACCAGTTCGCCGACCTTGCCGAGAGGGCTCCGCATCACCTCGTACCTTCTGAGGCGGTCGGGGCTCGGTCAGCCCCGTCGGCCTCGTCAGCCGTCAGCCCTCAACCCGCCAGGCGGGCCTCCACCGCGGCGACCACCTCGGCCGCCTCCGGCTCGGTCTGCGGCGCGAACCGGGCGGCGACCTTGCCGTCCCGGCCGATCAGGAACTTCTCGAAGTTCCAGCGGATGTCCCCGCTGTGCCCCTCGGCGTCGGCGAACCCGGTCAGCCGGTCGTACAGCGGATGCCTGCCCTCCCCGTTCACCTCCACCTTCTCGGTCATCGGGAAGCTCACGCCGTACGTCGCCGAGCAGAACTCGGCGATCTCCTCGGCGCTGCCGGGCTCCTGGCCCATGAACTGGTTGCACGGCACCCCGAGCACGGTGAAGCCCTGCTCGGCGTACCGCTCCTGCAGCCGCTCCAGCCCGGCGTACTGCGGCGTGAGCCCGCACTTGGAGGCCACGTTCACCACCAGTACGACCCGCCCCGCGTACTGGTCCAGCTCGGCGGCACCGCCCTGAAGGGCACCGATCTCGACGTCGAGGGGCAGGCTGTCGTCGTTGCGCGCGTTCTCTGAGGTCGTCATGGTTCGGATGCTAGCCCCGCCGGGGGCGCGGACCGATGTCCGGTCACTGATCACCACCCACCACGCCGGCCCGGCGCCGGGTCTGCCGGTTCGCCTGGCCGGCTGCTGCGCCGCGGGTCGGCATGGTGTGACGCCGGGTCCGCCCCGTCCCGTTCGGTCGCGGCGCCGCGGGTCTGCCACTGCCTGGCGCCGGGTCCGGGTCTGCCGGTTCGCCCGGCTGTAGTGCATGCCGCCCGGGGCCTGGGACCGTCCGGTGCGCCTGTGTTGCGGGGCACCGCAATACGTTGCCGTCCGACCGCCGCGTCCGTCGTGGCGTCCGGCCGCTCTGTCTGCGGCCGTCCTCGCCGGGCCGGGGGCCCAGCCGCTCGGTGGTGGTGCCGGGCAGGGCACCGCAACACCAGCCCGCCCCGCCGGCCGCCTCACTCGCCGTTCGGCCAACCCCGGCAACGGCGCCTCGCCGGCCGGCTTGTCCGCGGCCACGCCCGATCGCTGTGGCGCGCCCGGTGCCCCGCCCGCCGGGGGCGTACGCCGCCTCACCCGCCCGCCCCGCCCGCCGCCTCCACCAGAACCTCCCCCGCCGCAGTCCGGGAGTACAGCACCGAGCGGCCCGCGCGGCGGCGCTCCGCCAGGCCCGCGTCGAGGAGGACGCGTAGGTGGCGGCCCACCGAGCCGAACCCCTGCCCCGTCACGCCGACCAGTTGGCTGGTGCTCATCGGGGTGGCGAGGAGGACCAGGACCGCCGCGCGGGACGGGCCGAGGAGGGTGCCGAGGGCCGCCGGGACGGGGCGCGGGGTCGACGAGGGCGCCGCCGCACGGGTAGACGACGGCGTACCGCTCCGGCTCCTCCCAGGACACCCACCCGTGCCGCTGCACGGTGACCGGTACGAGGATCAGCTCGGCGCCCGAGATCTCGCGCGGCGGATACTCGTACAGGTTGACCTGGAGCCGGCTGTCCCCGAGCCACCGCGTCCCCGGCCGCAGCGCGTCCAGTACGGCCGCCCACCCTCCTCGGCCGACCTGCGCCGTCCGCGCGACCACGTCGGCCTCCAGCACCCGCCGGCGCCGCCCCCAGTCCGGCCGTACGGCCTCCGCCCACACGTACTCCAGCAGCGCGGCCGCCCGCTCGGGCAGGTCGTCGCGGTCCAGGGCGGCCGGGAGCGGCCCGGCGAGGGAGCGGGCGAGGTGTGCGCGGGCGTGCGCCGGGACGGCCGACCGCACCCGGGCGACGGCCCCCTCGAAGGACTCGCCCTCACGCGGCGTCGGCGTGAGGAAGTCGGCGATCCACTCCCGCCCCAGCCCCGAGCGGACGAGCCGCGCCGTCACCGGGTCGGCCGCCAGCCGGCGCCGGTAGGCGGGCAGGTGGGCGTCGAGCCAGGCCCGTTCCCCGGGGTGCGCGGCCGTACCGGCGTGCAGCAGCTTCAGGCAGGCGAAGGTCTCCGCGAGCGGCGAGAGCACGAACCGGCTGCGGGCGAGCGTGTCGGCGTTGATCTGCCACCAGCCCATACGGACCTCCGCCCCGGTCAGACGTTTCGCCTCGGCGCGAAACAATAACCACCGCCTCCCGGACCGCCCCACACTCCCCGCATGCCGGACACGACCGACTCGACCGACCCCACCGACCCGACCGACCCCACCGACCCGACCCGCATCAGCTACGCCGCCCTCTTCCGCACCCCCGAATTCCGCCCTCTCTTCCTCTCCACCGCCGCCTCCATCGCCGCCCAGACGGTGAGCGGACTCGCGCTCGGCACGCTGGTGTTCCGGGCGACCGACTCGCCGCTGCTGTCGGCGGTGAGCATGTTCGGCCCCTCGCTGGCCCAGGTGCTCGGCGCCACCCTCTTCCTCTCCGGCGCCGACCGGCTGGCCCCGCGCACCACGCTGGCGGGCATGTCTCTGGCGTTCGCCACCGCCACCGCCCTACTCGCCGTCCCCGGGCTCCCGGTGTGGGCGCTGCTCGCCGTCGTCCTCGCCCAGGGGCTCATCGCCTCCCTGGGCGGCGGCATCCGCTGGGGCCTGCTCAACGAGATCCTCGCCAAGGACGGCTACCTCACCGGCCGTTCGGTCTTCAACATGATGAGCGGCCTGACGCAGATCGCCGGCTACGCGTCGGGCGGCGTCCTGGTGACTCTGCTGTCCCCGCGCCCCACCCTCCTCCTCGCCGCCGCCCTGTACGCCGTCGCCGCCGCCCTCGCCCTCCACCTGGCCCGCCGCCCGCCCCGCGCCACCGGCCGCCCCTCCGTCAGGGCCACCTGGCACGCCAACGCCCTGCTCTGGTCCGCCCGGCGCCGCCGCCACCTGTACCTCGCCCTGTGGCTCCCCAACGGCCTCGTCGTCGGCTGCGAGTCCCTGTACGTCTCCTACGACCCCGGCGCCGCCGGCACGCTCTTCGCCTGCGCCGCGCTCGGCATGTTCGCCGGGGACGTGACGGTGGGCCGGCTGCTCCCGGCCCGGCTGCGCCCACGGCTCGGCGTACCGCTGCTCGCGCTGCTGGCGGCGCCGTACCTGGTGCTGTTCCTGCGCCCGCCGCTGCCGCTGACCGCGGTACTCGTCGCCCTCGCCTCCGTCGGTTTCGGCGCGAGCCTCGTACAGCAGGAGCGTCTGGTCGCGCTGACCCCCGACGAGCTCTCCGGGCACGCCCTCGGCCTGCACTCCGCCGGGATGCTCACCCTCCAGGGCCTCTCCGCGACCCTCGCCGGCACCCTCGCGCAGGTCACCTCGCCCGCGACGGCGATGACCGCGATGGCCGCCGCCTCGCTGGCCGCGACCCTCACCCTGACGGCACTGAGCCGACGGAACGCCCCGGACGGCGGCCTGCTCCCGAGACGGACGACACCGACGACGGCGTAGGACACCCCGGGCCACCGGCTCCGGAAGCTCGGGCACCGGCTCCGGAAGCCGTGGGCGCCGGTCCCGGGAGCCGTGGGCGCCGGTCTCCCGAGACGGACGGCGCTGACGACGGCGTAGGACATCTCGGGCACCGGCTCCGGAAGCCCGAGCACCGACCCCGGAAGCCCTGGGCACTCGCCCTGGAAACCTGGGCGCCGGTCCTGGTAGCCCGAGGCGCCGGTCTCCCGAGGCGAACGGCGCTGACGAGGCGGACGGCGCTGACGACGGCGTAGGACAGCCCGGTCCGCGCCACCACCGACAACGTCGCCGACACCCTCCGCGCGCGGCGTGGCACCCGGCACCGATCGCGCCGTCTCCCGGGACGTGGCCGAGGCCATCACCGGCCACGCGGACGAGCGCGCTCCCACCGGCGGCGGGCCCGCCGCGACGGCGACGCGGGACGCCGTGTCCGCCGTACGCCTCGACTTCGCCGAGGCCAACCGCCGGGTCATCCACGGCGTGGCGATCGCCCTGGCCATCGGCTGCCTCTGCGCCCTGCGCCGGCTCGGCGGCCGCGCGGCCGTCCCCGAGGACCGGCGCCCGTCAGCCGCGACGACGGGCGTTGAGCCGGGCCGCCTGCTTGGTGAGATGGTCCCGCTCGGCGACGGAGTGCGCCGCGCCGGCCGCCTCCGCGTAGAGCCGCGCCGCCCGCGCGAGGTCGCCGTCCCGCTCGTGCAGGTACGCCGACACCGCCGCGTACCGGGGCAGGGAGCCGTCCAGCGCGGCGAGCGCGGCCAGCCCGGCGCGGGGCCCGTCGGCCTCACCGACGGCGACCGCGCGGTTGAGCCGGACGACGGGGCTGTCGGTGAGGGCGGCCAGCTCGTCGTACCACTCCACGATCTGCACCCAGTCCGTCTCCTCCGCCGTGGGCGCGTCGGCGTGCAGCGCGGCGATCGCGGCCTGCGCCTGGAACTCGCCCAGCCGGTCCCGGGCCAGCGCCGCCTGGAGGATCGCGACGCCCTCGGCGATCGCCGCGGTGTCCCAGCGGCTCCGGTCCTGCTCGGCGAGGGGTACGAGAGAGCCGTCGGGGGCGGTACGGGCCGCGCGCCGGGCGTGGTGGAGCAGCATCAGCGCGAGCAGGCCGGAGACCTCGGGGTGGTCGACGGCGGCCGTGAGCTGCCGGGTGAGGCGGATGGCCTCGGCGGCGAGGTCGACGTCACCGGAGTAGCCCTCGTTGAAGACCAGGTAGAGGACGCGCAGTACGGTCGCCACGTCGCCGGGCCGGTCGAAGCGGACGTCGGAGACGGTGCGCTTGGCGCGGCTGATGCGCTGTGCCATCGTCGCCTCGGGGACGAGGTAGGCGCGCGCGATCTGCCGGGTGGTGAGCCCGCCGACGGCCCGCAGCGTGAGCGCCGCCGCGGCGGACGGCGTCAGCTTCGGGTGGGCGCACAGGAAGTACAGCTGGAGCGTGTCGTCCCCGGAGGGCGCGGCCCCGGGCGTCGGTTCCTCCTCCACCCGGTCCTCCCGGCGCCGGCGGGCCGTCTCCGCGCGGGCCGCGTCGAGGAACCGCCGCCAGGCGACGGTGACCAGCCACCCCTTCGGGTCGCGCGGCGGGTCGGCCGGCCAGACCCGCCACGCCTCCACGAGGGCGTCCTGCACCGCGTCCTCGGCCGCCGCGAAGTCGGCTCCGCGGCGGACGAGGACGGCGAGCACGCCCGGCGTGAGACTCCTCAGCAGGACCTCGTCCATCCGCGAGGTCACTCGGTGGTGTGGTCGTGCGCGACCAGGAACGGCCGCAGCTCCAGCCACTCGTGGATCGGCCTGCCGTCCTTGCCCGGCGCGGCGGACAGCTCTCCGGCCAGCTCGACGGCCCGCTCGTAGCTGTCGACGTCGATGACCATCCAGCCGGCGATGAGGTCCTTCGTCTCGGCGAACGGCCCGTCGGTGACCGGCGGCCGCCCCTCACCGTCGTACCGGACGAACGTCCCCTCAGGGGCGAGCGCCTGGCCGTCGACGAACTCGCCGGTCTTCTCCAGGCGGGCCGCGAAGTCGTTCATGTACTGGATGTGCGCCGAGATCTCCTCGGGCGTCCACTGGTCCATCGGCACGTCGTTCACGGCGGCCGGGGCGCCGCGGTAGTGCTTGAGAAGCAGGTACTTCGCCATGATGCGTCTCCTGGGTGCGGTGGCGACCCATTGTGGTCGCGCTCACCCCTGGGACGGAGCGGCACACGGGTTCTCGACATCGCCGCCCGACTTTTTTCCGAGCCGGTCCCGAACCGGTCCCATGCCGGTCCCGAGCCGGGAGCAGGGGGGATGGGCACACGTGTCAAAGCTTTCACCCGCACGGGTCAAAATCTGTCGTGGCTGCTGTAGACATGCGTCAGTGACAGGCTTAGTGTGTTGTCCGTAGCCAGAAACTGAGGAATGCCGAGAAAGAAGAGGAGACGCGACGCCATCAGGATCGCCCGGACGAGAACGGTCCGTCCGGGTACCGCAGGCCCCGGAACGGAAGGTGGTCCCACGGTCACGCAGCCGCGATCCCCGCACAGCGGGCGCCCACCGAGGCGCCGGTGCGGAAACAGAAGGCCGGTACCGCAGTAGTCCGGCCGGTGGTGTTACAAATCCCTCGGGGCCTTGGTGCCGTACGGCACCAAGGCCCCTCGACGCATGACGCACGACCCATCCAGAGGTGCAGATGCCCGCAGATTCCCCGCTCGACCGACTCGACGACGACGACTACCCCGCGTACACGATGGGCAGGGCGGCCGAGATGCTCGGCACCAGCCCCGCCTTCCTGCGGGCCCTCGGCGAGGCCCGGCTGATCACGCCCCTGCGCTCGGAGGGCGGCCACCGCCGCTACTCCCGCTACCAGCTGCGGATCGCCTCCCGTGCCCGGGAGATGGTCGACCAGGGCACGTCCATCGAGGCGGCCTGCCGCATCATCATCCTGGAGGACCAGCTCGAAGAGGCCCGCCGCATCAACGAGGAACTGCGCCGCGGCGCCGCCCCCGCCGACCACACGGCGGACGCCTGACCCCCTGCACCCGCCCCTGCACCCGCCCCCCGGCTACCGCCCCCGCCACGGGGCCGGCGCTCCGGTGCATAGAATTCTGTCTCATGTCGAAGCCTGACGAGCTGATCGTTGACATCGCCGCCCGTGTGGAGTCCGGGCAGAGCAGTCTGATGTCGCTGACCGTGGTCACCGGTGGTGCCGTCATCACCGGCCGCCTCGCCCCCGAGGCCGTATGGCGCCGCAGGGTCTCGGAGGTTCTCACGGCCTCCGCCGACCTCGCCGAATTCTCCGCCGCCTTCGAAGCTCCCGCCAAGCGCGACGGCCCTCCGACCCACCTCCACTTCCACGTCGCCCGCATCCTGCAGGGCACGGTCGGCATCCCGGAAACGGGCGGCATGTACCGCGTGGCCATCGAAGACGTGAGCGCCTGGACGGTGGGGGACTTCAGCTACTCGGATCACTGAAGCCCGGGGCACGCGGCGGCTCAGCGGGTGAGGGCGAGGACCCCCAGGGCGTTGCCCCGCTCGTCGACGACGGGCACGGCCCCGAGCCGCCGGTGCCGCATCGCGTGCTCGGCCTCGGCCACCGTGCTCAGCGGCGAGGCGACGAGCCCGCTGCCGTCGGCGACGTCACGCAGACGGACCCGGTCCGTGTACCCCGAGCCGTCGCGCACGGCGGTGAGCCGGGCCCGGCTGACCAGGTCGGTGCACTGGCCGTCCTCGTCGCAGACGACCAGATGACCCGTACGGGCGGCGGCCATCACGGACAGCGCCACCTCGACGGTCATGTCGTCCCAGACCTGCGGCCCGGCCAGGTCCATGGCCTCGCCCACCGTCCGGTGCACGGCGGTGCGGTTCAGGCTCACGCCGTTCACGCCGCCGTTCATGCCGCCGTTCATGTGGTTCATGGGGTTCATGGGGTTCGTCGGGCGGGGATGCGTCGGGAGCGGCGTCACGGGGGTCCTCCAGCGGGGGTGGTCGGCGATGGCGGTGACGGGACGGCTCAGGCGGCCGCGATCCTCGTCGGGGCGGGAGCCGGGCGGCGCCGTCCGCGCGACGGGGCGCCGCGCCCCGGGGACCGCTCGGCGGCCGGCGCCGTCATGACGACCGGGACACCGGAGGGCGTCCGGGCACCGGTGATGCGGTGCAGGGCCTCGCCGCCGGAGTCGACCCGGGTGGTCTGCGGCACGATGCCGGCCGTCGCCAGGAGACGGACCATGGCGCGCCGCTGACGAGGGGTGACCAGGGTGACCACGCTTCCGGACGCACCTGCGCGGGCCGTACGGCCGCCGCGGTGCAGGTAGTCCTTGGGGTCGGTCGGCGGGTCGACGTTGACGACGAGGTCGAGGTGGTCCACGTGGATGCCGCGGGCCGCGACGTTGGTTGCCACCAGCACACCGACGTGCCCGCTCTTGAACTGCGTGAGTGTACGGGTGCGCTGCGGCTGCGACTTGCCGCCGTGCAGGGCGGCGGCCCGCACCCCGCTGTTCAGCAGGTGCTCGGTGAGGCGGTCCACGGCGTGCTTGGTGTCCAGGAACATGAGCACGCGGCCCTCGCGGGCGGCGATCTCGGTGGTGGCCGCGTGCTTGTCGGCGCCGTGGACGTGCAGCACGTGGTGCTCCAGCGTCGAGACCGCGCCGGCCGACGGGTCGACGGAGTGCACGACCGGGTCGCTCAGGTAACGCCGCACCAGCTGGTCGACGTTGCGGTCGAGCGTGGCTGAGAACAGCATGCGCTGGCCGTGCGGACGCACCAGGTCGAGCAGGGCGGTGACCTGCGGCGTGAACCCCATGTCGGCCATCTGGTCGGCCTCGTCGAGGACGGTGACGGCGACGTCGTCCAGCAGGCACTCGCCGCGGTCGACGAGGTCCTGGAGGCGTCCGGGGGTGGCGACGACGATCTCGGCACCACCGCGCAGCGCGCTCGCCTGCCGGCCGATCGGCATCCCGCCCACGACCGTCGCCAGCCGCACCTTCACGCATCGGGCGTACGGCGCCAGCGCGTCGGTGACCTGCTGCGCCAGCTCACGCGTCGGTACGAGGATCAGCCCGCGGGGCCGCCGGGCCTCGGCCTGCTGTCCCGCCGTACGGGACAGCAGGGCCAGCCCGAAGGCGAGGGTCTTGCCGGACCCGGTGCGCCCCCGGCCGAGGACGTCGCGTCCGGCGAGGGAACTCGGCAGCGTCGCGGCCTGGATCGGAAACGGCACGGTCACGCCCTGCCGGCCCAACTCGGCCAGCAACGCGGCGGGCATGTCCAGCTCGCAGAATCCGGTGGCGACGTCCGTGGGATTCAAGTCTGTGCGATGCATGCGGGAACCTTCCTCGATACGGCACATATCGAGGAATTCCCGCAGCGATAAAGCAGCACGGAGAACCACAAGAAAGAGCCGAAATGAAACCTGGATGCGGGCGGATCTCCGCCCGCCCGGAAATTCGACGATCCGTGCAGGCCGACCGGACCCAGCGGAAAAAGCAGCTGGGGCCCGCACCCCGAGGGATGCGGGCCCCAGCTACGTCGTGCGCGCGGGCGTCAGGCGGGGACGATGTTCTCGGCCGTCGGGCCCTTCTGGCCCTGCGCGATGTCGAAGGTCACCTTCTGGCCCTCCAGCAGCTCGCGGAAGCCCTGGGCGGCGATGTTCGAGTAGTGGGCGAACACGTCGGCGCCGCCACCGTCCTGCTCGATGAAGCCGAAGCCCTTTTCCGCGTTGAACCACTTCACAGTACCGGCAGCCATGTCATTCTCCTTCGGGGTGATGCCTGGAAATACCCAAGCACGCCCGACGGCACAGAAGCCGACCGATAGCACTTGAAATCCCGGACCAAAAAAGCAACTTCCCAGAACAGTAGCACGCCACGTCACGTCCGGAACCCCGAAAATAATCTCCCCACGTTTAGAGCAGGGAAACTGTGCGCCCGGTTCCGCGAAATCCTGACCCGGCGATGACAGAAATAATGTAGGCGGAGGATGTCGGCCGAGCACATGGCCGCCGCCAGCCCGGCGAGCGCAGGCGGACGGGCTCCGGAAACCACCCTCGGCCCCTGCCCGACCTCCCGGGGCTGAAGGGGTGGGAACCGATACCCGGTCTGCCGTCCTTCGGCGCCCTGACGGCTGATCAAGCCCCGCCGCGGTGTGCGTGTGGGGTACGAGCGGCTCACGCACGTACCGTCGCGGTCACGGCTGTGTCGTCCCGACGGGGCTTTTCGCGGCGGCCCATCTGTCTCCTCTTCACTACGGGCGCCATCAAGGGGGCCCCGGTCGTCCTGATCGTGAGTGACCGCCCGCGTCGACGTCAGACGTGAACGTCGGAAGGGGGCACCTCCGAAGATTCGTAGGTGCCCCCTTCCGAACTGGTGCCCCCGGCAGGATTCGAACCTGCGACACCCGCTTTAGGAGAGCGGTGCTCTATCCCCTGAGCTACGAAGGCAAGGCGCGCCAGTGGTGGCGGTGCTGACAGGTTAGCGGATGGGGGGTGGGTCGTGGGGCGGTGGTCAGCCTCGGGTGACGCGGACGTCGTAGTCGCCCCTGAGGTCCGCCGACGCGATCCTGATCGTGATGTCCCGGTGCGGGTCCTTGAAGGTCTCGCCCGGGGTGAAGGCGGCGTCCGAGAGTTCCGCGTGGACGTTCGGGCTGCGGGTGCAGCCGCCGCTGTTGTGGTGGGAGTCGTAGACCTTGACCGGGCCCATGCCGGTGTCGACGTCGGCGTCGACCTTGTAGATCAGGACGCCCGGGCGGCACACCGTCTCGTCGTTGCCCTCGCGGGTGCGCAGTTCGACGGCGTAACCGCTGGTGCCGTTCAGGGGGACGACGATCATCTTGTCGCCGCCCTTGCGGGCCAGCGGGGTCAGTGTGTACTCGGTCGTGCCGGGGGCGGACGCGCAGTGGACCTGGGACGGGTCCAGCCAGCCCAGTTTCCATTTGTGCCAGGCCAGCAGGTCGTTGTTGGAGCCCCAGTCCTCGCTCATGATGTCCCAGTGGCCGACCGCGCCCCCGCCCTCCTGGGTGTAGAGGTCGGGCAGGCCGAAGACGTGGCCGTTCTCGTGGGGCAGGACCCGGTATCCCGTCTCGCCGTAGGAGCCGGAGCCGTCGTCCTGGCGGGAGTAGACGAAGGACGCGTTGGCGACCGGGACGCCGTCCGCGACCGGGGCCTCCGCGTTGCCCGCGAAGGTCACCGACAGGACCATGTCCAGGGCGGACGGGCCCGCGTTCGGGGTGACCAGTACGTTCAGGAGGTCGTACGACCGGAAGTCGACCTTCGCGTCGACGGCCGCGACCAGGTCCTGGACGAGTTTGCGGTAGCCGGGCTCGAAGGGGGCGCCGCGTTCTATGCCGTACTCCGCGAACGACTTCGGCATGCGCAGCCAGTCGCTAATCGGGATCTCGGGGCGGTAGTCGAGGCGGCCGTAGGAGCTGGTGCGGAACCACTCCTCCGTCTTGGGGAAGAACTCCTCGTACCGGTCGAGCGCCTCGCCCTCGCCGGGCGCGTCGGAGAAGTCGACCATCAGGTTCAGGGCGCGGACGGTGCCGGTGGAGCGGGCGTAGCCGGCGGAGGTCGGGACGCCCTCGGACATCTGGATCTCGGGGCCGCCGCTGATCATGCAGGGGCCGTGCGCGGAGGAGCGGGAGAGGGCGGCCGGGCCGGGGCCCGAGGTCGCGGTGCCCGGCGCGAGCCGGCCGGTGCCCGCCGAGGTGCTGAGCGCCAGGGTCAGCACGGTGACCGTCCCGGCCGCCGCGAACCGGCGCGGGCGTATGCGTCGGCTCGGCTGCGGCGCCTGCGGCTGCATGCGGACCTCCCGGACCACGGCAGCCGCCCGACACTGGCTGCACCCTTGCCTCACCCTGTGCCGAGGGGTGGGCGGGCGCGCGCTGGAGGGGCCGATCGTGGGTTTCTCACCGGTAGCCGCCGAGCGGGGGAGGCCTCTCCGCTCGCTGTGACGCGCGTCACCGGCAATCTCTTCCGGCTCGGGAAATAAACGGGGAGCTTCTCCCCGTTTAGAACTGTGTCCGAGCGAAACGGGGATGCGGTCCCCGGATCGGCCCGGACTCCCGAACCCTTCAGTCAGCAGTCAGCAGTCCGAGTTCCGGTAACAGTCCGAGGAGTACGCCGTGCAGACCGTGACCCCCGAGCAGCGCAGGGTGACCCGGCCCCGCGCCGACGCTCTGCGCAACCGGGAGCGCATCGTCGCCGCCGCCCGGGAGATGTTCGTCGAGCACGGGCCCGAGGTGCCGCTCGACGACGTCGCCCGCCGGGCCGGTGTCGGCAATGCCACGGTGTACCGCAACTTCCCCGACCGCGACGCCCTCGTCCGCGAGGTCGTCTGCTCGGTCATGGACCGTACGGCACGGGCGGCCGAGCTGGCCCTCGCCGAGACCGGTGACGCCTTCGAGGCGCTGGAGCGCTTCGTGCACGTCGCCGCCGACGAGCGGATCAGCGCGCTGTGCCCGATGGCGTCCAGCTTCGACCAGAACCACGCCGACCTGGACGCGGCACGCGAACGGGTCGAAGGCCTCATCGCCGAGGTGATGGACCGGGCAAAGGCGGCCGGTCAGCTCCGTACCGACGTGGAAGTGGGGGACGTGATGATCGCGGCCGGGCAGCTCAGCCGCCCCCCGGCGGGGACCGGGTGTGTCAGCGCCGACCGCTTCGTCCACCGCCATCTCCAGCTGTTCCTGGACGGGCTGCGGGCCCCCGCCCGCTCCTCCGCCCTGCCGGGCAGGGCCATGACGATGGAGGAGCTGCGCCGGCCCTGCGAGTAGCCCCGCGGGCGCACACACCCGGCGTGTCCCCGGAGTCCACGCGTTCGTGATCCGTTCGACATGAACCTCCGATAGTCAGAGACCTCCGGACGGCGGCCCCACAGCCGCCGCTTCGGACAACACGTCCCTTTACTCACCTTTTTCCGTCACGAAGTCCCGAAGTGGGTATCTCCATGTCTCAAACAGCCGCCAAGGCTCCCGACGCTCTGGGCGTCCCCGATCCCGGGCGCTGGAAGGCGCTCGTCTTCATCGCGCTCGCCCAGCTGATGGTCGTCCTCGACTCGACCATTGTGAACATCGCCCTGCCCTCCGCCCAGCAGGACCTCGGCATCTCCGACGGCAACCGGCAGTGGGTCGTCACGGCCTACGCCCTCGCCTTCGGCGGGCTGCTGCTGTTCGGCGGCCGGATCGCCGACCTGTGGGGCCGTAAGCGGACCTTCGTCCTCGGCCTGTCCGGCTTCGCCCTCGCCTCCGCGCTCGGCGGCGCGGCCACCAACGAGGCGATGATGTTCGGCTCCCGCGCCCTCCAGGGTGCCTTCGGTGCCCTGCTCGCGCCCGCCGCGCTCTCCCTGCTCGCCGTGATGTTCACGGACGCCAAGGAGCGCGCCAAGGCCTTCGGCATCTACGGCGCGATCGCCGGTGGCGGTGCCGCCGTCGGTCTGATCCTCGGCGGTTTCCTCACCGAGTACCTGGACTGGCGCTGGACGTTCTTCGTCAACGTCCCGTTCGCCGTCGTCGCCGCGGTCGGCGCGTACTTCGTCATCCGTGAGCCCGCGGGCAGCCGCAACCGCTCCTCGCTCGACGTTCCCGGCGTGATCCTGTCGACCCTCGGTCTGGTCGCGCTCGTCTACGGCTTCACCCGCGCCGAGTCCGAGGGCTGGAGCGACGCGCTGACGATCGGCATGTTCGTCGGCTCCGCCGTTCTGCTCATCGCGTTCGTGCTGGTCGAGCAGCGGGTCAAGGCCCCGCTGCTGCCGCTGCGCGTGGTCACCGACCGCACCCGCGGCGGTATCTACCTCTCGCTGGGCCTCGCCATCATCGGCATGTTCGGCCTGTTCCTCTTCCTGACCTACTACCTCCAGATCGTGAAGGGCTACTCGCCGGTCAAGACCGGTTTCGCCTTCCTGCCGATGGTCGCGGGCATGATCACGGGTTCCACCCAGATCGGCACCCGCCTGATGACCCGCGTTCCGGCGCGGTTCCTGATGGGCCCCGGCTTCCTGGTCGCCGCCGTCGGCATGCTGCTGCTGACCCAGCTGGAGATCGACACCTCGTACGCCTCCGTGCTGCTGCCCGGTATGGTCCTGCTCGGCCTCGGCATGGGTATGGCGTTCATGCCGGCCATGTCCCTGGCGACGGCGGGCGTGCAGCCGCGGGACGCCGGTGTGGCCTCCGCGATGGTCAACACCTCGCAGCAGGTGGGCGGTGCCATCGGTACGGCGCTGCTGAACACCATCGCCGCCTCGGCCACCACGTCCTACATCACCGACCACATCGGCGGTGCGGCCACCCGCTCCCAGCAGCAGCTGGTCCAGCTCCAGGGCCAGGTGCACGGCTACACCAGCGCCATCTGGTTCGCCGTCGGCATCCTGGTCGCGGCGGCCGTGATCGCCCTGACCTTCGTCACCGCCGGGCGTCCGGGCGGCCACACCGTCGCCGGCTCCGGTACGGGCGCCGAGGACGAGCTGCCGGTGCCGGTCATCGCACACTGACGCCGGACCCGGTACCCGCTCGGGCCCTCGGCACCTGATCCACCCGTGCGCGGGGGGAGGGGACGCCCTCCACGCACGGTTCCCCCGGACCTGCCCCGGCCGCGCGCTCAGCGCAGCCAGGGCAGGTCCGCACCCGCTTCGCTCGGCTGGAGTCCCTCGGCGACGATCCTCATGATCTCGCCGAGGGACTTCTGCTGTTCCGGGGTGAGCCGGTCGAAGAGAGCCCGGCGTACGGCGGCCACATGGCCCGGCGCGGTGCGGCGCAGCACCCGAAGGCCCTCGTCCGTGAGGATGGCGAACTGGCCGCGCTTGTCGTCGGGGCAGTCCTCGCGGCGCACCCAGCCGGTCTTCTCCAGGCGGGCGACGGCGTGCGACAGCCGGGAGCGAGTGATCTTGGCGTACCTGGCCAGCTCCGTCATCCGCAGCCGCCGCTCCGGTGACTCCGCCAGCTTGACCAGCAGGCCGTAGTAGACGTGCGGCATGCCCGCGTCGCGCTGGAGCTGCCGGTCGAGGTGGTCCTCCAGCAGCCGGGCGGCCTCGATGTACGAGCGCCAGACGAGCTGCTCCTCGGAGGTGAGCCAGCGGGGGTCGTCGTTCATGGCTCCCACTCTACGGAGCGGCTTCTTGAAACTTAAACAAAACGACGTTACATTTGCCGATATAGATATTGAGAGTTCAAGCATCCGGGTCGAGCAGGGAGCCGCCTCATGTCCGCCGACGTACGGAACCGCATGCCCGCCCTCTACCTCAGCCACGGCGCCCCGCCCCTCGCCGACGACCCCGTCTGGCCCGGCGAACTCGCCGCCTGGTCCGCCGGCCTGCCCCGCCCCCGTGCGATCCTCGTCGTCTCCGCCCACTGGGAGGAGGCCCCGCTCGCCCTCGGCGCCACCCGCACCGTGCCCCTCTTCCACGACTTCTGGGGCTTCCCCGAGCACTACTACCGGGTCCGCTACGAGGCCCCCGGCGCCCCCGCCCTCGCCGACTCCGTACGCAAACTGCTGCGCGCCCCCGGCACGCCCGTCCAGGACGTCCCCGACCGGGGCCTCGACCACGGCGCGTACGTCCCGCTCGTCGAGATGTACCCGGACGCCGACATCCCCGTCCTCCAGGTCTCCATGCCGACCCTCGACCCGGAGCGGCTCATGGCGATCGGCCGCCGGCTCGCGCCGCTGCGCGACGAGGGCGTACTGATCATCGGCTCGGGCTTCTTCACCCACAACCTGGCCGCGCTGCGCCAGGGGGGCATCCCTTCCTGGTCCGCCGAGTTCGACGACTGGGGGCGGCGCGCGCTGGACGCGGGCGACGTGGACGGGCTGCTCGATTTCACCCGCAAGTCGCCGGCGGGGCAGCTCGCCCACCCGCGCACCGAGCACTTCGCGCCCCTGTTCGTGACGATGGGCGCGGCGGACGCGGCCGGTGAGCTGGATCTGCGGCGGTCCGTGATCGACGGGTTCTGGATGGGGCTGGCCAAGCGGTCGGTGCAGTTCGGCTGACGGGCGCGCGACGGCGTGGTCTAGAGCGGCTTCTCGTACCAGGCCACGTCCCAGTAGCGGCCGAACTTGCGGCCCACCTCGCGGTACGTGCCGACGTACCGGAAGCCGAGGCGTTCGTGCAGCCGCGCGGACGCCTCGTTCGGCTGGGCGATACCGGCGTAGGCGCGGTGCAGGTCCTCGCCGGCCAGGGCGTCGAAGAGGGACGTGTAGAGCAGGGTGCCGATGCCGCGGCCGCCGGCGCCCGGGGCGACGTAGACGGTGGTCTCCACCGAGGTGCCGTAGGCGGCCTTCGGGCGGAAGGGGCTGGAGGTGGCGTAGCCCAGGATCTCCCGCGAGTCCGCGCCCGTGGCAACCCTGAGCCGGTACGGGCCGTCTTCAGGGTGGGAGAGCAGCCACGGACGGCGCTCCTCGAGGGTGAAGGGCTCGCAGTCGAAGGTGATGGGCGTCTCGCGTACGTAGTGGTTGTAGAGGTCGGTGAGGGCCTTGAGATCCTCCTCGGCCCCCGCCCTGACCTGGACCTCCGTGTGTCCCCGCAGCATCGCGCCTCCTCATGTGGCGGCACAGGGTACTGCATGATCAGAAAAATCGAGGGGTGGGTTGGGAATTCTGTCCGGATTCCAGTCGTTGTTTCCATCGGATGCAGGGCACCCGAGGAGAGTCCCGAAGGGATACCGAGACCGGAGAACACCGGAGACAACCTCACAGGGCGCCCGACGTCCAGGACCACCCGCTGAACCACCATCGCAAGGGAGCACGCATGGCAACCCGTGCCGTCGCCCGTCGTAAGTCCGCTGCCGGCGAGACCTCCGGCGCGGCAACCAGCGTCCGCGCGAACGGCGGCGAGATCGCCGACCGCGATCTGGTCGGCATGTACCTCGACGAGATCGCCCGGACACCGCTGCTCGACGCCGCCAAGGAGGTCGAGCTGTCCCAGACCATCGAGGCGGGTGTGTTCGCGCGGCAGGTACTCGAAGGGTACGAGGAGACCGGGGCGGACGCCACCCGCGAGGAGCTCCAGGCCCTGATCGACGAGGGCGAGCGGGCGAAGGACGTCTTCATCCGTTCCAACCTCCGCCTGGTCGTCGCGGTCGCCCGCCGCTACCCGCGCAGCGGGCTGCCCCTGCTCGACCTCATCCAGGAGGGCAACGCCGGCCTGGTCCGCGCGGTCGAGAAGTTCGACTACCGCAAGGGCTTCAAGTTCTCCACGTACGCCACCTGGTGGATCCGGCAGGCCATCACCCGCTCCATCGCCGACCAGTCGCGCACCATCCGGCTCCCCGTCCACCTGGTGGAGGAGCTGGGCCGCATCCGGCGCGTGCAGCGCGAGTTCAACCGCGAGCACGGCCGTGAGCCGGAGCCCGCGGAGATCGCGGCCGAGCTGGGCTCCACGCCGGAGCGCGTCACCGACGTGCTCGACTGGGCCCGCGACCCGGTCTCGCTGAACATGTCGGTGGACGACGAGGGCGAGACCCAGTTCGGCGACCTGCTGGAGGACACCTCCGCCGTCTCGCCCGAGCAGTCGGTGCTGACGCTGCTGCGCAGCGAGGAGCTGGACGACCTCATCGGCCGCCTCGACCCGCGCACGGCCTCCATCATCAAGATGCGGTACGGCATCGTCGACGGCCGCGAGCGGACGCTGACCGAGGTCGGCAAGGAGCACGGCCTGACGCGCGAGCGGATCCGGCAGATCGAGAAGCACGCGCTGCTGGAGCTGAAGAAGCTGGCCCGCGACACCGGCTTCGAGGCGGCCGCGTAGGACGCCGTGGCGGCACCGCCGTGCGGTGGCGGCGCCCTGGTGCGGGGGCGTGACGCGGGGGCGTGACGTGACGGCTGGGGCGCGCGCCGGTGGTCGAAGCCCGCGCGAACATGGCCGGACGACGCTGCTTCAACCCGCGGGGACCCGGGAAAAAACACTCCGGGCCCGGCGGTCGGCCCGGTCGGACCGCCCTCGGCGCCCGTTCGCCGTACCTTTGGACCACGTCCCGACGCACTCCCCCCGGCGCCGGGACCTCCTGAGCCGGGCTCGGCGCCCCTCCCCCCCCCGGGGCGCCGCAGCCCGGCTCTCTCCTGCGTACGCCGCCTGCCGAGGACGGCGAGGGCAGCGGGAGGCACGCCCGTGTCGAGGACGGCGAGGGTGGCGGGGCACCCCGAACCTGAACCCCGGGGTGGCCCGCCAAGTGGCAAATTGTGCCACAGCTGCATAGCCTGCCGAAGTGAGCAGCAGCATTCCGCCATTTCCCGGTCCCGGCGCCGAGCCCCCCGCGCAGCGGCCCCTCTCCCTCACCGAGCGGCGCAAGGCCGAGACCCGGATGGAGATCGCCCGCGCGGCGGCCCGGCTCTTCATGGGGCAGGGGCTGCGGGCCACCCGGGCCGAGGACATCGCCCGCGCCGCCGGCGTCGCCCCCCGCACGTTCTACCGCTACTTCGCGGCCAAGGAGGAGGCCGTCGCCCCGCTCTACGCCCTGGGCGCCGAGCGCTGGGTTCGGGCGGTGCGCGAGGCCCCGGCCGAACTGTCCCCGCCCGACGCCCTGGAACACGCCGTACGGCACACGCTGACGCCCGGCGCCGGGGTCTCGGCGCCGTCCTGGGAGTCGGCCCGCACCCTCATCCGCCTGGCCGAGAGCAGCCCGGCCCTGCGCAAGGTGTGGGCGGAGGTCTGCCACACGACGGAACGCGGGCTCGCGGCGGCGCTGGCGGCCCGGCTGTCCGGCGGTGACGACAACGTTGCCGCACGCCTGAACGCCTCGCCCCGGCTGCACTTCGCGGCGGCCGTCGCGGGGGCCGCCGTACGCGTGGCGGTGGAGCACTGGGCCGCCTCCGGGCAACCGGCGGGCAGCGCACTGCAGTCGGCGCTGCGGAACCTGGAGGCGGTGCGGGGACTGGACTGGGAAGGGGAGTGACGGGGGAGTCGGTGGAGGGGCACGGGGAGTGACGGGGAAGTCGGTGGAGGGGCACGGGGAGTGGCGGCAACGGGAGTACGGGGAAGCCGGAGTGGCGGGACGGTGTGTCCCGTAGGTCATTGGGGGCCGGCCGCCCGGACCAGCCGTTCCCCCAACTCCCGTACCCGCTCCATCAGTTCCGTGGGCCGGCGGACCCGGAACTCCAGTCCGGTCAACGCCAGCCGTACCGCCGTCCACTCCACGACGTCGGAGACGGTCGCCCGCAGCACGCACGAGCCCTCGTCGTCCCCGGGCTCCGGTGTCCCCAGCCACTGCGGGACGCGGGCCGCGACGACGTCGGCCGGGGCGTGGAAGACGATCTCGATGTCGTAGGAGTCGTTGCGCCGCTGCATCGAGCGCCGCAGGTACTCGGCCGCGTCCCCCGTCGGCAGCTCGCGCGGCGTGAACCGGGCGCCCGTGGCGGAGGGTTCGCTCACCCGGTCGACCCGGAAGGTCCGCCAGTCGTCGCGGTCGAGGTCGTAGGCCACGAGATACCAGCGCCGTCCCGTCGACACCAGCCGGTACGGCTCCGTCAGGCGCCGGGACCCGGTGCCGTCGGCCGCGCGGTACGCGAACCGGAGCCGCTCGCGCCCCGCCACCGTCGAGGCCATGACAGTGAGCGTCTCGGGCGCGATGCTCGGCCCGTCGCCGCTGGTCAGCGGCGTGGTCGCGGCCTGGAGCGTGGTCACCCGGTGCCGTAGCCGCGACGGCAGCACCTGCTCTAGCTTGGCCAGCGCCCGCACCGACGCCTCGTCGAGGCCCTCGACCGCGTGCCCGGCGCCGGCGCGCAGCCCCACCGCGATGGCGACCGCCTCCTCGTCGTCGAGGACGAGCGGCGGCATCGCCTTGCCGGCCACCAGCCGGTAGCCGCCGTCGGCGCCCATCGTGGCCTGCACCGGGTAGCCCAGCTCGCGCAGCCGGTCGATGTCCCGGCGGACCGTGCGCCGGGAGACCCCGAGCCGGTCGGCCAGCTCGCCGCCGGGCCATTCGCGGGGCGTCTGGAGGAGGGAGAGGAGGGTCAGCAGCCGGGCCGGAGTGTCCGTCGTCATGGACCCAGCATGCCCGCCCTCTAGGACCTGATCTGTCCTACTGCGGCCATAACTTCCTCCCATGACCTCCAAGCACACCTCGGACACGTCACAGGCAGCCTCACCGGCCAAGTCCCCGGGCACCTCACCGGCCAAGTCCCCGGGCGCCTCACCGGCCAAGTCCTCGGACACCTCCCCGGCCGCGTCACCGGGCACATCCCCGGCCACGTCTGCGGACCGGCTCTCGCCGGGCGACCGGCGCCGCTGGTTCGCCCTCGCGATCGTGATGACGGCGGCCTTCATGGACCTGGTCGACGTCACGATCGTCAACATCGCGATCCCGTCGATCCGGCAGGACGAGGGCGCCTCCTTCAGCCAGATCCAGTGGATCACCGCCGGTTACGCCCTCGCCTTCGCCGCCGGACTGATCACCGGCGGGCGGCTCGGCGACATCCACGGCCGCAAGCGGGTCTTCCTCGCCGGCATCGGCGGCTTCACCGTCGCCTCCGCGCTGTGCGGCCTCGCCGCGAACCCGGAGATGCTGGTCGCCTCCCGCGTCCTCCAGGGCGGGATGGCGGCGCTGATGGTGCCGCAGGTGCTGTCGATCGTGCACGCCACCTTCCCCGCGCACGAACGCGGCAAGGTCTTCGGGCTGTTCGGCGCGATCGTCGGGCTCGGCGCGGTCTCCGGGCCGCTGCTGGGCGCGCTGCTCACCGAGGGGGACCTCTTCGGCCTCGCATGGCGTCCCATCTTCCTCATCAACCTGCCGGTCGGCATCGCGGGCCTCGTCCTCGGCAGCCGCTTCATCACCGAGTCCAAGGCCCCGCGCGCCCTGCGCCTGGATCTGGTCGGGGTCGCCCTGGTCACCCTCGGCCTGCTGATGCTGATCTACCCCCTCACCCGGGGCCGCGAGCTGGGCTGGCCGCTGTGGGGGTACGGGTCGATGGCCGGCTCGCTGGTGGTGCTGGCGGCGCTGGTGGCGTACGAGCGGCGCAAGAGCGCGCGGGACGGGTCGCCGCTGGTGGAGCTGTCGCTGTTCAGGGTGAAGAGCTTCGCCGCGGGCATCGCCGTGCAGACCGTGTTCGGCGTCGCGCTCGGCATCTTCTTCCTGGTGTGGACGCTGTACCTCCAGGTGGGGCTCGGCTGGACGCCGCTGCGGGCCGGGCTGACGGGCGTGCCGTTCTCCGTCGCCGTCTCCACGGCGGCCGGGCTCTCGGTGCAGAAGCTGGTGCCGCGCTTCGGGCGCACGGTGCTCCAGGCGGGCGCGCTGGTGATGGGGGCGGGCGTCCTGCTCTACCTCTGGGAGTCCGACCGGTACGGACTCGCCATCACCGCCTGGCAGATGGCGCTGCCGCTGGTCGTGATGGGCCTCGGCATAGGGCTGATCGTCGCCCCGCTGACCGACGCGGTCCTCTCCCAGGTGCCGCGTGAGCACGCCGGTGCGGCGTCCGGGCTCATCAACACCGTGCAGCAGATGGGCAACGCGCTCGGGCTCGGGCTGGTGTCGGTCGTCTTCTTCGGCCCGATGAGCGACCACCTCGCCCCGGCCGACCTCGGCCCCGCCTACGCGGAGGGCTTCCGCAACGCGCTCGGCTGGGTGGCCGCCGTCCTGGCCGTCATCTTCCTGCTGATGTTCGCCCTGCCCAAGCGGCCCGCCCAGCATGTCGAGGGGGCGCAGGGGGAGGAGCGGCCGACGGACGGGCCGGGGGCGGAGGAAGCGCGGGGCCAGGAGAAGGAAGCCGCGCTGCTCTGAGGCGGCCTGCGGCAGCTGTCGGCGCCGACGGTGCCCGTGGTGCTTACTGCGAGGACGCCTGTGCCGCCCGGCGGTCCATCGCCCGGCGGGCGGCGTCCTCGCTGTCGTAGACCTCGCACATGTGCCGTCCGTCGGGGGTGGCCGTGTGCTCGACCTCCCAGAGGGAGACCTCCGCGCCGTCGCGCAGCAGGAACGCGTGCTCGTAGAGGGAGAAGCCGATCCGGGCGCCGCGGCCCGAACGGCCGGGGCCGCCGAAGGCCTGTGTGATCTGGTGCCCGGACGCCGTCGCCAGCAGGTCGGCGAGGTCACCGCCGGGCCGGTCCGGGTTCTCCGCGCGGCGCAGCAGCCGGCGGGCGTGGTCGGCGGAGGCGTCGGAGACGTAGGTGTGGCGCGGGGTGGGGACCGGGGGCAGCTGCACCTGGACCGGGAGTTCGAAGTCCGGTGTCTCCGGCGGGAGGGCCAGCCGGGAGGTGGCGGTACGCAACTCCTCCTCGTCCACGTACACCTCGTGCTGCGGTTCGCTGCCCGGCGTGGGGTTGTGGACCAGCTCCCAGAGCGTGAGCGCCGAGCCGTCGGCCAGCAGCCAGGTGTGCCGGTACGTCTCGCGGTGCAGCCCCGCGCTGTGGTGCGCGGAGTGCAGGGAACCGTCGTGCGCCAGCGCGCGGTCCAGCTGCCGTATCGTCTCGTCGGGCAGCTCGAACGAGTTCAGGGCGCGACCGAGCAGTCGCATGAGGTGCTCCTCCGGAGACTCGGGCGACTCGGGTGGTTCGTACGCTGCCGTCTCGTACGGAACGCTCAAGGTTTCTCCCGGCGTTGCTGCATGTCACCTTGTGGGTGCATACCGTAGCCCCTCGGTCGGACATCATGTCCCGGAACCGAGAAAACGTACGCACGAAAAACCCCCGCCCCACGCGAAAAGTTCCCGCCCAACCCGACCCTCCGTCAAAATCCGCTGGTCACAAGGTGGTGGGGGCGCCGCACGGCAGGTCGGCCAGGAGCACGACCCGATCGGCCCCGACATCGGAACCGAGCACCGGACGGCCGCGGTCGCCCTCGTATCCATCGCCACCGGCTTACCCGGCCCTCCTCCGCGACCAGCCGGTACGGTGCCCGCTCCTACCCGCCGTACAACTCCCCGTACGACGGCCACGTTCCGCCCGGCCCGGTCGCCGGGGTGGCGGTGTGGATCGCGTGGAGGATGGCTCGGGTGACCACGTCCGCGCCTGCTGCCAGGAGGTCGTTGAGGGCGAGGGGGTCGGTCGGGGACAGGGGGCGGTCGCCGGTCGCCAGGGTGAAGACCGTGTCGCCGTCGCTGAGGAGGTGGACGGGGCGTACGGCGCGGGCGATGCCGTCGTGGGACGTGCCGGCCAGCTTCTGGGCCTGGGCCTTCGACAGGTCGGCGTCGGTGGCGACCACGGCGAGGGTGGTGTTCAGCGGGGGCGGCGCGTTCCTCGCCGCGACCTCGGCCAGCCGGCGTCCGGCGGCCTCGTGGACCTCCGGCGCCGGATACCGGACCCGCCCGCCCTGGAACAGCTCCCCGTACAGCACCCCCGTCTCCGGGTCCGTCACCGAGCCCGCCGCGTTGGCCACCACCAGCGCCGCCACGGTGATGCCCGAGTCCAGCACCGTGCTCGCGGTGCCGACTCCGCCCTTCAGCGCGCCGACCACGGCCCCCGTGCCGGCGCCGACGCACCCCTCGGGCACCCCGGCCCCCGGCGCGCTCGCGTGGGCCGCCTCGACCGCCGCGCGTCCGGTGGCCGCGTCCGGCCTGGCCCGGAAGTCACCGCCGCGCCCCAGGTCGAAGACGCAGGCCGCCGGCACCACCGGCACCACATGCGCCGGATCAGGGCCGACGCGTACCCCGCGCCCCCGTTCCTCCAGCCAGGCCATCACCCCGGACGCGGCGTCGAGCCCGTACGCGCTGCCGCCGGTCAGCACCACCGCCTGGACCCGCTGCACCAGATTGCGCGGATCGAGCGCGTCGGTCTCCTTGGTGCCGGGGCCGCCCCCGCGGACGTCCACGGCGGCGACCGCCCCGCCCTCCGGCGCGAGCACCACCGTCGTCCCCGTGAGCCACCCGTCGCCGATGCGCGTCGCATGCCCCACGCGCAGACCGGCCACATCCGTCAGTGCGTCGACTGTCATGCCGTCAGTCTGGTCCAGACGGCGGCGGAACGGGCGGCACAGGGGGGCGCGACCTTCACCACCGTCACCGTGCCCGGCATCGGCGCGGGTACAGGGGACGGGCGGTACAGGGGACGGGCGGTACAGGGGAGGGGCGGTACTGGAGGACGGGCGGTACAGGCGGTGTCAGGTGCCGGGCGTGGTCGGCGCGTCCCGTGCCCGCTCCCGGCTCGTGCGCCGCGCGGTCAGGATCACGCCGGTCGCCACCGCCAGCGCCAGGACGACGCCGGACACGATGACCGCCGACTCCCCGAGGAAGGTGCAGCAGAGCACCAGCAGCGCCGCCCCCGGCAGGACGGCCTGCTCGGCGAGGCCCTGCTTGAAGTGCCGCGCGTGCAGCCCCCACACCGTGACCAGGAACAGCGCGGTCGGCACCGTGACCGCGGCGGACGCCGCGAGCGCCGAGATGTGCGCCTTGCCCACGGCCTGCTCCACCGCCACCTCCAGTCCCGCGCCGATCGCCGCCGCCGAGGCGAACACCAGGTAATGGCCGTAACCCCACAGGAACGCCGGGCGGTTGGAGCGCAGATGGCTCGGGACCGGGACCACGAAGTAGATCCACCAGGCGGCGAAGACGATCAGCAGCCCGCCGGCCGCGATCGGCAGCACCTCGCCCAGCGCGTCGTTCTCCTCGATGCCCGACTTCACCGCCACCGTGGCCGCGGCGATGGACTCGCCGAGCACGATGATCGTGAGCAGCCCGTACCGCTCGAAGATGTGGTGCGGGTGCCAGGACGAGGGGTGCTTGCGCTCGGCGAACGCCGGCACGCACAGCTCCAGCACCACCATCACCAGATACAGCGGGACCCGGCCGCCCTCCGGCAGGAACAGCAGCCCCAGCCAGCCGACCTGGCAGACCAGCACTCCGGCGCCGTACCTCCGGGCCATCGTGGACTCCGGCGGTCCCGCCGAACGCGCCGCCCGGAACCACTGCGCCGACATGGCCATCCGCATGATCACGTAGCCGAGGACCACGGCCAGGTAGTCGTGCCCGTCGAAGGCCTGGGAGATGCCGGCCGCCAGGACCAGCACACCGGCGATCTGCACCAGGGTGACGACCCGGTAGAGCACGTCGTCGTTGTCGTACGCCGAGGCGAACCACGTGAAGTTCATCCACGCCCACCAGATCGCGAAGAAGATCATCGCGTAGTCGAGGGCGCCCTCGCCGGCATGCCCCTCGGCGACGGAGTGCACCAACTGGACGCCCGCCTGGGCGATGGCGACGACGAAGCAGAGGTCGAAGAACAGCTCCAGCGGCGTCGCGACGCGGTGCGGCTCGTGCCGGCCACGGGCCCTGAGCCTGCGCACCGGAGGGTGGACGTCGGGCGGGCCCGAGGGCGCGCTCGCGGGGGAAGGACCGGACATCATGGCTCCCAGCACAGCAGAGACGGCGCGGAGATGCTTGCCGACCGTCCCGCTCGCCGGGGCCGGCCGGGCGGACGGGACGTCGTCCACAGGGCGGGCCGTACCCTGGAGTCATGAGTACCGCCCCCGAACCCGAGCCCCGCGCGCCCAGGCCGGCGCTGGTCTTCGACGATCCGCTGGACCAGCAGACCTCGGACGATACCGACCGCGGCTGGGGCGAGCGGACCGAGGGCGACCCCGCGGCCGACCTCAAGCGCTTCCTCGACGAGAAGCCGCCCCACCATCTCTGAGCGGCGCGGGCACCCGCCCGCCACCGCCCGGCCGGTGCCGCCAGGCGCGCTAGGTGCGGTCGTGGCCCGAGCCGCGCTGGGCGACGAGCGCGTCGCGGATCTCCTTGAGCACCTCCAGCTCGGAGACCTCGATGATCTCCTCCGCGCCTTCCTTCGCCTTGCGGCGGGCCTCCTGCCGGGCCAGGTACTTCGACATGGGCAGCACCATCAGGAAGTACACGACGGCCGCGGTGATCAGGAACGTGAGCGTGGCGCCCAGCACCGAGCCCCACAGGATCCGCACGCCGGTCGCATGGTCGCCGGTGCCGGTGCACGGGCCCTTCAGGCACGAGCTGTAGTTGTCCAGGCTCTGCGTTCCGAACGCTCCGACCAGCGGGTTGATGACCCCTTTCACCACCGAGTTGACGATGTTGGTGAAGGCGGCGCCGATGACGACCGCCACCGCCAGGTCGATGACGTTCCCGCGCATCAGGAAGGCCTTGAAGCCCTGCCAGACGCTCGGCACGTTCTTCTCGCTCACCTTGGGGGCTCTCCTCGCGTGCACAGGTACGGGAACGAAACGCTCCGCAACCTACGTCAGCGTTGGGCCGACCTGTCCAATCCTGTCCCTCGAACGAGGGACTTAACGCGCTCAGCACAGGGTCACCGCCAGTCGTGCCGTGGTAGCGGCGCCGACCAGGCGGTGCGCGGTGGCGCGCGGGACGGCGACCACGACCAGGGCGCCGTCCGCCGTCGTACCGTCCCCGTCGCCCGGGTCCGGCACCTTCGTCACCCGTGCCCCGCGCGCGACCACGGACGTGCCGCCCGCACCCGCGTCCCCGGCCGCGACGACGTCGACCCGGTCGCCCGGCCTCAGCAGCCGTACCGTGGCCGCGTCGGCGATCCGGACGGGGGCCGTCACGAGCCGCGTGCCCGGCCGCTCGCGCACCGGCTCGGCCACCGGGTGCCCGCGCGCCCGGCCCGGGTCCTGGGCGCCGGCTCCCGCGTGCGGCCCCGCCGCGACGAGGGCGGCGGCGGTGACCGCGAGGCCGACGGCCACGGCCCGCCCGCGGTGCCGTACGAGCCGGCGCAGCCCGTACCGTCCGCCGCGCACCCGCACCGGGGCGAAGTGCGGGACCTCGCAGGTGGGCGGGGTGTCGGCGCCGAGCGGGAGCGGGCCGGGGGAGGGGAGGGGGAAACGGGGCACGGAAACCACCACCTGTGACGAGGGATCGGCTTGCGCTCCCACGATGAGGCTTTTCGCCGGCCCTCGCCGGGACCGGTGGACCACCAGCCGCCTGTGGACAACCGCCCCACCCGAACGAGGAGTTCCGCGCCTCCGCGCCCCGCCTCCGCGCCTCCGCCTCCGCCTCCGCGCCTCCGCCTCCGCGCCTCCGCGCCTCCGCCTCCGCGCCTCCGCCTCCGCGCCTCCGCGCCTCCGCCTCCGCCTCCGCGCCTCCGCGCCCCCGCACTCACCCCCTACGGCAACGCGATCCCCGGATCCATCCCGCCCAGCGCCTCCGCGCACCGGCACTCCCGCTCCCCGGCGCCCGGCAGTGCCGCCACCGCGTCGAAGAGGACGCCCCGCAGCCGGTCCACGTTGGCGGCGAACACGCGCAGCACCTCCTCGTGGGAGACGCCCTCGCCGGTCTCCGCACCGGCGTCCAGGTCGGTGACGAGGGTCAGCGACGTGTAGCAGAGCTCCAGTTCACGGGCGAGGGCGGCCTCCGGATGGCCGGTCATGCCCACCACCGACCAGCCCTGCGCCCGGTGCCACAGCGACTCGGCGCGGGTCCCGAAGCGCGGCCCCTCGACGACGACCAGCGTGCCGCCGTCCACCGCCTCCCAGTCCCGCCCCCGGGCGGCCTCCAGCGCGGCGGCGCGTCCGGTGGGGCAGTACGGGTCGGCCAGCGACACGTGCACCACGTTGGGGACCGAGCCGTCGGGCGTCGGCAGACCGTCGAAGTAGGTCGAGAGGCGGGAGCGCGTACGGTCCACGAACTGGTCGGGCACCAGCAGCGTGCCCGGCCCGTACTCGGGGCGCAGTCCGCCGACCGCGCACGGGCCGAGGACCTGGCGCACACCGGCCGCGCGCAGCGCCCACAGGTTGGCGCGGTAGTTGATGCGGTGCGGCGGCAGATGGTGGCCGCGGCCGTGCCGGGGCAGGAAGGCGACCCGCCGGCCGGCGATCTCGCCGACGAAGAGGGAGTCGCTGGGCGGCCCGTACGGCGTGTCCACCGCGACCTCGCTCACGTCGTCGAGGAACGAGTAGAAACCGGAGCCGCCGATCACACCGATCTCGGCATTCACCTTGTTCGCCATGCCCGCACCCTAACCGGCCGCGGAAACGCCGAGGACCCCGCCGTCGAGGGACGACAGGGTCGCGGGGGCCTCGTCGGAGGCCCCGGGGCAAGGGAGGGCGGCTACGCGGCCGTCGTGCTGGAGGACGAGCTGCCGGAGGACGAGCTGCCGGACGACGACGAACCCGAGTCCGAGGACGACGAGGACGTCGAAGCGGACGACGAGGACGAAGACGACGAGGCCGACTTCGAGGACGGCGCCGGGGAGCTGCTCGACGAGCTGCCGCGGCTGTCGTTGCGGTAGAAGCCGGAGCCCTTGAAGACGATGCCGACCGCGGAGAACACCTTCTTCAGGCGACCCTGGCAGTTCGGGCACACGGTAAGGGCGTCGTCGGTGAACTTCTGCACCGCCTCGAGGCCCTGGCCGCACTCGGTGCACTGGTACTGGTACGTCGGCACTGTCTTCCTCCTGGCACTCTCACTCGATGAGTGCTAACGACGGTCCATAGTGACGTATTCCGCGGCATCAGTCCACTGTGGCGGCCGCGCGGTGACCGACGCCACGTGTGACCGTACGCCCCTGGGGGCGGGTCGCCAGCCGTGAGCGCAGGGCCACCAGCACCGCCAGCGCGAGCACCGTGCCGCCCATCGGCACCAGGAATCCGGCCCCCACCCGGAACCGGTCCTCCAGCTGTCCGGCGACGGTCACGGCCGCCGCCTGGCCGAGCGCGACGGCGCCGGTCAGCCAGGTGAACGCCTCCGTACGGGCGCCCGCCGGGACCAGGCCCTCGACCAGCGTGTAGCCGGTGACGACGGCGGGCGCGACACACATGCCGACCAGCAGTCCGAGGCCCGCCAGCACGAGTACCGAGTGCGCGGCCCACAGCCCGGACGCGGTCAGCGCGAGGGCGGCGTAGCCGGCCAGGAGGCGCCGCTGCGGGGCCACCTTCCAGGCGATCGCGCCGCAGGCGAGGCCGGAGAGCATGTTTCCCGCGGCGAAGACGCCGTAGAGGACGCCGTTCAGGCCGGGCTCGCCGATCGACTCGGTGAACGCGGCCAGTGACACCTGCATGCCGCCGAAGACCGACCCGATGCCCAGGAAGACGACGATCAGGACCCGCACACCCGGCACCCGCAGCGCGGAAAGGTGCTCCACGCGCGCGTGGCCGCCGCCGTCGGCGCCGCCGACCGCCGGCTGGGTGCTCCGCTGGGCGGCGAACAGCAGACCGCCCGCCAGGGTGAGCGCGGCCTCGGTGACCAGCCCCGCGGCCGGATCGACGGCCGTGCACAGGGCAGTTGCCAGCAGCGGGCCGAGGACGAAGGTCAGCTCGTCGGTGACGGACTCGAAGGCGGCCGCCGTGCTCATCAGCGGGGAGTCCTTGAGCGTGACGCCCCAGCGGGCCCGCACCATCGGGCCGACCTGCGGCACCGAGGCGCCGGTGGGCACGGCCGCGGCGAACAGCGCCCACAGGGGGGCGTCGGCGAGCGCGAGGGCGGTGAGGGTGAGGCCGGACGCCGCGTGCACGAGGACGCCGGGGAGCAGCACGGCGCGCTGTCCGTAGCGGTCGGCGAGACGGCCGCTGCAGGGGGCGAACACCGCCATCGACACGCCGGTGACGGCCGCCGCCGCGCCCGCGGCGCCGTAGGAGCCGGTGGTGTGCTGCACGAGCAGCACGATGGAGAGCGTCAGCATGGCGAACGGCTGGCGTGCCGCGAAGCCGGGGATCAGGAAGGTCCAGGCGCCGCGCGTGCGCAGCAGTTGCCCGTATCCGGGGCGGGTGACCGTGGATGCCACGGCCCGTGCCTTTCCGCCGCCTGGTAGCGCGGTCCGCCTCGCGGCCGTGGCCGTGCGGGAGCGCCGAGAGCTGTCCTCTTGCGCGGACTGCGGTAGATGCCGGGGCCCGCGCGGAAGGGGGCGTTCCGGCCGCCATACGGTCGCGCCAGCTCTGCGTCAGGCAGAGTTGGTTCGATCAGGTGCCACGTTCATCGTACAGGGGGCGAAAGCGGCCGCATCCTGTGAAAACGAGCACCTGCAGAAGCCCGCTCCCGAATGACCACTGGAGAAGCCCGCCTCCGAACGAGCACCTACGGAGGACCGCTCCGGAGGGAGCGCCTCTAGGGGCCCGCTCCCGAAGTGACCACCTCAAGGAGCCCGAGCCCCCTCCCGACGCGGCACTCACCGGCTCCTGCCGCCGCCCGAGCGCCCGGCACCGCCCGCGCCCCCCGCACCCCCGGTCCCCCCACCGTCCTCCGTCCCCAGCCACCCGGCCAGCTTGCCTCCGTGGCCGACCGCGCGCAGGCGGGCCTCGGCGGCGTCCCGTACGGGGTCGGTGGCGACGACGAGGAGTTCGTCCCCGCGCCGCAGTCCCGTCGTCGGCAGCGGCACGAAGGACGTGCCGTCGCGGACGACCAGCGTGACGGCGGAGCCGGTCGGCAGCCGCAGCTCGTTGACCTCGACGCCGTGCATCCGCGAGCCCTCGGGGATCGTCATCGACAGCAGATGCCCGCGCAGCCGCTCCAGCGGCGCCGACTCGATGCCGAGGTCGGCGGCCTCGTCGCCCTTGCCGAGGCGCAGCTTGCGGGCCAGCCACGGCAGGGTCGGCCCCTGGACCAGGGTGTAGACGACGACCAGTACGAAGACGATGTTGAAGATCCGGCGGCTGCCGGCCACGCCCTCCACCATCGGGATCGTCGCCAGGATGATGGGCACCGCGCCGCGCAGCCCCGCCCAGGACATCAGGGCCTGCTCCTGCCACGGCACGCGGAAGGGCACCAGGCACAGCACGACGCTCAGCGGACGCGCGACCATCGTCAGCACCAGCCCGATGACCAGGGCGGGCAGGATGTCGTCGCCCAGCTCGTGCGGGGTGACCAGCAGGCCGAGCAGCACGAACATGCCGATCTGCGCGAGCCAGCCGAGCCCGTCGGCGAAGCCTCTGGTCGCGGGCCAGTGCGGCAGCCGGGCGTTGCCCATGACCATCGAGGCCAGGTACACGGCGAGGAAACCGCTGCCGTGGGCCATGGCGCCGGCCGCGTAGGCGGCGACGGCGATCGACATGACGGCGATGGGGTAGAGGCCGGAGGCGGGCAGCGCCACGTGCCGCAGCCCCCAGGCGCCCAGCCAGCCGACCGCGAGGCCGATGGCCGCGCCGATGGCCAGTTCCAGGGCGATCTCGCCGAGCAGCACGTACCAGTGGTCGATCGGACCGGCCGTGGAGAAGGCGACGACGAGGATGACCACGGGGGCGTCGTTGAAGCCGGACTCGGCTTCGAGGGTGCCCGTTATCCGCTTGGGCAGCGGGATGCGCCGCAGCACCGAGAAGACGGCCGCGGCGTCCGTGGAGGACACCACCGCCCCGACGATCAGCGCCTGCCGCCACTCCAGCCCGGTCAGGTAGTGCGCGCCCGCCGCGGTGACGCCGACGCTCACCGCGACGCCGGCCAGGGCCAGCGCGGAGGCGGCCGGCAGGGCCGGTCTCGCCTCCTTCCACTGCGTGCCGAGGCCGCCCTCGGCGAGGATCACGACGAGGGCCGCGTACCCGATGACCTGCACCAGTTCGGCGTTGTCGAACTTGATGTCGCCGATGCCGTCCTGGCCCATGGCGATGCCGATGGCCAGGTAGACGAGCAGGCTGGGGAGCCCGCTGCGCGAGGAGATGCGGACCGCCGCGACGGCGATGAGCAGGACGAGCGAGCAGACGAGCAGGAGCTGGTTGAGGTGGTGGACAGTCAGTGGCCGTTCCCTTCCTGGGACACAACTATGCGGAGCCGCAGGGCTCTGCGGCGGCAACTACTTCGTTACCTTACCTAACTCTTGACGATTCCTTGACGCTCGGCTTGGCAAGATCGAACGCCCGTGCCCGCCGGTACCCGACTCCGCGTCAAGGCGGGCGCGGCCCTGCGCCTACAGTTGCTCCAGCGCTCAGTACAAAGCACAGCCCGCCCCTGCCGCTCGTGTTAGGACAGCAAGGACAGCGATGCCCCCCAACACCACCGCCCCTACGGGTCAGCAGTCCGGCACGTCCGGCAGGAAGACCGGCAGGAAGAAGGGGCGCAAGGCGCGTCTGCTCGTCCTCGTGCTGGTCCTGGCTCTCATCGGCGGACTCGCCTACGGGGCGTACTGGTCCGTCAGCACCGTCCGCGCCTCCTTCCCGCAGACCAAGGGCTCGCTCACCCTCCAGGGCCTGTCGGGCCCGGTCGACGTCAAGCGCGACGGTTACGGCATCCCGCAGGTCTACGCGTCCTCCGAGGAGGACCTGTTCATGGCGCAGGGCTACGTCCAGGCGCAGGACCGGTTCTACGAGATGGACGTACGCCGCCACATGACGGCCGGGCGGCTGTCGGAGATGTTCGGCAAGGGCCAGGTCGACAACGACGCCTTCCTGCGCACCCTGGGCTGGCACCGGGTGGCGCAGCAGGAGTACGACGAGAAGCTGTCGGCCTCCACCAAGAAGTACCTCCAGGCGTACTCCAAGGGCGTCAACGCCTACCTGAAGGGCAAGGACGGCGCGGACATCTCCCTGGAGTACGCGGCGCTGGGCTTCACCAACGACTACAAGCCGCAGGAGTGGACGCCGGTCGACTCGGTGGCGTGGCTGAAGGCGATGGCCTGGGACCTGCGCGGCAACATGCAGGACGAGATCGACCGCGCCTTGATGACCAGCCGCCTCGGCCCCAAGCAGATCGCCGACCTGTACCCGGCCTACCCGTACGACCGCAACAAGGCGATCGTGCAGGAGGGCCAGTACGACGATCTGACCAAGACCTTCGAGGGTGGCGGCTCCTCGGGCGGGAGCGACGACTCCTCGTCCGGCGGCGGCTCGGGCGACGGGACCGGCACCGGCGGTGACTCCGGCGGCTCCGGTGCCGCGCTCCAGAGCCAACTGGCGGGCCTCCAGGACATCCTGGACGACGTCCCCACCGCCGTCGGCGTGAACGGCGACGGCATCGGCTCCAACTCCTGGGTCGTCTCCGGCGCGCACACCATCACCGGCAAGCCGCTGCTGGCCAACGACCCGCACCTGTCGCCGTCCCTGCCGTCCGTCTGGTACCAGATGGGCCTGCACTGCCGCACCGTCTCCGCGAAGTGCCAGTACGACGTGACCGGTTACACCTTCGCGGGCATGCCCGGCGTGGTCATCGGCCACAACCAGGAGATCGCCTGGGGCCTGACCAACTCCGGCGTCGACGTCACCGACCTCTACCTGGAGAAGATCACCGGCGAGGGCTACCAGTACGACGGCAAGGTGGTCCCCTTCGAGACGCGCGAGGAGACCATCAAGGTCGCCGGCGGCGCCTCCAAGAAGATCGTCGTCCGCGAGACCAACAACGGCCCGCTGCTCTCCGACCGCGACGACGAGCTGGTCGAGACCGGCAAGCGCGCCACCGTCGACGCCTCCGCCCCCGACCGCGGCGACGGCTACGGCGTGGCCCTGCGCTGGACCGCCCTGGAGGCGGGCACCACCATGGACGCCGTGTTCGCGATCGACCGCGCGACGAACTGGGACGACTTCCGTGAGGCCGCCACCCTGTTCGACGTGCCCTCGCAGAACCTGGTCTACGCCGACAGCGAGCACATCGGTTACACCCTGCCCGGCCGGATCCCGATCCGCGCGGAGGGCCACGACGGCTCGGTCCCGGCGCCGGGCTGGAACCCGAAGTACCGCTGGACCGGCGAGTACATCGACGACGACGAACTGCCCTACGAGTACGACCCGGAGCGCGGCTACATCGTGACCGCCAACCAGGCCGTGATCGACAAGGACGCCTACCCGTACACCCTGACCACGGACTGGGGCTACGGCACCCGCAGCCAGCGCATCACCTCCCTGATCGAGCAGAAGATCAAGGACGGCGGCAAGATCTCCACCGACGACATGCGGCAGATGCAGCTGGACAACAGCAGCGAGATGGCCAAGCTGCTCGTGCCCCAGCTGCTGAAGATCGACGTCGGCGACAAGGACGTCCGCGAGGCGCAGAAGCTCCTGGAGGGCTGGGACTACACCCAGGACGCCGACTCGGCCGCCGCCGCCTACTTCAACGCGGTCTGGCGCAACGTCCTCAAGCTCACCTTCGGCAACAAGCTGCCCAAGGAGCTGCGGGTCAAGGGCCAGTGCCTGTGGGTCGACCCGGTCGACACCACCGGCCCGGCGGACGAGACCGGCAAGGTCCGCGAGTGCGGCCGGCGCGACGCCGAGCAGGCGCAGCCGGACGGCGGCGACCGCTGGTTCCAGGTTGTCCGCGCGCAGCTGCAGAACCCGAAGAGCGACTGGTGGACGACGCCGGCCTCCGGCACCCGCAAGGGCGCCGACCACAACCGCGACGACCTCCTCAAGCGCGCGATGATCGACGCCCGCTGGGAGCTGACCGCCAAGCTCGGCAAGGACATCGACAGCTGGAACTGGGGCCGGCTGCACCGCCTGTTCCTGGACAACCAGACCCTCGGCACCGAGGGGCCCGGCTTCGTGAAGTACGCGCTCAACCGCGGCCCGTGGAAGCTCAGCGGCGGCGAGGCCGCCGTCAACGCGGCCGGCTGGAACGCGGCCGGCGGCTACGGCGTCATCTGGGTCCCCTCCATGCGGATGGTCGTCAACCTCGGCGACCTCGACAAGTCCCGCTGGATCAACCTCACCGGAGCCTCCGGACACGCCTACAGCGCCCACTACACCGACCAGACCGACAAGTGGGCCGACGGCGAACTGCTGCCGTGGTCCTTCTCGAAGAAGGCGGTCGACGACAGTACGACCGACACGCTGGTGCTCAAGCCGTAGCGACCGGCACCCGCCGACGGGAAACGGCCTCCACGCGCGCGTGGGGGCCGTTCTTCCGTGCAGGGGTGGGGTCAGCGGAACCGGCGTACGCCCGACGGCGTCACCACCGCGTCCACCGGGCGGTCGTGCGGCTCCGCCGGGACGCGGTCGACGACCTCCCCGTCGTACAGCAGCACCAGCAGCGCGGGCCGTGCGCCCGCCCGCTCCAGCCGCGCCAGCACCCGGTCGTACGACCCGCCGCCGCGGCCCAGCCGCAGCCCGCGTCCGTCCACCGCCACCCCCGGCAGCAGCACCACGTCGGCCTCCGTCACCGCGCCCGGCCCGAGCCGCTCGCCGCCGGGCTCGGACAGCTCCATCCGTCCGCCGTGCCGCACGCGCGCGAGGGAGTCCGCTCCGGCGTACTCGCCCCAGTCCAGGTCGTTGTTCGGCAGCAGGGCGGGCAGCAGTACGCGCACGCCTCGCGCGCGCAGCGCGTCCAGCAGCGCGAGGGTGCCCGGCTCGGCGCCCACGGAGACGTACGCCGCGACGGCGCGCGCCCCCGCGACCTCCGGCAGCGCGAGGGCCCGCGCGGCCAGCGCGTCCGCCGATTCCCGCAGCTCGTCCGCCGTCAGCCCGTTCCTCGCCGTGAGCAACCGCCGCCGCAGCACCCGCTTGTCGGGCCCCTCCGCGGGCTGGTCACCGGCCGTTTCGTGGTTCAAAGTCACTCCCGTCACACGTTCATGTGCTCATATGAGCGCTGCTGTGCACGAGTCACAGCTCGACCCGAGAGGCAGCGGATAGGGTGGCGCGCATGACTCAGTCCCACCCAAGGATCAGCAAGGCTGTCATCCCGGCAGCCGGCCTCGGCACCCGGTTCCTGCCGGCCACCAAAGCCACTCCCAAGGAGATGCTGCCGGTCGTCGACAAGCCGGCGATCCAGTACGTGGTCGAGGAGGCGGTGTCCGCCGGCCTCGGTGACGTCCTCATGGTGACGGGCCGCAACAAGCGCCCCCTGGAGGACCACTTCGACCGCAACTACGAGCTCGAGTCCGCCCTGCAGAAGAAGGGGGACGCGAGCCGGCTGGCCAAGGTCCAGGAGTCCAGCGACCTCGCCATGATCCACTACGTCCGCCAGGGCGACCCCAAGGGTCTCGGCCACGCCGTCCTGTGCGCCGCCCCGCACGTCGGCGACGAGCCCTTCGCGGTCCTGCTCGGCGACGACCTGATCGACCCGCGCGACCCCCTGCTCCAGCGCATGATCGACGTCCAGGAGCAGTACGGCGGCAGTGTGATCGCCCTCATGGAGGTCGCCCCCGAGCAGATCCACCTCTACGGCTGCGCGGCCGTCGAGAGCACCGCGGACAGCGACGTCGTCAAGGTCGGCGGACTGGTCGAGAAGCCCGACGCGGCCGACGCCCCGTCCCACTACGCGATCATCGGCCGCTACGTCCTCGACCCGCACATCTTCGACATACTGCGCAAGACCGAGCCCGGCCGCGGCGGCGAGATCCAGCTGACGGACGCCCTCCAGCAACTCGCCGAGGACGAGTCGGTCGGCGGTCCGGTGCACGGCGTCGTCTTCAAGGGCCGCCGCTATGACACCGGCGACCGCGGCGACTATCTGCGTGCCATTGTCAGACTCGCGTGCGAACGTGAGGATCTGGGCCCGGACTTCCGGACCTGGCTTCGCAGTTACGTAGCCGAGGAGATGTAAGGACGTTGAGCAGCACCGCGCCCCGTGACACCGGCCACGACCACGCCGCGGACTCCGCCCCGGAGCCGCTGTGGTCGGTGCAGGACCACCTGGACGACATCCTCACCACCGTCCGGCCCCTGGAGCCCATCGAGCTGAACCTGCTCGACGCCCAGGGCTGCGTCCTCGTCGACGACATCGCGGTGCCGCTCTCCCTCCCGCCCTTCGACAACAGCTCGATGGACGGGTACGCGGTGCGCGTCGCCGACGTCGCGGGCGCGAGCGAGGAGTACCCGGCCGTCCTGGAGGTCGTCGGCGATGTCGCCGCCGGCCGGACCGACCCGCTCACCGTCGGCCCCGGCCAGGCCGCCCGCATCATGACCGGCGCCCCGCTGCCGCCCGGCGCCGAGACCGTCGTCCCCGTCGAGTGGACCGACGGCGGGCTCGGCGAGGGACCGGCGGCCGGCATGCGCGCCCGCAGCCTCGCGCCCGAGGGCGCC
Source organism: Streptomyces sp. cmx-10-19 (assembly GCA_049998335.1). Classification (GTDB taxonomy): domain Bacteria; phylum Actinomycetota; class Actinomycetes; order Streptomycetales; family Streptomycetaceae; genus Streptomyces. Next base: position 280,570 of record JAEBFB010000003.1, read on the forward strand.
GAGGGCGAGGTCCACGTCTACCGGCCCGCGCAGGCGCGCGCACATGTGCGTGCCAAGGGCAGCGACGTCCGCTCCGGCGACCGCGCCCTGGCGGCCGGCACCGTCCTCGGTCCGCCGCAGATCGCCCTGCTCGCCGCGATCGGCCGCGGCCGGGTCCGGGTGCGCCCGCGCCCGCGCGTGGTGGTGCTCTCCACCGGCAGCGAACTGGTCCAGCCCGACGAGGAACTGGCGCACGGTCAGATCTACGACTCCAACAGCTTCGCCCTCACCGCCGCCGCCCGCGACGCCGGCGCCATCGCCTACCGCGTGGGCGCCGTCGCCGACGACGCCGAGACCCTGCGGTCCACCATCGAGGACCAACTCGTCCGGGCCGACCTGATGGTCACCACCGGCGGCGTCAGCGTCGGCGCGTACGACGTCGTCAAGGAGGCCCTCGCGCACGTCGCCGACGAGGACGAGCCGGGCGGCGGCGTGGACTTCCGCAAGCTCGCCATGCAGCCCGGCAAACCCCAGGGCTTCGGCTCCGTCGGCCCCGACCACACCCCGCTGATCGCCCTGCCGGGCAACCCGGTGTCGTCGTACGTCTCCTTCGAGCTGTTCGTGCGGCCCGCGATCCGCGCCCTCATGGGCCTGCCCGACGTGCACCGCCCCGTCGTCACCGCGTCCCTGACCGCCGACGAGGCGCTCACCTCGCCCAAGGGCCGCCGCCAGTTCCTGCGCGGCACCTACACCGACGGCACGGTCACCCCCGTCGGCGGCTCCGGCTCCCACCTCATCGCCGCCCTCGCCCACGCGGACGCCCTGATCGTCGTCCCCGAGGACACCGAGTCCGTGGCACCGGGCGCCGAGGTCGAGGTGGTCCTGCTCCGCTGAACCGCCCGGTTGGCGGTACCGTGTCGCGCACAGCAGGTCCGTGCGCCGTACCGCGTCGGGCCCGGACCGGGAGCGCCACACGAGCATGAGTACGCAGGACCGACCGCCACGGGGCGGACAGGACCCGCAGGACCGGCTGACCCACATCGACGAGGCGGGCGCCGCCCGGATGGTCGACGTGTCCGCCAAGGACGTCACCGCGCGCACCGCGCGCGCGAGCGGGCGCGTGCTGGTCGCGCCCCGCGTCGTCGAGCTGCTGCGCGGCGGGGGCGTCCCCAAGGGCGACGCGCTGGCCACCGCGCGGATCGCGGGCATCATGGGCGCCAAACGCACCCCGGACCTGATCCCGTTGTGCCACCCCTTGTCGGTGTCCGGTGTGACACTGGACCTGTCGGTCGCGGACGACGCCGTGGAGATCACCGCCACGGTCAGGACGACGGATCGCACGGGCGTCGAGATGGAGGCGCTCACCGCGGTCTCCGTCGCCGCGCTCACCGTGGTCGACATGGTCAAGGCGGTCGACAAGGGAGCGGTCATCACGGACGTGCGGGTGGAGGAGAAGACGGGCGGCAAGTCGGGCGACTGGAGCCGGTCATGACGCCGGGCGATCCCGCCGCGTACCGCGCGCTGGTGGTCACGGCCTCCAACCGGGCCGCCGCCGGGGTCTACGAGGACAAGGGCGGCCCGCTGGTCGCCGAGGGCCTGCGCCGCTTCGGGTTCGCCGTCGACGGCCCCCGGGTCGTCCCCGACGGCGACCCCGTCGAAGCCGTCCTCCGCGCGGGCGTCGCGGCGGGGTACGACGTGATCGTCACCACCGGCGGCACCGGCGTCTCGCCCACCGACCGCACCCCCGAGGCGACCCGTGCGGTGATCGGCCACGAGGTCCCCGGCATCGCCGAGGCGATCCGGGCGTACGGCCGGGACAAGGTGCCGACCGCCGCCCTCTCCCGGGGTCTGGCCGGAGTGGCCGACGGCACGCTGATCGTCAACCTGCCGGGTTCCTCCGGCGGGGTGAAGGACGGTCTCGCCGTGCTGGAGCCGCTGCTCAGGCACGCCGTGGACCAACTGCGCGGCGGCGACCATGCCAGACCCTCAAGCGAGGGGGGTGCGAGCTGAACAGCCCCTCCTGGCCCGCCGAGCTGACGGACGGCGACATCGTCCTGCGGCCGATAAAGCTGCGCGACCAGCGGGCCTGGCGCGAGGTCAACCGGCGCAACCGGGACTGGCTGCGCCCCTGGGAGGCCACCATCCCGCCCCCCGGCCCCGCCGGCCCGACCGCCTCCCGGCCCACCTACCGCCAGATGGTGCGGCACCTGCGCTCCGAGGCCCACGCCGGCCGGATGCTGCCCTTCGTCATCGAGTACCAGGGGCGGCTGGTGGGCCAGTTGACGGTCGCCGGCATCACCTGGGGCTCCATGTGCTCCGGGCACGTCGGCTACTGGGTGGACGAGGCGGTGGCCGGCCGCGGGGTGATGCCGACCGCCGTCGCGATGGCCGTCGACCACTGTTTCCGCACCGTCGGACTGCACCGGGTCGAGGTCTGCATTCGCCCCGAGAACGCGCCCAGCCGGCGCGTCGCGGAGAAACTCGGATTCCGCGAGGAGGGACTGAGGCCGCGTTATCTCCACATCGACGGAGCCTGGCGCGACCATCTCGTCTTCGCGCTCACCGCGGAAGAGGTGCCCGAGGGCCTGCTGCGACGCTGGCACCGGTCACGGGACCGGAGCACACCGAACGCGGGGAACGCGGGCAGCGCCGGGTAATTGAATAAACGTTCGACATTGACCGGTCCGCTGATCGCATCGGTCACAAAAAAAGTTAGAAATATCAGCCAGATCGTGCGACACACCGGCCCAATTGGCGGATGGCCCCACGCAAACCCCTCTACCGTGTGAGGCGTGAGCAGCAGCGGCCTCATCTACGCAGTCATCGTCGGGGCCTGGGCCGCCTACTTGGTGCCGATGTGGCTCCGTAGGCAGGACGAGCTGAACGAAGCCCGTCCCACGGAACGCTTCAGCACCGCCATCCGGCTGCTGTCCGGACGGGCGGGCATGGAGCGCCGGTACGCCAAGGACCTGGCGACGCGCTCCGCCGACGAGGCGGGGCCCGACGCCGGCGACCCGGACGCCGTCACCGACTCGGTGGACGTCCGGGCCTTCGCCGTGTCCCGGACCCGACGGCACACCCTCCCGGCCGCACCGCAGCACACCGCGGAACGGTCCGCACCCGCGCGCCCGCAGCCGGACGCCCCCGAGCGCGACCACAGACCCGCACCGTCCGCCGGTAGCGGCGAGGCACCGGCGCGGGGGCGGGTGCCGCAGGCCCGACGCGCACCTTTGTCACCGGCGGCCGCGGCCCGCGCCCGGCGCACCAAGGTCCTCGCGCGCCGGCGGCGTACGACCGTGATGCTGTTCCTGGCCTTCACGCTCGGCTCGGTCGTCGCGGCCGTCGGCGGACTCGCCTTCCTGTGGGCGCCCGCCGTGCCCGCGGTGCTGCTCAGCGCCTACATCGCCCACCTGCGCGCACAGGAGCGCCGCCGGTTCGCCTTCCAGATGGACCGCCGCCAGGCCGAGGCCGCCGCCCAGCGCCTGCGCGACCGCGACCCCCGGCCGCGCCGACGGGCCTCCGTGGACCCCGCCGACCCCGTCGGGGACTCCGACGCCGAGGAACCCGACGACGGACCCGAGACGGAGACCGACCCGGGCCTGACGGCGCTCGCCGCGGACCGGCGCGCCCTGGTCGAGCAGACCGACCACGCCGAATGGGTCGACCAGCAGCGCGAGCGCCGCCGCCTGCCCCAGGGCGACAGCTGGGAACCCGTCCCGGTCCCGCTCCCCACCTACGTCACCGCGCCGGTCGCCCCCCGCGCCACGCCCGACGTGGACCTCGCCGCCCCGGACGCGTGGAGCTCGGCCCGCTCCAGCGCCGTCGCCCCCGAGGCCGACGCGCCGGCCTCGGACGCCGAGGACCGCCCCGAGCCCCCGGCCCGCACCGACGCCCGCCGCGCCGCCTCGGCCCGCCGGGCCCGCGAGCGGGGCCGCACCCCCCTCTTCGACCAGTACGAGGACGGCGACCGCCCCCGCGCGGCCAACGAGTAGCGCCCACCTCGCACGACCCCGGAAGCGATTTTTGAGCAGCCTGCTCGGGGTGCTAAAGTTTCACTCGTTGCAAGGGCCTGTGGCGCAGTCCGGTAGCGCACCTCGTTCGCATCGAGGGGGCCAGGGGTTCGAATCCCCTCAGGTCCACGCAGCTCAAAGCCCCGGTCGGGTTTCCCGACCGGGGCTTTGACATGCCGTACCGCAGTGAGGTCGCCGCCGGCGCAACTCGCCGAACCAGTGCACGATCGCCGTGCCCCGCATCAGCTGCTCCCCCGTGCGGGCGCCGTCGAAGAGCGCCTCGACGGTGCTGTCGTAAGGGCCTGCGGGGGCGCGAGTGTGTACAGCTTCTCCGCGTAGACCAGCGCTCCCCGGCCACGCCCAGGGGCGCGGGCGGGAGGTGCTCGGCATCGTGGGTTCCTTCGGTCCGTCCGGATCGGTGGATCCCACGATGGGGCGCCGGGTGCGCGTGGGCATGAGTACGGCTACTCAGCGGCCCTCGGTTCACGGCACCTGAAGTGCCTTTGCGTAGCAGAGGCTTTCCTCGTGGAAGCGGTAGTAGCCGAACTTCTCGCAGGGCTCGTAGCCGCTGGAGGTGTAGAGGGCCACGGCCTCGGGCTGCTTGGTGCCGGTCTCCAGGACCATGCGGACACGGCCGGCCGCGCGGGCGTCCTCCTCCAGGGCTGCCAGGACGCGGCGGGCCAGGCCCCGGCCGCGCATCTGGGCGATCACGAACATGCGCTTCAGCTCGGCGTCCCCGTCGCGGTTGCCCTCGCCGTTGGCGTCCTGGCTGCGCCAGCCACCGGTGGCGACGGGGACGTCGTTCTCGTCGTACGCGATGAGGTACAGGCCGTTCGGCGGCGCGAAGTGCGACGGGTCGAGGTGCGTGGCGTCGCCGCCGTCGCCGTAGCGGACGTCGTACTCGGCCTGGACCTCGTCGTTGAGCTTCACGGCGTCGGGGTGGTCGAAGGGGACCCGGCGTATGTTCATGCTTCCTACCGTATAGAGATGCGTCACCCGGAAGTCGGGCAGCGTCCAGTGTGCCTGGTGGCATGCGGCACAACGGATGTCGACGGCGGTAGGTGCTGATCGTCAGGCGGGACCTGCCCGGCTCCGGCCGGGTTCCGGCGTTCATGCCTCGTCTCCCTCGGGCCGGTGGCAGGGGCAGCCGCACCGGGGGACCAGGAGCAGGCCCCTGGCGTACGGCAGCGGCACGTCCCTCGTCTGACGGCACCGCGTGTGCAGGTCCTCGTACGCCGGTCGCCGGGCGAGGGCGCACTCGGCGGAGCGCGTGGTGTCGGGCTCGGCGCGTTCGGGAAACGTGCGCATCAGGCGGCCCTCTTCGCGCCGATCACGTGCCGGTCCAGGTCGAGACCGAAGTCGGCGGCGATGACGAGGGTGAGTCGGCGGCGGCGCTGGCGTGCGCGTTCCCGTACGTGCTCGCAGGCGACGACGTAGGGGCGTACGAGGGGTGCCGCCGCTCCGTCGAGCGGGGTGTCCGCGCCGTAGGGGGAGCGCGGGAGCGGGAGCCGGGCCGGGCCGGCGTGCACGTCGGCGGTGTGCGGGAGGGTGGCGGTGCCGGAGGTCGCCCGTCGCCGTCCCGTACCGGGTAGCAGCAGGTTCAGCGCCCGGAGAAGGAACGCGTGGATAATGCTCACTGTCGTCAGCTCCTGTGTAGCTGGTGGCCATGCCCCGGGAGGTCCCACAACCTCGCCGGGGTCTTCGCGTGGGACGAGGGTAGCGTGACTTGTTAGGTGTTGTCAGGTGACGTCAGGTCGCTGCGTATGACGAGATGCATCGTTGCAGGTCAAATACGGTCGTTATATGACTGTGGATCTCGAAGGGCCTGAGCCCTTGTACGAGCAGATCGCCGCGATACTCGCTGCGCGGATCTCGGACGGGACGTACGCACCCCGGCGCAGGGTTCCTTCGGAGGCGGGCATCTGCGAGGAGTTCAATGTGTCGCGTCCTACGGCGCGGGCGGCCCTGCAACTGCTCGGCGAGCGCGGCCTGATCATGACCGTGCGCGGCAAGGGCTCCTTCGTCGTCGAGCAGCCGTCCGCCGATGACGACACCTCTCCCACCGCCTGATCCGCCCGCTGTGCCGGTATCGTGCCGGGGTGCTCACCGTGACCTCCGTCAATGTCAATGGACTGCGTGCCGCCGCGAGGAAGGGCTTCGTGGAGTGGCTGGCCGGGGCCTCCGCCGATGTGCTGTGCCTCCAGGAGGTGCGGGCCGAGCCCCAGCAGTTGCCGGAGGGCGTGCGCGTGCCCGAGGGGTGGTACGTGACGCACGCGCCCGCCGCCGCCAAGGGGCGGGCCGGGGTCTCGCTCTACAGTCGCCGTGAGCCGGACGCCGTGCGGGTCGGGTTCGGGTCGGCCGAGTTCGACGGCAGCGGGCGGTACGTCGAGGCCGACCTGCCCGGTGTGACGATCGCCTCCCTGTATCTGCCGTCCGGCGAGGTCGGCACGGCGCGGCAGGACGAGAAGATGCGCTTCATGGGGGAGTTGCTCGCCCATCTCAAGGCGCTGCGCGAGCGGGCCGCCGGTGAGGGGCGCGAGGTGCTGGTCTGCGGCGACTGGAACATCGCCCACCGCGAGGCCGACCTGAAGAACTGGCGGGCCAACAGGAAGAGTTCCGGGTTCCTGCCGGAGGAGCGGGAGTGGCTCGGGCGGGTGCTGGACCCCGGGGAGGGCGGGTTCGTGGACGTGGTGCGGGCGCTGCATCCGGATGCCGAGGGGCCGTACTCGTGGTGGTCGTACCGGGGGCGGGCCTTCGACAACGACAGCGGATGGAGGATCGACCTCCAGGTCGCCACCCCCGGGCTGGCCGGCAAGGCGCTCAAGGCGTATGTCGAGCGGGCCGCCACACATGGGGAGCGGTGGTCCGACCATGCGCCGGTGACGGTGGTCTACGACCGCTGAGTCAGCCGTCCGTCCGCTTCTGGATGCGGCGGTCCAGGGCCAGGGACAGTTCCGCCTCCACCACGCTGCGGGCCAGCGGGCGCAGGCGGTGGAGGTCCTGTCCGGGCGCGTGGCGGAGGATCAGGCCGGCGAAGAGGTCGGCCAGGGCGTCGGCGTGGGCGCGGACGTCGGCGCCGGCCCGGAGGACCTCGCCGAGCGGGACCCTCGCGGACCAGGGCCGAGGAGACCTCCAGCAGGCGGTGGCTGATGTGGACGAGTTCGTCGCCGTCGGTGCCGAGGTAGCCCAGCTCCATCGCGGCGGCCAGGTTCTCCGGGGTGACCTCGCCCTCGAAGCGGGCGGCGAGTTCCTCGGGGGTGAGGCGGACCGGGGTCTCCTCGGTGGGCTCGCCGAGGCCCAGCAGGTCGCCGACGTCGCGGCCGTGGTCGAAGGCGTCGGCCAGTTCCGCGATGCCGCTGAGCGTGTGGCCGCGTTCCAGCAGTGCCGCGATCGTGCGCAGGCGGGCCAGGTGGTGGTCGTCGTACCACGCTATGCGGCCCTCGCGGCGGGGCGGCGGGATGAGTTTGCGTTCGCGGTAGAAGCGCAGGGTGCGCACCGTGATGCCGGCCAGCCGGGCCAGTTCCTCCATGCGGTACTCACGCTTCTCGGTCACGCCACGACCTTAAGTCGTACCGTGGGTAACTTGCCTCGGCCCGCCCCCTACCCATGAGTACGCGGCTGCTCTACTCCCGGCTGACCCGGCGCCTCCTCGGCTCCCGGGCGCCGCTCGGGCCGGTCACGCCGCTCGCCCGCCGCATCCTCAAGTACGGGACGATGGGGCCCGGTTCGGGGCCGCACATGGTGGAGGCCTGCGCGCGGATCGTGCACGCCTGTCCGCGGGCGGTGCGGCACGCCTGGTCCGGGGTGCTGGACCTGCTCGATCTCGACCACGGAGTGCGGGAGTTGACGATGCCGGTCGAGGTCGTCGTCGGGACCGCCAACCGGCTGACCCCGCCCGTACACGCCCGCGCGCTGGCGGCCGCGCTGCCGAACTGCGTGGGCCTGACCGAGCTTCCGGGCCTCGGCCACATGACGCCCGTCGAGGCGCCGGAGCTGGTCACCGGGAAGATACGGGCCCTCGCGGCCGCCCACCTGTCCGCCGACCGCGCCGGGGACGCCGTACCCACCGATGCCGTACCCACCGATGCCGTAGACGCCGAGGAGAGCGCATGAGCAGGGTCAGCCTGGAAGGGCGGGTCGCCGTCGTCACCGGAGCGGCGCGGGGCGTGGGGGAGTTGCTGGCCCGCAAGCTCTCCGCGCGGGGAGTGAAGGTGGCGCTGGTCGGCCTGGAGCCGGAGGCGCTGAGGGACATCGCCGCCCGGCTGCACAGCGAGAGCGGGCACTGGCACGCCGACGTCACCGACCAGGAGGCGATGACCCGGGTCGCGGCCGAGGTGAAGGAACGGTTCGGCCGGGTCGACATCGCGGTCGCCAACGCCGGTGTCGCGAGTGGGGGTCCGTTCACCGACTCCGACCCCGAGTCCTGGCGGCGCGTGATCGAGGTCAACCCGATCGGCTCGGCGGTGACCGCCCGCGCCTTCCTGCCGGCGCTGCTGGAGAGCCGCGGCTACCTCCTCCAGGTCGCGTCGCTCGCCGCCCTCACGCCCGCGCCGATGATGAGCGCGTACTGCGCCTCCAAGTCCGGTGCCGAGGCGTACGCGCACTGCCTGCGCGGGGAGGTCGGGCACCGGGGTGTGAAGGTGGGCGTGGGGTATCTGTCGTGGACCGACACCGACATGGTGCGCGGCGCGGACCGGGACGCCGTGATGCGGGAGCTGCGGCAGCGGCTGCCCTGGCCGTCCAACAAGACGTATCCGCCGGGCCCGGCGGTCGACCGGCTCGTGGAGGGCATCGAGCGGCGGTCCGCCCATGTCTACGGGCAGTGGTGGCTGCGCGGCATGCAGGGGGTGCGCGAGTGTCTGCCGGCGGTCATCGGGACCGTCGGGCAGCGCGAGATGCGGCGCTTCGGGGACCGGCTGAAGGGGGTCCGGACGGGGCTGGTGGGCGCCGGTGGAGCCGCCGATGAGCAGGGGCGATCGGGGTCGGTCACGGTCCGTAAGTGATCGACATGCGTACGGTCACGGCTCATGTGAATCTGATCGGGCCCGGCCGATCCGGCCGGACCCGAAACATCACAGGAGTGAACCCACATGGGTATCAAGGACCAGTTCCAGGACAAGGCCGAGCGTCTCCAGCAGCAGGGCAAGCAGCGTGCGGAGCAGGGCCGTCAGGCTGCCGAGCAGGGTCGCGAGCGGGCCGAACAGGGCCGGGACCGCATGCAGGACCGTGAGCGCGACCGCGACCGCCGTCGTGACGAGGACGAGCTGGACCCGTCCTCGCGCCGCCGGGACGCGGACGACCGGTTCGAGGAGAGCTTCGACGCCTGACGCGTCGCGGTCGAGGTGACGGGGCGCCCCCGGTTCGGTCCGCCGAGCCGGGGGCGCTCTCGCGTGTGCCGTCATCTGCCGTTGCGGGCATGTGCCGTTGTCGTCATGTGCCGTTGCCGTCACGTGCGCGGCGGCAGCGGGGGGCGGGAGCGGTCGGGGACGTCGGTGTAACCGGGAGGCGAAGCCGGGGGGTTGGTCTCCAGCAGCTCCAGCGCGAGCCGGACGGCCTCGTCCAGCACCGGGTAGCGGCCCTCGGCCCAGTCCAGCGGGGTGCGCAGGGCCTCGACGTCGGGGGCGACGCCGTAGTTCTCCACGGACCAGCCGTAGACGTCGAACCAGGCCGCGTTCATCGGCACCGTGATCACCGTGCCGTCGCCGAGGCGGTGGCGGCCGGTCATGCCGACGACCCCGCCCCAGGTGCGCTGGCCCACGACCGGGCCGAGGCGCAGCAGTCTGAACGCGGCCGTGATCATGTCGCCGTCGGAGGAGGTCGCCTCGTCGGCGACGGCGACGACCGGGCCGCGCGGGGCGTTGGAGGCGTACGACTCGGGCTGGGCGTCGCGGGTGAGGTCCCAGCCGAGGATGGTGCGGGTCAGTTTCTCCACGACGAGTTCGCTGATGTGGCCGCCCGCGTTGCCGCGTACGTCCACGATGAGCGCGGGCCGGGAGACCTCCATGCGCAGGTCGCGGTTGAACTGGGCCCAGCCGGAGCCGCCCATGTCGGGGATGTGCAGGTAGCCGCAGCGGCCGCCGCTCAACTCCCGTACCACTTTGCGGCGTTTGGCCACCCAGTCCTGGTAGCGCAGGGGGCGCTCGTCGATGAGGGGGACGACGGCGACGCGGCGGGCGGGCCCGTTCTCGGCCGGGGTGAAGGTCAGCTCCACCGTCGTACCGCCCGCGCCCGCGAGGAGCGGGAACGGGCCCTTGACCGGGTCCACCGGGCGGCCGTCGACGTGGGTGAGGGCGGCGCCCTCGCGGATGCCGGTGCCGGCCAGCGGGGAGCGGGCCCTGGAGTCGGAGGAGTCGCCGGGCAGGATCCGCCGGACCGCCCAGCGGCCGTCCCGGCAGGCGAAGTTGGCGCCGAGCAGGCCCTGCAGGCGCTGGTAGTGGGCCGGGCCCTCGTTGCGCCGGGCGGCGGCGACGTACGCGTGCGAGGTCCCGAGTTCGCCGAGGACCTCGCGCAGCAGATCGGCGAACTCGTCGGGCGAGGCGACGCGTTCGACCAGCGGGCGGTACTGGTCCAGTACGGCGTCCCAGTCGATGCCGCACATGCCGGGGTCCCAGAAGTAGGCGCGGGTCAGGCGGCCGGCCTCGGCGTACGCCTGGCGCCACTCGGCGGACGGGTCGACCTCGTGCAGGATGCGGCGCAGGTCGATCCAGGTGGTCGAGTCGCCGTCGCCGGCCTCGGAGGCGGGTACGGCGCGCAGGTCGCCCTCGTCCAGGACGACCAGGCGGGTGCCGTCGCCGCTGACGCGGAACCAGTCGAGGTGGTCGACCAGTTCGGACTTGCGCGCCTTGGCCAGGTTGAAGTGCTCCAGCGTGGGCCGCTCGCTCGGGTCGGCCGGGTTGGCGAAGGTCTCGCCGAGCGCGCCCGAGATCGGCCAGCGCAGCCAGACCAGGCCGCCGCCGGCGACCGGGTACAGGGCGGAGTACTTGGAGGCGGTGACCGGGAAGGGGGTGACGCGGGACTCCAGCCCCTCCACCTCGACGGTCACCGCGCCGCCCTCGCCGGGGTCGTCCTCCAGCGGGTCCAGGCCGCCGGCGGCGGGGCGGCCCTCGGGGTTCAGCGCGAAGGGGGAGGGGGTCGCGGAGGAGAGGGGGACGAGGTACGGGCGGCAGCCCAGCGGGAAGGACAGGTCCCCGGTGTGGACGTCGTACACCGGGTCGAAGCCGCGCCAGGAGAGGAAGGCGAGGTAGCGGCCGTCCCGGGTGAACACCGGGTTCTCGTCCTCGAACCGCCCGTTGGTGACGTCCACGACGAGCGGGCCCTCCGGCCCGTCGATCCGCGCCATCTTGATCTGCCGCAGACTCCGCCCCACCCCGGGATGCGACCAGGTGAGCCAGGCCCCGTCGGGCGAGAAGGCGAGATCCCGGACGGGCCCGTTGTCGGAACGGATCAGCTCGGTGACGTGGCCTCCGGCGGTGGGGGCGGGGCCGGTGCCTGCGGCAGGGTCTGCCGGGCCGGGCGGGTCGGCTGGGCGGGCCGTGCCGGCCGGGCTCCCCGCGGTCCCGGCGCCCGGCGCGCCCGCCGTGCCGGCCCGGCCGCTGCCCGCCGGGCTCGGCGGCTCCGCCGGGTGCTCCGTGCCGGGTGCGTCCTCCGCGGCCCCGGGGCCACGGAGGCTCCCCGTGCCTGCGGGGTCTCCGGTGGTCGGCGTGTCTGCCGTGCCGGTGTCGGCCGGGTCCGCCGCCTCTGCTCGGGCCCCGGCGTTCGCTGCGCGTCCGGCGCTTGCCGCGCTCGCGGCGTTTGTCGCCTCCTCGGGGCCACGGAGGCTCCCCGTGGCTGCGGGGTCTCCGGTGGTCGGCGTGTCTGCCGGGCCGGTGTCGGCCGGGTCCGCCGCCTCTGCTCGGGCCCTGGCGTTCGTTGCGCGTCCGGCGCTTGCCGCGCTCGCGGCGTTTGTCGCCTCCCCGGGGCCGGTGCTTCCGGCGTTCGTGGCCTCCCCCCAGCCGGTGTCCCCGGCGTGGTCCGCACGAGCCCCCTCCGGGTGCGGGGCACCGGCAACTCGTGGACCGTCCACGCGGCCGCGCACAGGCACCGCTTACAGCGAGCTGACAACCGTGACCCAGAACACGAACGAAACGGTTTCGTTTCGCTAGCTCGGTGACGTAGGCTCGTCTTGCACGAGACGGTGTCGTTCTGGTGGGACGCCGCCGCGGCGAAGTGGAGGGAGTGGCCGACATGACCGAGGTGGCAACCGCGCGTCGCAGCCGGATCACTCCCGAGCGCGAGGCCGAGCTGTACGAGGCCGTGCTCGAACTGCTCCGCGAGGTCGGCTACGACGCCCTCACGATGGACGCCGTCGCCGCCCGTACGCGATCCAGCAAGGCGACGCTCTACCGCCAGTGGGGCGGCAAGGCCGAGCTGGTCGTCCGGGCCATGCGGCACGACAAGCCGGGCGCGGCCGGCATCCCCGACACGGGCTCGCTCCGCGGTGATCTGCACGCGCTGATCACCCACGACGAGGACTGCACCCGCGAGCGGAACACCGCGCTGATGCGCGGCATCGCGATGGCCATCCACCACAACCCCGATCTGCGCCGCGCGTTCCGCGAGCAACTGATCGAACCGGAGATGGCGGGACTGCGGCGCGTCCTGCGACGCGCCATCGACCGCGGCGAGGTCAGAGCGGACTGTCCGGCGCTCGACTACCTCGTGCACATGATGGTCGGCGGATTCTCCACCCGGATGATGCTGGAGGACCAGGCGCCGACGCAGACCTTCATCATCGGCTACCTGGACGCCGTGGTCCTCCCCGCCCTCGGCGTCCGACCCCCCGTCTGACCCTTCCCCTCCCCCCCTCCCTCCTCCCCCTTCCCCAAGCCGAGCCCCACCTGACGTCTCCGCTCACGTCGTCGGGCCGATAGCCCCTGCCCCGAAATTCCCACGACTGACCGGGAGTACGCCCCCGTGGCCACGTTCCTCTACAAACTCGGACGGCTCGCCTTCCGCCGACGGCACTTCGTCGCCCTCATATGGGTGGCGCTGCTGACGCTGGCCGGAGTCGGCGCCGCCAGTGCCCCGCCCGCCGGCAGCACGTCCTTCTCCATCCCCGGCACGGAGGCCCAGAAGGCCTTCGACCTGCTGGAACAGCGCTTCCCCGGCGGGAGTGCCGACGGAGCGACCGCCCGCGTCGTCTTCAAGGCGCCCGACGGCCAGAAGATGACGGACGCCGCGAACAAGGCGACCGTCGAGAAGACCGTCGACGAACTCGCGGACGGCTCCGAGGTCACCTCGGTCGCCGACCCGTACACCGGCAACGCCGTCAGCAAGGACGGCTCCGTCGCCTACACGTCCGTGAAGTACGACGCCTCCGGCATGGAGCTGGCGGAGTCCACGCGGGACGCCCTCAAGGACGCCGCCCAGCACGCGCGGGACGCCGGGCTGACCGTCGAGATCGGCGGCGACGCCCTCCAGGCGGCCCCCGAGACCGGCGCCACCGAGGTCATCGGCATCGCCATCGCCGCCGTCGTCCTGGTCATCACCTTCGGCTCCCTGCTCGCGGCCGGGCTGCCGCTGCTGACCGCCCTGATCGGCGTGGGCATCGGCGTCTCCACGGTCACCGCGCTGGCCAGCACCCTGGACCTGGGCTCGACCACCTCCACGCTGGCCATGATGATCGGCCTCGCGGTCGGCATCGACTACGCCCTGTTCATCGTCTCCCGCTACCGCGCCGAACTCGCCGAGGGCAGGGAGCGCGAGGAGGCCGTCGGCCGGGCGGTCGGCACCGCGGGCTCCGCGGTGGTCTTCGCCGGCCTCACCGTCGTCATCGCCCTCGTGGGCCTGTCGGTCGTCAACATCCCGATGCTCAGCAAGATGGGCATCGCCGCCGCCGGCACCGTCGTCATCGCGGTCCTGATCGCCCTCACGATGATCCCCGCGCTGCTCGGCTACGTCGGCCGCCGGGTCAAGCCGGCCGGCGAGAAGAGCAAGCTCCTCGGCGGCGGCCGCAAGAGCAGGAGCGAGAGCACGGGCAAGAGCAAGGGCGGGACCGCCCAAGCCCCGGCCAGGCCCAACCTCGGCACCCGCTGGGCGAGCTTCGTCGTCCGCCGCCCCCTCGCCGTCCTCGTCCTGGGCGTCGTCGGCCTCGGCGCCATCGCGGTCCCCGCCGCCTCGCTGGAACTGGGCCTGCCCGACGACGGCTCCCAGCCGACGTCCACGACCCAGCGCCGCGCCTACGACCTCCTGTCGGAGGGCTTCGGGCCGGGCTTCAACGGGCCGCTGCTGGTCGTGGTCGACGCGAAGGGCACCGACAGCCCGAAACAGGTCTTCACCGACGTCCGGAACGAGATCAAGGGCCTCGACGGCGTCGTCGCGGTCACCCCGCCCGCCCCCAACAAGGCCGGCGACACCGCGACGATCTCCGTGACCGCCGACTACAAGCCGTCGTCCGTCCAGACCGAGAACCTGGTCCACGCCATCCGCGACGCGGGCGACGACATCAAGGCGGAGTCCGGCGCCGAGACCCTGGTCACCGGCAGCACCGCGATGAACATCGACGTCAGTCAGAAGCTCAACGACGCGCTGGTGCCGTACCTGGTGCTGGTGGTCGGCCTGGCCTTCCTGCTGCTGATCGTGGTGTTCCGCTCGATCCTGGTCCCGCTCAAGGCGGCCCTCGGCTTCCTGCTCTCCGTCATGGCGGCGCTCGGCGCGGTCGTCGCGGTCTTCCAGTGGGGCTGGCTGGCCGGCCTGCTGGGCGTCGAGGAGACCGGCCCGGTCATGTCGATGATGCCGATCTTCATGGTCGGCGTGGTCTTCGGCCTGGCGATGGACTACGAGGTCTTCCTGGTCACCCGCATGCGGGAGGCGTACGTCCACGGCGAGACGCCGCACCAGGCGGTCGTCACCGGCTTCAAGCACGGGGCGCGGGTCGTCACCGCCGCCGCGGTCATCATGATGGCGGTCTTCGCGGGCTTCATCGGCTCCAGCGAGTCGATGATCAAGATGATCGGCTTCGGCCTGGCGATCGCCGTCTTCTTCGACGCGTTCGTCGTCCGCATGGCCATCGTCCCGGCGGTCCTCGCGCTGCTCGGCAAGAAGGCCTGGTGGCTGCCGAAGTGGCTGGACCGCGCCCTGCCCAACGTCGACGTGGAGGGCGAGGGACTGCGCGCCCTCGACGGCGACAAGGACCAGGACAAGGAGCTGGCGCGCGCCTAGAGCGCGGCTCCTGACAGCACAACAGACCAGCCGGTGAGGGTTCCGTGGGGACGGGGCTGCCCTCACCGGCTTCCTGTCGTACGGGGACGACGGAGGGGCCCGGAGGGGTTCGGAGAGGCATTACCGGTGCGGGAACCCGGTCGCGTGCCGGATACACGGGCCGCTAGCGTGCCCTCCATGACCACCACCGACGACGCCCCGGACGCCTCCGCCGCCCACCCCCGCTTCGCCGCCGCCCTCGACGGACTCGGCCTCGGCGACCTGGCCGCACGAGCCCGGCGCTTCCCGGAGGCCACCCGCACCGCCGCCGAGGCCGCCGCCGCGATCGGCTGCGAGCTGAGCCAGATCTGCAAGTCCCTCGTCTTCGCCGCCGACGGCGTCCCCGTCCTCGTCCTCATGGACGGCGCCTCCCGCGTCGACCTCGACAAGGTCCGCGAGGAACTCGGCGCCGAGAAGGTCACCCGCGCCAAGGCCGACGTCGTCCGCGCGACCACCGGGTACGCCATCGGCGGGGTACCGCCCTTCGGGCACCGCACCACGACCCGCGTCCTCGCCGACCGCTCCCTGCTCGCCCACGACCTCGTCTGGGCCGCCGCCGGCACCCCGTACGCCGTCTTCCCGATGAAGCCCGAGGACCTCGTCGCGACCGCGGGCGCCACGCTCGTGGACGTCCGCGAGCGCACCGGGTGACGCCCCTGGTCACCGCCGCCGTGCTGCTCGCCGCCGTCACCCACGCCGGCTGGAACGCCATCGCCCACCGCGTCCCCGACAAACTGACCGGTTTCACGCTGATCGTCGGCGGCGGCATGGTCATCGGGCTGGCGCTCGCGCCGTTCACCGCGTTCCCGGCGGCCGGCGCCTGGCCGTACCTGCTGGCCTCCGCGGTGATCCACGTCGCCTACTACGCCCTGCTGATGCGGTCCTTCCGGCTCGGCGACTTCGGGCAGGCCTACCCGATCGCGCGCGGCACCGCGCCGCTGCTGGTCACCGTCCTCGCCGCCGTCTTCGCCCACGAGGTGCCGGACGGCTGGGCGGCCGCCGGCATCCTGCTGTCCTGCGCCGGGCTGAGCGGCGTCGCCCTGTGGGGGCTGCGCGGACGCCGGCCCGACTGGGCGGCGGTCAACGCGGCCCTCGCGACCGGGGCGACCATCGCCGCGTACACCGTCGTCGACGGCTTCGGCGTCCGCGCCTCCGGCTCCTCCCTCGGGTACATCGCCTGGCTGATGGCGGTGCAGGGGGTGGCCGTGCCGGCGTACTTCCTGCGCCGCCACCGCGCCCGGTCCTGGGCGCTGCTGCGGCCGCTCGCCGCGCTCGGGCTGACCGGGGCGGCGCTGTCCTTCACCGCGTACGCCCTCGTCCTGTGGGCGCAGACCCGCGCGCCCCTCGCCCCGGTCGCCGCGCTGCGCGAGTCCTCGATCCTGGTCGGCGCCGCGCTCGGGGCGATCTTCTTCAAGGAGCGGTTCGGGGCGCCCCGGATCGCGGCGGCCGGGCTGCTCGTCGTGGGGATCGGGCTGATGCTGCGCACCGGCTAGCCGTGTCCGTCAGCCGTGCGGGCGGCGGCGGTGGGGCGCACCCTGGAAGGAGGTGTTCCGGAGGTGATCGCCATGATGCACACCGCAGTGGGATGGCACGTCGAGATGGAGTTCATGGAGGACGACCAGCACACGCGGGCGGTCGCGATGGTGCGGCTCCCCGACGGTTCCGAGGTCCGCGCGCACGGGCACGCCAGCCGTCACCGGATCGACTCCCACCAGCCACGGGTCGGTGAGGAGGTGGCGGGGGCCCGCGCGCTCAACGAGCTGGCGATGCTGCTGCTCACCAAGGCGCACGACGAGATCGACGCGGCGTCGGGACGGACCTCACACCCCATCCACGTCTGAACCGGGTGAACCGGGTGCTCGCAGCGACGCCCGCACCGCCCGGACCAGTGCCTGTGCGCGCGGGTCGGCCGTCACGGTGCGGCGGAAGCCGTTGGTGACGTAGCCCAGCGCGATGCCCGACTCCGGGTCGGCGAAGCCGAGGGAGCCGCCGCGGCCCGGGTGGCCGAAGGAACCGGGAGCCAGGAACGGCGACGCGCTGCCGTGCAGCATGTAGCCGAGGCCGAAACGGGTGCCGACCACCAGCACGCGGTCCGGGCCCGCCGACTCCTCGGCGCGGGCCCGCTCGGTCGTCGCCGGGTCGAACAGCCGGGGGTGCCGCCTCACGCCGTCGATATCGCCGATCAGCGCCGCGTAGAAGCGGGCCAGCCCGTCCGCCGTCGCGATGCCGTTCGCGGCCGGGAGGGGCGCGGCCCGGTAGGCCGGGGTGTTCTGGTCCGGTGAGGGCGTGATCGCGCCGAAGGCGCGGCGGGTGAGGGAGCCGGGGTCCTCGTAGGCGGCGGTGACGGACCGCTTGGGGCGCAGGCGCGGCCCGTTCCCGGGCTGCTCGGGCACCTCCGGGATCCGTCCGACCCGCCCGGCGCGGCCCGCGGCCTCCTCCGCGGCGGGCAGCCCCACCCACAGGTCCAGCCCCAGCGGCCCGGCGATCTCGTCCGCGATCCACGCGCCGGCGTCCCGCGCCCCCGTCACCCGGCGCACCAGCTCGTCCAGCAGCCAGCCGTACGTCAGCGCGTGGTAGCCGTGGTCGGTGCCGGGCTCCCAGACGGGCGCCTGGGCGGCGACGGCGCGCGGTCCGAGCAGCGGGTCGAGGGCCTCGGCCGGGCTGAGCGGACGGTCCAGGACCGGCAGCCCGGCCCGGTGGTTCAGCACGTGCCGGACCAGCACCCGCTCCTTGCAGTGCGCCTTGAACTCCGGCCAGTACTCGCCCACCGGCGCGTCCAGGTCCAGCTCCCCGCGCTGGTGCAGCAGCAGCGGTACGGCGGCGGCGACGCCCTTGGTGGCCGAGCGCACGATCTGCGCGGTGCCCCGGCGCCACGGGTCCGTGCCGTCCACGTCCCGGACGCCGGCCCACAGGTCGACGACCTTGCGCCCGTGGTGGTAGACGGCGACGGCGGCGCCCCGGTCGCCGAGCGCCGTGAAGTTGCGGGCGAACGCGTCCCTGACGGGCTCGAAGTCCCCGGCCACCGTGCCGTGCACGGTCACGTCAGCGCTCACGTCCGTCTCTCCCTGTTCCTCTCGGGTCACCGCCGGTAGATGCAACCACCACCGGTGTCCGGTGATTCCTGCGCCCCGTTCCTCAGCCGCGCCCCGTTCCTCAGCCGCGCGACGCCGCCGACCGCGGGTCGAAGCCGAAGGGCAGCTCCAGACGGTGGGCGCGCATCAGCACGTCGTCCGAGAGCAGGTCCGAGGTCGGGCCGTCCGCCGCGATCACGCCGTCGCTGAGGATCAGGGCGCGGGGGCACAGCTCCAGGGCGTAGGGCAGGTCGTGGGTGACCATCAGGACGGTGACGTCCAAGGAGCGCAGGATGTCGGCGAGTTCGCGGCGGGAGGCCGGGTCCAGGTTGGAGGACGGCTCGTCCAGGACCAGGATCTCCGGCTCCATCGCGAGGACGGTCGCCACCGCCACCCGGCGCCGCTGGCCGAAGGAGAGGTGGTGCGGGGGCCGGTCCTTGAACCCGTCCATGCCGACCAGTGCCAGCGCCCGGTCCACCCGGGCCTCCAGCTCGGCGCCCTTCAGCCCGGCCGCCGCCGGTCCGAACGCCACGTCCTCGCGCACGGTCGGCATGAACAGCTGGTCGTCGGGGTCCTGGAAGACGATGCCGACCCGGCGCCGGATCTCCGCCATGTTCCGCTTGTCCACCGCCATGCCGGCCACGGTCACCGTGCCGGCGCCGCCGGTCAGGATGCCGTTGAGATGCAGCACGAGGGTGGTCTTGCCGGCGCCGTTCGGCCCGAGCAGCGCGACGCGCTCACCGCGCGCGACGGAGAAGTCCACGCCGAACAGGGCCTGGTGCCCGTCGGGGTAGGCGAAGGCGAGGCCGGCCACCTCCAGGGAGGCGGGCGCGTCGGTCTCGGGGTCGGTCAGAGGGTCGTTCACAGAGCCCATCCCAGCAGACACACCACGAGCGCCGCACACGGGAGGGCCAGTGCGTACGACCACTGCGCCCGGGAGGCGGTCACCTCGTCGATGACCGGCATCGAACCGGCGTACCCGCGGCTGACCATCGCCAGGTGGACGCGCTCGCCCCGCTCGTAGGAGCGGATGAACAGCGCCCCGGCGGACTTGGCGAGGACGCCCCAGTGCCGTACGCCCTTCGCCTCGAAGCCGCGCGACTCCCGGGCGATCCGCATCCGCCGCATCTCGTCGGCGATCACGTCGCCGTACCGGATCATGAACGAGGCGATCTGCACCAGCAGCGGCGGGAGCTTGAGGCGCTGGAGGCCCAGCAGCAGTTCGCGCAGCTCGGTGGTGGAGGCCAGCAGCACCGAGGCGGCGACGCCCAGGGTGCCCTTGGCCAGCACGTTCCAGGCGCCCCACAGGCCGTTGACGCTCAGCGAGAGGCCCAGCACCTCGGTCTTCTCGCCCTGCGCCACGAACGGCAGCAGCACCGCGAAGGCCACGAAGGGCACCTCGATCAGCAGCCGCTTGAGCAGGAAGCCGGCCGGCACGCGGGCCGCGTACGCGACCGTCGCCAGCAGCAGCGCGTACAGGGCGAAGGCCCACATCGCCTCGCGCGGGGTGGAGACCACGACGACCACGAAGGCGAAGGCCGCGGCGAGCTTGGTGTGCGGCGGCAGACCGTGCACGGCGGAGTGGCCGTGCCGGTACAGCCGGTGCGCGTGGCCGGCGCCCACGTCAGACGCTCGTGCCGGTGGTCGCACCGGTGGTCGTGCTGCTCGGGGAGGTGTCGTCGGCGCGGCGCCGGCGCAGCGTCCAGAACACGGCGGTGCCCGCGACGACGGTGACGCCGACGCCGATCACACCCGCGAGACCGCCGGAGAGGCGGGCGTCGGTGATGTCCTTGACGCCGTAGTCGGCGAGCGGGGAGTCGGCGCCGGCGTGCTCCTTCGCCTTCCCGTCGATGCCCTCGTCGGCGGCGACCTTCTCCAGGCCGTCCGGGTCGGCGGAGGCGTAGAAGCTGACGAAGCCGGCGAGGACCAGCGAGGTGGCCAGGCCGGTGATCCACACCTTGCGGTGGGAGCGGACGGCGACGGGGGCGGGCGCGGCGGCCGGCTCCACCCCGGGGGCGTCGACCAGCTCGCCGCCGACCCGCAGCTTGAGCCGCTGCGTGAGCCCGCGTGCCCCGTACACGAGGTCCGGGCGTACGGCGATGACGGCGCCGACGGTCAGCGCGGTGATCACGGCCTCGCCGATGCCGATCAGCACGTGGACGCCGATCATCGCGGTGGCGACCTTGCCGATGGAGACGTCGGTGGTGCCGCCGATCCCGTACATGAGGGTGAAGGCGAGGGCGGCGGCCGGCACGGAGACCAGCGCGGCGACGAAGGAGGCGACGGTGACCGAGCGGCGGGTGCGCGGCAGGACCTTCACCAGGCCCCGGAACAGGGCGTAGGCGACGACCGTGGTGACGATCGCCATGTCGGTGATGTTGACGCCGAGCGCGGTCAGGCCGCCGTCGGCGAAGAGGATGCCCTGCATCAGCAGGACGACGGAGACGCACAGGACCCCGGTGTAGGGGCCCACGAGTATCGCGGCGAGCGCGCCGCCGAGCAGATGGCCGCTGGTCCCCGCGGCGACGGGGAAGTTCAGCATCTGCACCGCGAAGATGAACGCCGCGACCAGCCCGGCCAGCGGCGCGGTCCGCTCGTCCAGTTCCCGGCGGGCGCCGCGCAGGCTGACCGCGATGGCGCCGGCGGCGACGACTCCGGTCACGGCGGAGGTCGGGGCGTTGATGAATCCGTCAGGTACATGCACGCATCGATGATAGAGACCTCTTGCAACCTGGTCGCAAGAGCGAGGTAAAGGCTGATGTCGAAGCCCATCTCACAGGTGATGTTCGGCTGCCATTCGGCCCGTGAGGCGCGAAACGGGAAATATGGGACATTGGAGTGAGGCGGGCCGGGGTGGGAACTTGACTCCCGTTCGTGGTGGCACACAGTAAGGGGCGATCCGATGTCCGTAGTCGAACAGTACGCACGGGCCCATGTCCTGACGGACGCGGACCGCCCCGGCGAGGACGACGGCGGCGCGATACCGGTCGTCCTGCGCTACGACTCCGGCCGCGACCCCCGCTCGGTGTGCGTCGCGCTCCCCGCGCGGGGCCGCGCGCCCGGCTCCCGGGAGTGGAGCTTCCCCCGCGAGCTGCTGGAACGGGGGCTGCGCGCCCCCGCCGAGGCCGGTGCCGTACGGGTGTGGCCGTGCGGGCGGGTGCAGGCCGTCGTAGAGCTGCACTCCGCGCACGGCTGCTCGGTGGTCCAGTTCGAGAACAAGGCCCTCATGCGGTTCCTGCGCCGGACGTACTCGGCGATGCCGCAGCCCGCCGTGCACTGAGCGGCGTGGGCGACGGGCGTCAGCCGCCGGCCTCAAGGAGTGCCGCGACGATCGGTCCGGCCGTGTCGCCGCCGTGGCCGCCCTGCTGGACGACGCCCGCCGCGGCCAGGTCGTTCCGGTACGCGGTGAACCAGCCGTTGGGCTTCTCCTGCCCGTCGACCTCCGCCGACCCGGTCTTCGCGCCGACGTCACCGCTCATCCCGGCCATCGCCTCCGCCGCGGTGCCGGCCGCCGCCGTGTAGGACATCAGCTCGCGCAGCTGCCCGAGCGTGCCCGCGGACAGGGTGCGGGAGGCGGTGGCGAGCCTGCGCCCGTCGACGGAGGGGGCGACGAGGTACGGCTGGTGGAAGCGGCCCGACTTCACGGTCGCGGCGACGGACGCCATGTTCAGCGGGTTCATCCGCACCCCGCCCTGGCCGATCAGGGACGCGGCCATCGGCGCCTTGCTCTGCACCGGCACCGAGCCGTCGAAGGTGGGCACGCCGACCGCCCAGTCGTTCCTGGACAGGCCGAACACCTCCTTGGCCTGCCGGGTCAGGTCGTCGTCCTCCAGCTTCGGGGCCTGGCTGATGAAGGCGGTGTTGCAGGAGCGGGCGAAGCTCGCCTTGAAGGTGCCGTCCTTGATCTCGAACTCGTCGTCGTTCTGGAACTTCCAGCCGCCGTAGCTGGAGTACTTGGGGCACGGGTGCTTCCTGTCGTTGGCCGCGAGCTTCTTGTCCAGCAGCAGCGAGGAGGAGATCACCTTCATCGTGGAGCCGGGAGCGAGGGAGCCCTGGAAGGCGGTGTTGAAGCCGTGCCCGCCGTTGGCGACCGCGAGTATCTCGCCGGTGGAGGCGCGCAGCAGCACCACCGACGCCCGCGCCTTGCCGGCCACCTGGTGCTCGGCGGCGGCCTGGAGCGCCGGGTCCAGCGTCGTCCTGACCGTGCCGGGGGTGCCCTCGCGCAGTTCCAGCAGGGTGGTGTCGGAGACCTTCGCCGCCCGGGACTCCGTGCCGCGCACCGCGCGCAGTTCGACGCCCGGGGTGCCGCCGGCCTTCTTGCCGTACTTCTCGCGCAGGCCGTCCAGGACGGTGCCGAGCGAGGGGTACTCCGCGGCGGTGATCTCCGTGCCCTCGCGGTCCAGGGCCTTGACCGGCGGGGTGCCGGACTCGCCGGTGACGAGCGTGTCGCCGTCCTTCAGCTCCGGGTGGACGACGGCGGCGTGCCAGTCGACGCGGGGCTCCCCGTCCCCGGCGCGGCGTACGACGGTCAGCGCGCTGTCGTACACCAGCGGCCGGGACGTCTCCTCGTACGCCACCGTCGCCCGCACGGCGAAGGGCACCCTGGTGCCGGCCGGGGCGCCCGGGGTGAGGGTGACGTCCCTGATCCGGGCGTCCTTCGCGTAACCGGTCAGCAGGGCCTGGGCTGCCACGGCGTCGTCGGTCGCGGCGGCGGCGCCGGCCACGTCGCCCCGCTGCCACGCGGCCAGGAACCGCTGGGCGGTGGCGGTGACCTCGGCCGCCGTCAGCGGACTCCTCGCCCTCTCCTCGGCCGCGGCGGCCTTGGCGCGCGCGGTGTCCTCGGCGTCCGCCCCGCCGCCGTCCATCGCCCAGACGCCGAGTCCGGCGCAGGCCACGACCACCGCGGCCACGCCGCCGATGACGCCCGCTCTCGTCCTGCGCCGCCCGGCGACGGCCCTTCTGCTGCCCACTGCGTCCCGTTCCTCCGCGGTGCCCGGATGCCCGGGTTCCGTGGTGCCCTCGCTGCTACGACCTGCTACGACGCCGCCCACAGTAGGGGCACCGTCACGCGGGGTGGTGCTCAGCCCCCCCGCTCAGCCCCCGTTCAGCCTCCGGCTCGCAGGACGTCCACGACGATCGGGCCGGCCGCGTCGCCGCCGTGGCCGCCCTCCTCGGTCATGGCCGCCGCCGCGACGTCGTTCCGGAAGGGGTGAACCAGCTGTTGGACGCGGCCTGCCCGTCGACCTCGGCCGACCCGGTCTTGGCGCCGATGTCGCCGCCGAGCCCCGACATGGCCGGCGCGGCGGTGCCCTGCGTGGCGGTGAGCCGCATCATCTGCTTGAGCTGGGAGGCGGTGCCCGACGGCAGGCCCTTGGCGGTGGCCAGTTCCCGGTCGTCGAGGTCGGGGGAGACCAGGTAGGGCTGGCGGAAGGTGCCGGTGATGGCGGTGGCCGTCACGGACGCCATGTTCAGCGGGTTCATCTGGACCTGGCCCTGCCCGATGGCGTTGGCCGCGCGGTCCGGGCCGCCGGACGCGGGAACCTTGCCGTCGAAGGAGGAGATGCCGGTCTGCCAGTTGTCCTGCCCGAGTCCGAAGCGCTCCGCGGCCTCCTCGGTCAGCGAGGAGTCGGTGAGCGGCTTCTCGTCGACGAGCTTGATGAAGCCGGTGTTGCAGGAGCGCAGGAAGGTGTTGGCGAGGCTGGCGCCCTCGTTGGACTCCATGTCGGTGAGGTTCTTGAAGGTCTGGCTCTGCCAGGTCGCCGTGGGCGGGCAGGGGGCGGGGCCGTTCATGTCGGTCACGCCGTTGTCGATGAGCATGGCCGCGGTGATGATCTTCATGGTGGAGCCGGGGGCGACCTGGCCCTGGAAGGCCGCGTTGAACTCGTCCGTGCGGTTGTTCGCCACGGCCAGCACCTCGCCGGTGCTGGGCTTGACCGCGACCACCGAGGACTGGCCGTACCGCTTGACCGCCCGCTCGGCCGCCGCCTGCACGCGCGCGCTGAGCGTGGTGCGCAGCTTGCCGGGCTTGCCCTCGGTCAGGGTCAGCAGCGGCGTGTCGGCGGCGTCCGTGGCGGTGTGCCGTACGGCCAGCTCCACGCCCGGAGTGCCGCCGGCCTGGTCGCCGTACTTCTCCCGGAGCTTGGCGAGGACCGGCCCGAGCGAGGGGTACTTCTCCGCGGTCAGCACGCCGCCGTCCCGTCCGACGGCCTCGATCTGCGGGGTCGCCGACTCGGAGGTGACGAGCGTGTCCCCGTCCTTCAGGTCCGGGTGGACGACGGCCGGCTCCCAGTCCACCAGCGCCCGCCCGCTGGTCTCCCCGCGCACGACGGTCAGCCGGCTCTCGTACGCCAGAGGCTTGGTCGTCCCCCCGTACGTCACCTTCGCCCGCACACGGAACGGCACGCTCGCGCCGGTCGCCGTGCCCGGCGTGATCTCGACGCCGGTGATGCGGGCCTCCTCGGCGTACGCCGTCAGCAGCGTCCCGGCCATCGGGGCGTTGTTCGTGTACGAGGCCGCGGTCGCCGCGTCGCCCTTCGCCCAGGCGGAGAGGAACTTCTCCGACGCCTCCGCGACCTCGTCCGCACTGGGCGGCCCGGTCTTGACCTCGGCCCCGGCGGACCCCGTACCGCCCCCGTCCCCGTTCACGGCGGAGACGACGTTGTACGCCCCGTACCCCGCCCCACCCACCATCACCGCGAACACGCCACCTATGACGGCGACCTTCACCCCCCTGCCCATCGACAGTCCCTCCCCGTGTCTCCCCGTTGAACGCGTTCAGAAATGCAGATGGGTGGCACTCTATGCGCAGCGGGTGAGCAAAGGTACGGATGTTTCGCGATGGTGGCCGAATGGAGACCCGGGATGGCGGGGTGAGCGGTGTGTGTCGGTCACGGCGGTGTCGTCGCCCGCAAAGCGCACGGGGGACACGAGAGCGACGCGAAGGGGACCGCGCCGCGACATCCTCTGGTGCGCCACGTACGGCGTCGACCTCGACAGTGTCGGCGGTGAGGGTGCAGGTGATTGTGATGGCGTGGCTGTCGGTGTGTTCCAGGGCGTTGGCTGCCAGTTCGCCGGTGACGGTGATGAGGTCGTCTGTCGTGGCGGTCGGCAAGCAGCAAGAGCGGCAGGTGTCACGGACGTAATCGGCCACCGTCGGCGTGACCGACGACGGCAGGAGCGGTGATACGCCGATGATCCCCGCGCCGGTTGATACGCCCGAGGCCGAGTGTGAAAGCGGGCGAGGCCTGCTGATCACCGGCGCCCTGGCCGCCCGCTGGGGGACGCAGCGGGTGGGCGTAGGGCTTGACGGTCTGGGCCGAGGTCTCCGTCGGGTCAGGCGCCCGACGCTGTCCTCCCATCGTGGCTCATCCCCCCGGCACGGCGGACGTGTCCGCCCCGCTACACCCACGTGTCCAGCCACATCCGCGACCGCCAGTCGTCCATCGGGATCGCCGTGCCCGTGTACAGGGGCCAGAAGTAGATGAAGTTCCAGGCGATCAGGAGGACCAGGACGCCTGCTGCCGTCGCGCCGGCGACTCGGCGGGTGTCGGTGGAGCGTGGGGGGCCGATGATCGCGCCCAGGAGCATCGCCACCGCCAGGCAGAGGAAGGGGACGAAGACGACGGCGTAGAAGAGGAAGATCGTGCGTTCCTGGTAGAGGAACCAGGGGAGGTAGCCGGCCGCGATGCCGCAGGCGATGGCGCCCGCGCGCCAGTCGCGGCGGAAGGCCCAGCGCCACAGGACGTACAGCAGGGCGAAGCAGCCCAGCCACCAGAGCGTCGGGGTGCCGAGCGCGAGGACCTCGCGGGCGCACTTCTCGCCCGCGTCGGCCGGGCAGCCGTCCGTGCCGGGCGCCGGGGACTCGTAGAAGTAGGAGACCGGGCGGCCCAGGACGAGCCAGCTCCACGGGTTCGACTGGTACGTGTGCGGCGAGGTCAGGTGGGTGTGGAACTCCAGGACCTGCGTCTCGTAGTGCCACAGGCTGCGCCACCAGTCGGGGAAGAGCCAGGACCAGGAGCTGTGCGCGCCGTCGTTCGCCGCCCAGTCGCGGTAGTAGCCGCCGGTGCCGTCGGACGGGGAGAGGATCCAGCCCAGCCAGGAGAGGAGGTAGGTGCCGAGTGCCACCGGGACCGTGGAGAGGAACGCCCAGCCCAGGTCGTGGCGGAGCACCGCCAGGTGGGGGCTGTGCGCGCCCGCGACCCGGCGCGTGCCGACGTCCCACAGCACCGCCATCACGCAGAACGCGGCCATCACGTACAGGCCGTTCCACTTGGTGCCGGCCGCCAGGCCCAGCATCAGGCCCGCCGACAGCCGCCACGGGCGCCACCCGAAGCGGAACGTCTCGGCGAGGTGCGCGTCCGGGCGGACCCGGCCGTCGTCGTCCACCGGCAGCGCGGCGGCGAGTCTCGCGCGGGCCTTGTCGCGGTCCACGACCAGGCACCCGAACGCCGCCAGCACGAAGAACATCAGCACGCTGTCCAGCAGCGCCGTGCGGCTCATCACGAAGTGGAGGCCGTCCAGCGCCATCAGCACGCCGGCGAGACAGCCGAGGAAGGTCGAGCGGAACAGGCGGCGGCCGATGCGGCACAGCAGGAGGACCGACAGCGTCCCGAGCAGCGCCGTCATGAAGCGCCAGCCGAAGGGGTCGAAGCCGAAGAGCAGCTCGCCCAGGCCGATGACGTACTTGCCGATCGGCGGATGCACGACGTACGCCGCGTCCGTCGGGATCGGGAGGTCGCCGCCCGAGTTCAGGATCTGGCTGTTGGCGTTCTTGTCCCAGTTGACCTCGAAACCGCGGTGGATCAGCGCCCACGCGTCCTTCGCGTAGTACGTCTCGTCGAATATCACCGCCTTCGGGCTGCCCAGGTTCCAGAACCGCAGCACCCCCGCCAGCAGCGCCACCAGCAGCGGGCCGCCCCACGCCGACCAGCGCACCAGCCGCTCGGCCGGCGCCTTGGCCAGGCCCAGGAAGACCCACAGCCGGGGGCCGGGGCTCGCGTACGGCGGCACCAGCCGGTCGCGGACGTCGTCGGCCGCGGGCTGTGCCGGGTGGCCGAAGCGGCGCAGCCGCTGCTGCCAGGTCGGCCGCTCGTCGAGCGGGGCCCGGCCCTGCCGGGTGTCCGTGGAGGACGCGGTACTGGTCACCGCGCCATCGTAGGGAACCGCGCTGTGCGCGTCCCGCGCATGGGCCGCACCGGCTCGGATGCGTCGCCCTCCGGGGGCCGGCGGTGCAAGGTTCCGGGTGGTCCCGGGTGACGGTCCCGGGCACGGTGACGGCCGGTCCCGGGCACGGTTCCGCACGGTGACGGCCGGTCCCTGGCCGGTGACGGCCGGTCCCTGGCCGGTGACGGCCGGTTCCGGGCACGGTTCCGGGCCGTGCGCCCGCTCCTGGGAGGATGGAGGGCGTGACTGGAACCCTTGTACTCGCGGGCACCCCCATCGGCGACGTCCAGGACGCCCCGCCCCGGCTCGCCGAGGAGCTGGCCGGCGCGGACGTCGTCGCCGCCGAGGACACGCGGCGGCTGCGCCGGCTGACCCAGGCGCTCGGCGTCACGCCCAGGGGGCGCGTCGTGTCGTACTTCGAGGGCAACGAGTCCGCCCGCACCCCCGAACTGGTCGAGGAGCTGGCCGGCGGCGCGCGCGTGCTGCTGGTGACCGACGCCGGGATGCCCTCGGTGTCCGACCCCGGGTACCGGCTGGTCGCCGCCGCCGTGGAGCGCGGCGTCCGCGTCACCGCCGTCCCCGGACCCTCCGCCGTACTCACCGCGCTCGCCCTGTCCGGGCTGCCCGTCGACCGGTTCTGCTTCGAGGGCTTCCTGCCCCGCAAGTCCGGCGAGCGCCGCACCCGGCTGC
Organism: Streptomyces sp. cmx-10-19; assembly: GCA_049998335.1. Lineage (GTDB taxonomy): Bacteria > Actinomycetota > Actinomycetes > Streptomycetales > Streptomycetaceae > Streptomyces. The sequence continues at coordinate 308,720 of JAEBFB010000003.1, forward strand.
GCGAGGTCGCCGGCGAGCGCCGCACCCTCGTGTACTTCGAGGCCCCGCACCGCCTCGACGACACCCTCGCCGACATGGCCGAGGTCTTCGGCGCCGACCGCCGGGCCGCCGTCTGCCGGGAGCTGACCAAGACGTACGAGGAGGTCAAGCGCGGCGGGCTCGGCGAGCTGGCCGCCTGGGCCGCCGAGGGCGTGCGCGGCGAGATCACCGTCGTCGTCGAGGGCGCCCCCGACACCGGTCCCGAGGAGGTCGGCGCCGAGGAGCTGGTGCGCAGGGTGCGGGTGCGCGAGGAGGCGGGGGAGCGGCGCAAGGAGGCCATCGCGGCCGTCGCCGCCGAGCTGGGCCTGCCCAAGCGCGAGGTGTTCGATGCCGTGGTCGCGGCAAAGAACGCCCAGAAATGACGGGGACGCCGGACGGGCAAACGGCGGGGTGCGCTTGACCCGGTCCTGACCTTGCGGGCGCTCCGGCCAAGGCCATCCCAAATCGGACCAAATACTCTGCCTCACCTGGTGCTTTCCCGCAGGGCGGGGAGTCCACTGGAGAAAGGAACGGCGAACGAACCGAAGGAGCCGGGATGAGCACGAGTGAGGGCGCGGCACGGATCGGCGGGCGGTCGGGCGCGGCCGCGGTGGTCCAGGAGTCGTACTCCTTCGCCTGCATGCGCTGCGGGCACGGCTGGGAGCAGTCGTTCGAGATAGAGCACCACAAGGACGCCAACGGCAAGGACTTCGTGCGCTACGTCGCAGACGGCCGCGTCGTGCCCTCCCCGCTGACCCGGCCGACCTGCGCCAACTGCGACAACCACGTCGTCCGGATCATGCGCCCGGGGCGCGTCGCCTCGGTGCGCGGCACCGCCGAGGGCCTCCACCCGGTGCCGGCCGCCGGACCCCTGGAGGTGCCGCCGGTGCCCGCGACGCCCGGGCCGGGAGCGGCGGAGCTCTCCGGGGCCCACCAGGAGCCGGGTACGCCGGCGGAGCACCGGCACTGGCACCTCGCCGACGTGCTGCACGCCCTCCACCTCCACCGCAGGGCGAGCTGAATCCCTCCGGAGGCGCACGCGGGCTTTCGTAGGATCGGAGGCATGCCTTCGAACGCTTCGGGCCGGTCCGCCGACAAGAACGACGCGCCCCCGCTCCCCGACCCCCTGCGGGTCCCGGTCGCCGACTCGCACACCCACCTCGACATGCAGTCCGGCACGGTGGAGGACGCGCTCGCCAAGGCCGCCGCGGTCGGCGTCACGACCGTCGTCCAGGTCGGCTGCGACCTCGCCGGATCACGCTGGGCGGCCGAGACGGCGGCGGCGCACGACGCCGTGCACGCCACCGTCGCCCTGCACCCCAACGAGGCGCCGCGCATCGTGCACGGCGATCCCGGGGGCACCTCCCAGCCCCCTGGAGCCGGGAGAGGCCGGTCCCGGCAGCCCGGCGGGGACGCGGCGCTCGACGAGGCCCTCGCGGAGATGGACCGGCTGGCCGCGCTGCCGCAGGTCAAGGGCGTCGGCGAGACCGGCCTCGACTACTTCCGCACCGGCCCCGAGGGCAAGGACGCGCAGGAGCGGTCCTTCCGCGCCCACATCGAGATCGCCAAGCGGCACGGCAAGACCCTCGTCATCCACGACCGCGAGGCCCACGCCGACGTCCTGCGCGTCCTCAAGGAGGAGGGCGCCCCCGAGCGCACCGTCTTCCACTGCTACTCCGGCGACGCCGAGATGGCCGAGGTCTGCGCCCGCGCCGGGTACTACCTGTCCTTCGCCGGCAACGTCACCTTCAAGAACGCCCAGAACCTGCGCGACGCCCTCGCGGTGGCCCCCGCCGACCTCGTCCTGGTCGAGACCGACGCCCCCTTCCTCACCCCGGCGCCCTACCGGGGCCGCCCCAACGCCCCCTACCTGATCCCGGTCACCGTGCGGGCGATGGCCGAGGTGCGGGGCGTCGACGAGGACACGCTGGCCGCCGCCCTCGCCGCCAACACGGCCCGCGCCTTCGGGTTCTGAGCCGACGACCGGCCACCGAGCCGGTTCCCCGCACGCTCCGTAGTCGCGTCGCTTTGGAGAGTGACGGACGCTCCGCTAGGTTCTGGGGGCCCGAACCGGCCCCCGGCCCCGGCCGACCCCGGCCCCCGGCACCCGGCCCCCCGGACCCCTGGAGCGTGTCGGCGTGAGCAGTACGCAGTCACCAGCCGCCCCCTACGACGTGCACAGCGCGCCGACCCTGCCCGCGCTGCCCCGGCAGGGCGCCCCGCAGCCCCCGGCGGCCCGCGCGCCGGAGCCGTGGGCCGGGCAGCGCGCGCGCCGTCGGCGCCGGGCGCGCGGGCCGGGGCGTACAGACGCGGCCCTGCGCCGGCTGCTGCCCCGCGCGCTGGTCGTGGCGTTCCTCGCGGGCGGCACCACCGCCTTCGTCGCCAAGGACAAGGCCGTCGAGCTGACCGTCGACGGCACTCCCCGCACCCTGCACACCTTCGCCGACGACGTCACCGGGCTGCTCGCCGACGAGGGCGTCCCGGTCGGCGCCCACGACGTCCTCGTACCCGCCCCCGGCACCCCGCTGACCAGCGGCGAGGAGATCACCGTCCGCCACGGGCGGCCCGTGCTGCTCACCCTCGACGGCCACCGGCGCCAGGTGTGGACCACCGCCGGGACGGTCGAGGCGGCCCTGCGGCAGCTCGGCGTACGGACCGAGGGGGCGTACCTGTCCACCGACGGCGCCCGGCGCATCGGCCGCGAGGGCCTCGCGCTGAACGTGCGCACCGAGCGGGTGGTCACCGCCATGGCCGACGGCCGCGCCCGCACCGTCCGCACCAACGCCGCCACCGTCGGCGAGGCCGTCGCGCAGGCCGGGGTCACCCTGCGAGGCGAGGACGCCCTGTCGGTCCCGGCGGCGGGGTTCCCGCGCGACGGGCAGACCGTGACGGTGCTGCGGATCACCGGCTCCCGGGAGGTCCGCGAGGACCCGGTGCCGTTCGCCGTGCACCGCACCGAGGACCCGACCCTCTTCCGGGGCACCGAGGTCGTCCGGCAGGCCGGACAGCCCGGACTGCGCCGCTCCACGTACGCCCTGCGCACCGTCAACGGCGTCCGGGAGCGGCCCCGCCTGCTCGGCACCGAGCTGGTGCGCGCGTCCCGCCCGCAGCTCGTGCGGGTCGGCACCCGCCCCCGGCCCGCCTCGGTGTCCGGCGCCGACCACCTGAACTGGCAGGGTCTGGCCGCCTGCGAGTCCGGCGGCCGCCCCGACACCGTCGACCCCTCGGGGACGTACGGGGGCCTCTACCAGTTCGACGCCCCGACCTGGCAGGGCCTCGGCGGCGAGGGCCGCCCCGAGGACGCACCGCCCGCCGAGCAGACGTACCGCGCCAAGAAGCTCTACGTCCGCCACGGCACCGACGCCTGGCCCCACTGCGGCGCCCGCCTGGAAGACTGACGGCACCACGGCACCGGCCCGGATCGCTGAGTGCACCGCGGGGCCGGCCTGCGCCCGGCAGGCCGACGGCAGTGCGGGGCCCGCCCGACAGGCCGACCGCGCTGCGGCGCCCGCCCGCCCGGCAGGCCGGCCGGCTGCGGCGCCCGCCGGATCGCCGACGACACCACGGCGCCCGCCCGTCAGGTCGACGGCACTGTGACGACGGCGGAGGCGGCGGCCACTCGGGCCCCTCCTCGGCGGCCCGCCCCGCCACCCCGGCCTCCGACGGCACCACGGCGCCCGCCCGGCAGGCCGGCTGCGGCGCCCGGCCGGCCGACGGCAGTGCGGGGCCCGCCTGGCAGGCTGACGGCACTACGGTGCCAGCCCCGCAGCCCGACGGCACCGCGGCGCCCGCCGGATCGCCGACGGCACCGCGGCGCCCGCCGGATCGCCGACGGCACCGCGGCACCCGCCCGCCCGGCCGGCGCCCGGGGTGCCCCCCGCCCCCGGCTACCCTTGCGGGGTGAGCAGCCCCACCCCCGACGCCCTCCTGGGCCCCGCCGACGTCCGTGAACTCGCGGCCGCGCTCGGCGTACGCCCCACCAAGCAGCGCGGCCAGAACTTCGTGATCGACGCGAACACGGTCCGCCGTATCGTCCGCACCGCCGAGGTACGCCCCGACGACGTGGTGGTCGAGGTGGGACCGGGTCTCGGCTCGCTCACCCTGGCCCTGCTGGAGGCCGCCGACCGGGTCACCGCCGTCGAGATCGACGACGTCCTCGCCGCCGCCCTGCCCGCCACGGTCGCCGCCCGGATGCCGGAGCGCGCGGAGCGGTTCGCGCTGGTCCACTCCGACGCGATGCAGGTGACCGAGCTGCCGGGCCCGCCCCCGACCGCGCTGGTCGCGAACCTGCCGTACAACGTGGCGGTGCCCGTCCTCCTCCACATGCTGGAGACCTTCCCGAGCATCGAGCGGACCCTCGTCATGGTCCAGTCCGAGGTCGCCGACCGGCTCGCCGCCGGACCGGGCTCGAAGGTGTACGGCGTGCCGTCCGTGAAGGCGGGCTGGTACGCCGAGGTCAAGCGGGCCGGCGCCATCGGCCGCAACGTCTTCTGGCCCGCGCCGAACGTCGACAGCGGACTGGTGTCCCTCGTCCGGCGCAGCGAGCCGCTGAAGACCACCGCGTCCCGGCGCGAGGTCTTCGCCGTCGTCGACGCCGCGTTCGCCCAGCGCCGCAAGACCCTGCGGGCCGCGCTCGCCGGGTGGGCCGGATCGGCGGCCGCCGCCGAGGCCGCGCTCGTCGCCGCGGGGGTGTCGCCGCAGGCGCGCGGAGAGGCGCTGAGCGTGGCAGAGTTCGCGCGTATCGCCGAACACAAGGAGTGACGAGCAAGTGAGCGTGACGGTCCGCGTCCCCGCCAAGGTCAACGTCCAGCTCGCGGTCGGCGCCGCCCGCCCCGACGGCTACCACGACCTGGCCAACGTCTTCCTCGCGGTCTCCCTGTACGACGAGATCACCGCGACCCCTTCTCCGGAGGGTCTGCGCGTCACCTGCGAGGGCCCGGACGCGGACCAGGTCCCCCTGGACCGCACCAACCTGGCCGCCCGCGCGGCCCTCGCCCTCGCCGGGCGGTACGGCCGTGAGCCCGCCGTCCACCTCCACATCGCCAAGGACATCCCCGTCGCCGGCGGCATGGCGGGCGGCAGCGCCGACGGCGCGGGCGCGCTGCTGGCCTGCGACGCCCTGTGGGGTACCGGCGCCTCCTGCGAGGAGCTGCTGGACATCTGCGCCGAGCTGGGCAGCGACGTCCCCTTCAGCCTGGTCGGAGGCGCGGCGCTCGGCACCGGGCGCGGCGAGAGGCTGACGGAGCTGGAGGTGGGCGGCGACTTCCACTGGGTCTTCGCGCTGGCGGCGCGGGGCCTGTCCACGCCGGCGGTCTTCCGCGAGTTCGACCGCCTCTCGCAGGACCGCGAGGTCCCGGCGCCGGTCGCCGACCAGGCCGTCCTGGACGCCCTCGCGAAGGGCGACGTGGCCGCGCTCGCCGTCACTCTCTCCAACGACCTCCAGCCGGCCGCCCTCTCCCTCTACCCCGAACTCTCCGACACCCTCGCGGCGGGCCGGGCGGCGGGCGCGATGGCGGCCCTCGTCTCGGGCTCGGGCCCGACCACGGCCTTCCTCGCCCCGGACGCCGGGTCCGCCTCCGACATCGCGGGCGTCCTCCGCGCCTCGGGCACCTGCCGCGACGTACGCACGGCGGTGGGGGCGGCGGCGGGGGCGACGGTGGTCTGAGGGGGCTACTGCCCGCCGAGCGCCGACAGATCGATGCCGATGGTGCTGGGCTTGTCGACCTTGAGGACGTCTCGATGCAGACCCACGTGCAGGTACGCCTTGCTCCTCGGTTCCAGCTCGTAGACGTGGACGACAGGGCCGCCGTTCGCCCCGCCCCGCTCGACGCGCCAGAAGCTCGGAATGCCGGCGGCCGCATACTTGTGCGGCTTCGTCGTGCGGTCGCGGGACGCGGACTCCGGGGACACGACCTCGACGGCGAGGAGGACGTCCTTGGCTCGGAAACTGGTCTGATCCATTCCGGTGACCGCGTCGGCTCGCACCACGCTGATGTCGGGTTCGGGTCCATTGCGGTCGTCGAGGAGAACGGTCATCTCCCGTTCGACGCTGAACTCCGGAGGCAGCGAGTTGCGCAGCCCGTTGAACTGTAGGTCGATCACCAGATAGCGGAAACGCCGCTGCGGACTCACGAAAACCAGGCTCCCGTCGATCAGCTCGGTGTGCGGCGGGAGACCCGGCAGCGTGAACAGGTCGTCCACGGTGTATCCGTCCTGCGGCGGCACCGGCCAGCGCGGGCGGTGGTGCTCTACGGACTCGGCGGTCATGGTTCCTCACATGGACGGGATCCTGCTGCCTGCTCCCCACCGTAGCCGGACGCTCCGACACACGTCACCACAGAGAGTCACCACCCCCGCCCGCGTCCCCCCACCCCCCGGAGGGCCTACGCTTGAAGGCTGATCCGTCCCCCAGGCAGGAGAGAAATGGCCGTCAATCTGGTCAATGTCGAGAACGTCAGCAAGGTGTACGGCACCCGTGCACTCCTGGACGGCGTGTCGCTCGGCGTGTCCGAAGGGGATCGGATCGGGGTCGTCGGGCGCAACGGCGACGGCAAGACGACCATGATCCGGATGCTGGCGCGGCTGGAGGAGCCCGACACCGGGCGGGTCACGCACTCCGGAGGGCTGCGGCTCGGGGTGCTCACGCAGCACGACTCGCTCGACCCCGCCGCCACCGTGCGGCACGAGGTCATCGGGGACATGGCCGACCACGAGTGGGCGGGCAACGCCAAGGTCCGCGACGTGCTGACCGGGCTGTTCGGCGGACTCGACATGCCGGGGTTCCCGCAGGGGCTCGACACCGTCATCGGGCCGCTCTCCGGTGGTGAGCGGCGCCGCATCGCGCTGGCCAAGCTGCTCATCGAGGAGCAGGACCTCGTCGTCCTCGACGAGCCGACCAACCATCTCGACGTCGAGGGCATCGCCTGGCTCGCCCGGCACCTGCGCGAGCGGCGCTCGGCCCTCGTCTGCGTGACCCACGACCGCTGGTTCCTCGACCAGGTCTGCACCCGCATGTGGGACGTGCAGCGCGGCGACGTCCACGAGTACGAGGGCGGCTACTCCGACTACGTCTTCGCCCGCGCCGAACGGGAGCGCATCGCCGCCACCGAGGAGACCAAGCGGCAGAACCTGGTCCGCAAGGAGCTGGCCTGGCTGCGGCGCGGCGCCCCCGCCCGTACCTCCAAGCCCCGTTTCCGCGTTGAGGCCGCCAACGAGCTGATCGCCGACGTGCCGCCGCCCCGCGACAGCGGCGAGCTGATGAAGTTCGCCTCCTCCCGCCTCGGCAAGACCGTGTTCGACCTGGAGGACGTGACCGTCCAGGCCGGCCCCAAGGTGCTGCTCAAGCACGTCACCTGGCAGCTCGGCCCCGGCGACCGCATCGGCCTGGTCGGCGTCAACGGCGCCGGCAAGACCTCCCTGCTGCGGGCCATGGCGGAGGCCGCCCGCAGTGAGGGCGAGCAGCAGCCGGCGGGCGGGCAGGTGCGGGTCGGCAGGACCGTGAAGCTGGCGTACCTGTCCCAGGAGGTCGCCGAACTGGACCCGAACTGGCGGGTGCTGGAGGCCGTGCAGCGCGTGCGCGAGCGCGTCGACCTCGGCAAGGGCCGCGAGATGACCGCCGGGCAGCTCTGCGAGACCTTCGGCTTCGGCAAGGAGAAGCAGTGGACGCCCGTCGGCGACCTGTCCGGCGGTGAGCGGCGGCGGCTCCAGCTGCTGCGGCTCCTCATGGACGAGCCCAACGTCCTCTTCCTCGACGAGCCCACCAACGACCTCGACATCGAGACCCTGACCCAGCTGGAGGACGTCCTCGACGGCTGGCCCGGCTCGATGATCGTCATCTCCCACGACCGGTTCTTCGTCGAGCGCACCACCGACCGCGTCTTCGCCCTCCTCGGCGACGGCGCCCTGCGCATGCTGCCGCGCGGCATCGACGAGTACCTGGAGCGGCGGCAGCGGATGGAGGAGGCGGCCGCCGCCCACGCCCCGGCGCCCAAGGCCGCCGCCGCCACGGCCACCGCCGTGCCCGAGAAGAGTGCCGCCGACGTGCGCGCCGCCAAGAAGGAACTCCAGAAGATCGAGCGCCAGCTCGACAAGGTCTCCGAGAAGGAGGCCAAGCTGCACAAGCAGATCGCCGACCACGCCACCGACTTCGCGAAGGTGGCCGAACTCGACGCCGCGCTGCGCGAACTGGCCGGTCAGCGGGAGGAACTGGAGCTGCGCTGGCTGGAACTCGCCGAGGACGCCTGAGTCCGAGCCGCTCCGCGCGCACGGCGCGTGCGCGGAGTGAAGGGTGCGTGAAGGGGCGTGGGGGGCGCGTAACAGAGGCATCACAGGCCGGTCCTCCCTTGGGAACAGGGGCGGGCACGGCCGGGTGGGCTGTCCGGGCCGAGTGATAGAAAGGCCGTCGAGACTGTCCGCACGACTGCCGTCAAGCGACTCCGAGGCCAGCGCGTACCTCGGGACGTGGCTAGAAATCAGTGAGTCATAAGGGGGAACGCGCTGATGAGCCAGCCGCCGAACCAGCCGCCGCAGGGTGGCTTCGGAGCACCGCAGGATCCACCACCGGGTGGTTACGGAGCACCGCAGGGTCCACCGCCGGGTGGCTACGGGGCACCGACCCCGCCGCCCCCGCAGGGCCCGCCCCAGACCCCGCCGCCCCCGCAGGGGCAGCCGCCGCAGCCGGGATACGGCTACCCGCAGCAGCCGGGACCGTACGGCCGGCCGGGACCGTACGGCCAGCCCGGCCCCTACAACTCCGGCCCCTACGCCCAGCCCCAGCAGCCGGGACCCTACGGGCAGCAGCCCGGGTACGGCTATCCGCAGCCGCAGTTCCCGGGCGCGCCCGGCACCCCGCCGCCCGGCGGCTCCGGGTCCCGCAACCCCTTCAAGGGCAAGCCCGCCCTCGCGATCGGCGCCGCGGTCGCGGCACTGCTCGTCATCGGCGGCAGCGTCTGGGCCGTCACCGCCACCGGCGGCGACGACAAGGACGGGAAGCCCGTCGCGGCCAGGAGCGACGACCCCAAGCCCACCACCACCGGCGGCGCCGCCCCGGTCGACCCCGGTGACGGCCGCGGCGACGGCGGCGAGGACCCCGAGGACCTCAACGAGGGCCGCCAGGCAGGCGAGGCCAAGGTCCTCTGGTACAAGGAGGCGCCCGACGCCCCCGGTTCCGGCGCCGACGCCGACGGCATGTGGATCACCGACAAGACGGCGGTGAAGGCGGCGTACAAGCAGCTCTTCGCCTACGACGTCGGTGACGGCAAGCCCACCTGGGAGCCGGTCACCTTCCCCGAGAAGATCTGCGCGGCCACCCGGGAGAAGACGGCCGCGAACAAGATCGTCGTCGGCTACATGAGCGGCTCCAGCGACCGCGCCAAGTGCAACCAGCTCCAGGAGATCGACCTCGCCACCGGCCAGAAGGGCTGGTCCGTGAAGGTCGACGACGGCGAGCTGTTCGACTCCGCGCTCTCCGTCGAACTCACCGTCAGCGGCACCACCCTCATGGTCGGCCGCTCCCAGTCCGGCACCGCCTACGACATCACCAGCGGCAAGAAGCTGTACGACAAGAAGCACTACGACGACGCCTGCTTCCCCGCCGGATACGCGGGCAGCGCGAACAAGCTCGTCCAGGTCGCCTCCTGCGGCGCCGGCGGCAACACCGAGCACGACGAACTCCAGGGGCTCGACCCGCGCACCGGCAAGGTCCTGTGGACCTACAAGTACGACAAGGGCTGGCGGATCGCCCGCACCTACTCCGTCGACCCGCTCGTCGTCTACGCCACCGACGAGGACAAGAAGGTCTGGAACATCTCCACCTTCACCTCCGGCGGCAACGTCCTCCAACAGGTCGGCGTCGACGAGGACTTCGCGCCCTCGTGCGGCTGGGCCATCCTCGAACGCGACCTCCAGGGCTGCAGCGGCGTCGCCGTCGCCGACAACACCCTCTACCTGCCGACCGAGGTGAGCAGCGGCGCCAACGAGATCGTCGCGATCAACCTCGCCACCGGCAAGGAGAAGTGGCGCACCAAGGCCCCGGGGGACAGGCCGATGCTGCCGGTGAAGGCCGAGGGCGGCGCGCTCATCGCGTACGTCCAGCCGTCCTACGACGCGGGCGGCCAGGTCGTGTCGATCCCGACCGGAGGCAGCGGCCACACGCCGACGAAGCTGCTCCAGAACCCGCAGGGCGCGGCCGACATCGAGAACGGCTTCTACTCCAAGGACATCGACTGGGTCGACGGGCGGTTCTACATCTCCACCACGCGGCTGACCGGAAATGACGACGCCAAGGAGAAGTTGATGCTCGCCTACGGCCAGTGACCTGCGGCAAGTGACCAACCCTCTTCCGCTCCGTCTCCTCTCCCCGTCCCCTTCCCCCCGTCATTCCGAGGTGTCTCCGTCATGACCCAGCCGCCGCCCCCGCCCCAGCAGCCGCCGCAGCCTCCGCAGGGAGGCGGCTTCGGCCCGCCCACCCCACCGCCCTCCACCCCACCGCCCTCCACCCCACCGCCCTCGACCCCGCCGACGCCCCCGGCCCCGCAGCCCGGTTACGGGTATCCGCAGACACCCCCGGCCCCGCAGCCCGGCTACGGGTACCCGCAGTCACCCCCGCCTCCGCCCCAGCCGCAGCCCGGCTACGGGTACCCCGGCCAGGCGCAGCAGCCCGGTCCGTACGGGCCGCCGACACCCGCGTACGGGCAGCAGCCCGGGTACGGGTACCAGCAGCCGACCGTGCCGATGCCGCCCCAGCCCCAGGGCGGCGGGTCCGGCGGCGGACGGAAGATCAACGCGCAGCTGGCGATCGTCGTGGCCGCCGTCGTCGCCATCGCGCTGATCATCGGCGGCGGCGTCTGGTACTCCTCCTCCTCCTCCTCCGGCAAGGACGACGGCAAGGACACCACCGCCAACTCCAGCGGCGACCAGGGCGGCGACACCGGCGGCGGCACGGACCAGAAGGGCGGCACCGGCGGCGAGACGTCCGGCGGCGAGGAGAAGGCCCCGGCCGACCCCGCCTCCAAGGTGCTCTTCCAGGTCCCCATGCCCGCCGTGAGCAAGGACGACAGCAGCGTCGCCGTCGACGGCTCCTGGCTCACCGACCAGGTGTACGCCAAGAGCGGCATCGCCGAGGTCGTCGGGTACGACGCGGCCCGGGGCAGCAAGAAGTGGACGATCAAGCTGGCCGGGCCGGTCTGCGCCACCAGCAAGTACGTCACCGACGACCACAGGACCGTGGTCATCCACCAGCCCGCCATGCCGACCAAGGCCGAGCCCTCGCACGGCTGCACCCAGGTCGCCGTCCTCGACCTGGACGCGGGGAAGACGGTGTGGACGAAGACCGCCGGTGACCAGCCGATCTCCTTCGGGAACGTCACCATCAGCGGCAGCACCGTCGCCGCCGGCTCCACCGAGGGCGGCGTCGCCTTCGACATCGCGAGCGGCGACGTCCTGTGGTCCCCGAAGAACACCGACACCTGCTACGACGCCGGGTACGGCGGCGGCGCGAAGCTCGTCGCGGTGCGCAAGTGCGGCTCGTACGACGCGCGGCAGCTGCACATCCAGACCATCGACCCCAAGAGCGGGAAGGTGATCTCCGAGTACAAGATGGCCAAGGGCATCGAGTACGCGGGCGTCGTCTCGACCGACCCGCTGGTCGTGGCCGCCGACGTCGGCGACTCCGCCGGGGACGGCAGCGGCATCTCGGACTTCTTCTCCATCGACAACAGGACCGGCAGGCTCCTCACCCGCATCTCGGCGCCGGGCGAGCAGTTCGCGGCCCGCTGCGACACGATCACCAGGATCGAGCAGTGCTCCGGGCTCGCGGTCGGCCCGAACCGGCTCTACATCCCGACCGAGGAGCACGAGTCCGGCGGCGAGTCCTACAGCCAGACCAACGAGGTCGTCGCCTTCGACCTCGCCACCGGCAAGCAGACCGGCCAGCGCGCCGACGCCGGCGACGGCTACACGATCACCCCGCTGCGCATGGACGGCCCGAACGTCATCGCGTACAAGCGCCCGCCGTACGACAAGGGCGGGCGGATCGTGAGCATCGACGGCGGGTCGTTCAAGGAGACGACGCTGCTGGAGAACCCGGCGACGGAGGCGGTGCGGGACGTGGAGTCCAGCATGTCGCCGGACTACTCCGAGATCATCTACGCGCAGGGCCGCCTGTACATGTCGAAGGTGTACGCCAGTGAGCCGTCCAGCGCGGACGAGAAGGAGTACCTGGCGATCGGGTTCGGCGTGGGGGGCTGACCCGGTCCGCGCCGGTCACCGGGTGATTTCGCCGTTCCGGGTCGGTTCTCGCCGGTAGGGGCAGCGCGGGGCCCGGCCAGCGTGTAGCTTCCGGGGCATGCCGGGGGGACCGGGTGACTGGGGGGTTGCTCCATGGGAGTACGGCTCATGGTGGTCGACGATCACCGCTTGCTGGCCGAGGCGCTGGCGTCGGCGCTGAAACTGCGGGGGCACCGGGTGCTGGCCGCGGCGGCGCCGGCGGCGGGGGCGGCGGAGCTGGTGATCAGCCGGGCGCCGGAGGTGTGTCTGCTGGGGACGGCCACCCCGGCCGAGCCGGGGTTCTTCGACCCGGTGGTACGGGTCAAGCGGGAGCGTCCGCAGGTCGCCGTACTGGTGCTGGGGCCGGTGCCGAGCCCACGGGGGATCGCGGCGGCGTTCGCCGCGGGGGCGTCGGGGTACGTCCGGCATGACGAGCGCATCGAGGGCGTCGAGCGGGCGATCATGAAGGCGCGGGCGGGTGAGGCGGCGGTCGCGCCGGGGCTGCTGCAGGGGGCCTTCGGCGAGCTGCTGAACCCCGCCACCCAGCCGGACGACGAGGGTCAGCGGCTGCTGGAGATGCTCACGCCCCGCGAGGTGGAGGTGCTGGTCCGGGTCGCCGACGGCGAGGACACCCGCCTGATCGCGGCGGGCATGGGCATCGCCCCCTCCACGGCCCGCACCCACGTCCAACGCGTCCTGATGAAACTGGGCGTCGGCTCCCGCCTGGAGGCAGCGGCCCTGGCAGCCAGAACGGGCCTCTTGGACCGAGCAAGCCGCACGTAGGTCGTGTACTGCGGGCAGTCGTGCCGCTGGGGCGATGGGGGGCGTCGGGGGTACCGCCCAGGCCGTTCAGGCACCGGGTGACCGGTCACCCGGTCCGGTCACCCGCACCGGGTGACCGGACCATCGCCGGTCACCCCGGAGCGGGCGTCACGGACCGGCGTTCACTCCTTGGGCGCCCCCTCCTCCAGCGGAGGCGTGGGCGGCGCCGTGGGCCGCAGCTTCAGCCACACCAGGAAGAACAGTCCCAGGATCAGCATCCCCAGCCCCGTCCAGAGGTTGATGTTCACCCCCTGCGCCTTGTCGATGTCGTCGTCGGACGCCGCGATCCCCGCGATCGTCACGATGACGCCGTAGACCACGAACAGCCCGCCGATGATCCGCCGGATGTCGAAGAGCCGCGCGGCCGTCGCGGACCGGGTCTCCAGCTCGGAGACCTCTTCGTGGACGTTCTTCTCGGAGTAGGAATCAGACATGTTCTCTCCATCCTCCCGCGATCAGAACGAGAACGGGATGTAGCAGGCGGCGGCCAGGACGACCGCCCCCCAGCCCAGCAGGGCCGGCTTGCGGTACCACGCGTCGTCGCCCTTGGCGGGCGGCTCGGTCATGCCGGGCGACGTGGTGCCGTAGACGAGGCCCTGGAGGTCGGCGGTGGGCTTAGGCGCGGTGAACAGGGACACCGCGATCATGACGACCGCGCCGGCGACGAAGCCCGCGATGGCGGAGACGAAGTTGGCGCCCTGGTCGGAGGGGATGTCGATGATGCCCTGCTTGTAGATGACGAAGTAGTTCACCATCGCCGCGGTGGTACCCGCGATCAGACCCCAGAAGCCGGACTTCATGGACGCCCGCTTCCAGAACATGCCGATGATGAAGACCACGAACATCGGCACGTTGAAGAAGGAGAACAGCGTCTGGAGGTACGCCATGATGTTGGAGAAGGACGACGCCAGGAACGCCGTGCCGATGGAGGCCAGGACGCCGATCACGGTGATCAGGCGGCCGAAGCGGACGTAGTACTCGTCCGGCTGGTCCTTCTTCACGTACTTCTGCCAGATGTCGGTGGTGAAGACCGTGTTGAAGGAGGAGATGTTGGCCGCCATACCGGCCATGAACGCCGCCAGCAGACCGGTCACCGCGATGCCGAGGACACCGTTGGGCAGCAGTTGCTGCATGAGATAGGGGATCGCGTCGTTGTACTGGAGGTCCGAGCCGGGCGTGCCGATCTTCGGGACCAGGACGGCGGCGACCAGGCCCGGGATCATCACCACGAAGACGATGAAGATCTTCGGGAAGGCGGCGATCAGCGGCGTGCGCTGGGCGGCGGAGAGGTTCTTCGCGGACAGGGCGCGCTGCACCTCGGCGAAGTTCGTCGTCCAGTAGCCGAAGGAGAGGACGAAGCCGAGGCCGAGGACGATGGTCAGCCAGTTGGCGCCCAGCGGGTTCTCGCTGCCGATGCCCGTGCCGCCCCACGCCGTCATGAAGTCGGAGCCGTGGCTCTTGGAGAGGGAGTCGGACAGGCCGTCCCAGCCGCCGACCTTCTTCAGGCCCAGGACGGTGATCGGGATGAGGCCCGCCAGGATCACGAAGAACTGGAGGACCTCGTTGTAGATGGCCGAGGACAGGCCGCCGAGGGTGATGTACGCCAGGACGAAGAAGCCGGCGACCACGATGGCCACCCACTCGGGCCAGCCCAGCAGCGCCTCGACGACGATCGCGAGGGCGTAGAGGTTCACGCCGGCGATCAGGATGGCGGCCACGGCGAAGAGCGCCGAGCTGAGCAGGTGGGCCGCCTTGTCGAAGCGCAGGAGCAGGAACTCCGGCACCGAGCGGACCTTGGAGCCGTAGTAGAACGGCATCATCACCAGGCCCAGGAAGACCATCGCGGGGATGGCGCCGATCCAGTACCAGTGGGTGGTGTAGACGCCGTACTGGGCGCTGTTGGCCGCCATGCCGAGGATCTCGGTGGCGCCCAGGTTGGCGGCGACGAACGCCAGGCCGGTGACCCAGGCGGGCAGCGAGCGTCCGGACAGGAAGAAGTCCAGACTCGTCTTGACCGAACGGCGGGCGGCGAAGCCGATGCCCAGGACCACGACGAAGTAGATCGCGAGGATCACGTAGTCGAGCCAGTTGGTGGGGAGTCGAAGCTCTGCGGCCATGTATGTGGCGTTTGTGGGGATTTGCATTAAGCACTCGCTTCGTTCGCGAACTGATCCGGAGCGGAACCTACGCCTCCGTGTTCAGCAATTGAACACTTCGGGTGACGTTCTTTGTTTGATTGTGATGAGAGGACGGACTTGGTGGGTTGTGATGTGTTATGTTTGATTGTGTTGAGTGAGTGGATGTGGGTGTAGAGGAGTCCGGCAGTGAAGAAGACCTCGACCCGGCTGGCCGACGGTCGTGAGCTGGTCTACTACGACCTGCGCGACGACACGGTGCGCGACGCGGTGGACCGCCGTCCCCTGGAGCGGACCGTCACGACCTCCGAGATCCGGCGCGACCCCCTGCTCGGCGACTCAGTGGCCATCGCCTCGCACCGCCAGGGCCGCACCTACCACCCGCCGGCCGACCAGTGCCCGCTGTGCCCGTCGTCCGGCGACCGGCTGAGCGAGATCCCGGACTCGTCGTACGACGTGGTGGTCTTCGAGAATCGTTTCCCCTCGCTGGCCGGCGACTCCGGCCGCTGCGAGGTGGTCTGCTTCACCTCCGACCACAACTCCTCCTTCGCCGACCTGACCGAGGAGCAGGCCGGGCTGGTGCTGGACGCGTGGACCGACCGCACCGCGGAGCTGTCCCATCTGCCCTCCGTTGAACAGGTGTTCTGCTTCGAGAACCGGGGCGCCGAGATCGGAGTGACGCTGGGTCACCCGCACGGGCAGATCTACGCCTACCCCTTCACCACCCCCCGCACCGCCCTGATGCTCCGTTCCCTCGCGGCACACAAGGACGCGACGGGCGGGGAGAACCTCTTCGACGCCGTCCTCGCCGACGAACTCGCTGGTGAGCGGGTGGTCCTGGAGGGCGAGCACTGGGTGGCCTTCGTGCCGTTCGCCGCGCACTGGCCGTACGAGGTGCACCTCTACCCCAAGCGGCGGGTGCCCGACCTGCTCGGCCTCGACGAGGCCGCGCGCGTGGAGTTCCCCAGGATCTACCTGGAGCTGCTGCGGCGCTTCGACCGCATCTTCGGCGAGGGCGAGCCGCCCACGCCGTACATCGCGGCCTGGCACCAGGCGCCGTTCGGGCAGCTGGCGGTCTTCGAGGGTGTGACGCGCGACGACTTCGCGCTCCACCTGGAGCTTTTCACCATTCGGCGGACGTCGGGCAAGCTGAAGTTCCTCGCGGGCTCCGAGTCCGGCATGAACGTGTTCGTCAACGACGTGCCCCCGGAGCGCGCGGCCGAACGACTGCGAGAGGTAGCGAGTTCATGAGCGGGAAGTACCTGGTGACCGGCGGCGCGGGTTACGTCGGCGGTGTCGTCGCCCAGCATCTGGTGGAGGGCGGGCACGAGGTCGTCGTCCTCGACAACCTCTCCACCGGCTTCCGGGAGGGCGTGCCCGCGGGTGCGGCCTTCGTCGAGGGCGACATCCGCGACGCCGGCAAGTGGCTCGATGCCTCCTTCGACGGTGTCCTGCACTTCGCCGCCTTCTCGCAGGTCGGCGAGTCCGTCGTGAAGCCCGAGAAGTACTGGGAGAACAACGTCGGCGGCACGATGGCGCTGCTGGAGGCGATGCGCACGGCCGGTGTGCGCCGGCTCGTGTTCTCCTCCACGGCCGCCACCTACGGCGAGCCCGAGCAGGTCCCGATCCTGGAGACCGCGCCGACCAGGCCGACCAACCCGTACGGCGCCTCCAAGCTGGCCGTCGACCACATGATCACCGGCGAGGCGGCGGCCCACGGCCTGGGCGCGGTCTCCCTGCGGTACTTCAACGTCGCGGGCGCGTACGGCGAGTACGGCGAGCGCCACGACCCCGAGTCGCACCTGATCCCCCTGGTCCTCGAGGTGGCGCAGGGCCGCCGGGACGCCATCTCCGTCTACGGCGACGACTACCCGACCCCGGACGGCACCTGCGTCCGCGACTACATCCACGTCGCGGACCTGGCCGAGGCCCACCTGCTGGCCGTGGCGGCCGCCACCCCCGGCGAGCACCTCATCTGCAACCTGGGCAACGGCAACGGCTTCTCGGTCCGCGAGGTGGTCGAGACCGTCCGCCAGGTCACCGGGCACCCGATCCCCGAGGTCGTGGCCCCCCGCCGGGGCGGCGATCCGGCGGTCCTGGTGGCATCGGCGCAGGCCGCGCGCGAGAAACTGGGCTGGAACCCGTCGCGCGCGGACCTCGCGGGCATCGTGGCGGACGCGTGGCAGTTCGCGCAGCGGCGCGCGGGCTAGGACTGGACCGAGAAGGACAAGGGGTCAGGGCAATGGGCGAGGCTGTCGAGAAGGCCGTCGGCGAACGGTTCGAGGAGCTGTACGGCGCCGCACCGCAAGGGGTGTGGGCGGCACCCGGCCGGGTGAACCTCATCGGCGAACACACCGACTACAACGACGGCTTCGTCATGCCGTTCGCCCTGCCGCACCAGGCGGTCGCGGCCGTCTCCCGGCGCGAGGACGGCGTACTGCGCCTGCACTCGGCGGACATCGACGCCGGCCCCGTGGAGCTGCGCGTCGCCGACCTCGACCCCGGCTCCGACAGGTCCTGGACGGCGTACCCGGCGGGCGTGGTCTGGGCGCTGCGGGAGGCCGGGCACGAGCTGACCGGCGCCGACATCCACCTCGCCTCGACCGTCCCGTCGGGCGCGGGCCTGTCCTCCTCGGCGGCCCTGGAGGTCGTCGTCGCCCTCGCGCTGGGCGACCTGTACGACCTCGGCCTGCCCGGCTGGAAGCTGGCCCGCATCTGCCAGCGCGCGGAGAACGTCTACGTCGGCGCCCCCGTCGGCATCATGGACCAGACCGCCTCCGCCTGCTGCGAGGAGGGCCACGCCCTGTTCCTCGACACCCGCGACCTCTCCCAGCGGCAGATCCCCTTCGACCTCGCCGCCGAGGGCATGCGCCTGCTCGTGGTCGACACCCGCGTCAAGCACTCCCACAGCGAGGGCGAGTACGGCAAGCGCCGCGCCGGCTGCGAGAAGGGCGCCGCGCTGCTCGGCGTCGACGCCCTGCGGGACGTCCCCTACGACGAGCTGGACGCGGCGCTGGAGCGGCTCGGCGACGAGGAGGAGGTGCGCCGCCTGGTCCGGCACATCGTCACCGAGGACGAGCGGGTCGAGCGGGTGGTGGCGCTGCTGGAGGCCGGCGACACCCGGGCCATCGGGCCCGTCCTGGTCGAGGGCCACGCCTCGCTGCGTGACGACTTCCGCATCTCCTGCCCGGAACTGGACCTCGTCGTGGACACGGCCGTCGCCTCGGGCGCCCTCGGGGCCCGGATGACCGGCGGCGGCTTCGGCGGCTCGGCGATCGTCCTGGCGGAGGCCGCCGACGTGGAGCCCCTCACCAAGGCGATCGAGGGGGCCTTCGCGGAGGCCGGCTTCACCGCCCCGCGCGTCTTCGAGGCGGTGCCTTCGGCGGGCGCGCGGCGCCTGGTCTGAGAGCCCCCGAGCCGCCGAGTCCGAGAGTCGGAGAGACTGTCAGGCGAGCCGCTTGACCAGTGTGTACTCCGTGATCCCCGGCGGGTAGTCGGGGATCACGCACATCACCTCGTAGCCGTGGCGGGTGTAGAAGCCCGGGGCCTGGAAGTCCCAGGTCTCCACGCGGGCGGCCCGGCACAGGCGTTCGGTGCGGGCCGTGCGCTCCGCCTCCTCCAGCAGGGCGGAGCCCAGGCCCGCGCCGCGGTGGCGGCCGTCGACCCACAGGTACGTCACGTGCAGCCAGGTGGCCCAGGTGTGGCCGACCAGCCCGCCCGCGAGCGCGCCGTCCTCGTCCAGCACCCACACGTGCAGTGGGAATTCGCGTTCGTGAGGGGTTCCGCGCAGCGCGCGCAGCACCGAGGAGGCGGCGGTGTTCGTCTCCCGCAGGCGGGTGCGCAGCAGATCCCGTCGCTCTTTGTCGACTTCTGTCACAAGACGAAACATGCGGCTCACCATAAACGGGCCGGGCTGTCAGTTCTGCACATGCCCTTCCGCTCCCGGCGTCCGCCCGTACTCTGATGGACAGCACCGGTGGGGGCCGGTGCCGTTCAGGGGGCGAGTCAGCCGGGTACGGCGCCCGGGGCGGGGGTAGCGATTACCGCACGGCGGCGGCCGTGCGGACGCGGCGGCCCGTCCCGGATTCCGAGCGCACAGCCGGATGCGGGTTCCGGGTGCCGTACCCGTGCCGGGTGTCGTCTTCCGCTGGACGATTGGGTATCCCCTGCTCCTGACGGGGCTTCGGGGGAGGGGGTTTCGTGGTGCGTATCCGAGTCCTGGTCGTCGACGACCACCGCATCTTCGCCGAGTCGCTCGCCGCCGCCCTGGCCGCCGAGCCCGACGTGGACGTCTCCGCGGCCGGCAGCGGCCCGGCCGCCCTGCGCTGCCTGGAGCGCGCCGCGTCCGAGGGGCGGCGCTACGACGTCATGCTCGTCGACGCCGACCTCGGCGGACACGTGCCGGGCACACGCCCCGCCGTACCGGTGCGCGACGGCGACGAGGACGGGCTGGTGGACGGGATCTCCCTGGTCGCCGGGGTGCGGGCGGGGCAGCCGGGGGTGCGGATCGTGGTCCTCGCGGAGCGGGACGACCCGCGGCGCGCGGCCCTCGCGCTGGGCGCGGGCGCCTCGGGGTGGGTGGCGAAGGACTGCTCGCTGTCGCGGCTGCTCAGCGTCATGCGGGGCGTGCTGCGCGACGAGACGCATCTGCCGCCCGCCCTGCTGACCGGCGTCCTGCGCGAGCTGACCGCCGCCCGCAAGCACCGCACCGAGAGCGAACGGCTGGTGGAGTCCCTGACCCCGCGCGAGCGGGAGGTACTGCGCTGCATGGTCGCGGGCCTCGGCCGCAAGGCCGTCGCCGAGCGGCTGTACCTCTCCCCGCACACCGTGCGCACCCATATGCAGAACGTCCTCGGCAAACTGGGCGTCCACTCCACCCTCGCCGCGGTGGCCCTGGCGCGCCGGGCCGGGGTGGGGCCCGCCGACCTAACCCGGGATGTTGTCGAACGGGGCGGTCAGCTGGCGTAGCAGCGCGGCCAGTTCGCTGCGCTGGGCGCGGGACAGCTCGCCCAGGATGGCGCGCTCCTGGGCCAGCAGGCCCGCGAGCGACTGGTCGGCGCGGTCGCGGCCCTCGACGGTCAGCCGCACCAGCACACCGCGCCGGTCACTGGGGTCGGGGAGCCGCTCCACCAGGCCCTTCTTGGCGAGGCGGTCGATGCGGTTGGTCATCGTGCCCGAGGTGACCAGGGTCTGGGTGAGCAGTTGCCCCGGCGAGAGCTGGTACGGGTTCCCGGCGCGGCGCAGGGCCGTCAGCACGTCGAACTCCCAGGGCTCCAGGTGATGCTCGGCGAAGGCCAGCCGCCGGGCCCGGTCCAGATGCCGGGCGAGCCTGCTGACGCGGCTCAGCACCTCGAGCGGTTCCACGTCGAGGTCCGGGCGCTCCCGGCGCCACGCTGCGACCAGCCGATCGACCTCGTCCTCCATGACGATCAGTGTAGTGGTTGTGTCGACGTGAAGTCTCTTGATGCCTAGTATCTTGACATCGAGATACTTTTCGCGTGACGCTGGGTCACCCGTCCAACCCGTCCAACCCGTCCCACCCCGGCCACCCTGGAGGCCCCATGCCCGCCACCGCCCCCACCTGGGACCCCGCCCGGTACCTGCGCCACGCCGGGCACCGCGCCCGCCCCTTCGCCGACCTCCTCGCCCGCGTCCCCGGCCTCCCCACCGACCCGCCCCGCATCGCCGACCTCGGCTGCGGACCCGGCAACGCCACCGCCCTGCTCGCCGACCGCTGGCCCACCGCCCGCATCACCGGCTACGACAACGCGCCCGGCATGCTCGAACGCGCCCACGCGTACGCCGGTCCCACCGCCGGGGGCGGCCGCCTCGACTTCGCCGCCGCCGATGTCGGCACCTGGACCCCGGCCGGGCCGCACGACCTCATCGTCAGCAACGCCGCCCTCCAGTGGGTCCCCGGCCACGCCGACCTCCTCGCCGGCTGGATCGCCCACCTCGTCCCCGGCGGCACCCTCGCCTTCCAGGTCCCCGGCAACTTCGACGCCCCCAGCCACCGCCTGATGCGCGAACTCGCCGAGTCCCCGCGCTGGCGCTCCCGCCTCTCCGGCGCCCTGCGCCACGACGCCGTCCTCACCCCCGAGGCATACTTCGCCCGCCTCACCGACCTCGGCTGCACCGCCGACGTCTGGGAGACGACGTACATCCACCTCCTGCCCGGCGAGGACGCGGTACTGGACTGGGTCTGGGGCACGGGCCTGCGCCCCGTCCTGACGGCCCTCACCCTCACGGACGACCCGGACGCCCGCGACACCTTCGTGGCGGAGTACCGCGCCCTCCTGCGCACCGCGTATCCCCGGGGCCCCCACGGCACACCGTTCCCGTTCCGCAGGATCTTCGCGGTGGCCGAGAAGTGAGAAACCGCCTCCGAACTGCGGGCAAGCGTGCCTCCCCCACTGCCGGAACGGCCTGGGAGATACCCCCAGGCGGCACGGGGGGCGCTGGCGATGCCCCCTCTGGGGGGGGGCACCCCCTCGGCGGGGCCGGCGCACACGCCCCCGGCCCGCGGCAACCGGCGGTGCCTCAGACCACCCCGTCGGCCACCAGCGCCGCGACGTCCGCCTCAGACACCCCCAGCTCCGTGAGGACGGCCCGCGTGTGCTCCCCCAGCGCCGGCACCGGGTCCATGCGCGGGGCGCCGGTCGACCCGGGCGGCGCCAGCGCCGGAACGGGCCCCACCGGAGTGGCTACCTCGTGGACACGCCCCCGCGCGGCAAGTTGGGGATGCCCCCACACCTCGGCGACCGTGTTCACCCGCGCGTACGCCACCGGAATCGCGCGCAGCCGCTCGATCGCCTCGGCACTGGTCAGCTCGGCGAACCGCGAAGCGATCACCGCCCCCAGCTCCTCCCGACGCGCATCGCGCCCCGCGTTCGTCGCATAGTCCGCACGACCCGCCAGCTCCGGCGCGTCCAGGAACCCGGCACAGAACCCCCGCCACTCCCGCTCGTTCTGCACGGCCATCATCACCACCTTCCCGTCCCCCGCCGTGAACGGCCCGTACGGAAAGATCGTCGCGTGCGCGGCCCCCGCCCGCGGCGGCGCCTCGGCGCCCTCGAAGGCGTAGTACAGCGGGAAGCCCATCCACTCCACGGTGGCCTCCAGCATCGACACGTCCAGATGCGCGCCCTCGCCCGTCCGCCCCCGCTCCAGCAGCGCGGCGAGGATCGAGCCGTACGCGTACATCCCGGCCGCGATGTCCGACACCGGGACGCCCGCCTTGGCCATGCCGTCCGGCGTGCCCGTGACCGACAGCAGCCCCGCCTCGGACTGCACCAGCAGGTCGTACGCCTTGGCGTCCGCGTACGGCCCCGGCGTGCCGTAGCCCGAGATGTCGCAGACGATCAGCCGGGGGTGGCGCGCCCGCAGCTCCCCGGCGCCCAGCCCGGCCCGGGCCGCCGCGCCCGGCGCGAGGTTCTGGAGGAAGACGTCCGCGTCCGCGATCAGCCGCCCCAGCAGCTCCGCGCCGCGCGGGTCCTTGATGTCCAGGGTGAGGGACTCCTTGCCCCGGTTCACCCACACGAAGTGCGAGCTGAGCCCCCGCACCCGGCCGTCGTACGCTCGGGCGAAGTCCCCCGTACCGGGACGTTCCACCTTGATCACCCGTGCGCCGAGGTCGGCGAGCTGACGGCTGGCGTAAGGGGCGGCGATCGCCTGTTCGAGGGCGACGACGGTGATCCCGCGCAGCGGCTGCATGACTCGCGTGACCGCCTAGCTCTTGCGGTGCCCTATCAGCCGCGGCTTCGGTTCCAGGCCGTCCAGGCCGTGCCAGGCCAGGTTCACCAGGTGCGCCGCGACCTCCGCCTTCTTCGGGCGCCGTACGTCCAGCCACCACTGGCCGGTCAGCGCCACCATGCCGACCAGCGCCTGCGCGTACAGCGGGGCCAGCTTGGCGTCGAAGCCGCGGTTCTTGAACTCGCGGCCCAGGATGTCCTCCACCTGGGTGGCGATGTCCGAGATGAGGGAGGCGAAGGTGCCCGTCGACTGCGGGATGGGGGAGTCGCGGACCAGGATGCGGAAGCCGTCCGTGTACTCCTCGATGTAGTCGAGCAGCGCGAACGCCGCCTGCTCGCACAGCTCGCGCGGGTGGCCCGCGGTCAGGGAGCCGGTCACCATGTCCAGCAGCCGCCGCATCTCGCGGTCCACCACCACCGCGTACAGGCCCTCCTTGCCGCCGAAGTGCTCGTACACGACCGGCTTGGAGACCCCGGCCTTCGCCGCGATCTCCTCCACCGACGTGCCCTCGAAGCCCTTCGCCGCGAAGAGGGTGCGGCCGATCTCCAGCAACTGCTGGCGGCGCTCGACACCGGTCATCCGGGTGCGACGTGCACGCCGCGGCTTTTCATTGCTCGGGGTGCTGCTGGAGTCGGTCGCCACGGCGTCCATCATGCCGCCTTCGCCGTCTCCTTCCGGCGGCGGGCGCCGTCCTGGTCCGTGTTCCGGCGGGAATCGATACGCGAGCGTGACGGCCACCGCACGTCGTACGCCCACCCGAACGCCTCGAACCAGCGGATGAGACGGGCGCTGGAGTCGATCTGCCCCCGCATCACCCCGTGCCGCGCCGACGTCGGGTCGGCGTGGTGCAGGTTGTGCCAGGACTCGCCGCAGGACAGCACCGCCAGCCACCACACGTTGCCCGAGCGGTCCCGGGACTTGAAGGGGCGCTTGCCCACCGCGTGGCAGATCGAGTTGATCGACCACGTGACGTGATGCAGCAACGCCACCCTGACGAGTGAACCCCAGAAGAAGCCGGTGAACGCGCCCCACCACGACATCGTCGCCAGCCCGCCGATCAGCGCCGGCAGCGCCAGGGACAGCGCCGTCCACAGGACGAACTGCCGGGAGATCGCGCGCAGCGCCGGGTCCTTGATCAGGTCCGGGGCGTACTTCTCCTGCGGCGTCTGCTCCTCGTCGAACATCCATGCGATGTGGGCCCACCACAGGCCCTTCATCAGGGCGGGCAGCGTCTCGCCGTACCGCCACGGCGAGTGGGGATCGCCCTCGGCGTCGGAGTACTTGTGGTGCTTGCGGTGGTCGGCCACCCACCGCACCAGCGGCCCCTCGACCGCCATCGAGCCCGCGATCGCCAGCGCGATCTTCAGCGGCCGCTTCGCCTTGAACGAACCGTGCGTGAAGTGACGGTGGAAGCCGATGGTGATGCCGTGGCAGCCCAGGAAGTAGAAGAAGACGAGCAGGCCCAGGTCCAGCCAGCTCACCCCCCATCCCCACGCCAGCGGCACCGCCGCGACCAGCGCGACGAACGGCAGGACGATGAACACCAGCAGCGCCAGCTGCTCCACCGACCGCTTCTTCTCACCGCCCAGCGTGGCCAGGGGCGCCGCGGCGTCGTCGTCGGGATGCTGCGAGGCGTCGGGAATCACATCGGAACTTGTGGTCATGCGCGTCCCCTGTGGGGTCGAGGGTCGTGTCCGGTGCCGGGCTCCGGGAACCATGCACACTTTCCTACGGTTCCGTAACCTACGGCGACGTAAGTATGGCAGCGCGTCGCGCCCCGGCAAGAGCCCCAGAGCCTGCGCGTCCCGGCCGACACCTATCCTGGAGTCGGTCGGACAGCGCGGTCCGCTCTGATTTCTTCCCGGACGTCCGGCCCGGTAAGCGGCACCTGCCGCGCGAGACGCCGTTCGGGTTCCCTCCCAGACGAGCTTCAACACTGCAAGGAGCCGCACCTGTGAGCAGTGCCGACGACCAGACTGTGTCCACGGCGACCACCAGCAGCACCGAACTGCGGGCCGACATCCGCCGGCTGGGTGACCTCCTCGGAGAGACCCTCGTCCGCCAGGAAGGCCCCGAGCTGCTGGAACTCGTCGAGAAGGTACGCCGCCTCACCCGCGAGGACGGCGAGGCCGCCGCGGAACTGCTGCGCGGTACCGAACTGGAGACCGCGGCCAAGCTGGTCCGCGCCTTCTCCACCTACTTCCACCTCGCCAACGTCACCGAGCAGGTGCACCGCGGCCGGGAACTCGGCGCCAAGCGCGCCGCCGAGGGCGGACTCCTCGCCCGCACCGCCGACCGCCTCAAGGACGCCGACCCCGAGCACCTGCGCGAGACGGTCGCCAACCTCAACGTGCGCCCCGTCTTCACCGCGCACCCCACCGAGGCCGCCCGCCGCTCCGTCCTCAACAAGCTGCGCCGCATCGCCGCCCTCCTCGACACCCCCGTCAACGAGGCCGACCGGCGCCGCCTCGACACCCGCCTCGCCGAGAACATCGACCTCGTGTGGCAGACCGACGAACTCCGCGTCGTCCGCCCCGAGCCCGCCGACGAGGCCCGCAACGCCATCTACTACCTCGACGAACTCCACCTTGGCGCCGTCGGCGATGTCCTGGAGGACCTCACCGCCGAACTGGAACGCGCCGGCGTCAAGCTCCCCGACGAGACCCGCCCCCTCACCTTCGGCACCTGGATCGGCGGCGACCGCGACGGCAACCCCAACGTCACCCCCCAGGTGACCTGGGACATCCTCATCCTCCAGCACGAACACGGCATCAACGACGCCCTGGAGATGATCGACGAGCTGCGCGGCTTCCTCTCCAACTCCATCCGCTACGCCGGAGCGACGGAAGAGCTGCTCACCTCCCTTCAGGCCGACCTCGACCTGCTCCCCGAGATCAGCCCCCGCTACAAGCGCCTCAACGCCGAGGAGCCCTACCGGCTCAAGGCCACCTGCATCCGGCAGAAGCTGGAGAACACCAAGCAGCGCCTCGCCAAGGGCACCCCCCACGAGGACGGCCGCGACTACCTCGGCACCGCCGAACTCATCGCCGACCTGCGCCTCGTACAGACCTCGCTGCGCGAGCACCGCGGCGGCCTCTTCGCCGACGGCCGCCTCGCCCGCACCATCCGCACGCTGGCCGCCTTCGGCCTCCAGCTCGCCACGATGGACGTCCGCGAACACGCCGACGCCCACCACCACGCCCTCGGCCAGCTCTTCGACCGGCTCGGCGAGGAGTCCTGGCGCTACGCCGACATGCCCCGCGAGTACCGCACCAAGCTCCTCGCCAAGGAACTGCGTTCGCGCCGCCCGCTCGCCCCCGCCCCGGCGCCCGTCGACGCGGCCGGCGAGAAGACCCTCGGCGTCTTCCAGACCGTCCGCCGCGCCCTGGAGGTCTTCGGCCCCGAGGTCATCGAGTCCTACATCATCTCCATGTGCCAGGGCGCCGACGACGTCTTCGCCGCCGCCGTCCTCGCCCGCGAGGCCGGACTCATCGACCTGCACGCCGGCTGGGCCAGGATCGGCATCGTCCCGCTCCTGGAGACGACGGACGAGCTGAAGGCCGCCGACACCATCCTCGAAGACCTCCTCGCCGACCCCTCCTACCGGCGCCTGGTCGCCCTGCGCGGCGACGTCCAGGAGGTCATGCTCGGCTACTCCGACTCCTCCAAGTTCGGCGGCATCACCACCAGCCAGTGGGAGATCCACCGCGCCCAGCGCCGCCTGCGCGACGTCGCCCACCGCTACGGCGTCCGGCTGCGCCTCTTCCACGGCCGCGGCGGCACCGTCGGCCGCGGCGGCGGCCCCACCCACGACGCGATCCTCGCCCAGCCCTGGGGCACCCTGGAGGGCGAGATCAAGGTCACCGAGCAGGGCGAGGTCATCTCCGACAAGTACCTCATCCCGGCCCTCGCCCGCGAGAACCTCGAACTGACCATCGCCGCCACCCTCCAGGCGTCCGCCCTGCACACGGCCCCGCGCCAGTCCGACGAGGCCCTCGCCCGCTGGGACGCCGCGATGGACGTCGTCTCCGACGCCGCCCACGCCGCCTACCGGCACCTGGTCGAGGACCCCGACCTGCCGACCTACTTCCTCGCCTCCACCCCCGTCGACCAGCTCGCCGACCTGCACCTGGGCTCACGGCCCTCCCGCCGCCCCGGCTCCGGCGTCTCCCTCGACGGACTGCGCGCCATCCCCTGGGTGTTCGGCTGGACCCAGTCCCGCCAGATCGTCCCCGGCTGGTACGGCGTCGGCTCCGGCCTCAAGGCCCTGCGCGAGGCCGGCCTCGACACCGTCCTGGACGAGATGCACGAACAGTGGCACTTCTTCCGGAACTTCATCTCCAACGTCGAGATGACCCTCGCCAAGACCGACCTGCGCATCGCCCAGCACTACGTCGACACCCTCGTGCCGGACGAGCTCAAGCACGTCTTCGAGACCATCAAGGCCGAACACGCCCTCACCGTCGCCGAGGTCCTCCGGGTCACCGGTGAGACCGAACTCCTCGACGCCGATCCGGTCCTGAAGCAGACCTTCAGCATCCGCGACGCCTACCTCGACCCCATCTCCTACCTCCAGGTGGCCCTCCTCGGCCGCCAGCGCGAAGCGGCAGCCGCCGGCCAGGACCCCGACCCCCTCCTGGCCCGAGCCCTCCTCCTCACGGTCAACGGAGTAGCAGCCGGCCTCCGCAACACCGGCTGACGCCCCCGAAAGACTGCGGGCGATCGTGCCTGCCCCAGTGCCTGGACGGCCTGGGAGGTACCCCCAGGCGGCACGGGTGGGCGCGGGCGGCACCCCCACAGCGGGGCGAGCGCACACCCACCCCCGGCCGCCCCGAGCGCCCCGCACCGAGCGGAACGACAGTGCCCCGAGCTCACCCAGAGCCCGGGGCACAGTCACGTGGTACGAACACGTCGTACGAAAAGAACTCACACCGAGAGGAACGCCGCGGTCAACAGAACAACCCCCGCCCCCGCCCTCCCCCACGCGAGCCGCACCCGCCGCAACCCACCCGCGACCACCACCGCCGCCATCAGCAACGCCCCGCCCGACGGTCATCCGGGAACCCTCACCGGACACGTCACGAGTTGTACGTGCTCTGCGCCCGCTCCAACCCCTCGATCACCAACGCCTCCACCGCGTCCGCCGCCCGGTCCACGAAGTAGTCCAGCTCCTTGCGCTCCGCCGACGAGAAGTCCTTCAGCACGAAGTCCGCCACCTGCATCCGCCCCGGCGGCCGCCCGATCCCGAACCGCACCCGGTGGTACTCCGCACCCAGCGACTTCGTGATCGACTTCAGCCCGTTGTGCCCGTTGTCCCCGCCGCCCAGCTTCAGCCGCAGCACCCCGTAGTCGATGTCCAGCTCGTCATGGACCGCCACGATGTTGCCGACCGGCACCTTGTAGAAGTCCCGCAGCACCGTCACCGGCCCGCCCGACACGTTCATGTACGACATCGGCTTCGCCAGGATCACCCGCCGGTTGTTCGGCCCCGGCGGCCCGATCCGCCCCTCGACCACCTGCGCCTGCGCCTTGCCGTGCCGCTTGAACCGCGCCCCCATCCGCTCCGCGAGCAGATCCGCCACCATGAAACCGACGTTGTGCCGGTTCGCGGCGTACCCGGGGCCCGGATTGCCGAGTCCGGCCACCAGCCAGGGCGCACCAGCGTCCGTCGTCACGTCCATGTCT
This sequence comes from Streptomyces sp. cmx-10-19, assembly GCA_049998335.1. Taxonomy (GTDB): domain Bacteria; phylum Actinomycetota; class Actinomycetes; order Streptomycetales; family Streptomycetaceae; genus Streptomyces. Next base: position 337,396 of record JAEBFB010000003.1, read on the forward strand.
CCTCTTCCACCGGTCCGCACATCCACCCGTCCGCACATACACGTCGGCCGCCGCCCCGCACGGGAGCAGCGGCCGACCACACGATGACCGTGAGGGGACGATCAGGCCTCGGCGGCCTCTTCGCCCTCGCCCTCGTCCTCGCCCTCCTCCGCCTGCGCGGACAGGACCTGAAGGACGACCGTGTCCTCGTCGACGGCCAGCTTGGTGCCGGCCGGGAGCGGGATGTCCTTGGCCAGGATGGAGGCACCGGCCTCCAGGCCCTCGACGGACACGGTGACCGACTCGGGGATGTGCGTGGCCTCGGCCTCGACGGGCAGCGCGTTCAGCACGTGCTCCAGCAGGTTGCCGCCCGGCGCAAGCTCACCCTCGGTCTGTACGTAGATCTCGACGCTGACCGTCTCGCCGCGCTGGACCAGCTGAAGGTCGACGTGCTCCAGGAAGCCCTTGATCGGGTCACGCTGGACCGACTTCGGGATCGCCAGCTCGTTGGACTTGCCGTCGATGTCCAGCGCGATCAGCACGTTGGAGGTACGCAGCGCGAGCAGCAGCTCGTGGCCCGGCAGGGTCAGGTGGATGGGGTCCGAACCGTGGCCGTACAGCACACCGGGGACCTTGTTGTCACGACGGATACGACGGGCGGCACCCTTGCCGAACTCGGTACGCGTCTCGACGGCGAGCTTCACCTCGGACATGATCACTCCTCGTGGAAATAGAAGGCGGACGTGGTCACCCGGCCACGAACGGCCTGCTACGAAGAGCGCGTCGATAACGGACCGCCGACACCAGCCTCACAGAGACGGGCACGGCCTCCCTCGCCGAGCAACTTCAGCAGTCTACTCGGAGAGGAAGGCCGTACCCAAAACGATCTCTGCCCGCTCTGTGCAGAACGGTTACTGCACGACGCTCACTGCTCGTCGAACAGGCTCGTCACCGAACCGTCCTCGAACACCTCACGCACCGCGCGCGCGATCGTCGGCGCGATCGACAGCACCGTGATCTTGTCCAGCTCCAGCTCACTCGGCGTCGGCAGCGTGTTCGTGAACACGAACTCGCTCACCTTCGAGTTCTTCAGCCGGTCCGCCGCCGGACCCGACAGCACACCGTGCGTCGCCGTCACGATGACGTCCTCCGCACCGTGCGCGAACAGCGCGTCCGCCGCGGCGCAGATCGTGCCACCCGTGTCGATCATGTCGTCCACCAGCACGCAGATACGGCCCTCGACGTCACCCACGACCTCGTGCACCGTGACCTGGTTCGCCACGTCCTTGTCGCGCCGCTTGTGCACGATCGCCAGCGGCGCGCCCAGCCGGTCGCACCACCGGTCCGCCACCCGCACCCGGCCCGCGTCCGGAGACACCACCGTCAGCTTCGAACGGTCCACCTTCGCGCCCACGTAGTCCGCCAGCAGCGGCAGCGCGAACAGGTGGTCCACCGGGCCGTCGAAGAAGCCCTGGATCTGGTCCGTGTGCAGGTCCACCGCCAGGATGCGGTCCGCACCCGCCGTCTTCATCAGGTCCGCGACCAGACGCGCCGAGATCGGTTCACGCCCGCGGTGCTTCTTGTCCTGGCGCGCGTAACCGTAGAACGGCACGATCACCGTGATGGAGCGGGCCGACGCGCGCTTCAGCGCGTCGATCATGATCAGCTGCTCCATGATCCACTTGTTGATCGGAGCCGTGTGGCTCTGGATCAGGAAACAGTCCGCACCGCGCGCCGACTCCTGATACCGCACATAGATCTCGCCGTTCGCGAAGTCGAAGGCCTTCGTCGGGACGACCCCGACACCCAGCTGCTCGGCGACCTCCTCGGCAAGCTCGGGGTGTGCGCGGCCGGAGAAGAACATCATCTTCTTCTCGCCGGTCGTCTTGATCCCGGTCACAGCACTTCTCCTCAGAGGTTTCGCAGATGGGTGCGTACGCAGTTATCACGGTACGCCCAGTCGGACGCACCGGTTTCCGGTCAGCCCTCGACGACCGCGTCCCCGGACACCGCCTCGGCCGCCTTCGCCGCCGCGCTCCCCGGACGCTTCCGGGCCACCCAACCCTCGATATTCCGCTGCTGGCCACGGGCCACGGCCAGCGAACCGGGCGGCACATCCTTGGTGATCACCGAGCCGGCGGCGGTGTAGGCACCGTCCCCGACCGTGACGGGAGCCACAAACATGTTGTCCGAACCCGTCTTGCAGTGCGAGCCGACGGTCGTGTGGTGCTTGCTCTCCCCGTCGTAGTTCACGAACACGCTCGCCGCGCCGATGTTCGTGTACTCACCGATCGTCGCGTCACCCACATAGGAGAGGTGCGGCACCTTCGTGCCCTCGCCGATCGACGAGTTCTTCGTCTCGACGTACGTACCGATCTTCGCCTTGAGCCCGAGCCGGGTGCCGGGACGCAGATACGCGTACGGACCCACGGTCGCCTCGGGACCGACGTCCGCGCCCAGCGCCACCGTGTTGTCCACGCGCGCGCCCGCGCCGACCCTGGTGTCCGTGAGACGGGAGTGGGGCCCGACCTCCGCGCCCTCGGCGAGATGCGTGGAGCCGTGCAGCTGCGTACCCGGGTGGACGACCACGTCCTGCTCGAACGTCACCGTCACGTCGACCCACGTCGTCGCCGGGTCCACGACCGTCACGCCGGCCAGCATCGCCCGCGTCAGCAGACGGTCGTTGAGGATGCGCCGCGCCTCGGCGAGCTGCACCCGGTTGTTGATCCCGGCGATCTCCCGGTGGTCCCCGGCGACGGAGGCGCCCACGCGGTGACCGGCCTCGCGCAGGATGCCCAGCACGTCCGTGAGGTACTCCTCGCCCTGGCTGTTGTCCGTGCGCACCTTGCCGAGCGCGTCCGCGAGGAGCTGCCCGTCGAAGGCGAAGACACCGGAGTTGATCTCGCGGATCGCCCGCTGCGAGTCGGAGGCGTCCTTGTGCTCCACGATCGCGGTGACGGCCCCCGAGGCCCCGTCCCGCACGATCCGGCCGTACCCCGTCGCGTCCGGCACCTCGGCCGTCAGCACGGTCACGGCGTTGCCGTCGGCGGAGTGCGCGGCGGCGAGGGCCCGGAGCGTCTCGCCGGTCAGCAGCGGGGTGTCACCGCAGACCACCACGACGGTCCCGTCCACGGCACCGCCCAGCGCCTCCAGCCCCCTCCGCACGGCGTGCCCGGTGCCGTTCTGCTGCTCCTGCACGGCGGTGCGGACGTCGGGGGCGACCTCGGCGAGGTGCGCGGTCACCTTCTCGCGGGCGTGCCCGACGACGACGACCAGGTGCTCGGGGTCCAGCTCACCGGCGGCGGCGAGCACGTGCCCGACCAGCGACCGGCCGCACAGCTCGTGCAGGACCTTGGGTGTGGCCGACTTCATACGGGTGCCCTCACCCGCTGCGAGAACGACGACGGCTGCCGGGCGAATGGCGCTCACGGAATGCCCTTCGGCTTTGAGGGGGTGGGGGTGGACCTCCGCAGGATACCGGGGTGGGTGGTGAGGGACATGAGTGCGGGCCCCGACCTTGAGGTCAGGGCCCGAACCGAGCATGGCTCCCCCGCCAGGACTCGAACCTGAAATTCACCGTCCAAAGCGGAGCGTGTTGCCGATTACACCACGGGGGACTGCCGGAGGCAGCCTACGCGGTCCGCCGCTGAGCCTCCACCACCAGCCCAGCAGCCCTCGATCTGCCGGTACAACTCGGCGCTCTGCGAGACGCTGATGACGAGACAGCCGCGATAGCCCTCGCCTACGTTCTTCCGTACGGTTCTGGGGTCGTGCTTCTTGATCGTCGTCCTCTGGAACGTGGAGGCGTCGACACCTACGAGGTTCGCCCAGTAGCGCTCGGCGGCCTCGACATCGGGTCTGGATGACTCCGGGGTCGCTGTTGACGAAGATCACCTTCTCAGGGCGATCGTACGGCTCGTCCTTGGTGCCTTCGGCCCAGTAGAGCGCGACACCGGTGAGGAGCAAGTCGCGTGGGGACAACTCGCCGATCTCCTGCCGTGCAGCAGCCTTGGTCTGAGCGAGATCGAACTGTTGCTGCACCCCAGCTCGACCTGGATCCGGTCGTAGGTCCAGCCCTGGAGCCGTAGTTCCCGGGCTCGGTCGCGGAGGTCGTCCTCGGCTTTGGGGCGCTTCGTCCACTCCGGGGGCGGCTCGCCCTCCAGGAGGCGGTTGAGGATGTCGTTGTTGTCGACGTGCGGCCGGTCGCGGATCTGGCGTCGGCTGAGTCCTTCGCGTCGCGGTGCCGCCGCCCGCTCGCGCAGGCTCTCGAAGTCGGCGTATCTGCCGTGTGGGTGTGCCGTGCGCATACCGTCCCGGCGGAATGCTCGGCTCCGGACGTGAACGGCTCGGGGTTCTTCAGTTCGAGGGATATCGCGTCGTATCGTTTGTTGAAAGTCGCCGGAATCGGGGCGGGGGGCGACCGTAGGCTGGGAGGCATGACCACGACGGGGGAAGACCAGGTGCGGGCCCGGGGTGGGCCCTGGTGGTGGGAACGGCGGCGCGGGGCCGTGCTCGATGTGGGCCTCGCCGTGCTGTCCGCGGTGGAGTGCGCGGCGGAGGGGGTGCCGTTCGCGCGGGACGCGGGGCTGCCGTGGGCGGTGGGGGTCGGGTTCGGCCTGCTGGCCGGTTCGGTGCTGGTGGTGCGGCGGAAGTGGCCGATCGCGGTGGTGCTGGTGGCGATCGCCATCACGCCGGCCCAGATGGGCTTCCTGATGGGCATCGTCGGTCTGTACACGCTGGCGGGCTCGGAGCTGCCGCGGCGGATCATCGGCGCGCTGGCCGGGATGTCGTTGCTGGGGACGCTGATCGTGACGTTCGTGCGGGTCCGGCAGGACATGGCGCGGGACGATCTGCAGATCGGGGACTGGTTCCTGCCGTTCGCGGCGATCACGACGTCGCTGGGACTGACCGCGCCGCCGGTGCTGCTCGGTATGTACGTGGGGGCGCGGCGGCGGCTGATGGAGAGTCTGCGGGAGCGGGCGGACAGCCTTGAGCGGGAGCTTCAGTTGCTCGCGGAGCGGGCGGAGGAACGCGCGGAGTGGGCGCGGGGCGAGGAGCGGACGCGGATCGCGCGGGAGATGCACGATGTGGTCGCGCACCGGGTGAGTCTGATGGTGGTGCACGCGGCGGCGCTTCAGGCGGTGGCGCGGAAGGATCCGGAGAAGGCGGTGAAGAACGCGGCCCTGGTGGGGGACATGGGGCGGCAGGCGTTGACGGAGCTGCGGGAGATGCTCGGGGTGCTGCGCAGCGGCGGGGCCGGTGGGCGTGCGGAGCGGGCGGCGGTGCCGTTGGCGGCGGTGGGGGTGGCGGCGGCCGCGGCGGCGTCGCGGGCGGCGCAGGACGGCGAGGGGCCGTGTCTGTCGGAGCTGGACGAGTTGATCGGGCAGTCGGCGGCGGCGGGGATGGTCGTGGATCTGTCGGTGGAGGGGAAGGAGCGGTCGTACGCGGCGGAGGTGGAGGCGACGGCGTTCCGGGTGGTGCAGGAGGCGTTGACGAACGTGCACAAGCACGCGGCGGGCGCGAAGACGTATGTGCGGTTGGCGCACCGGGTGTCGGAGATCGCGATGCAGGTGGAGAACGAGCCGCCGCCGGAGGTGTCCTCGGCGTCGTCGGCCCGGCTGCCCTCGGGGGGCAACGGGCTGGTGGGGATGAAGGAGCGGGTGGCCGCTCTGGGGGGTGTGTTCGTGTCGGGGCCGACCGACGCGGGGGGTTTCCGGGTGTCGGCGGTGATCCCGGCCGCGTCGTGACGGCGTCGTAGGCGTGTCGTGGGCGCCTTGTGGGTGCCGGGTCGTCAGCCCGCGGTGAGGCGGGTCGGCAGGGTGCCGGTGACGAGGGCGGCGAGGGCCTGGTCGATGTCGGGGCCGAGGTACCAGTCGCCGGTGTGGTCGAGGGCGTAGACGCGGCCTTCGGCGTCGATGGCGACGAGGGACTGGGTGTCGGTCTCGGTGCCGAGGGGGCTGGTCTGGGTGCCGAGGGCGCGGCCGAGGTCGCCGAGGGTGCGGGCCATGTGGAGGCCGTGCAGCGGGTCCAGGTGCAGGGTGGCGGGGGCGATCTGGCGGCCGGGTCCGGTGGGGGCGAGGTGGAGGCCGCCGAATTCGGCCCAGGCCTCGACGGCGGCGGGGAAGACGGTGTGGCGGTGTCCCGCGGGTGAGGTGTGGCCGCGCAGGGTGTCGGCCCAGATCTCGGCCTGCTTGATGTCCCAGCGTCCGGGTTGCCAGCCGGCGTCGCGCAGGGCGGCGTCGACGGGGACGGGGAAGCGGGTGGTGGAGGTGCGGTCGGCTTGCATCGGCCCTTGGTTCGTCGTTGCGGCGGTCGGGTTCGGCTCTGGCGGCTGCGGTCGGCTCGGTGTCGGTGGTGCTGCGGTGTCGGTGGTGCCTGCGGTGTCGGTGGTGACTGCGGTGGTGCGGCGCGGTTCGGTGTGGTGTGGTGCGGTCAGTTCTCGTGGGTCGTCGGGTCGACGACGCGGATGCCGAAGTGGGCGCTGAGGGCGGTGCAGGCGCGGCACGGTGGGGCGAAGCTGCCGTGCATGGGGTCGCCGTCCTCGCGGATGCGGCGGGTGGTGAGTTTGGCGTGCTTGAGGGCTTTGCGGGCCTCGCCGTTGGTCATGGGTTTTCGCGCGGCGCGTTTGCTGCGGTTGGCGTCGGCGCCGGCGAGGTGGCGGGAGATGAGGACGGTCTCGGCGCAGCGCCCGGTGGCGCGGTCGCGCTGGCCGCTGGCGAGGGTGTCGAGGAAGTCCTGGACGAGGTGGTGCAGGGCGGGGGGTGTGTCGGCGCGGATGGCGGTGCCGGTGAGGGTGGTGCCGCGGACGGACAGGGCGGCGGCGACGCTGGGGAGTATGCCGTCGCGGCGGTGGCGGAGGGCGGGGGCGTGGGGGGCCTCGGCGCTGCTCCAGCCGATGCGCGGGTCCCCGGCGCGGGGGTCGTCGGACCGCCCGGTGTCGGGCCCTGCCTGTGTCGCACTCATGATCATTTTCCCCTCCTGAGCATCCCCCCGGAGGTCATAGGGTGCCAAATCCCGCGGCTGCTGCGGAAGCTGGGGCGTGGCGACACGCCAGGGCGTGGGCGGTGCGTCACGAAAGGGTGACGGCTGGTCACGGCGGGGGAGGGATGGGGGCGGGGCCGGGAGCCGGGCGCGGATCGGGCGCGGATCGGGCGTGGTCCGGGGGTGGGCGGGGTGCGGTGTCCGGTGCCGGTGACCCCTCTTGTGGTAGCGCATAGGCTGTCGGCACCGCGATCGCGTGCGGTGACCAGAGACAGATCCGACAGTTCAGACAGACGCCGCAGGGGGCAACCGCCATGACGACAGGTCGGCTCGGGCAGCGAGCCGCGCCGCCGAACGCGGCCTACGCCGGGCAGGTCGTGCATTTCCCGGATCCGGTGCGGGCGGCCCGTCACCCGAGAGGGGTACGGGTGGACGAGGGCGGGTATCCCGTCTTCTCGCCGTACGCCCGCGCGGTGGCGGAGATCGCGGATCCTCCGGAGGGTTTCGGGGTCGACGAGTTGCGGCTGACGGACTACGTGTCGGCGAACGCGGCGCTGTCGGCGTCGGGGCACGAGTTGTGGGACACGGTGCCGGCGGTGGCGACGCCGCACGGCTGGACGTGGCACCACGTGGCCGAGTCGCGGCGGATGGAACTGGTCCCGGTCGAGGTGAAGGCGCTGCTGCGGCATCACGGCGGGATCGCGACGGCCGCGGTGGACCAGGGCAAGCGGGGCACGCGGCCGTTGCAGGAGACGCGTCCGGCGCACTTCGGGCTGCCGAAGTCGGGACCGGCGGTCACCGAGCAGCAGGTGCAGGGGGTCGAGGAGGACCTCGGGTACCGGCTGCCGGGGGCGTATCGCTCGTTCCTGAAGGCGGCGGGCGGCTGCGCGCCGGTGGGTACGGCGCTGGACGCGGGGCTGGGGCTCCTGGTGGACCAGCCGTTCTTCACGGTGCGGGACGAGGCCGCGGTCAACGACCTGGTGTACGTCAACAAGTGCCTGCGGGACCATCTGACCAAGGACTATCTGGGTGTCGCGTTCGTCCAGGGCGGTCTGCTCGCCGTGAAGGTGAAGGGCGAGCGGATCGGGTCGGTGTGGTTCTGCGCGTACGACGACGTGCGGGACGTCGATCCGTCGGTGCCGCCCGCGGAGCGGGTGGAGCGGCTGCTGCTGCCGTGCGGTGACGACTTCGACGCGTTCCTGTCGCGGCTGGCGGGTTCTCCGCCGGAGTTGGAGACGGTGGCGAATCTGATGGTGGACGGCGGGTTCGCGCGTGCCGTCCCGGTGTCTTCCGCGGGGGAGTGAGCTTCGGCGATGGTGACGTACGCGCAGGCGCAGGAGCGCGCGGAGGAGTGGATCAACGGCGAGCTGCCGGCGTACCAGCACCGTGAGGTGCGGGTGCGGGAGTTCGGGCTCGGGTTCGTGGTGTGGGCGGAGGACCGCGCGGACGGGCCCCGTTCGGACGGCGGTGCGCAGCGGCTGGTGCTGGCCCGGGACAGCGGCGAGGCGACCTTGTGGCCCGCGCTGCCGGTGGGCGAGGTGATCCGCCGGTACGAGGAGGAGTACGGCCGTCCCGAGGAGCCCGAGGAACCGGCTCCGGCGCCGGCGGCGCGGGTGGACCTCAACCAGACGTCGTTCCTGCTGAGTCCGCCGGAGTGGTTGCAGGAGGCGGCGGACCGGATGGGCATTCCGGACCGCCGGCGCGGCGACGGCGACGGTGACACCGGTGACGGCGGTCGTGGTGGTGACTCCGTGGCGCCCGCCGCCGCGGGGAGCGGGGCCGCGTGGCCCGCCGCCGGGGGCGGTGGCGGCGGCGGTGGCGGTGGCGGTACGAGTGGTGCTTCCGGCGCGCCGGGTGCGCCCGCCGGGGCGACGCCCTGGGCGGGGACGGACACCAACGCGGACGCCGGTGACGACCGTTCCGTGCCGTTGCCCCAGACCGTGTTCGCGCCGCCGCTGAGCGGGGCCGACGACGAGGCCACGCCGCCGCCCTCGACGAGGCCGGACGCCAAGACGGCGCTGATGTCGGGCGGCAGCTCGCTCCCGCCCACGGCGCTCTCCCCGGCCCTCGACGACCCGAACGCGCCGGGCGCGCACGCGGGTTCGGGCGCGCCGTCCGGTCCGGGCGGGCACGCGGGTCCGGGCGGGCACGCGGGTGGGGGTGTGCCTGGCGGTCCTGGTGTACCTGGCGGTCCGGGTGTGCCTTCGGGCGCGGGTGCCTCCGTCGGTTCTGGGACGCCGCCTTTCGGTCCGGGTGCGCCTGCCGGTTCTGGGGCGCCTGCCGGTCCGGGTGTGCCCGCCGGTTCTGGGACACCCTCCGGTCCGGCCGCGCCTTCCGGTCACGGGGCGCCTGCCGGTCCGGGAACTCCTGCCGGTCCGGGTGCCCCTGCCGGGCCGGGCGTGCCGCCGCCCCCGTCGTCCGTGCCCGCTCCGGGTGCGGCGCGGTCGCCCGCCCGGCCGCTGGCGGCGAACGCCGGGGACATCGCCGACGCCGCGACCAGCAAGGCGACGCCTCCGCCGCGTCGGGGCGGCGGTGCGACCACGCCGCCTCCGCCCGGTGCGCCGGGTACGCCGGGGGCGCGGGCGGGGAGTACGCCCGCGCCGGCGGCGCCGGGTGCGTCGTCGGGCGGTTACGTGCCGACGCAGATGGTGTCCTCGCTGGGCCCCGACGGGCCGCAGCCCCCGGCCGGTCCGGGTGGGGCACCCGGTACGCCGCCGGGCGGGATGCACCACGCCGCCACGGTGTTCGCCGACCCGGGCCGTACCGGTGGGGGCACGCCCGCGCCGCCCGGTCCGCCGCGGCCGCCGGGCGCCCCCGGCGCTCCCGCCGGCCAGGGCGGCGGCCCCGCCACGCCACCACCCCCGCCCGCCGCACCCGGCGCTTCCGCCGGAGGTGCCGGCGGTGCCGTGCACCACGCGCAGACGGTGCTCGGCACGCCCTCGCTGGGCGGCCCCGGTGGCGTCGCCGCCCCGCCCCCGCCCCCGCCGGGCGCCCCGGGCTTCCCCGGCACGGGCCGGCCCATGCCCCCCGGTGCCCCCGGCGCCGTACCTCCCGGTGCCGCGCCCCCCGGCGCCGTACCCCCGCCCGGGCAGCCGCACCCCGGGCAGCCGGCGGCTTACGGGTATCCGCAGCCGCCCGCCGGGCTGCCCACCGTCGGTCCGGGCTACCAGGCCGTGCTGCGCTTCCGTGCGCAGGACGGGTCGGAGCAGCAGCTGATCCGGCGTTCGGCGCCGGGTACGCCGCACCCGGAGTGGCAGATGTTCCACGAGCTGCGCGCCATGAACGTGCCGCCGGACCAGGTGCTGGAGCTGCACACCGAGCTGGAGTCCTGCGAGCTGCCCGGCGCGTACTGCGCGCGGATGATCCGGGAGCAGTGGCCGCAGGCGCGGATCACCTCGATCGCGCCGTACGGCACCGACCACGCGAGCCGGCAGCAGGGCATGCGGCAGCTCCTCGCGCACCAGGGCGAGCTGCACCAGGTGGCCGACGGTCCCGCGCGCCCGGCCCCCGTACGGGCGCCGCTGCCGCAGGTGCCGCCCGCGCCGCCGGTGCCGCCGGAGGCCATCGGCCAGGAGCTGGCCGCCGCGTTCGGGCCGGGCGTCTTCCGGTTCGAGCAGGCCGCGGTGTCCCGCCAGGGCGTACCGCCGGTCGTGGCGCACACGCTGGTGGCGGCCGGGCTGCCGATGGACATGGGCCCGTTCTTCTGGGCGCAGGCCCAGCCGGGCCGCCCGGTGCCGACGCTGGCGGAGCTGGCGGCCGAGCGCGGGGTGCAGCCGGCGCCGGACGCGGGCTCGTACCTCGTCGTCGGCAGCGACTTCGGCCGGGCGGTCTGCGTGCAGTACGGCACGGCGAACATCGTGGCCGTGCCGGTGGAGGCGGGGCCGGGCGGTGCGCCGGTGCCGCCGCAGTTCGTGAACACGGGGCTGCCGGAGTTCGCGCGCTGCCTGGCGCTGCTGGGCCGGATGTGGCGGCTGCGGTTCGGGCTGAACCAGGAGCAGGCGGGCCGCTGGACGGTGGACTTCCAGGCGCAGTTGACCGCGCTGGACCCGGCCGCGCTCGGGTCGCCGGAGAGCTGGTGGTCGGTGCTGCTGGAGCAGATGTGGGACGGACTGCTGTGAGCGGACTGCTGTGAGCGGACTGCTGTGAGGCGGCGCCGCCGCTGACGTACCCGGCGGGCGGGGCCCGGTCGACCTGTGAGGCGACCGGGCCCCGCCCGTTCGTGTGCGGTGTGTCGGATTATGAGGGCTTACGCGCAATCCATAAAGTCGGGTAAGTCCGGTTAGTCCTGTTAGTGCGGCAGGTTCACCACAGGGGTGTTGAGCATGAGCGGCGCAGCGGTGTCTCCCCACGGCTTCGTGACCGTACGCGGGCGCGAGCGCGGCTACCGTCCCGAACAGGTGGAGGCGTACGTCGCCGCCCTGGACGGCGAACGCGACGCGGCCTGGGAACGGGCCGCCCGGCTCACCGTGCTCGCCCGGGAGATGGCGGAGGACCTCGGCGATCTGCTGGACGTGGTCGAGGAGCTGACCGCGCAGGACTACGAGGTGCTCGGGGAGCGCGCGCGGGACCTGTTCCGGCTCACCGAGGCCGAGGCGGACGCCGTACGGGAGGAGGCGCGCCGGGCGGCGCAGGAGCTGGTCGCCGACGCGCGGGCGTACGCCGCCGAGGCGGACGAGGCGGCACGGGCACATGCCGACGCCGTACGCGCCGAGGCCGACGAGCGGGCCCGGCAGCGGCTGCTGGCGGCCCGCGCGGAGGCCGACGAGGCGCGTATCGAGGCCCGGCGCGCGGTGAAGGAGGGGCGCGGCGAGGCACTGTCGGCGCTGCGTGAGGTGCGTCGGCGCACCGAGGCGACCCTCGCCGAGCAGGACCGGGAGCACGCCGGGCGGCTGGCCGCCGAGGAGCGGGCGGAGCAGGAGCGGGTCCGGGCCCTGGACGCGCACCACGCGGAGCTGGAGGCGCGGGCGGGGGAGTCGGTGCGCGAGGCCGAACGGGCCCTGGCGGAGGCCGGGAGGGCGGCCGGTCGCTGCCAGGAGGAGGCGGAGGTCCGGGCGGCCGAGGTGCTCGCCGAGGCGCACGCCCGCCGGGACCGGATCGCCCGCGAGACGGAACGCGTCCTGCACGAGCACGGCGAGCGCTGGGACGAACTCCAGGCCCACATGGCCTCCGTGCGCAGCCGCATCAGCACCCTGACGGGCCGCGCGGCGGAGTGACGCGCCCGCAGCCCCGCCGCCCGCGTGCTCCCGCGTACTCCCGCGTCGTCCCGCGTGGTCAGCGGGCCGGATCGCGGCGGACCACGGTGGCCTCGCCGTCGGCCTCCAGCGAGGCCGCCCCGTCGGGGCCGGTGACGCCGACCCGGAGCGTGAGGGAGCCGGAGAGGCCGTCGGCGGTCAGCTGCCAGGTGCGCGGGGAGCGGACGCCGAGGGTGGTCCTGGCCTCCGCGACCAGGGCGGGCAGGCGGTCGTAGGGCAGGGTGCGCGGGTCGAAGCCCAGGGCCCGGGTGCCGGCAGGGACGAACACGACGGACAGGACGCGGTCCTGTACGACCACGGTGAGCGCCCGGCGTTCCGCCGCGCCCTTGCCCCGGGTGGCGGAGTCGACGGCCCGGCGCAGTGCGCCCCGGTCGAGGAACGACTGCCCGGGGCCGAGCGCGACCGTGGCGGAGGCCGACGACACGACCGTGGTCGACGCGGTGGAGGAGACGGAGGGGAGGGCCGAGGGGGCGGCGGTGGCGGATGGTCTCGCGGCCGGGTCCTCGCCGAAGAGGTCGGCGCGTGACGGCAGGACCACGCAGGCCGCGCCGAGCAGGACGCCGAGCAGCAGGGCGAGGCCGGCGAGGCAGCCCGCGGTCGGCTCGCCCACCCGCGTCGCCGCGGGCGCCGAGTCGATACGGGCCGCGGCCGCCCGGTCCGCCCACGCGGGGGCCGGCCGCTTCACGATCTCCACCCGCCACGGCCGGTCCGGCGGATACCGCACCACCAGGATGTCGCGCGGCCGGTAGCCGGGCAGGTCGACCAGGTTGACGGACCGCGTGAACTCGACGCGGTGGGCCGGGGCGTCGTCCGGTGCGACGGTGAGGTCGAATTCCACCCGCACCTCGCTCGTCACCTCGCCCCCGAGGGCGCGCAGGTCCTCGACCACCGCGAGGGCCGTCACCGGTACGACGGCGGCCTCCCGCCGGCGGCGCGGCAGGCCGGCCAGGTGGAGGGCCAGGGCGTACGCCGCGCCCAGGCCCGCACCGAGGGCGCACAGGGGCAGGCTGCCGACGATGACGCCGACGACGAGGGCGGCGAGCGACACCCCGGCCACGCCGCCCGTCAGGAACGCGCGGGCGAGTGCGGCGGGGCGGCTGCCCGAGGTGGTCGTCGTCATGGCGGTGATGGTGACGGACCCGGGTGAACGGCCGGTGGACCGGCGGGCGCCCGTCTTCCGGCGAGGTGGGGGTGGGGTCGGGGTCGGGGGTGGGGACGGGGCGCGGGTGGAGGCCCGGTGGGTCTCGGGGTGGAGGGCAACCCCGAGACCCGCTCCACCGAAGGGCGGACTGCCCCTAGGGGTACCTCCGTACTACGGCTCGGGGAGGGTTCGTACCGACGGAGGACGAGAGGGGCCCGGCCCCGTCCTTAATCTGGCTTCACGCCGCTGGGGGGCGGCGAACCGGACCTCCGGGGGTGGGGTTTTCCCCCGCACAAGAGTGCGCTGAGCACCAGCGCGCCCGGCCCCCGGTCCCGGCCAGACTCTTCGAGACAGCACGGCAGCACCGCAGACGGCAGCGGACGCCGGACGGCGGCACCGCGAACAGCGGCAGACGTCAGCACGCGGACAGCAGCACGGCACCCGTACGGCGGCGCGCGGCACCGTTCGCCCATCCGCCGCCCGACATAGGAGACTTGACATGACATCGGCCGTAGGTATTCCCACGCACGGGAGCATCGGAGGGCCTACGGCCGTCGCCGCGCGGGCGCGGCAGGTCGTGAAGGCGTACGGGTCGGGCGAGACGCGGGTGGTCGCCCTCGACCACGTCGACGTGGACATCGTCCGCGGCCAGTTCACCGCGATCATGGGCCCGTCGGGGTCCGGCAAGTCGACGCTGATGCACTGCCTCGCCGGACTGGACACCGTCACCGGCGGGCGGATCCACATCGACGACACCGAGATCACCGGTCTGAAGGACAAGAAGCTCACCCAGCTGCGCCGGGACCGGATCGGCTTCATCTTCCAGGCGTTCAACCTGCTCCCGACGCTCAACGCGATCGAGAACATCACGCTGCCGATGGACATCGCGGGGCGCAGGTACGACCGCGCGTGGCTGGACCGGGTGGTGGAGACCGTCGGGCTCGCCGGGCGACTCAAGCACCGGCCGGGCCAGCTCTCCGGCGGCCAGCAGCAGCGCGTCGCGGTGGCCCGCGCCCTGGCCGCCCGGCCCGAGATCATCTTCGGTGACGAGCCGACCGGCAACCTCGACTCGCGGGCCGGCGCCGAGGTGCTGGGCTTCCTGCGCCGCTCGGTGACCGAGCTGGGCCAGACCATCGTGATGGTCACCCATGACCCGGTCGCCGCCAGCTACGCGGACCGGGTGCTGTACCTCGCCGACGGCCGGATCGTCGACGAGATGTACAAGCCGACCGCCGAGACCGTCCTCGACCGCATGCTGCGCCTTTCTGGGGGACACCCCCAGACCCCCGACTTCGACGCGCGGGGGCGTACGTCATGACCGTCGTCAAGACCTCGATGCGCAACTTCTTCGCGCACAAGGGCCGGATGGCGCTCTCGGCGGTGGCGGTGCTGCTGTCGGTGGCGTTCGTGTGCGGCACCCTGGTGTTCACCGACACGATGAACACCACCTTCGACAAGCTCTTCGCGGTCACCTCCTCCGACGTGACGGTCATGCCGAAGGAGGCCAAGAGCGAGGACACCCCGCAGAACGGCGTCCCCGAGGCCCTGCCCGCCGCCACCCTGGAGCGGGTCCGCGGCGCCGAGGGCGTCAAGTCCGCCGAGGGCGCGGTCTCCTCGATGAACGTCACCGTCGTCGACAAGGACGACGACAACGTGGGCGCCACCAGCGGCGCCCCGACCATCGCCGGCAACTGGACGAAGAACGACCTGCGTTCGATGGAGATCACCTCCGGGCACGCCCCGCGCGGGCCGACCGAGGTGATGGTCGACGCCGACACCGCCGGCAAGCACGACCTGAAGCTCGGCGACGAACTGCGCACCATCGCCCAGACCGGCGACTTCAAGGCGCGGATCGTCGGCATCGCCTCCTTCACCGTGACCAACCCCGGTGCCGCCGTCCTCTACTACGACACCGCCACCGCCCAGCGCGAACTGCTCGGCCAGGCGGGCCGGTTCACCCAGCTCAACGTCACCGCGGCCGACGGCGTCTCCGACGCGCAGCTCAAGCGGAACGTCACCGAGGCGCTCGGCGCGGGCACCTTCAAGGTGCAGACCGGCAAGGAGAACGCCGACGAGAACCGCCAGGACCTCGGCGCGTTCATGGACGTCATCAAGTACGCCCTGCTCGGCTTCGCCGGGATCGCTTTCCTGGTCGGCATCTTCCTGATCATCAACACCTTCTCCATGCTGGTCGCCCAGCGCACCCGGGAGATCGGCCTGATGCGGGCCATCGGCTCCTCCCGCCGGCAGGTCAACCGCTCGGTGCTGGTCGAGGCGCTGCTCCTCGGCGTCGTCGGTTCGGTCCTCGGCGTCGCGGCCGGGGTCGGCATCGCCGTCGGCCTGATGAAGCTGATGTCGACGGCGGGCATGAACCTGTCCACCGACGACCTCACCGTCAAGGCGACGACCCCCGTGATCGGCCTCGTCCTCGGCGTGGTGGTCACCGTCCTCGCCGCCTACCTCCCGGCCCGCCGCGCCGGGAAGATCTCCCCGATGGCCGCCCTGCGCGACGCCGGTACGCCGGCCGACGGCAAGGCCGGCCGGGTGCGCGCCCTGATCGGCCTGGTCCTCACCGGTGCCGGCGCGGCCGCCCTGGTCACGGTCGGCGCCGCCGACAAGGCGAGCGACGGCGCGGCGATGCTCGGCCTGGGCATCGTGCTCTCCCTCATCGGCCTCGTCGTCATCGGGCCGCTGCTCGCCGGGTTCGTGGTGCGCGTGATCAGCGCGGTGCTGCTGCGGGCCTTCGGTCCCGTGGGCCGCCTCGCCGAACGCAACGCCCTGCGCAACCCGCGCCGTACCGGCGCCACCGGGGCCGCGCTGATGATCGGCCTCGCGCTGGTCGCCTGCCTGTCGGTGGTCGGCTCCTCGATGGTCGCCTCCGCCACCAGCGAGCTGGACAAGACGGTCGGCGCGGACTTCATCGTCGAGGGCAGCCAGCGGATCGTGCCGCAGGCCGAGAAGGCCATGCAGGACACGCCCGGACTGGAGCACGTCACCCGCTACAAGGTCCTCGACGCCACCCTGACCTCACCCGACGGCGAGACCGACGACGACGGACTGACCGCCGCCGACCCGACGTACGCCGAGGACGTCGACCGGGCGACCACCGAGGGCGAGCTCTCCGCCGCCTACGGCCCCGACGCCATGTCGGTCGGCTCCGACTACGCCGAGAAGCACGGCGTGCACGTCGGCGACACGATCACCGTCGCCTTCAAGGGCGGCGAGACCGCCAGGCTCAAGGTCGCCGCGATCACCAGCGACGACGTGGCCATCGACCAGGGCGCGCGGTACGTCAGCATCGACACGATGCGCACGTACCTGCCGGCCGCGAACGTCCCGCCGAACATGATCATGTTCGCCAAGGCGAAGGACGGGCAGGCGGACCAGGCGTACGCCGCGCTGAAGAAGTCCCTCGACCCCTACCCGCAGTACCGGGTCAGCGACCAGACCGACTACAAGCAGCAGCTCAAGGACCAGATCGGCCAGCTCCTGAACATGGTCTACGGCCTGCTCGCCCTAGCGATCATCGTCGCCGTCCTCGGCGTCGTGAACACCCTGGCGCTGTCGGTGGTCGAGCGGACCCGCGAGATCGGCCTGATGCGGGCCATCGGCCTCTCCCGCCGCCAGCTGCGCCGCATGATCCGCATGGAGTCGGTCGTCATCGCCCTCTTCGGCGCCCTGCTGGGCCTCGGCCTGGGCATGGGCTGGGGCGCCACCGCGCAGAAGCTGCTCGCCCTGGAGGGCCTCAACGTCCTCGACATCCCGTGGCCGACGATCATCGGCGTCTTCGTCGGCTCCGCCTTCGTGGGCCTCTTCGCCGCCCTGGTCCCGGCGTTCCGGGCGGGCCGGATGAACGTCCTGAACGCGATCGCGACGGAGTAGCGGCCGGCGGCCACCGCACACGGGGGTTGCGGGGGAAGGCGCCCGGCACCGGAGGTCCACGGACCGTTCCGGCGCCGGGCGCCCTTGTTTCCGTCCCCCCTCCGCTTGACCGGCGGGCGTCGTCCACAGCCCCCGGCGCCGCCGCGCGGACCGACGTACGCTGGACACCCCCGACGCTCACCGCGTCGGGCTACACGCGTTGCCCCACCGAAGCCATCGACGTAACCGAAGCCACGACGTAACCGAAGTCACCGAAGGACGGAAGCGCCCCCTCCATGAGCCTGCACGGTCTGCTCGACGCCGTCGTCAAGGACACCGCCCTCGCGGAAGCGATCACCGCGGCCGCAGACGGCAACCGCCCGCACGTCGACCTGGTCGGCCCGCCCGCCGCCCGTCCCTTCACGATCGCCGCCCTGGCCCGAGAGACGACCCGCCCCGTCCTCGCCGTGACGGCGACCGGCCGCGAGGCGGAGGACCTGGCCGCCGCCCTGCGCTCCCTCCTGCCCCCCGAGGGCGTCGTCGAGTACCCCTCCTGGGAGACCCTCCCGCACGAGCGCCTCAGCCCCCGCAGCGACACCGTCGGCCGCCGTCTCGCCGTGCTGCGCCGCCTCGCCCACCCCCGCGCCGACGACCCCGAGACCGGCCCGGTCTCCGTCGTCGTCGCGCCCGTACGCTCCGTGCTCCAGCCGCAGGTCAAGGGCCTGGGCGACCTGGAGCCGGTGGCCCTGCGTAGCGGCCAGAGCGCCGACCTGAACGACGTGGTGGAGGCCCTCGCCGCCGCCGCGTACACGCGCGTGGAGCTGGTCGAGAAGCGCGGCGAGTTCGCCGTACGCGGCGGCATCCTGGACGTCTTCCCGCCCACCGAGGAGCACCCCCTCCGGGTGGAGTTCTGGGGTGACGACGTCGAGGAGATCCGGTACTTCAAGGTCGCCGACCAGCGCTCCCTGGAGGTCGCCGAGCACGGCCTGTGGGCCCCGCCCTGCCGCGAGCTGCTGCTGACCGACGAGGTGCGCGAGCGCGCCGCCGCCCTCGCCGAGGACCACCCGGAGCTGGGCGAACTGCTCGGCAAGATCGCCGAGGGCATCGCGGTGGAGGGCATGGAGTCCCTGGCCCCGGTCCTCGTCGACGACATGGAACTGCTCCTGGACGTGCTGCCCAAGGGCGCGATGGCCCTGGTCTGCGACCCGGAGCGGGTGCGGACGCGGGCTGCCGACCTGGTCGCCACGAGCCAGGAGTTCCTCCAGGCGTCCTGGGCGGCCACCGCCGGCGGGGGCGAGGCCCCGATCGATGTCGACGCGGCCTCCCTGTGGTCCATCGCGGACGTCCGGGAGCGGGCCCGCGAGCTGGACATGATGTGGTGGTCCGTCTCCCCCTTCGCCGCCGACGACGCGCTGGAGGACGCCGACACCCTCAAGCTCGGCATGCACGCCCCCGAGACCTACCGCGGCGACACCGCCAGGGCCCTCGCCGACACCAAGGGCTGGCTCGCCGACGGCTGGCGCACCGTCTACGTCACCGAGGGCCACGGTCCGGCCGCCCGCACCGTCGAGGTGCTCGGCGGCGAGGGCATCCCCGCCCGCCTCGACGGCGACCTCGGCGCCCTCAGCCCCTTCGTCGTCCACGTCTCCTGCGGCTCCATCGACCAGGGCTTCGTGGACCGGGCGCTGAGGCTCGCCGTGCTCACCGAGACCGACCTGACCGGTCAGCGCACGGCCAGCAAGGACCTGGGCCGGATGCCGACCCGGCGCCGCAAGACCATCGACCCGCTCACCCTGGAGACGGGCGACCACATCGTCCACGAGCAGCACGGCGTGGGCCGCTACATCGAGATGGTCCAGCGCACCGTCCAGGGCGCCACCCGCGAGTACCTGGTCGTGGAGTACGCCCCCGCCAAGCGCGGCCAGCCCGGCGACCGGCTCTACATCCCCACCGACCAGCTGGAGCAGATCACCAAGTACGTCGGCGGCGAGGCCCCCACCCTGCACCGCCTCGGCGGCGCCGACTGGACCAAGACCAAGGCGCGCGCCAAGAAGGCCGTCAAGGAGATCGCCGCCGACCTGATCAGGCTCTACAGCGCCCGTATGGCCGCCCCCGGGCACGCCTTCGGCGCGGACACGCCCTGGCAGCGCGAGCTGGAGGACGCCTTCCCGTACGCGGAGACGCCGGACCAGCTCACCACCATCGCCGAGGTCAAGGACGACATGGAGAAGACGGTCCCGATGGACCGCCTGATCTGCGGCGACGTCGGCTACGGCAAGACCGAGATCGCCGTGCGGGCCGCCTTCAAGGCCGTCCAGGACGGCAAGCAGGTCGCCGTCCTCGTCCCCACCACCCTGCTGGTGCAGCAGCACTTCGGGACGTTCAGCGAGCGGTACGCGCAGTTCCCGGTGAACGTGAAGGCGCTCTCCCGCTTCCAGACCGACACCGAGGCCAAGGCCACCCTGGAGGGGCTGCGCGAGGGCTCGGTCGACCTCGTCATCGGCACCCACCGGCTGTTCTCCTCGGAGACCAGGTTCAAGGACCTCGGCCTGGTCATCGTCGACGAGGAGCAGCGCTTCGGCGTCGAGCACAAGGAACAGCTGAAGAAGCTCCGCGCCAATGTCGACGTGCTCACCATGTCCGCCACCCCCATCCCGCGCACCCTGGAGATGGCGGTCACCGGCATCCGCGAGATGTCCACGATCACCACCCCGCCGGAGGAGCGCCACCCGGTGCTGACCTTCGTCGGGCCCTACGAGCACAAGCAGATCGGCGCCGCCATCCGCCGCGAACTGCTGCGCGAGGGCCAGGTCTTCTACATCCACAACCGCGTCGAGTCCATCGACCGCGCGGCGGCCAAGCTCCGCGAGATCGTCCCCGAGGCGCGGATCGCCACGGCCCACGGCCAGATGTCCGAGCAGGCCCTCGAACAGGTCGTGGTCGACTTCTGGGAGAAGAAGTTCGACGTGCTGGTGTCGACCACGATCGTGGAGTCCGGCATCGACATCTCCAACGCCAACACCCTCATCGTCGAGCGCGGCGACAACTTCGGCCTCAGCCAGCTCCACCAGCTGCGCGGCCGCGTCGGCCGGGGCCGCGAGCGCGGTTACGCGTACTTCCTGTACCCGCCGGAGAAGCCCCTGACGGAGACCGCGCACGAGCGGCTCGCGACCATCGCCCAGCACACCGAGATGGGCGCGGGCATGTACGTGGCCATGAAGGACCTGGAGATCCGCGGCGCGGGCAACCTGCTCGGCGGCGAGCAGTCCGGGCACATCGCGGGCGTCGGCTTCGACCTGTACGTCCGCATGGTCGGCGAGGCCGTCGCCGACTACCGGGCCTCCCTGGAGGGCGGGGTCGAGGAGGAGCCGCCGCTGGAGGTCAAGATCGAGCTGCCCGTCGACGCGCACGTCCCGCACGACTACGCCCCAGGCGAGCGGCTGCGCCTCCAGGCGTACCGGTCCATCGCCTCCGCCAACAGCGAGGAGGACATCAAGGCCGTACGCGAGGAACTCACCGACCGCTACGGGCCGTTGCCCGAGCCGGTGGAGAACCTGCTGCTGGTCGCGGGGCTGCGGATGCTCGCGCGGGCGTGCGCCGTCGGGGAGATCGTGCTTCAGGGCAACAACATCCGCTTCGCGCCGGTGGAGTTGCGCGAGTCCCAGGAGCTGCGGCTCAAGCGGCTCTACCCCGGCACCGTCATCAAGGCGGGCGCCCACCAGGTGCTCGTCCCGCGCCCGAAGACCGCGAAGGTCGGCGGCAAGCCGCTGGTCGGCCGGGATCTGCTGGGCTGGACGGGGGAGTTCCTGGCGTCGATCCTGGGCTCGTAGCCGACGTAGCCGACGTAGCCGACGTAGCCGACGTAGCCGACGTAGCCGACGTGGCCGACTGGCCGACGTGGCCGCGAAGGGAAGCCGGGCCGTGAACGGGAAGCCGCCCAAGGGCCCAGAGACCCGTGGGCGGCTTCCCGCTGGATGCCGCTGCCGCTGCCGCGCTAGTGCTGGTCCGGCCGGTTGCGGCCCTCGCGGCCGAAGCCGAGTTTGCCCTCGGCCTGTTGCTGCGCGGTGTCGACCCGCTTCTCGTGCTTGCCGCCGGTCCGCTGGTTGACCTGGCGCTCGGCGGTGTCGGACATCTTCCTTGACTTGTCCTTGTCCTTGCCGGCCATGCTCTTCATCTTGTCGAGGATGCCCATCCAGAGCTCCTTCCGAGACGTGACTCACTGTCGACGGTACGGCAGATATGTCCCGTCTGCCCAACAAAGGCACGGTATGGTCTGGACCTCTTCCTCGCTACCGTGATCTGGAGAACGGCAAGGGGAGGGTACGCATGACGCGGCACCGCAGGATGATCCGTACCGGCTGGGCCGCGGGCGCGGCACTCGCACTGGCGCTGCTGTCCGGCTGTGAGGGCCTGGCGGACGACGGGACCACGACCTCGGGGGCCGCCGGTGAGTCGGGCGCCCGGGCCCCGGCCGCCGGACACGCCGTCAGCCCGCTCACCAACCCGGACGGCACGAAGCCGGGGCTCGGCGCGCTCACGTCGGAGGCGGACAAGGCCGACGCGCGCAAGCTCATCGAGGGCCTGAAGACCAAGGGCCGCGGCCCGAAGACCGGCTATGACCGCGACGAGTTCGGCTACGCCTGGATGGACTCCGCCGACGGCGTGCCGCTCGCCCACAACGGCTGCGACACGCGCAACGACCTCCTCAAACGCGACGGCGAGGACGTGCGCTTCAAGTCCGGCTCCAACTGCGTGGTCATCTCCATGACGTTGGACGACCCGTACACCGCCACGACCATCGAGTGGCGCAAGCGGAAGGCGAGCGAGGTCCAGATCGACCACGTCGTGCCGCTGTCGTACAGCTGGCAGATGGGCTCCTCGCGCTGGCCGGAGGAGAAGCGCCGCCAACTGGCGAACGACCCCCTCAACCTGATCCCCGTCCAGGGCCGCGCCAACTCCGCCAAGAGCGACTCGGGCCCGGCCTCCTGGCTCCCCCCGAGCAAACTCGTCCGCTGCGCCTACGCGGTCCGCTTCGCCCAGGTGGCCGAGAAGTACGACCTGCCGGTGACGGCCCCGGACCGGAAGGCGATGCTCACCCAGTGCGCTCCGTAGCGGCACCCGGCCGGCGCCGGCGAGCGGAACCCGCCCCCGCCTGAGCCCCCCGCACGGCGACCGCCTTGAAGAACGCGTAGTGGAACGCGCCGTCCGTCCCGGCCGTGCGGTGCAGGTCGTCGATGCCCCGGTCCCATGCCTCCCGGGTGATGAGTGAGGCCGACAGCGCCTCGTCCCGTACCGCCTCCACCATCGCGATGAACGTGTTGCGGGTGAAGCCGTCGACCAGCGCCGGCCGTCCTCCGTCGGCGTACACCGTGCAGGGCCGTACGGTCACGTCCCCGAACCCGGCGCCGCCGACCAGCTCCCGCAGCCGGCGGCCGATCAGGGCGTCGCCGCCCGACGCCGCCTGCAACCGCACCTGGCAGTCGATCACCGCCCGCGCCTGCGCACTGTCCGGGTGGAAGAACGTCGACCCGTGGTCCCCCTCGATCACGGTCACCGTCCCCCCGGGCCGCAGCACCCGCCGCACCTCGGCCAGCGCCCGCAGCGGATCCGGCAGATGCTCCAGCAGGAAGCACACGAAGACGTGGTCGAACTCGGCGTCCGAGAAGGGCAGTTCGGTCACGTCGGCCCGGTGCCACGCCACCCGCGCGGCACCGAAGGCCCTCGCCACCCGGGTCCGCGCCCGTGCCAGCGACTCCTCCGAGCGGTCCACCGAGACCAGCCGCACCCCCGGACTGGACCGGAGCAGATGCACCGTCTGGGCCCCCACCCCGCAGCCCGCCTCCAGGACCCTGCTGCCCGCCGGATAGGCCGTGCCGGCGTGCAGCAGGCCCGCCAGCGTGTCCGCCTGGTCGCCCAGCCGGCGTACTTCGCGCGGCGAGTAACCATGCACATAGTCGGTCGACGTCATGGCCCCCACCCTTCTGCCACTGTGGACCGATGGACAGATCCAAAGAGGGTGCGCCCGGCCGGTCCATAACCGCCGGTGCCGACTTCCTCCACTTATCCACCGACGAGGTCCCGGACAGCGGCAAGTCCGACTGGCTGACCCGCCGGATCCGCCGCGCGCTGACCGACGGCCGCCTGCCCCCGGGCACCCGGCTGCCGGCCACCCGGGTCCTCGCCGGTGAACTGGGCGTCTCGCGCGGCGTGGTCACCGAGACCTACCAGCGCCTGATCGACGCCGGCCACCTCGCCGGCCGCGGCCGCAACGGCACCGTCGTCGTCGCCACCCCCGCCCCGGCCCCCGCCGCCGCCTCGGCCAGGCCGCCGGCGCCCCCGGGACCGACCCCGCCCCGCTCCCTGTTCGCCGCCCCGCCCGGCCCGGACGTCTACGACGCCCTGCGTACCGCCCCCGCCCGCGTCGACCTCTCCCCGGGCCTGCCCGACCTCGCCGCCTTCCCCCGCGCGGCCTGGCTGCGCGCCGAACGCCGCGTCCTGGACCACCTCGCCGCCTCCGACCTCGGTTACGGCGACCCCCGCGGCACGCCCGCCCTCCGCCTCGCCGTCGCCCACTGGCTCGCCCGCAACCGCGGCATCCGCGCCGACCCCGGCGAGGTCCTCGTCGTGGCCGGCACCGCGCAGACGCTCACCCTGGTCGGCCGCGCCCTGCGCGACGAGGGCCGTACCGCCGTGGCCGTCGAGGACCCCGGCTCCCTCGGCGCCCGGCAGCACCTGCGCGCGTGCGGGCTGGGCACCCCGCCCGTCGAGGTCGACGCCGAGGGCGTACGCGTCGACGCCCTGCGCGCCACCGGGGCGAGCGCCGTACTCCTCACCCCCGCCCACCAGTTCCCCACCGGCGTGGTCCTGCGCGGCGGCCGGCGCGGCGAACTGGTGCGCTGGGCGCGGGAGACCGGCGGGCTGGTCGTCGAGGACGACTACGACGCCGAGCACCGCTACGACCGCAGCCCCGTCCCCGCCCTGCGGTCCGTCCTGCCCGAGCACGTCTTCCACGCCGGAAGCGTCTCCAAGCTCCTCGCGCCCGCCCTGCGCGTCGGCTGGCTCCTCGCCCCGCCGGCGTACCGCGACACCCTCGTGGCCGCCAAGCGCGCCACCGACCTCGGCAACGCCGCCCTGCCCCAACTGGTGCTCGCCCAGCTGATGGAGTCGGGCGAGCTGGAGCGCCGGCTGCGGCACCTGCGCCGGCATCACCGCCGCCGCCGGGACGCCATGATCGCGGCCGTCGGCGCCCAGCTGCCGGGCGCGCGGGTGCACGGGGCGGCGGCCGGCCTCCACCTGACCGTCACCTTCGAGGCCGCCCTCGCCGGCGAAGGCGCCGCGTTCGCCGACACCGACCTCGCGGCGGCGGCCCTCGCGCGCGGTGTGAAGGTCCATCCCCTGTCCTGGCACAGCCAGCGGCCCCGCCCGCCGGGCCTGGTCCTCGGGTACGCGGCGAGCACGCCCGCCGACATCGGGCACGGGGTGGCCGTCCTCGGCGAGGTGCTGCGGCGGCTGTCCTGACGGCCGGGGGCCCGGCGGCTCAGCCGGTCATCGCGTCCAGGTCGATGATCTTCCCGGCGGGCACCTTCGCGGGCACCGGCTCGTCGAATCCGCCGAGGGTGAGGGAGACGGGGTCCTTCCCGTCCTCGCCCTCGGAGCACAGCAGGTACGGCTTGCCCTCGGTGGCGACGTACAGCCCTGGACGAGTTCGAACGCGCGCTGCGGTTCGCGGGCCGCCTGGGCGAGCAGCTGGTGCGCGGCCTCTGCGACGGACTCACCGACGGCACGGTCGACCCCGGCCCCTGACCGCCGCGGACCGGTACGGCAACGGTTCGGTACAACCGTGACGCGTTGTCCGCCGCGGCCTATACGCTCGGACTTCCACACCGAACGGGCCA
The DNA here is from genome assembly GCA_049998335.1 of Streptomyces sp. cmx-10-19. GTDB lineage: Bacteria > Actinomycetota > Actinomycetes > Streptomycetales > Streptomycetaceae > Streptomyces. Next base: position 362,505 of record JAEBFB010000003.1, read on the forward strand.
CCCGGGCGTCCACCCGTCCGTCCGGCACCTCGGCATCACAGGTCCAGGAGCAGTCATGTACGGCCACAGCGCCGGGCCGCCGCCCTCCCGCGGCGAGGCCACCGTCATCACGCTGCGCGTGCTGTTCGCCGCCGCGGGCTTCCTCTCCTGCGGGCTGCTCGCCTGCGTGCCGCTGTTCCGGATCGCCGTGCTGCGCGGCCGCGGGTACGACTGGGCGGCGGCCTGGCTGAGCCTGCCGGTCTCCATCGCCCTGCTCGCCGTGGTCGGTTCGCTGCCCGAGTCCGACCACCGCACCGACGCCGCGATGGCGGGCCTCCTGCTGCTCGGCGCGGCCGCCTCCGCGTACTTCCTGGCCGTCGACATCCGCGCGCACGCCGCCCCGCGCCCGCCCTTCCCGGGCTACCTCCCGCCCCGCGCGACCACCGTCGCCCCGCCCTACGGCGGCGCCCCGGCCCACCCGACCCACCCGGTGGGCCCGGCACCGCTGACGGGAAGCCCGTACGCGCCCCCGCCGCTCCCCGCCACCCCGCCGCACCAGGCCGCCCCGCAGCACCCCGTCACCCCGCCCCCGCACCACCGGCCCGCCCCCGCCCGCATCGACCAGGTCCGCGCCGAACTGGACGAGCTGAGCGACTACCTGCGCCGCCACGAGGGCGACGGCACCGGCCCCCGGGGCGGCAGGTGACCGTGGCGACCGGACGCGTCGTCGCCGACCGGTACGAGCTGTCCACCCTCATCGGCCAGGGCGGCATGGGCCAGGTCTGGACCGCCTACGACCGCCGCCTCGACCGGCGCGTGGCGGTCAAGCTGCTGCGCCCCGACAAGGTGGCCCACGAGGCCGAGGAACTGCGCCGCCGCTTCGTGCGCGAGTGCCGCGTCACCGCCCAGGTCGACCACCCCGGCCTGGTCACCGTCCACGACGCGGGCAGCGAGGGCGAGGAGCTGTTCCTCGTCATGCAGTACGTCGACGGCGCCGACCTCTCCGACCACCTCGCCGAGCACCAGCCCTACCCCTGGCAGTGGGCGGTCGCCGTGGCGGCCCAGCTGTGCGCCGTGCTGAGCGCCGTGCACGCCGTGCCGATCGTCCACCGCGACCTCAAGCCGCGCAACGTGATGGTCAAGCAGGACGGCACCGTCACCGTCCTCGACCTCGGCGTCGCCTCCGTCATGGACGCCGACACCACCCGCCTCACCCACACCGGCACCCCCATCGGCTCGCCCGCCTACATGGCCCCCGAGCAGGCGATGGGCGGCGCCGTCGGCCCGTACACCGACCTGTACGCGCTCGGCGTCCTGCTGCACGAACTGCTCAGCGGAGACGTCCCGTTCGCCGGATCGACCGCCCTCGGCGTGCTCCACCGGCACCTGTACGAACCGCCGCCGCCCGTGCGCCGCCTGCGCCCCGAGGTGCCCGAGGCCCTGGAGACCCTCGTCCTGCGCCTGCTCGCCAAGGACCCCCAGCACCGCCCCGCCTCCGCCCAGGAGGTCTACGAGCACCTGGCGGTGCTGCTGCCCGCGCGCGGCCTGCCCACCGGCGGCCCCCTCGACCCCACCCGCCCCTTCGTGCGCCCGCACGCCCCCTGGCCCGACCGCGCCCGCACCCCCGCCCCGCAGCCGGCCCCCGTCCCGCCCGCCGCCGAGGCCGGCAAGCCCGACGTCGCCCGCGCGGTGGACGACGTCAAGCGCCTGCTCGGCGAGGGCCGCATCACCCAGGCCGTCGACATCCTCGGCGCGATCCTGCCCGTCGCCGCCGCACAGCACGGTGAGCGCTCCCCGGTCGTCCGCACCCTGCGCAAGCAGTACGCCGCGACCCTCCTGGGCGACGGCCAGTACCGGCGTGCCCTGCCCGAACTGCGCCGCCTCGCCGACGAACGCGCCCCCGAGGCCGGCCACGCCGACCCCCAGGTCCTGCGCCACCGCTACGACGCCGCCCAGTGCCTGGAGCAGCTCGGCGAACCGGCCGCCGCCCTCGCCGAGTACCGGGCGCTGCTGCCGTACTACGAGAACCAGTACGTCTCCGGCGACCCCGACCTCGCGCACGACGTCCGCCGCCGCATCGGCCACCTCCTGCTCGCCCTCGGCGACCGCCCCGCCGCCCACGACACCCTGGCCCGGCTCCTGCACGACGTGGAACGCCTGCACGGCCCCGTCCACCCCCTCGCGGCCGACATCCGCCGCACCCTCCAGTGGCTCGGCCAGGTGCGCGGCTAGGAGCCGCCCGCCGCCAGATTTTGCCGTGCCCAGGGCACATCATGTGCGCCGCCGGGGGCGGGGTTTCCCGAACGCGGGGGCGCCGCGGGATACGTTGCGCACTGCTGCGAGCGACGCAGCCAACCAGCACGATCAGGGGTGGGACCGGCCATGTCCAGTCATCGTCAGTCGAAGAAGCGCAGATACGTCATATGGACGGTCACCGGGGCGGCCGTCGTCGCCGGAGCCGGCATCGCCGCCCAGACCTCGATGGCGGCCACCTCCTGGCCCGCCCAGCGCACCTACACCGGCCGCGCCTTCGACACCTGCGCGGCCCCCTCCACGGCGGCCATGAAGGCATGGCACACCGGCTACTACGGCGCCGCCGCCGTCTACATCGGCGGCAGGAACCGCGGCTGCGCCCAGCCCAACCTCACCGCCTCCTGGGTCAAGACCGTCAGCGCCACCGGCTGGAAGCTCATCCCGCTCTACGTCGGCGCCCAGCCGCCCTGCCAGAGCGGCTCCAGCCCCGAGAAGCTCAGCGCCTCCACCGCCGCCTCCCTCGGCGCCAGGGACGCCGCCGACGCCGTCGCCAAGGCCACCGCCCTCGGCATGAAGCCCGGCAGCGCGCTCTACCTCGACATGGAGCCGTACGACACGGCGGACACGTCCTGCGACAACGCCGTCCTCACCTACGTCCGCGCCTTCGACAAGGGGCTGCGCGCCAAGACGTACCGGGCCGGCTACTACGGCTTCACCAGCTTCAGCGCCAAGGCGATCGCCACCGCCAAGGACCGCACCGACCTGCCCGGCAACCTCTGGTACGCCCTGTGGGACGGCAAGGACACCACGACCGCCGACTGGCCGTGGAACGCCAAGGACTTCACCGGGCACAGCCGCGGCCACCAGTACCAGGTCAACAGCAAGGAGACCCGCGGCGGCCACACGATCACCGTGGACCGCGACGCGTGGGACGGGCCGGTCGCCATCACCGGCTGAGCCCGGCGGCCCTCCCCGCGGCGGAGCGGCGGCCCCGTGCGGGTGCGGCGGTGCCCGAAGTCCCGGTGAATCGTTGGTCCAATGGCTTGGCCGCAGCCGGGCCACTGCCTACCATCGATCACCGCAAGACTTTGTGCGCCCGCCCGTCGCCCGACCACCACCCCTGGTGGAGGCGCTGCGCGCCGTACCTGTTATTGCAATCTCCAACGGGAGGCTCACCTTGCACCGCCGCCGTCGCACCGCGCTCTTCCTCACCGCCGCGATCGCCGCGGCGGCACCCCTGCTCACCGCCTGCGGCAACGACGCGCATCCGGGAGCGGCCGCCGTCGTGGGCGACCAGCGGATCACCGTCTCCCTGCTGGAGAGCCGCGTCGACGAGGTGCGCGAGGCGCAGCGGGCCTCCGTCCCCGACGAGGGGCAGTACGAGCAGGTCGTCGCCCGCACCGGCACCCTCACCCGCGACACCCTGCACGGCATGGTCCTCGACCGGGTCCTGCACCGCGCCGCCCAGGACGCGGACGTGAGCGTCTCCCGCCGGGAGGTGCAGCAGATGCGCGCCGGACTGGAGCAGCAGGCCGGCGGCGCCGAGCAGCTGGAGACCGTCTGGCTCCAGCAGTACGGCGTCCCCCCGGAGCGCCTCGACGACAACCTCCACCTCCAGCTGGAGGCGCAGAAGCTCGCCGAGAGCCTCGGCACCGACACCAGCCGCCCCGAGTTCTGGCAGGCCCTGTCCAAGGCGTCCGCCCAGCTCCACATCGACGTCAACCCGCGCTACGGCACCTGGGACGTCCAGAGGAGCAGCCGCGTCGACGCCAAGACGCCCTGGGTGCGGGAGATCACGGCCGCGCAGAGCGAGCAGCCGGCGTAACAGCCCTGCGTACGGCCCCCTGTGGACGACCCGGGGGGCCGTCGGGGGCATGCGTTACGTTCGGACGGTGAACGCAACCACCGCCGGCGCGGCCACCCCCGACCCGGGCCGCATCGTCCTGCTCACCACCAGCCACCGCGTCGCCCCCGGCCTGCTGTCCTGGCCCGCCTGGCAGGCCCTGCGCGCCGCCGACCGCGTGCTGTGCGCCGACGGAGCCCACCCGCAGCTGCCGTACCTGCGCGAGGCGGGCGTACCGGTCGACGAGGCCGCCCCCACCGCCGAGGAACTGGTCGCCGCCTGCGCAGGCGGCCGTACGGTCGTGGTCGTGGCGACCGGTGAGGGCGACCCGGCCCTCACCGACGGACTGGCCCGCCTCGCCGGCTCCGGCCGCCTCTCCATGCCCGAGCTGGAGCTGCTCCCCGCCTCCTACGACCTCCCCGGCGCCCGCCTCCTCGACCTCGTCCAGGTCATGGACCGCATCCGCCAGGAGTGCCCCTGGTCCTCCGGGCGCACCCACGAGGGCCTGGCCAAGTACGCCATCGAGGAGGCGTACGAACTGGTCGAGGCCATCGAGGACGGCGACCGCGACGAACTGCGCGAGGAACTGGGCGACGTACTGCTCCAGGTCGTCTTCCACGCCCGGATCGCCGAGGAGGACCCCGAGGCCCCGTTCTCCGTCGACGACGTCGCCGGCACCATCGTCGCCAAGCTGATCCACCGCCACCCGCACGTCTTCGGCGACGAGAGCGCCGAGACGCCCGAAGAGGTCCGCGCGCACTGGCTGCGCACCAAGGCCGCCGAGAAGCAGCGCACCTCGGTCACCGAGGGCGTCCCCCTCGGCCAGCCCGGCCTCGCCCTCGCCGCGAAGCTCGCCTCCCGCGTCCGCACCGCCGGCCTCGCCGTCCCCCTCCCCACCGGCGAGGGCATCGGCTACGACCTCCTCGCCCTGGCCGCCCGCGCCGAGGCCGAGGGCACCGACCCGGAGGCAGCCCTCAGAGCAGCGGCCCGCGCCTACCGGGACGCCATCAGGGAGGTCGAGGCATGACCCCTGAGCCCCCACCCGAGACGCCACCCGGGATCCGACCCGGTTCCCCGTCTGCGCCTCCGTCCGGGGCGCCGTCCGGGACGTTGTCCGAGGCCCCGTCCGGGGCCCCGTCTGAGGCCCGGTCCGAGTCCCCGTCTGAGGCGCCGTCCGAGGTCCGCCCCGGGACGCCGGACGGGACGCCCCCCGGGACGTTGTCTGAGACCCCGTCCGGGGCCCCGTCTGAGGCCCGACCCGGTTCCCCGTCTGAGGCTCCGTCCGGGGCGCCGTCCGAGGTCCGGCCCGGGACGCCGCCCGGTTTCCCGTCTGCGCCTCGGTCTGGGACGCCGTTCGGGGTCCGGCCCGGGACGCCGGACGGGACGCCGCCCGGGACGTTGTCCGAGGCCCCGTCCGGGGCCCCGTCTGAGGCCCGACCCGGTTCCCCGTCCGAGACGCCGCCCGGGGCGCCGTCCGAGATCTGGCCCGGGTCCCCGTCCGAGACTTCGTCCGGGGCGCCGTCCGAGGTCCGCCCCGGGGCCCCGTCTGAGGCTCCGTCCGGGGCCCCGCTCGAGATCGGACCCGGGACCGCGCCCGAGCCGTCGCCCGGCTCCCCGGCCCACGGGCCCGTCCCCGAGCTGTTCTCCTGGGAGTTCGCCACCGACCCCTACCCCGTCTACGCCTGGCTGCGCGAGCACGCGCCGGTGCATCGGACGCGGCTGCCCAGCGGCGTGGAGGCATGGCTCGTCACCCGGTACGCCGACGCCCGGCAGGCGCTCGCCGACCCGCGGCTGTCCAAGAACCCGGCGCACCACGACGAGCCGGCCCACGCCAGGGGGAAGACCGGCATCCCGGGGGAGCGCAAGGCCGAGCTGATGACCCATCTGCTGAACATCGACCCGCCGGACCACACCCGGCTGCGCCGCCTGGTCAGCAAGGCGTTCACCCCGCGCCGGGTCGCCGAGTTCGCGCCCCGCGTGCAGGAACTCGCCGACGGCCTCATCGACCGCTTCGCCGCCACCGGCTCCGCCGACCTCATCCACGACTTCGCCTTCCCGCTGCCCATCCACGCCATCTGCGACCTGCTCGGCGTCCCGCGCGAGGACCAGGACGACTTCCGGGACTGGGCGGGCATGATGATCCGGCACGGCGGCGGCCCCCGCGGCGGAGTCGCGCGGTCGGTGAAGAAGATGCGCGGCTACCTCGCCGACCTCATCCACCGCAAGCGCGCCGCGCTCCCGGCCGAGCCCGGCCCCGGCGAGGACCTCATCTCCGGCCTCATCCGCGCCTCCGACCACGGCGAGCACCTCACCGAGAACGAGGCCGCCGCGATGGCCTTCATCCTCCTGTTCGCCGGGTTCGAGACCACCGTCAACCTCATCGGCAACGGCACGTACGCCCTGCTCACCCACCCGGAACAGCGGACCCTCCTCCAGGACTCCCTCGCCGCCGGCGAACGCGGCCTGCTGGAGACCGGGGTGGAGGAACTGCTGCGCTACGACGGCCCCGTGGAGCTGGCCACCTGGCGCTTCGCCACCGAGCCGATCGTCCTCGGCGGCCAGGACATCGCGGCCGGCGACCCCGTCCTCGTCGTCCTCGCCGCCGCCGACCGCGACCCGGCGCGCTTCACCGACCCCGACGCCCTCGACCTGACCCGCCGCGACAGCCAGCACCTCGGGTACGGCCACGGCATCCACTACTGCCTCGGCGCCCCGCTCGCCCGCCTGGAGGGCCAGACCGCGCTCGCCACGCTCCTCACCCGCCTCCCCGACCTGCGCCTGGCCGCCGACCCGGCCGAACTGCGCTGGCGCGGCGGGCTCATCATGCGGGGCCTGCGCACCCTGCCCGTCTCCTTCACACCCGCCGAGCCCTCCCCTTCGTCCGCGTCACCGGACGACAACGGCGGTTTACCGAAGCAAAAGTGACACGCGCTCACGTCTGTGACTTTCACGTGATCTGCGCGGCATGAACTTGTGACAAGCGATCATCTGCCTATACGTTCACGGATCAACGCGGTGCCGAGTGTCGTCCGCCGCGCTTCCCCGTTGTCTGTGAAAGGTCGTCGCATGCTCTCCGGGAACGGTCGTCACCGTCGCCCCCGCCAGGCCCCCGCCCTGGTCGTCGCTGCCGGAGTGACCGGCTCCGCCATCGCGATCCCGCTGCTCGGCGCCACCGGCGCGCACGCGGCCGACGGGGCGAACTGGGACCGGGTCGCCGAGTGCGAGACCGGCGGCGCCTGGAGCCAGAACAGCGGCAACGGGTACTACGGCGGCCTCCAGATCTCCCAGGCGGCCTGGGAGGGCTACGGCGGGCTCGCCTACGCGCCGAGCGCCGACGAGGCCAGCCGCGCGCAGCAGATCAGAGTCGCCGAGAAGATACACGCCGACCAGGGCGTCGCCGCCTGGCCGACCTGCGGACCGCTCGCGGGGCTCGGCGACGACAGCGGCAAGGCCGCGGGCGCCGCGGCCGGTGATGGTGCGTCGAAGGGCACGGACGCCTCGGGGGCGACGAGGAGGCCCAAGCAGTCCGACTCGTCCGCTTCCTCCGACTCATCCGCTTCCTCCGGCACGCCCGACTCGTCCGGCTCGTCCGCACCTACCAAGGGGCTCGACGGGTCGACGGCTCCGCAGCCCTCCGGTTCGCCCGAGGCGTCCGAGTCGCCCGCCTCCTCCGCCTCCACGGGTGGGAAAAACCCCTCTTCGTCCCCTTCGTCGTCCCCGTCGCCCTCGACGACGGCTTCTGACGCGCCGTCCGACGCCACGGATCTGCCGGGCAACTCGGACACATCTCCCCAATCCGGTACCGAGGCGGCCATCGAACCGCAGGGCGTCGACGGCGTGTCCGGCGCCGGCCGGCACCGCGGCGGCAGCGCCGAGGAGGGTGCGGTGGACGGCCGTACGGCCGACGCCTCCGGCCGGCACGCCTCGCGCGGCGCCGGGGAGCCGCGGGAGGTCGTGGACGGCCAGTACACGGTCCACACCGGCGACACCCTCTGGCACATCGCCGACTCCCTTGACCTCGACGGCGGGTGGCACTCGCTCTACGACGGCAACAAGGACGTCGTCGGCGCCGACCCCGACTACATCCTCCCCGGTCAGAAGCTCACGGTCGGGGGCGAATCAGGCGAAAACCAGGGGTAGTTCGCGTCACGTTAAGAGATCTTTTGTCCGTTTTGGATCTCGTGAGAGATAGGTCTCAGAAGCCTTGATCGTCTTTGAAAATCCCCGGAGCGCATGTCTACGGTCGTGACCGCTCGCCATCGCGGGCCCCGGTTGCCGCAACGCCGAATCCTGCCAGCGGCTCCCCGGGAACAGTCGTCGCGTCAAGCGCCGAAGGCAGGAGCGGGGGACCCAAGGTAGGCGCCGCACCGGGCAGTTGAGCCGGAGCGGCTAGGGGTGGAGCCGAGTTCCGCGAGGAACCCGGCCGGGCAACTCAACCGGCCCGAACCCGACAGCTCACCTCGCAGGCGTCGGTGAGGGGATCAACCATGCTGTTTTCCGGCAAGGGCAAGCACCGTCGCGCCTCCAAGGCCACCCGCGTCATCGCCATCGCCGGCGTCGCCGGTGCCGCCGTCGCCGCCCCGCTGATCGCGGCCGGCAACGCCTCCGCCGCCACCGCCTCCGAGTGGGACACCGTCGCCCAGTGCGAGTCGGGCGGCAACTGGTCCATCAACACCGGCAACGGGTACTACGGCGGCCTGCAGTTCTCCGCCTCCACCTGGGCCGCCTACGGCGGTACGCAGTACGCCTCCAGCGCCGACCAGGCCAGCAAGTCCCAGCAGATTCAGGTGGCCGAGAAGGTCCTCGCCAGCCAGGGCAAGGGCGCCTGGCCGGTCTGCGGCACCGGCCTGTCCGGCGCCGCGTACTCCGGCGGCGACTCCGGCGCCTCCGAGAGCACGCAGGGCGAGAGCCAGAGCCAGAGCGGCGGCTCCACCACCGAGCGCTCCTCCGAGCAGAGGGCCTCCCGCTCCTCCGAGCGCCCGGCCGCCGAGAAGACCGCGCCGAAGGCCGCCGCGCCGAAGGCCGAGAAGAAGACCGTCACCACCCCGACCGGCAAGAAGGTCGAGAAGGGCGACGGCGAGTACAAGGTCGTCAAGGGCGACACCCTCAGCACCATCGCCGCCGAGCACGACGTCAAGGGCGGCTGGGCGAAGCTGTTCAAGCTGAACGACGACATCGTCGACGACGCCGACCTGATCTACCCGGGCCAGCAACTGCACCTCAAGTAGGCGGCGGCCTCCGCGAAGGAGGCGTCGGCTCCCGCGACTCCCGCCCCGGTGCGTGTTCCCCCGTACGCACCGGGGCGGGCCCCTTTTCGAAAACGGCTTTGTTCCGTTCGGAAACAATTTACTCTCGGTTCTGTCCAGCGCGTGGGCGATCGGCTGGCCGATCGCCCGGAGCCGGTTAGGCTCGGACCCGCAGAGCCGCCGCGGTCCTGCGGACCCGCGCGTCACGCGGACCCGCGCGTCACACCGAAGCGTCACATTGAAGAAGGAGATGCTCGTGCCGTCCATCGACGTCGTCGTAGCCCGGGAAATCCTGGACTCCCGAGGCAACCCCACGGTCGAGGTCGAGGTCGGCCTCGACGACGGCAGCACGGGTCGTGCCGCCGTTCCCTCCGGCGCCTCCACCGGTGCCTTCGAGGCCATCGAACTCCGTGACGGCGACCCGGGCCGCTACCTCGGCAAGGGCGTCGAGAAGGCCGTCCTCGCGGTCATCGAGCAGATCGGCCCGGAGCTGGTCGGCTACGACGCCACCGAGCAGCGCCTGATCGACCAGGCCATGTTCGACCTGGACGCCACCGACAACAAGGGCTCGCTCGGCGCCAACGCCATCCTCGGCGTCTCCCTCGCCGTCGCCCACGCCGCCTCCGAGGCCAGCGACCTGCCGCTCTTCCGCTACCTGGGCGGTCCCAACGCGCACCTGCTGCCGGTGCCGATGATGAACATTTTGAACGGCGGCTCGCACGCCGACTCCAACGTGGACATCCAGGAGTTCATGATCGCCCCGATCGGCGCGGAGTCCTTCTCCGAGGCCCTGCGCTGGGGTGCCGAGGTCTACCACACGCTGAAGAAGGTCCTGAAGAACAAGGGCCTGGCCACCGGCCTCGGCGACGAGGGCGGCTTCGCCCCGAACCTCGGTTCCAACCGCGAGGCCCTCGACCTCATCCTGGAGGCGATCAAGGAGGCCGGCTACACCCCCGGCGAGCAGATCGCCCTCGCGCTCGACGTCGCCGCCTCCGAGTTCTACAAGGACGGCGCCTACACCTTCGAGGGCAGGACCCGCACCGCGGCCGAGATGACCGAGTACTACGCCGAGCTGGTCGAGGCGTACCCGCTGGTCTCCATCGAGGACCCGCTGTTCGAGGACGACTGGGACGGCTGGAAGACCATCACCGCCAAGCTCGGCGACAAGGTCCAGCTCGTCGGCGACGACCTGTTCGTCACCAACCCGGAGCGCCTGGCCCGCGGCATCGAGGAGAACTCGGCCAACGCCCTGCTGGTCAAGGTCAACCAGATCGGCTCGCTGACCGAGACCCTGGACGCCGTCGAGCTGGCCCAGCGCAACGGCTTCAAGTGCATGATGTCCCACCGCTCCGGCGAGACCGAGGACGTCACCATCGCCGACCTCGCCGTCGCCACCAACTGCGGCCAGATCAAGACCGGCGCCCCGGCCCGCTCCGAGCGCGTCGCCAAGTACAACCAGCTGCTGCGCATCGAGGAGATCCTCGACGACGCCGCGGTGTACGCCGGCCGCAGCGCCTTCCCGCGCTTCAAGGGCTGACCGGCCCCGCGAGAGGCAGCGTCGTACGTACGTCCCCGTACTCGGTCCCGTACCGTGTGCGGGGACGTACGCACGTGTGGACTTAAGGCGGGGACAGACATGGCGGTGAAGGACCGGGACCGTTTCTCCACCGCGACCAGGATCCGGATCATCGGGGAGCAGACCGCGGCCCGGGTCTACCGCTCGCAGACCAGGCGCCAGGCCCGCCGCTCCCGGCTGACCGGCCGGGCCGCGCTGCTGGCGATGGTCTTCTGCTCCCTCGTCGTGGCCCTCGCCTACCCGATACGGCAGTACGTCGCCCAGCGCGCCGAGATCGCCGACCTCCGGCGGGAGCAGGCCCAGACCCGGCAGCGGGTCGAGGACCTGCGCGACCTCAAGGCACGCTGGCAGGACGACGCCTACGCCGAGCAGCAGATCCGGCTGCGGCTGCACTACGTGATGCCGGGGGAGACGGGGTTCGTCGTCGTCGACCCGGACGCGGCCGACCAGGCCCGCGCCGAGGCGGGCGCCGCCGACCGCCCCTGGTACCGCAACGTCTGGGACGGCGTCGACAAGGCCGACGCCGCCTCCGCCCGCCGGCCGTGAACCCGACCGCCCCGGCCGCGACTCAACAGGAAGACCAGCAGAAGACAGCCATGCAGACTCCCCCGCCCACCACCGAGCGCACCGAGCCCACCGACGCGGACGTGGCGGCTTTCCAGCAGCAGCTCGGCCGCCCCCCGCGCGGCCTGCGCGCCATCGCGCACCGCTGCCCCTGCGGGCAGCCGGACGTCGTGGAGACGGCGCCGCGGCTGCCCGACGGCACGCCCTTCCCCACGCTGTACTACCTGACGTGCCCGAAGGCGGCCTCCGCGATCGGCACGCTGGAGGCGAACGGCGTGATGAGGGAGATGACCGAGCGCCTCGCCGCCGACCCCGGGCTGGCCGCCGCGTACCGCGCCGCGCACGAGGACTACATCCGGCGCCGGGACGAGATCGAGGAGCTGACCGGCTTCCCGAGCGCGGGCGGCATGCCGGACCGGGTCAAGTGCCTGCACGTCCTGGTCGCCCACTCGCTGGCGGCCGGCCCCGGCGTCAACCCGCTCGGCGACGAGGCGATCGCGATGCTGCCCGAGTGGTGGCGCAAGGGCCCCTGCGTGACCCTCACCGACCAGGAGGACGCCCAGTGACCCGTGTCGCCGCCGTGGACTGCGGTACGAACTCGATCCGGCTGCTGGTCGCCGACGCCACTGTGTCCGACAGCGCCTCCGGCGCGGGGTCGACCGGCGAGCTGACCGACCTGGACCGCCGGATGACCATCGTGCGGCTCGGCCAGGGCGTCGACCGCACCGGGCGGCTGGCACCACAGGCGCTGGAGCGCACCTTCGCCGCGTGCCGCGAGTACGCCGAGGTGATCAAGGGGCACGGCGCCGAGCGGCTGCGCTTCGTCGCGACCTCCGCCTCCCGGGACGCCGAGAACCGCGACGAGTTCGTGCGCGGGGTGCTGGACATCCTGGGCGTGGAGCCGGAGGTCATCTCGGGCGAGCAGGAGGCCGAGTTCTCCTTCACCGGCGCCACCAGGGAGCTGGCCGGGCGCGACCACCTCGACAAGCCCTACCTGGTCGTCGACATCGGCGGCGGCTCCACCGAGTTCGTCGTCGGCGACGACCACGTGCGCGCGGCCCGCTCGGTGGACGTCGGCTGCGTGCGGATGACCGAGCGGCACCTGGTGCGCGACGGCGCGGTCACCGACCCGCCCACCGAGGAGCAGGTCGCCGCCATACGGGCCGACATCGAGGCGGCCCTGGACCTCGCCGAGCGGACGGTGCCGCTGCGCGAGGCGCGTACGCTGGTCGGGCTCGCCGGCTCGGTCACCACCGTCTCCGCCATCGCGCAGGAGCTGCCGGAATACGACTCGGCCGCCATCCACCACTCCCGCGTCTCGCACGAGCGCGTCCGCGAGATCACCGACCGGCTGCTGCGCTCCACCCACGCCGAACGCGCCGCCGTCCCCTCCATGCACCCGGGCCGCGTCGACGTGATCGCGGCCGGCGCCCTCGTCCTCCTGGCGATCATGGAACGGACGGACGCGAAGGAGGTCGTGGTGAGCGAACACGACATCCTCGACGGCATCGCGTGGTCGCTCGCGTAGAGCGCTCGCGGTCGCTCTTTGAGCAGGCCGGACGACGTCTGAGCGCCTCCGGGGGGTCCCTCCGGGCCCCTCGGTGACGTCCCGTCGGGAAAGTTCGTGAAGTTCTTCACAAGGAATTGGGCCCGGTCGGACGACGAAAGGGCGCCGGTTGACCCTTTTGGGGGTTCAACTGCCCTTTGAACGCGTTCAGGAAGGCGCCCCGAGAGGGCCCCGGAGGGCCTGTGCGGAGGGGTGGCCCACCGTCCCCGAAGGCGCGGAGGGGCAGCTCACGCGGCATTGACAACGGGGTGACCCGGCGGCTGGTTCCTCGGCCCGTCATGATCTAGGTCACGTGGGTCGCGCATGGTAGCACAGTGGCCGTCGAAGCTTGTGAAGGGGCGCACGAACCACCCCCCTCGACCGGGTGGATACTCGATGGCATGAGCACCACGGAGCGTCCCAGGATCCTCGTAGTAGGCGGTGGGTACGTAGGCCTGTACGCAGCTCGACGCATCCAGAAGAAGATGCGTTACGGCGAGGCGACCGTCACCGTCGTCGACCCGCGGTCGTACATGACCTACCAGCCCTTCCTCCCCGAAGCCGCCGCCGGCAGCATCTCCCCGCGGCACGTCGTCGTCCCTCTGCGGCGCGTGCTTCCGAAGGCGGAGGTCCTCACCGGTCGGGTCACCACCATCGACCAGGACCGCAAGGTCGCGACGATCGCCCCCCTCGTGGGCGAGGCGTACGAGCTGCCCTTCGACTACCTGGTCATCGCGATGGGCGCGGTCTCCCGCACCTTCCCGATCCCCGGCCTCGCCGAGCAGGGTATCGGCATGAAGGGCATCGAGGAGTCCATCGGCCTGCGCAACCACGTCCTGGAGCAGCTGGACAAGGCCGACTCCACCACCGACGAGGAGATCCGCCGCAAGGCGCTCACCTTCGTCTTCGTCGGCGGCGGCTTCGCCGGCGCGGAGACCATCGGTGAGGTCGAGGACATGGCCCGCGACGCGGCCAAGTACTACGCCAACGTCTCCCGCGAGGACATGCGGTTCATCCTCGTCGACGCCGCCGACAAGATCCTCCCCGAGGTCGGCCCCAAGCTCGGCCAGTACGGCAAGGAGCACCTGGAGAGCCGCGGCGTCGAGATCTACCTGTCCACCTCGATGGACTCCTGCGTCGACGGCCACGTCGTGCTGAAGAACGGCCTCGAGGTCGACTCCCACACCATCGTGTGGACGGCCGGCGTCAAGCCCAACCCGGCGCTCTCCCGCTTCGGTCTGCCGCTCGGCCCCCGCGGCCACGTCGACACCGCCGCGACCCTCCAGGTCAAGGGCACCGACTACATCTGGGCCGCCGGTGACAACGCGCAGGTCCCGGACCTCATCGGCCGCAAGGCGGGCAACGAGAACGCCTGGTGCCCGCCGAACGCCCAGCACGCGCTGCGCCAGGCCAAGGTCCTCGGCGACAACGTGATCTCCGGTATGCGGGGCTTCCCGCAGAAGGAGTACAGCCACGCCAACAAGGGCGCGGTGGCGGGCCTCGGTCTGCACAAGGGCGTCGCGATGATCGTCATGGGCAAGATGAAGATCAAGCTCAAGGGCCGGCTCGCCTGGTACATGCACCGCGGCTACCACGGTCTCGCGATGCCGACCTGGAACCGGAAGATCCGCATCTTCGCCGACTGGACGCTCGGCATGTTCCTCAAGCGGGAGGTCGTCTCCCTCGGCGCGATCGAGACCCCGCGCGAGGAGTTCTACGAGGCCGCCAAGCCGGCCCCGGCCGCGCCGAGGGCCGCCGTCCCGAAGAAGGCGGCGCAGCGGTCCGCGGCCGTGAGCGAGGAGAAGTCCGGCGAGAAGGCCAAGGCCTCCTGACCGCCCGACCTCCCGCAGTACCCGTAAGACCCTGAAGGGGCCGCCTGCCATCCGTGGTGCGGGCGGCCCCTTCGCGTTGCCTCACGGCGCACACCAAGGCCGATGGTGTGTACAAGTATTTTGCCGAGTCGTAACGCGCGCCGGGGACTGCACGGCGGCCCCCCAGGTGTTTACGTGGTGTTGGACATTCCGGGATCGCTCGTCACGGAGGTACGCCATGGCTGACGCCGCGCTGCGGCTCCAGAACCTCTTCGAACAGTTGCTGGGAGCCCCCCTCCCGGTGCGCATCCGCGCCTGGGACGGTTCGCAGTCGGGGCCGCCGGGCGCGCCGACCCTCGTCGTCCGCAACCGCCGTGCCCTGCGCCGCCTGCTGTTCAAGCCGGGCGAACTGGGCCTGGCCCGCGCCTGGGTGGCCGGCGACCTGGACATCGAGGGCGACCTCTACACCGCCCTCGGTCTGGTGTCCGGCCTCATCTGGGAGCGTGGCGAGGACGCCCGCGGCCTGGCCGAGGCGCTGCGCGATCCGCAGGTCCGGGCCGCCGTACGCGGGCTGGTCAAGCTCGCCGGGCCGCCGCTGCCGCCCGCCCCGCCCGCCGAGGAGATCCGCCGGGCCCGCGGCCACCTGCACACCAGGCGCACCGACAGACGCGCCATCAGCCACCACTACGACGTCGGCAACGACTTCTACGAACTCGTCCTCGGCACCTCGATGGTGTACTCCTGCGCCTACTGGCCGGCCCTGCCGGAGGAAGGCGGCACCCTGGAGGACGCCCAGCGCGACAAGCTCGAACTGGTCTGCCGCAAGCTCGGCCTGAGCGAGGGTCAGCGCCTCCTCGACGTCGGCTGCGGCTGGGGCTCGCTGGCGATCCACGCCGCCCGCGAGCACGGCGTGAGCGTCGTCGGCGTCACCCTCTCCCAGGAGCAGGCCGCCTACGCCCGCAAGCGCGTCGCCGACGAGGGCCTCACCGACCGGGTGGAGATCCGCGTCCAGGACTACCGGGACGTCGCCGACGGACCGTACGACGCCATCTCCTCCATCGGCATGGCCGAGCACGTCGGCGCCGAGCGCTACCTGGAGTACGCCGGCGACCTGTACAGGCTGCTCAAGCCCGGCGGACGGCTGCTGAACCACCAGATCGCGCGCCGCCCCCACCGCGACGAGTCCGCCTACAGCGTCGACGAGTTCATCGACGCCTACGTCTTCCCCGACGGCGAGCTGGCCCCGGTCGGCACCACCGTCACCCAGCTGGAGCGCGCCGGTTTCGAGGTGCGCGACGTGGAGTCGATCCGCGAGCACTACGCGCTCACCCTGCGCCGCTGGGTCGCCAACCTGGAGGCCGACTGGGCGGCCGCGAACCGGCTGGTCAGCCCCGGCCGCGCCCGGGTCTGGCGGCTCTACATGGCCGCCTCCGCCCTCGCCTTCGAACGCAACCGCATCGGCGTCAACCAGGTCCTCGCCGTGAAGACCCCCGAATCCGGCGCCTCCGGCCTGCCGCTGCGCACCCGCACCTGGAACTGAGACCTCCCGCGCCACGTGCGGACACGTGTGAGGCCCCGCCCTCCGGGCCCTGGGCTCGAACGAGAACACGAACGGGCTGCTGCGGCAGTACTTCCCGAAGGGCACCGATCTGAGCCTGCACAGTCCCGAAGACCTCGAACACGTCGCCCAGGAACTCAACGGCCGCCCACGCAAGACGCTCGGCTGGGATACCCCAGCCGAGCGTCTACGTGATGTACTCACCACCTGAAACCAAGTGGTGTTGCGACGACCCCTTGAACCCAAGGGCAGCGGGGCCTCACACGTACGCGTACCGGCTACTCCGCCTTGATGGCCTGGAGCGTGTTCAGCCGCGCCGCCCGGCGGGCCGGCCACAGCGCCGCGAGGACGCCGACCGCGGCGGCCAGCAGCAGGAAGACGCCCATCCGGCCCCAGGGCAGGACCAGTTCGTAGGTCGGCAGCCGGGTGCCCAGCAGCTCGCCGGCGGCCCAGCCGAAGAAGACGCCGAGGCCGATGCCCAGCACCCCGCCGAACAGGGAGATCACCAGGGACTCCAGGTGGACCATCCGCTTGACGCCCTTGCGGTCCAGGCCGATCGCCCGGAGCATGCCGATCTCCTGGGAGCGTTCGAAGACGGACATGGCGAGGGTGTTGACGACGCCGAGGACGGCCACGATCACCGCCATCGCCAGCAGGCCGTAGAGCATGTTCAGCATCAGCGTGAACATCCTGGCGACCTCGTTGGAGATGTCCTGCTTGTCCTGGACCCTGACCGCCGGGTTGGTGCCGAGCGCCCGGGTGAGGCTGTCCTTGGCGGCCGCGGACGCCCCGTCGGACATCTTCACCATCACCTGCATGTCCACCGGGTCGGACTGGTGCGGGGTGACGTTGCGGAGGTCGAGCATGATGCCGCGCATCAGGTCGTTGGCCTCGTAGACCCCGGCGACGGTGAGCCGCTGCTTCGCGCCGTCCTCGTAGGCGGCGGTGAAGGCGGAGCCCGTCCTCCAGCCGTGGTCCTTCGCGGTGTCGCCGTCCACGACGACCTTCGTGCCGCCGATCTCGAAGGCACCCTGCTCGACCTTCAGATCGGTCAGCTCACCGATCGTGGAGCCGTCGACGCCGGTGAGGAACTCGGTCTCGCCGTCGACGCGGGACTCCGCGTCGCGCAGCGGGCTGATGGCCTCGACGCCGTCGGCGGCGCGCAGCTTCTCGCCGACGTCGGGGGAGAGGGGGGTGCCGTTGGCCATCGAGACCACGTAGTCGGCCTTGATCGCGGCCGACGCCATCGCGTCGATCGACTTCTGGAGGCTGCCCGCCATCACCGTCATACCGGTGATCAGGGTCAGTCCGATCATCAGCGCGGACGCGGTGGCGGCCGTACGGCGGGGATTGCGCACCGAGTTCTGCCGGGCGAGCTTGCCCGAGACGCCGAACAGGCGCAGTACCGGCGAGGCGGCGGCGATCAGCGGGCGGGACAGCAGCGGCGTCAGGATGAACACGCCGATGATCAGCAGTACGGCGCCGAGCCCCATCGGGGCCTGCCCGTCCGAGCCGCTCATCGTCGTCGCCGCGAGGACGACGGCGACACCGGCCGCCGAGAACAGCGCGCCCAGTGTGTTGCGCAGGACCAGCGACCTGGTGGTGGCCTGCGCGTGCACGCTGCTCATCGCCGCGACCGGCGGGATCTTCGCCGCCCGGCGGCCCGGCAGCCACGCCGCGACCATGGTGACCAGGACGCCGACCGCGAGGGCCGTCACGACCGTGCCGGGCGAGACGACCAGCGGCCCGTCGGGCACGACCGCGCCGAGCGAGTTCATCAGGGCGCGCATCCCGGCCCCGATGCCGATGCCCGCCAGCAGCCCGGTCAGCGCGGCGACCACGCCCACGACGAACGCCTCGATCAGCACCGACCGCGTCACCTGCCGGCGCGAGGCGCCGACCGCCCGCAGCAGCGCCAGCTCCTTGGTGCGCTGGGCGACCAGCATCGTGAAGGTGTTGGCGATGATGAACGTGCCGACGAACAGCGCGATGCCGGCGAAGACCAGCAGCCCCTGCTTCATGCCGCTCACCGAGGAGGCGATGCTCTCCGCCTGCTCGTCGGCCAGCTCCCTGCCGGTGGACGTCTCGACGAGCTTCGCCGGGAGCGCCCGGTCCAGTCGCTCCTTCAGCGCGGTCTGCGTGACCCCGGCCTTCGCGCGCACGTCGATCTCGTCGTACGTGCCGGTCTTGCCGAACAGCTTCTGCGCGGTCGCCGTGTCGAAGAGGGTGAGGGTGCCGCCCGCGGCCACATTGCCGTCGTCGGTGGTGAAGACGCCGGTGACCTTCGGCGCGAGGACGGGCCCGTCGACGGACATGCGTACGGTGTCGCCGACGCCGTACCCGGTGCGCTCGGCGGTCCTGGCGTCGATGAGGATCTCGCCCTCGCCCCTGGGGGCGCGGCCGTCGACCAGGGGGTAGCGGGGGTCGTCGGCGCCCCAGTAGTTGGCGCCCTCGGTGCTCCAGCCGTCGCCGATCAGGTCGCCGTCCTTGTCGGCGACGGCGGTGAACCCGGTCACGACGCCGACGGCGGCGGCCGCGCCGGGCACCTTCGCGCTGTCGCGGAGGAGCGCGTCGGTCAGTTCCGGCTCCTCACCGACCTGGTCACCCTCGGCGTCCTGGTACTCGGTGGTCACGGCGACGTCGACGTGGTCGAAGCCCTTGGCGGAACTGTTCTGGAGGGCGTCGGAGAGGGTGTTGGTGAAGACCAGGGTGCCCGACACGAACGCCACGCCGAGCATCACGGCGAGCACGGTCATCAACAGCCTGGCCTTGTGCGCGAAGACATTGCGCAAGGCGGTACGGAACATGGGGGGTCTTTCTCCGTCCGGGACGTACGGGGGCGGGGCGGGGTGGGATGGGGTGGTGGCGGGTCGGAGCGAGACCGGCGAGACGCTCACCGACGGTGCGTCAGCCGTACCGCCCGACGGTGCGTCAGCCGTACCGCGGCGAGACGCTCACCGACGGTGCGTCAGCCGTACCGCCCGACGGTGCGTCAGCTGGTCCGCCCCTTGGCGTCGAACCGCTTCATCCGGTCGAGCACCGACTCGGCCGTCGGCCCGTACACCTCGTCGACGATGCGCCCGTCGGCGAGGAAGACCACCCGGTCCGCGTACGCGGCGGCGACGGGGTCGTGGGTCACCATCACCACCGTCTGCCCGAGCCCCCGCACCGAGTCGCGCAGGAAGCCCAGCACCTCGGCGCCGGACCGGGAGTCGAGGTTGCCGGTCGGCTCGTCGCCGAAGACGATCTCCGGCTTGGAGGCCAGCGCCCGCGCCACGGCGACCCGCTGCTGCTGCCCGCCGGACAGCTGGGAGGGCCGGTGCCCGAGCCGGTCCGCCAGCCCGACCATCCCGATCACGGAGTCCAGCCACTCCCGGTCCGGCTTACGCCCCGCGATGTCCATCGGCAGGGTGATGTTCTCCAGGGCGTCGAGGGTGGGCAGCAGGTTGAACGCCTGGAAGATGAACCCGATCTTGTCCCGCCGCAGCCTGGTCAGCTGCTTGTCCTTGAGCGAGCCCAGCTCGGTGTCGCCGATGCGCACCGAGCCGGACGAGAAGGTGTCGAGCCCCGCGACGCAGTGCATCAGCGTGGACTTGCCGGAGCCGGACGGGCCCATGATCGCGGTGAACTCGGCCTGCCGGAAGTCGATGGAGACCCGGTCCAGGGCGACCACCTGGGTCTCGCCCCGGCCGTAGATCTTGGACAGCTCCGTGGCGCGCGCGGCGACGGTGGTGGACCGGTCGGTGAGGGGTGCGGTGGTCACGGGAAGGGCGCTCCTGTCGGTACGACGGCTGCTCGGGGACGTGTGCCCATCGTCCCGGCGGCACGTCGCCGCGGAGTCAGCCGCTGTTCCGGTTTCCGGGGGCGACCACGGTCGGACGGCCGGGCCCGGTGTCATACCTGCGGATGACGGAGACCCCCGAGACGGGGAACGGGGCGGGCGCCCTCGTCATGACGGTGAATTCCCGTCATTCCGCATGCGCGGCCGGGCCCCGCTTGCAAGGCTGCTGGCATGTGCTGATGGCCTGCTCCAGGAGCTGATGCTCACTCAGGCGCCAATAAAATAAGACAAGATCGGTCCTCCCGGCCACGGTTCGGGAGGTGCGTCCCGATAGGCTCAAGGCCCGCGACGCGGAGCCCACGGCCTGGCCCGGATGGTGGAATGCAGACACGGCGAGCTTAAACCTCGCTGCCCCTTCGAGGGCGTGCCGGTTCAAGTCCGGCTCCGGGCACACATCCCCCGCGCGCCCTGTGGTCATCGGGCCAGGCGGGGCTTGTGACGGCGCTCACGGATCGAGGGGCCGTCCCGCCGTGAGGGGAATCACCGGTCGGCGTAGCGTGTTGTCCCGCAAGGTGCGGGAAAGATCCTCCCCAAGCAGTAGGGTCATTCCTTTGCCGTTCTATTACTCTTGAGCCAAGGCCGCGTCGTGTGGCCATGGAGGAGTGAAATGAGGAGCAGAAACCCGGTCTTCTCGCGACGGGGGTTCAGCCGCGACAACGGCTACGCGGGCTTCAACGCCGCGCCGCAGGCCGGGGGACCCGCCGTCGCCACGCAGGGCAACCCGTACGCGCAGCCCACCGGCAACCCGTACGCGCAGAACCCGTACGCCCAGCAGGACCTTCAGCACGGCGCGCCGCCGCAGGCGCCGGCCACCACCGGCCGGATGACGATGGACGACGTCGTCATCCGTACGGCCGGCACGCTCGGCGTGCTCGTGGTGACCGCCGCGCTCGCGTGGGCGCTGCTGCCCGTGGACGACGCCCACATCAACCGCTCCTACGGCATCGGCATCGGCGCCGCGCTGGTCGGCATGGTGCTGGCGCTGGTCCAGTCGTTCAAGCGCAAGGCCTCGCCCGCGCTGATCCTGCTCTACGCGGCGTTCGAGGGTGTCTTCCTCGGCGTCGTCTCCAGCGTCGTCGACAACCGCATCGCCGACGGCGCCGCCATGCAGGCCGTGATCGGCACGATGGCGGTCTTCGCCGGTGTGCTGATCGCGTACAAGGCCGGCTGGATCCGCGTCAACCGCCGCTTCTACGGCTTCGTGATGGCGGCCGCGCTCGGCTTCGTCCTCCTGATGGCGGTCAACCTGCTGTTCGCCGTCTTCGGCGGCGGGGACGGCCTCGGCTTCCGCAGCGGCGCCCTCGGTGTCGTCTTCGGCGTCATCGGCATCATCCTCGGCGCCTGCTTCCTCGCCCTCGACTTCAAGCAGGTCGAGGACGGGCTCGCGTACGGCGCCCCGCGCGAGGAGGCATGGCTCGCCGCCTTCGGCCTCACGCTGACGCTGGTCTGGATCTACCTCGAGTTCCTGCGCCTCATCGCGATCCTGAACAGCAACGACTAGTACGACCCCGTACGACCGTACGAGGTCGCACCCGAAGGGCCCCGGGCTGCACAGCCCGGGGCCCTTCGTCGTCGTGTCCGCGCGCTCACCGCAGTTTGCGGGCGGCCCTTCTCAGGTCGTACTCGTGGACGATCGCCTTCGCGTGGCCGTAGGAGAGGTCGTGCTCGTGGCGGAGCCAGCTGACCTTCTCCTCGAAGCGGAAGAGGGCGGGCCCGTCCTCGACGGCGCGCAGCCAGTCGGAGATCTCACGACCGGTGCACTGGGGGATGCGGGCGATCAGGTTGCGATGGGTCTCGGCGGAGAAGACTTGGGACATCGGCGCCTCCGGAGGAAAGGGGTTGTGAGCCGGTCCTTCAGGTCACCGTGCCTGAGCGTTCGCCCGTTGGCAACAGTCCGGGACGGCCGCGTACGCTCGCGCCGTGGTGGATACGACGCTTCTGACCCGTGCCGTGGACGACTTCGCCGACCGGCTGCGGGCCGCCCCGCAGAGCCGGCTGCAACGCGGCGCCGCCGCCGAGGCGCTGGGGCTGGCCAGGGAGCTGTCCCGGCGCGCCCAGCTCATCGAGGAACCGGGTGCCGAGCCGCGCGAGATGCCCGACGCCGGCATGTTCGCCGTCGCCGACCAGATCGCCGTCGCGGCACACGACCTGGCCCTCGTCGTCGAGGACGAGGGCCAGGTGGAGGAAGCGGTGGGGCTGGTGGAGGAGGCGCGCAAGCGGGCCGGGGTCTGACACCGGCGCGCCCGGCGTGACTAGAGGGACGCGATGACGCGGTCCGCCAGGATGTACACGTTCTCCTCGCCGCACGCGAACGTCAGCGTGTAGGCACCGGAGATCCCCGAGCCGCCGAGCAGGTACGGCGTCCGGCCCGCGCCCAGCGCGTCGGCCAGGCGCTGCGCCGTCTCCCGGTGGCCCGGCGTCATACACAGGGTGGTGCCGTCGGCGAAGACGTACACGTCCAGCGTGCCCAGCGGGCCCGGACGGACGTCGGCCAGCGCGATACCCGACTCGGCCAGCTCCTCCAGCGCGGCGACGGTGCGCTCGTGGTCGCCGACGGCGGGTGACGGGTTCGGTACGAAGTCCGGGTGCGAGGGGTGGCGGCGGCGGGCGGCGGCCAGCTCGGCGGACTCCCGGGGCCCGGCCTCCTGCGCGGACGCCTCCTCGGCCTCCACGACCGGCTCGGCCACCGGCTCCAGGCCCACGAGGTCGGCCTGGCGGGGCAGGAACAGCTCACTGTCGGACAGGCCCAGCAGCAGCGGCGTGTCCGCGCCGTCGCGGGACTCCTGGGCGGCCCAGAAGGCCCGCGCCTCGGCGAGCTCGCGCTCCCGCTCGTCGGCCAGGGCCTCGGCGACGGCGGCGCGTATCTCCTCGGCGTCCGCGGTGGAGCGGGCGGCGGGCACCCGGCCCCGCGTGGCGGCGGCCCGGCTCTCGGCCAGCGCGGCGTGCAGGGCCGTCACCTGCCGGCGCAGCACCACAACGCTGCGCAGGACGGCGACGCCCACGGCGCCGGTGGCGGCCGTGGTGAGCAGCAGGGCGATCGGCATGGCGCTCACTGACGTACTCCCGGTTCAAAGTCGACCCCCGACTTCCTACATCAGCTTGAAGGGAGGACTAACCGTCTGTCAGTGCGTAACGTCACGAAACGGACAGGACTTTGGGCCCGCGGGGTGGGGATCGGACTGGTCTGACCTGCGTGAATCCAGGGGATGCGAGAGGTAGGTCACATCATGGGGGAGATTGGGTCACAAAACGGCCCAGAACCCCGGGGGTGCGGGGTTCCGGGCCGCGGCGTGACGCTGGGTCTCCCCGGCGCTACGTTCGGCTCAAGCGGGGCCGGTTCAGGCGGTCGGCTCCGGCGCGGTCAGCTCAGGCGCTCGATGACCATCGCCATGCCCTGGCCGCCGCCGACGCACATCGTCTCCAGGCCGAACTGCTTGTCGTGCCACTGGAGGGAGTTGATCAGCGTGCCGGTGATGCGGGCGCCGGTCATGCCGAAGGGGTGGCCGACCGCGATCGCGCCGCCGTTGACGTTCAGCTTCTCCAGCGGGATGCCCAGGTCGCGGTAGGAGGGGATGACCTGTGCGGCGAACGCCTCGTTGATCTCGACCAGGTCGATGTCGCCGATGCTCAGCCCGGCGCGGGACAGCGCCTGCTTGCTCGCCTCGACCGGGCCGAGGCCCATGATCTCGGGGGAGAGGCCGGAGACGCCGGTGGAGACGATGCGGGCCAGCGGGGTCAGGCCCAGCTCGCGGGCCTTGGTGTCGCTCATGACGACGAGGGCCGCGGCGCCGTCGTTGAGCGGGCAGCAGTTGCCGGCCGTGACCAGGCCGTCGGGGCGGAAGACGGGCTTGAGGCCCTGCACGCCCTCCAGGGTGACGCCGGCGCGGGGGCCGTCGTCCTTCGAGACGACCGTGCCGTCGGGCAGCGTGACCGGGGTGATCTCGCGCTCCCAGAAGCCGTTCTTGATGGCTTCCTCGGCGAGGTTCTGCGAGCGGACGCCGAACTCGTCCATGTCCTCGCGGGTGACGCCCTTCCAGCGGGCGAGGTTCTCGGCGGTCTGGCCCATCGCGATGTACGGGTCCGGGACGAGGCCGTCCTCGCGCGGGTCGTGCCAGCTCGTCCCCTCCTGCTGCGCGACCTCGGCGGTACGGGCCTCGGCCTCGGCGAAGAGCGGGTTGCGCGTGTCGGGCAGGCTGTCGGAGTTGCCCCTGGTGAAGCGGGAGACCGTCTCGACACCGGCCGAGATGAAGACGTCGCCCTCACCGGCCTTGATCGCGTGCAGCGCCATGCGGGACGTCTGGAGCGACGAGGAGCAGTACCGGGTGACCGTGCAGCCGGGCAGGTGGTCCATGCCCATCTGCACGGCGACGACGCGGCCGAGGTTGTTGCCCTGCTCGCCGCCGGGCAGACCGCAGCCGAGCATCAGGTCGTCGATGTCGCGCGGGTCCAGCTCGGGCACCTTGGCGAGCGCGGCCTGGATGATCGTGGCGGTGAGGTCGTCGGGGCGCAGGTCCTTGAGCGAGCCCTTGAAGGCGCGGCCGATGGGGGAGCGGGCGGCTGAGACGATCACGGCTTCGGGCATCACGGCTCCAGGGCGGGTCGGTACGGACACGGGCAGGGCTGCTTGGGAAGTTACCCGGACGTATGGCCCGGGTCACGGGGGTGGCGGTGTGACATGGACCGCAACTGTCTAAGCGCTTGCTTGGGGCTCACACGGCTGCGGGCCGTCGTGCCGCCGGGGCGACGGGGGCCCCGCTCGAGCGAAGCCGAGAGCGGGGGAGGGCGGGCGCGGCGGCACCCGGCCGGCGCCGGTGAGCGCACCTCCCCGCCCCTACACCCGCCGCACCGGCGAAGCCGGCTCCGCCTCCGCCACCCGCCGACGACGCCGCCGCTTCAGCAGCGCCCAAGGCCCCCGCGGCCCCGCCGGCATCGCCGCCGCCACCTCCGTACCCGCCTCGGACGCCGCCTCCGCCGCCGCCCGCGCCACCGGCAGGAATCCCTCGCGCCGCAGCGCGTCCGGGTGCTCCTCCTCGGCCGGCCACAGCCCCAGTGCCGCGCACACCGACGGCAGCACCGCCATCGCGGCGGTCGCGTACCCCTCCGCGGAGGGGTGGTAGTTGTCGGGGCCGAACAGCTCCCGCGGGTTCTCGGCGAACTCCGGACCCAGCAGGTCCCCCAGCGACACCGTCCGCCCGCCCTGCTCCACCACGCCGATGGTCTGCGCCGCCGCCAGCTGCCGCGAGACCCGCCGGGCCAGCCAGCGCAGCGGCTGCCGCACCCGCTCGATCGTGCCGAGGTCCGGACAGGTGCCGACCACCACCTCCGCGCCGGCCGTGCGCAGCCGCCGTACCGCCCCCGACAGGTGCCGGACCGAGCGGGTCGCGGGCATCCGGTGGGTGACGTCGTTCGCGCCGATCATGATGACGCAGATGTCCGGCACCCGGCCCGGGTCCGCGAGGACCAGCGCCACCTGCCGGTCCAGGTCGTCCGAGCACGCCCCAGGCGACGCCACCGACCTCAGCTCCACCGGCCGCTCCGCCACCGCCGCGAGCCCCGACGCCAGCAGCGCGCCGGGGGTCTGCCCGGCCCGGTGCACGCCCTGCCCGGCTGCCGTGGAGTCGCCCAGCATCATCAGCCGCAGCGGCTCACCGGCGCCCGGCGGGCCGTCGCCGTACACCCCCTGCGCGTTCGGCACCCGGTCGGGTGTGCCGATGCCCACCCGGCGCCTGGCCAGCTGCACCTCCGCCAGCAGCAGTCCTACCGTGGCCGCCCCGGCCAGCCCGATCCCGCCGCCGCCGTACGCCGCGCCGGCCGCGATCCGCCGGGCCACCCTCGCCCTCGACATGCTCGTCATACGTCGCCGCCACCTCCCTCAAGCCGTACACCCACTCCTTGCCCCGTACGGACGGTCGCCCAATCTCGACGGGGAGTGAACGACCTTCCCGGGGCAGCGCGAGGGCCGCAGGCCATAGGCTGGCCGTACCGATTTCGACCACTCTTTCGCGGCATCCGGAGACCACGGTGCAATTCCACGACTCGATGATCAGCCTCGTCGGCAACACCCCGCTGGTGCGGCTCAACAGCGTGACCGAGGGCATCAGGGCCACCGTCCTGGCCAAGGTCGAGTACTTCAACCCGGGCGGCTCGGTGAAGGACCGCATCGCCCTGCGCATGATCGAGGCCGCCGAGCGGAGCGGGGAGCTGCAGCCGGGCGGCACCATCGTCGAGCCGACCAGCGGCAACACCGGCGTGGGCCTGGCCATCGTGGCCCAGCAGAAGGGCTACAAGTGCATCTTCGTCTGCCCTGACAAGGTCTCCACCGACAAGATCAACGTGCTGCGCGCGTACGGCGCCGAGGTCGTCGTCTGCCCCACCGCCGTCGACCCCGAGCACCCGGACTCCTACTACAACGTCTCCGACCGGCTGGTCCGCGAGACGCCGGGCGCCTGGAAGCCGGACCAGTACTCCAACCCGCACAACCCCCTCTCCCACTACCACTCCACCGGCCCCGAGCTGTGGGAGCAGACCGAGGGGAAGATCACCCACTTCGTCGCGGGCGTCGGCACCGGCGGCACCATCTCCGGCACCGGGCGCTACCTCAAGGAGGCCAGCGACGGCACGGTCAAGGTGATCGGCGCCGACCCCGAGGGCTCCGTCTACTCCGGCGGCTCCGGGCGCCCCTACCTCGTCGAGGGCGTCGGTGAGGACTTCTGGCCGACGGCGTACGACCGGACCGTCGCGGACGAGATCGTCGCCGTCTCCGACAAGGACTCCTTCCAGATGACCCGCCGCCTCGCCAAGGAGGAGGGCCTGCTGGTCGGTGGCTCCTGCGGCATGGCGGTCGTCGCCGCGCTGGAGGTGGCGGCGCGGCTCGGCGAGGACGACGTGGTCGTCGTCCTGCTGCCGGACAGCGGACGCGGCTACCTCAGCAAGATCTTCAACGACGAGTGGATGGCCGACTACGGCTTCCTGGAGGACGCCGGCCCCAGCGCCCGCGTCGCCGAGGTCCTCACCCACAAGGAGGGCGGCCACATCCCCTCCCTCGTCCACATGCACCCGGACGAGACGGTCGGTCAGGCCATCGAGGTGCTGCGCGAGTACGGCGTCTCGCAGATGCCGATCGTGAAGCCCGGCGCCGGCCACCCCGACGTGATGGCCGCCGAGGTCGTCGGCTCGGTCGTCGAACGCGAGCTGCTGGACGCCCTGTTCACCAAGCGGGCCTCGCTGGAGGACCCGCTGGAGAAGCACATGTCCGCCCCGCTGCCGCAGGTCGGCTCCGGTGAGCCGGTCGCCGACCTGATGTCGGTGCTCGGCGCCGCCGACGCGGCGATCGTCCTCGTCGAGGGCAAGCCCACCGGTGTGGTGAGCCGTCAGGACCTGCTGTCCTTCCTTGCGAAGGGCAAGTAACGGCGTTCCGGGGGAGCGACGTCCCGGGGACGCGGTGTCCGGGGGATGCGGTGTCCGGGGAAAGCGGTGTCCGGGGGAAGCGGTGTCCGGGGGAGCAGCACTTCGCGGAAGTGGTACGCGCACGTCACGTCCGCGCAGCAGTCGCTTAACACGGGACCGGCAGAGTAAGGGGTGTCGGCAGGAACGGGAGCGGCTCCCCGGACCACCGGCAGCGAACGGCGTCAACGGACCTTCCGGAGCGGCTCCCGGACCTCCAAGGACGCCACGGACGCGCCGCGCCCGGCCGTGAGGCCCGGCACCGCGCGCGTCCCCCGCGGGGACCGCCGTCGTCCCGCCCCTCAGTATTGGGGGTGCGGCGGTCCCCGCGCAGTCTTCCCCCGGCCCGGCCCCGTCCTCCGTCCCCGGCCCTCACGCAGGGTGCTCAGTCCTCCCAGGCGTCCTCCTGGCCGGCGCGGCCACGGCGGCCGAACAGGCTCGGGTTGGTGCGGGCGGCCTGGACGACGTTGACCCCGACGATCCCGGCCCAGGCGACCAGCAGCCCGGGGAGGTCGGCGACCCCGCCGCCGATCGCGGACAGCGGGACGGCCAGGACCAGCGAGACTATGCCGAAGCCGAAGCGCTCCCCGAAGGAGTCCGTCGGCCTCGGCGACCGGCCGTCACGGGCCGCCGTCATCTGCCGCTCGGCGAGCTGCCGGCGCACCCGCCGCTCGACCGCCCCGTCGATCCGCTGGTCGACCTTCTCGAGGAACGAGTCGACCAGCGCGGACTCGTACTCCTCGCCCAGCTCCCTGCGGGTCTGCAGGGTGGCGTCGAGTTCCTTCTTGAGGTCGGTGTCCCGCCCGTCCATTCCCGTCATGCCTCAACGGTAGGAAGCGGAGGGCCGCGGCGGCACTGGGGTTAGCCCCCGTTTCCGCCGGGGGAGGGCCCCTAGGGGGAGGCCGGTACGAGGCCGGTACCGCCGCCCCGTTGTATAACGGTATGCAGAAACCGGGGTCCGTGAATAGGCCGAGGGGGCGCACGTCGTGAGCGGGAGTGACGAGGCCGAGGGCGGCCGGGTGGCCGACAGTGCGGCCGGGCGGCTCCAGGCGCTCTTCGAGGGCCACCGGCTGACGCCGACCCAGCGGCGCATCGCGCACATCATGGTGCGCCGCGCCGCCCACGTGCCGTTCCTGTCGAGCGTGGAGCTGGCCGAGCTGGCCGGGGTCAGCCAGCCCTCCGTGACCCGTTTCGCCGTCGCCCTCGGCTTCGACGGCTACCCGGCGCTCCGCCGCCATCTGCGCGAGGTCGCCCCCGCCGAACCGGCGCCCGACACCGGCTCCGTCAACGAGTACCAGCAGGCCGTGGCGGCCGAGATCGAGAACCTGCGGCACCTCGCCGAGGCGCTGGCCGACCCGGGCCCGGTCCGGGAGGCGGGGCGGCTGCTCGCCGGGAGCCGCCCGCTGCCGGTGCTCGGACTGCGGACGGCGGCGGCCCAAGCGCACGGCTTCGCCTACTTCGCCGCCAAGGTCCACCCGGACGTCCGGCTCCTGGCCGAGGGCGGCAGCATGCTCCACGACCGCGTCGACGCCGCCGTACGGGCCGGGGCGACGACCCTGCTCTGCTTCGCCCTGCCCCGGCATCCGCGCGAGGTCGTCGACGCGCTCGCCCACGCCAAGGAGGCCGGGCTCACCGTCGTGACGGTCGCCGACTCCGCCTTCGCGCCGGTCGCCAAGGTGTCCGACCTGCTCCTGCCCGCCGCCGTCGGCACGGGCCTCGCCTTCGACACCGCCTGCGCGCCGATGCTGCTCGGCCGGGTGCTGCTGGAGGCGATGTGCGACGACCTGCCGGACGCGCAGGCCCGGCTGGAGGAGTTCGACGCGGGGGCCGCCGCGCGGGGGCTGTTCGTGGAGTGACCCGGACGGCCGACGCGTTCTCAGACTCGTCTCAGCTTGCCCCGCTACAGTGCGGCGCCACACGGACACGGACCTGACAGGAGGCTGGACGTGGCGCGCGGAGGGCAGGTCGGACTGGCGCGGGTCGCCGTGGTCGTACGGGCGGGTGCGGCACCGCTGTGGTGGCAGGGCGTGGTCGCGGGAGCCGTCGGGCTTGCGGTGCCGGGACTGACCGGCCGCCGGATCGGCGTCCTGGCGGGCGCCGCCCTCTTCATCGTGGCCACGGCCGTCGTGGCGTCGGTACGCCGCAAGCGGTACCGCGCGCTGGCCGGCTCCGCCGCCCGCGCGGGCCGGCACGACGTGCTCCAGGACCGCGCGGTGACCACCCGCAACTGGCGCCGCGGACACCGCTGGTGGCTCCTGCTCGCCTTCGCCGCCGCCCTCGGCGGCACCTTCGCCGTGCCGTGCGCCCTCGGCGGCCTCCTCGCCGGGTGCGGCGCCGGCCTCTGGCTCAAGTCCACCTGGCTCGGCCGCCTCGAACACGCCACCGACGCCCTCCTGTGGGTCCGCGTCGACTGGCTCGCCCCCGACGGAGGCCGCCCCACCGCCAAGCAGGTCAAGGCCTACCGCGCCACAGGCATCGCAGCAGGCGACGCGGCCCCGGGCGGCGCCAAGCGCAAACCGGCAGCCCTGGTCTGACCCG
Organism: Streptomyces sp. cmx-10-19; assembly: GCA_049998335.1. Lineage (GTDB taxonomy): Bacteria > Actinomycetota > Actinomycetes > Streptomycetales > Streptomycetaceae > Streptomyces. The sequence continues at coordinate 392,703 of JAEBFB010000003.1, forward strand.
CACCCCATTAGCCTCCGCTGGGGCTGGGGCTGGGGCTGGGGCCGTGCAGGGCTCCGGGCCGGTGCTCTGGTGTCTGCGGAGCCTGCGGCTCGGGGCCGAGGTGAGGCTCAAGGCTGGCGACTGTGGCCTGCGGGCCGGGGCTGAGGTCGGGACCGCAGGCCCGATGACATGGCTGCGGCTGACAGCCGGGGCCTGCGGCTGGCGGAGAAGGGTCGGCGGCGAAGGGGGCCGCCTGCGGCAGTGAGGGACGGTGGCGCGTAGCGCCCCCTCCAGGGGTGCGGGGAACTGCGCGACCAGCCGCGTTGCACCCGCGCTCTACGAAGCCCCCGCGCCTCCGCGGCGCAGGCGCTCGGTCAGCGAGGAGATGTACTTGCCTCCAGGGGCGCGGGGAACTGCGCGATCAGCCGCGTTGCACCCGCGCTCTACGAAGCCCCCGCGCCTCCGCGGCGCAGGCGCTCGGTCAGCGAGGAGATGTACTTGCCTCCAGGGGCGCGGGGAACTGCGCGATCAGCCGCGTCGCACCCGCGCTCTACGAAGCCCCCGCGCCTCCGCGGCGCAGGCGCTCGGTCAGCGAGGAGATGTACTTGCCTCCAGGGGCGCGGGGAACTGCGCGATCAGCCGCGTCGCACCCGCGCCCTACGAAGCCCCCGCGCCTCCGCGGCGCAGGCCCTCGGTCAGCGACGAGACGTAGTCCCCTCCCGCCTCGGTCAGGATCTCCCCGATCGTCTGGGCCGCCCGCACCACACCGAACGCGACACCCCCGCCCCCGCCCCCGCCCTCGGTGAAGCCCCACACCCCGGGCCGCGCCAGTGAGTTGTACGCGTAGTGATGCGCGAAGTAGTACGCCCCCGTATCCAGCACCGCCACAAGATCCCCCTGTTCCAGCACCGGCAACGCCCGTCCCACCGCCAGCAGATCCCCCGCGAAACACGCCGGCCCCGCCACGTCCTGCACCACGTCGCCCCCTCCCTTCGGCCGCCCCGACGCGTCGTACGCCGCGACCCGCAGCGGCCACGCCTCCGGCGCGTACACCGTCCGCGTCGCCACCTGCACCCCCGCGTGCGTCACCGCCACCCGCCGCCCGCCGGCGCTCTTCGCGTACTCCACCCGCGCCACGACCGTCCCGTGCTTGGCCAGCAGCGACCGCCCGAACTCGGTGACCAGCCCGTACCGCCCGTCGAACAGCCCCGGCACCGCCTCCCGCAGCACGCGCGTGTACTCCGCGTACGTCGGTGCCGTCGCCTCCGACGCGAAGTTCACCGGCAGCCCGCCCCCGAGGTCCAGCGTGTCGATCTGCCGCCGCCCGGCCCGCGCGTTGACCTCCTCGGCCAGCGCGTACACCTCCCGCACCCCCTCGGCCATCAGAGCCAGCGGGATGCCCTGGGACCCGGTGTGCGCGTGCAGCCGGGTCAGCCACGGCCGGTCCAGGAACGCCCGTACCACCCACTCCCGCGCCCCCTCGTCGCGCAACGCCACCCCGAACTTCGAGGTCGCCGTCGCCGTCGACAACGCCTCGATGGCACCCCCGCCGACCTGCGGATTCACCCGGATCCCGAGCGGCGACGCGCTCGCCGTCCCCGCCGGCAGCCCGTCCAGCCGCGCCAGCTCCTGCGGATTGTCCGCGTTGACGGCGACGCCCAGCCCCAGCGCCTCCCGCAACTCACCCGGCGTCTTCGCCGGCGAGTCCAGCACCGTCCGTTCCACCGGCACCCCCGCCGCCCGCGCCAGCGCCAGCTCACCCGGGCTCGCGACCTCCGCGCCGACGCCCTCCTCGTGCAGCAACCGCAGCACCGGCACCAGCGGACACGCCTTCACCGCGAAGGCGTGCAGTACGGGCGTGCCGGGCGCCGTCACCGCCTCGAACGCCGCCCGCAGGGCCGCCGCCGACTTGCGTATCCCGGCGACGTCCAGCAGCCCGATGATCGGTACGTCCGCGCCGAGCAGCCCCTGCTCCACGGCCGCCCGCACGGCCGCGTCCCGCCGCCGCACCCGCCCCGCGCCCACGCCGATGTCCGTGCCGCCGTCGCTCACAGGCTCCTCCGCGCCGTCGCCCTCGTCACCACCGCCTCCCCGCACCCACCCTCGCACGCGCCCGCGCGGGACACGACCGCATGTTGACTAGTTCTATTCACGAAGCGAGGATATGAATAACCAAAGCAACAACACAGCAGCATCCACCGGGAGCGACCCACCAGGAGGCAGCCCATGTCCGGACCCCGCCCCGTCCGAGCGCCGCGCGGCACGACGCCGAGTGCCCTGGGCTGGCAGCAGGAGGCCGCTCTGCGGATGCTCCAGAACAACCTGGACCCCGAGGTCGCCGAGCACCCCGACAAGCTCGTCGTCTACGGCGGCACCGGCAAGGCCGCCCGCGACTGGCGTTCCTTCGACGCGATGGTGCGGACGCTGGAGACCCTCAAGCAGGACGAGACGATGCTCGTCCAGTCCGGCCGCCCCGTCGGCGTCATGCGGACCCACGAATGGGCTCCGCGCGTCCTCATCGCCAACTCCAACCTCGTCGGAGACTGGGCCACCTGGGAGGAGTTCCGCCGCCTGGAGGCCCTCGGGCTGACCATGTACGGCCAGATGACCGCCGGCTCCTGGATCTACATCGGCACCCAGGGCATCCTCCAGGGCACGTACGAGACCTTCGCCGCAGTGGCGGCAAAGAAGTTCGGCGGCACCCTCGCCGGGACCATCACCCTCACCGCCGGACTCGGCGGCATGGGCGGCGCCCAGCCCCTCGCCGTCACCATGAACGACGGCGTGGCCCTCTGCATCGACTGCGACCCCCGCGCCATCGACCGCCGCATCGAGCACCGCTACCTCGACGTCAGGGCCGATTCCCCCGACCACGCCCTCCACCTGGCCACCGTGGCCCGCGACGCCCGCCGTCCGCTCTCGGTCGGCGTCCTCGGCAACGCCGCCGAACTCGTCCCCCAGCTCCTCGCGATGGGCGCGCCCCTCGACATCGTCACCGACCAGACCTCCGCCCACGACCCCCTGGCCTACCTGCCCACCGGCATCGCCTTCGAGGACATGGCCGACGCCGCCGCCAAGGACCCGGCCGGCTTCACCACCCGCGCCCGCGAGTCGATGGCCCGCCATGTGGAGGCGATGGTCGGCTTCCAGGACGCCGGCGCCGAGGTCTTCGACTACGGCAACTCCATCCGCGGCGAGGCCAGGCTCGCCGGCTACGACCGCGCCTTCGCCTTCCCCGGCTTCGTCCCCGCCTACATCCGCCCCCTGTTCTGCGAGGGCAAGGGCCCCTTCCGCTGGGCCGCCCTGTCCGGCGACCCCGCCGACATCGCCAAGACCGACCGGGCGATCCTGGAACTGTTCCCCGAGAACGAGTCCCTCGCCCGCTGGATCAGGATGGCGGGGGAGCGCGTCCACTTCCAGGGCCTGCCCGCCCGGATCTGCTGGCTCGGCTACGGCGAACGCGACAAGGCCGGCGAGCGCTTCAACGACATGGTCGCGAGCGGTGAGCTGGCCGCCCCGGTCGTCATCGGCCGCGACCACCTCGACTGCGGCTCCGTCGCCTCCCCGTACCGCGAGACCGAGGCCATGCTCGACGGCTCCGACGCCATCGCCGACTGGCCGCTGCTCAACGCGATGGTCAACGTCGCCTCCGGCGCCTCCTGGGTCTCCGTCCACCACGGCGGCGGCGTCGGCATGGGCCGCTCGCTCCACGCCGGACAGGTCACCGTCGCCGACGGCACCCCGCTGGCCGGCGAGAAGATCCGCCGCGTCCTCACCAACGACCCCGGCATGGGCGTCATCCGCCACGTCGACGCCGGCTACGACCTCGCCGAGTCGGTCGCCGAGGAGCGGCAGGTGCGCGTGCCGATGCGCGAAGGCGACGACGGGCGCGAGGGCGGCACCGCGTGAGCTTCCACGGCATGTGGGCGGAGCTGCTGCCGCTGGGCCGCAGCGAGGCCACCGGCGGCTACCGCCGCTACGCCTGGACCGCCGCCGACGCCGACTGCCGGGCCTGGTTCCGGCAGCAGGCCGCGTCGCGCGGACTGGCGTACGAGGTGGACCGCAACGGCAACCAGTGGGCCTGGCTCGGCGACCCGGCCACCGGGGACGCCGTCGTCACCGGCTCCCACCTGGACTCCGTCCCCGACGGCGGTGCCTTCGACGGCCCCCTCGGCGTGGTCTCGGCCTTCGCCGCCCTGGACGAACTGCGCGCCAAGGGCACGCGGTTCACCAAGCCCCTGGGCGTCGTCAACTTCGGCGACGAGGAGGGCGCCCGCTTCGGCCTCGCCTGCGTCGGCTCCCGCCTCACCGCCGGCGCCCTCACCGCCGACCGGGCCCACCGCCTCACCGACGGCGACGGCATCACCCTCCCGCAGGCGATGGAGGCCGCCGGACACGACCCCGAGGCCATCGGACCCGACCCCGAACGGCTCGCCCGCATCGGCGCCTTCGTGGAACTCCACGTCGAACAGGGCCGCGCCCTCGACCTGACCGGCGACCCGGTCGGCGTCGCCTCCGCCATCTGGCCGCACGGCCGCTGGCGGTACGACTTCCGGGGCGAGGCCAACCACGCCGGCACCACCCGCCTCGCCGACCGCCACGACCCGATGCTGCCCTACGCCGAGGCGGTCCTCGCCGCCCGCCGCGAGGCCGAACGCGCCGGTGCCGTCGCCACCTTCGGCAAGATCGCCGTCGAGCCCAACGGCGTCAACGCCGTCCCCTCTCTCGTACGCGGCTGGCTCGACTCCCGCGCCGCCGACCAGGAGAGCCTGGACGCCGTGGTCGACGGCGTGGAGAAGGCCGCCCGCGCCCACGCCGGCGCCCACGGCGTCGCCCTGGACGTCGTCCGCGAGTCCTTCACGCCCGTGGTCGACTTCGACCACGCCCTGCGCGACCGCCTCGCCGGTCTCCTGGCTACCAGCACACGAGCGAGGATCCCCGTCCTCGGCACCGGCGCCGGACACGACGCCGGAATCCTCTCCGGGCGCGTCCTGACCGCCATGCTGTTCGTGCGCAACCCCACCGGCGTCTCGCACTCCCCGGCCGAGTACGCCGCCGAGGACGACTGCGCGGCCGGGGTGCGCGCACTCGCCGACGTACTGGAAGGGCTGGCCTGCACGTGACCCCCACCGAGCGGACCCGCACGTACTGGCTGGAGCACGCCTGGCTCGCCACCCACGTCGAACCGGGCGTCGCCGTCGGCGTACGGGACGGCCGGATCACCGCCGTCCGCCAGGACGTGCCCACCCCGCCGCCGGGCGCCGAGATCCTGCGCGGACTGACCCTGCCCGGCCTGGCCGACGCCCACTCGCACGCCTTCCACCGCGCCCTGCGCGGCACCGTCCAGGTCGGTTCCGGCACTTTCTGGACCTGGCGCGAGGTCATGTACTCCGTCGCCGACCGGCTGACCCCCGACACCTACCGGGACCTCGCCCGCGCCGTGTACGCCGAGATGGCCCTCGCCGGCATCACCACCGTCGGCGAGTTCCACTACGTCCACCACGCCCCGGGCGGCACCCCCTACGCCGACCCCAACGCGATGGGCGAGGCCCTGATCGAGGCCGCCGCCGACGCCGGCATCCGCATCACCCTCCTCGACACCTGCTACCTGTCCGCCGGCTTCGGCGAGCCCCCGAACGCACATCAGCGCCGCTTCTCCGACGGCACGGCGGACGCCTGGGCACAACGCTGTTCAGTTCTCAAGGAACGGGATCACGCGCGGATCGGAGCGGCGATCCACTCCGTACGGGCCCTGCCCGCCGACCAGTTGGCGACCGTGGCGCGCTGGGCCGAGGAGCGGCGGGCCCCGCTGCATGTGCACCTGTCCGAGCAGACCGCCGAGAACGACGCCTGCGACGCGGCCCACGGCCGCACCCCGACCCGGCTCCTCGCCGACCACGGCGTGCTCGGACCCCGCACCACCGCCGTCCACAGCACCCACCTGACCGACGAGGACATCGCCCTGCTCGGCGGCAGCCGCACCGGCACCTGCATGTGCCCGACCACCGAACGGGACCTCGCCGACGGCATCGGCCCGGCGGCCGCGCTCCAGCGGGCGGGCTCGCCGCTCTGCCTCGGCTCCGACAGCCACGCGGTCGTGGACCTGCTGGAGGAGGCCCGCGCGATGGAGCTGAACGAGCGCCTGCGCACCCGCACCCGCGGCCACTGGACCGCCGCCGCCCTGCTGCGCGCCGCCGGTGCCGACGGCCACGCCGCCCTCGGCTGGGACGACACCGGCCGCATCGAGACCGGGGCCCGCGCCGACCTCGCGACGATCACCCTGGACTCGGTCAGAACGGCCGGGCCGCTGCCCCGTCTCGGCGCCGAGACGGCCGTATTCGCCGCGACGGCGGCCGACGTACGGCACACGGTCGTGGGTGGCCGGCACGTCGTACGCGACGGGGCGCACACCCTCGTACCCGATGTGCCGCGGGCCCTGACGCGGGCCGTGGAAGCCCTGCGCGCGTAGCAAGCATCCGCCCCCGCCCCTGTCTCCACGAGGACGCCACGGACACCATGAGCAGCAGCACCGTCATCATCAACATCGCCGCACTCGTCACCAACGACCCCTCCCTCGGCGACCACTCCCCGCTCGGTCTGGTCCGGAACGCGGCCGTCGTCATCGACGGCGACCGCGTCGCGTGGACCGGTGACTCAAGCAAAGCACCCGCCACTGACAATCGGGTCGACGCGGGCGGCCGAGCGGTCCTCCCGGGCTTCGTGGACTCGCACTCCCACCTGCTCTTCGCGGGCGACCGCACCGAGGAGTTCAGCGCCCGCATGTCCGGCCGCCCCTACGCCGCGGGCGGCATCCGCACCACCGTCGCCGCCACCCGCGCCGCGAGCGACGCGGAACTGGAGGCGGGGCTCACCCGTTACCTCGACGAGGCCCTGCGGCAGGGCACCACCACCCTGGAGACCAAGTCCGGGTACGGACTGACCACCGCCGACGAGTCCCGCGCCCTGCGCGTCGCCGCCCGTCACACCGACGAGGTCACCTTCCTCGGCGCCCACATCGTCGCGCCCGAACTCGCCGACGACCCCGCCGCCTACGTCGCCCTCGTCACCGGCGAGATGCTCGACGCCTGCGCCCCGTACGCCCGCTGGATCGACGTCTTCTGCGAGCGGGGCGCGTTCGACGGCGACCAGGCCCGCGCGATCCTCACCGCCGGCAGGGCCAGGGGCCTGCATCCGCGCATCCACGCCAACCAGCTCTCCCACGGCCCCGGCGTCCGGCTCGCCGTCGAACTCGACGCCGCCAGCGCCGACCACTGCACCCACCTCACCGACTCCGACGTGGACGCCCTCGCGTCCGGCCGTACCGTCGCCACCCTGCTGCCCGGCGCCGAGTTCTCCACCCGCGCCCCGTGGCCCGACGCCCGGCGCCTGCTCGACGCGGGAGCCACGGTCGCGCTGTCCACCGACTGCAACCCCGGCTCGTCCTTCACGTCCTCCGTCCCCTTCTGCATCGCGCTGGCGGTACGGGACATGGGGATGACGCCGGACGAGGCGGTCTGGTCGGCCACCGCGGGCGGGGCGGCGGCCCTGCGCCGCGACGACATCGGCCGCGTCACCCCGGGCGCCTACGCCGACCTGACCCTGCTCGACGCCCCGAGCCACATCCACCTGGCCTACCGCCCCGGGGTCCCCCTGGTCGCGGGTGTGTGGCGGAGAGGCGTACGCGTGGTCTGACCCCGCCGAGGCGCGCCCGTACCGCCGAAGGACGGCGAAAGCCTCAAGGACGGCGGCAGCCCCAAGGGGGGCGGCCCGGCGTCGGACCACCCCCCTGGAGGGCAAGCGTCACCCGGTCGGGGCGGTATGGACTACTCCTCGACCGTGAGCCCCTTGCGCAGCCGTACGAGCGTTCGCGACAGCAGGCGCGAGACGTGCATCTGGGAGATGCCGAGCTCCTCGCCGATCTCCGACTGGGTCATGCCCGCGACGAAGCGCAGCGAGAGGATCTTGCGGTCCCGGGCGGGCAGCTCGGCGATCAGCGGCTTCAGTGACTCGACGTACTCGATGCCTTCGAGCCCGTGGTCCTCGTAGCCGATGCGGTCGGCGAGCGCGCCCTCCGCGTCGTCCTCCTCCGGCTGGGCGTCCAGCGAGGAGGCGGTGTAGGCGTTGGACGCCGCCATGCCCTCGACGACCTCGTCCTTGGACAGGCCCAGGTGCTCGGCCAGTTCGCCGACCGTGGGGGCGCGGTCGAGGCGCTGGACCAGTTCGTCGCCGGCCTTGGCCAGGTCGAGGCGCAGCTCCTGGAGGCGGCGCGGGACGCGCACGGACCAGGAGGTGTCGCGGAAGAAGCGCTTGATCTCACCGATGATCGTCGGCATCGCGAACGTGGGGAACTCCACCCCGCGCTCCGTCTCGAACCGGTCGATCGCCTTGATCAGGCCGATCGTGCCGACCTGGATGATGTCCTCCATCGGCTCGCTGCGGGAGCGGAAGCGGGAGGCGGCGAACCTGACCAGCGCGAGGTTCAGCTCGACGAGCGTGTTGCGGACGTACGCGAAGTCGTGGGTGCCTTCCTCCAGCGACTCCAGCCGCTCGAAGAGGGTCTTGGACAGGGCCCGGGCGTCCGCGGGAGCGACCTCGTCGAAGGCGGGGATGTCCGGAAGACCGGCGAGTGCACCGCCGGGGTCGACGACCGCGTCGGGATGCGCGATGGGATCCAGATGTTCCGGAGGGAGTGTCGACGTCGCTAGGTGGGTACGCGATCCGTCGAGCCGGGGTGACATGATGTCCTCCATCGTTCTCGGCATACGGCTGCCGAAGCCGAATACGTGCACTGCGGTGTGCGGCGCCTCCAAAGCCGGCCGTGTCGGTTGCGTGTTCCTACTAGCCCTACCGGGTTTACCGAACCGACCGCAAGTATGTTCTGTGCGGTTATGTCCGCTTATGTGCGGTTGTTCGGGTGTCGGAGTGTCGTGGGAAGGCGTAGTGTTCGGGGGCGTCAGCAGGCAGTCACGACCTCGGGAGAGAGAAACGGCATGGACCGCGGGACGGTCGGCAGTGCCCAGTCGGGCCGGCTTCTGGTCGAGGTACGAGAAGAGGGCCCCAGTGCCGTCGTGACACCGGCGGGTGAGTTGGATCACCACACCGCCGATCTGTTGCGCGAGCCGCTGGAGGAGTGCCTCGCCAAGGGATTCAACCGGCTGGTCGTCGACTGCTCGCGGCTGGAGTTCTGCGACTCCACGGGGCTCAACGTCCTGCTCGGCGCGCGGCTGAAGGCGGAGGCCGCGGGGGGTGGCGTGCATCTGGTGGCCATGCAGCCGGTGGTGGCGCGTGTCTTCGAGATCACGGGGGCCGAGGCGGTCTTCACACTCCACGACACGCTCGAGGCCGCGCTGGCCGTCGGGTCCGACTGAGCCGCCCCTTGTCCGGGCCGAATTCCCCCCGTCCCGTGTTTCGTGGCGAATGCAGGGGTGTTCGGACGGTCCGCTCGGGCAGGAGAGACCTGAGCCGGGTGCGTACGAGTGGGTACGACGGTGCTGTGACCGACTGTGATGTGTACGACGTACGACCTTGAAACATGAACTGGTGAATCGGTGAGGTGAAGCGCTGATGAGCACCACCCGGCCCTACTCGCCGGGCGACCGCGGTCCGGAGCCCAGCGGCGCTTCCGGGGCATCCGAGGGGGGCGAGCCCGTGACCGGGGAGTCCGAGGGGGGCGTGCCCGCGGAGCAGGCCGCAGTGATGGGGGCGCCCGAGAGCATGTCCGAGTCCGTGTCCGCCGGTGGCGGCGACGCGGGCGGGCGGCAGGCCCGGCGGCTGAGCTTCGAGGGGGCGAGCGGGGTCGTACCGCTCGCGCGTGACTTCACCCGTGAGGCGTTGTACGCCTGGGGGTGGCTGCCCTCGGCCACGGCCGACCAGCGGGCCGCCGCGGAGGACGTCCTGCTCGTGGTCTCCGAACTGGTCACCAACGCGTGCCTGCACGCCGAGGGGCCGGACGAGCTGTACATCACCTGCGAGAAGAAGGTGATCCGGCTGGAGGTCGCAGACCGGGGCGCGGGCCAGCCGGCGCCGCGCACCCCGCACCGGGCCGGCCGCCCGGGCGGCCACGGCATGTTCATCGTCCAGCGCCTGTGCCTGGACTGGGGCGTCGTCCGCACCCCGGGAGTACCGGGCAAACGGGTCTGGGCGGAACTGGGCGCCCCGGCGTAGGGGCGTGCCGTCTTCGGGGCTACGCCCTGGCCCCGGCGGGGCCCGTGTCCCCGTGCTGTCCCCGCACCTCGAACCAGAGCAGCTTCCCGGCGCCGCGCGGGAGCACGTCGCCCCCCAGTGACCACCCGCCCCACGAGTCGGCACACGCCTGTACGAGGTACAGCCCGCGCCCGCCCTCCGCGTCCCCCGGCGGAGCGGGAGCCGGGCGGTGGCCTCCCGGCGCCTCCGCGAACGGCGAGGGAACGTGCGGGTGACTGTCCCACACCCCGACCCGCAGCCGCCCGTCGCTCAGCGCCGTCAGCCGCAGCGAGCACGGCCCGCGGGTGTGCCGGTAGGCGTTCGTCACCAGCTCCGACGTCAACAGCTCGACGGTGTCCAGCATTTCGTGCCTGCCGTGCCCTTCGAGGACGGCCCGTACGGTCATGCGTGCGACGCGTGCGGCTCTGGGGTCGTGCGGCAGCCGGAGGGCGTACGCCCAGGTGTCGTGCGGGGATACGGTGCTCATGAAGCAGCCTTTCTGGAGGGAGGGTTCAGCTGCCCAACGGCCGCGCCGAGCGGTGGCTGTGCCTGTGGGGGTGCGCTTCCGGCTTATGGGGGCGGGGGGTTGGGCGGTGTCGAGAACCGTAGAGCAGAAAGTTAGATGCATCCTACTGAATGCACTAAAGGCATCCATGCTTCACTCCTGTGAGGGAACGCAACGCCGCGTCGCGGCCAGGAAGGAGGCTCCGTGCCGCCCACCAACAGCCCCACGCTCCGACAGCGGAGGCTGGGTGCAGAACTGCGCAAACTCCGAGAGCGGGCTGGGCTCACCGCCACGAGTGCCGCCGGGCTCCTCGGCGTCAACCAGGCACGCGTCAGCATGATCGAGACCGGACGCACGCCCATCAGCTCCGACCGGCTCCGCTCCATGGCGCATGTCTACGACTGCGGTGACGAGGACCTGATCGACGCCCTCGCCGCGATGACGGGCAGACGGACGCGTGGTTGGTGGGAGGAGTACCGTGATCACGTCCCGGTCGCCCTGGTCGACCTCGCCGAGCTGGAGCATCACGCCTCCGGACTACGCGTGGCACTCCTGATCCACATCCCGGCGCTGCTCCAGACCACCGACCATGCCCGCTCCCTGTTCCGCGCAGTGGTTCCACCCATGCGTCAGTACGAGATCGAGTACCGCCTTACGCACCGCATGAAGCGGCAAGGCATCCTGCACCGAGCGGAACCACCCCGATACACGGCGGTCCTTCACGAAGCAGCCCTCCGCATGGACTTCGGCGGCCCGCTCATCACCCGTGATCAGCTCCAGCACTTGCTCGACATGAGTGAACTGTCCCATGTCACCGTCCGGGTGGTCCCTTTCGGTACGAACCACTTCCCCACCACCGGCCAGTCCTTCGACTACGTGGAAGGCCCTGTCCGTCAGCTCGACACGATCCAACTGGATTCGCATCACGGCGCCTGCGAGTTCCTCGATGCCGAGGCTCAGCTGAGCAAATACCGGGCCGTACTGGAACGCATGGAGTCCTGCGCACTGGACCCCGCCAAGACACGCGACTTTATCCACCAGCGTATTCAGGACCTGTGAAGGAACGACTCATGCAGACCCTTGACTGGCAGAAGTCCACGTACAGCGGCGACGGCTCGAACTGCCTCGAGATAGCCGCCACCCCGACAACCGTCCTGGTCCGCGATTCCAAGAACCCGTCCGGTCCGCGGCTGGCCCTCCTCCCCGCCACGTGGGCCGACTTCGCCTCGTACGCGGCGGATGTCCACCGAGGTTCCCTCAGAGGCTGAGTCCGACGTCTCTGCGGGATCAGGCGGGGACTACTCCTGATAGGCGTCGCCTTTCACCGGCAGAAGGTCAGACCGGGTCCGGCAGTTCCATTCGCACGAGTTTGGTCGGGTAGACCAGGGCAGCGATCTCGGTGATGCAGCCGTCGGCGACGGTGAAGGCGAGGAGGGACAGCGGGGTGCCGTCCTTGCTCCAGGAGAGAACGCCTGGGCGGCCGTTGACGGTGGGCTCTTGTCCTCGTGTCACGCTGCCGGCCACTCGCGCGCGGGTGGCGACTTCGGTGGCTCCGAGCGCGACAAACGTGCCGCTCGGCAACCGGATCTGGATCCAGGCCCGCCCACTCCTGGAGCACGAACACGCCCGCCTGCGGATCGGCCAGGTGTCCGTCCTCTACGGCATCTGTGCCGAGCCGACCAACGTCGAGGCCAGCGGCCACGGGTGCCTATTCTGGTTCCGCTGCGTCGGTCGCGATCACTTCCGCACTGACCTGTTGCCGAACGGGACGAGGATCTCACTGCCGCTCGGGCCGCCATCGCAAGCAGATGACCCAGGTCAACCGCTAACCGCGTCGTCATCACCCCACCATCGGTCTGATGGGTGGATGCAGGGCACGCATTGCGTCGCTGAGGTTGCGGTGTCGCCGGCCAGCCGGACCGGCGAGCCGCAGCACCTCATCCCGATCGGTGTCGACGTATCCGTCGGCGGCGTATGTGAACAGGTCCCCCGGGAAGCCTTCGAGGAACCCACACCACGAACATCAGCTCACGGCTACCTGCCGTCACAGCTCGATCACTAGGTCGTCAATCGAATGTTTATCCCGCACTGCAAATCTCTCCATCGCACACAAGGGAGCCGCGAAGTCTTCGCGCCCCACCCGCGCCACCCCCAGTCAGAATCCCGAAGGAGAGCACGTGCAGTCAGGAATATCCAACTTCTCACGCACCGTCGGCCCCCGCCGTTCCAGCGTCAAAGCCTCCCTCGCCGCTGTCGCGCTCGTCACCAGCACCCTGGCCGGAATGACCACGTCCGTAGCTGCCGCCGACGCTCCCGGCAGCCCGGCGCCCCTGAGCACAGAGCAGCGCTCCGACCTCATCGAACAACACCTGAGCATCGGTCGCACCAGTGGCGGCCAGGCCGCCCTCGTCAACGGGACCTTGGCCGACCGGGGCGTGACCTCCGCAGCCGCTCCGGGGGCCGTGACACTGTCCTGGAAGCCCTATACGGCCAACGCCCGCTATACCGTCGTCCGCGGCGAAACCCCCCTCACCACCACCAAGCCGGGCCAGGCCACCTTCACGGACGCCACTGCCACCGCCGGCACCTCCTACCAGTACCGGATCATCCCCCAGCTCAAGGGCGACACTTCCGCCGCCCGCACCTGGGGCCTCGCCGTCACCGTGCCCAAGGTCAACCACGGCGAGACCGAAGCGGCAGCCGTCCAGCGCACCGCCACCGCCCAGGCCAAGGCCGCCAAGGCGTCGGCCACCACCACCCTGACGTGGACGACGTTCATCCCCGACAAGTACGTCAACCAACCCATCCCCAAGGCGTGCAAGTACTGGGGTAAAAAGTACGTCTACGGTGGCGATAACCGCGGCTTCGACTGGAAGAGTTCCCGCTACCGCACCTCCGAGTCCGCAGTCATCACCTGGAAGAGTCACAAGGTCGACGGACACACTTCCGTCAAGGCCACCCACGTCTACGAGAAGTCCAACCACAAGCTGGTTGCCACGAAGACCGCCAGTGCCAAGGACATGAAGGTCAAGAAGCTCGGCGCTGGCTCCGGATACGCCGACATCCGCATGGTGACCCACGCCACCAACCCGTTCTGCGGCGGCACCGCCAAGGTCAAGGGAGCCATCGACGGCGCTTTGACGTTCCACATCACCCGCGGAGGTTGGGAAATCCGCTCCGGCAACCACCGGCAGATGCCCAACCACGAGATCTACATCTACAACGGCGGACACGTCACCTGGGTCCACAAGAGCAAGTACGCTTCCCCTCTGTGCCTTGTCGGCGCCGCGACCTGCGAACTGAGGAACCTCACCGGCTACTACGGCACGTACAAGTAATCATCCGGTATGAGGAAGGCCCCCGGCGCGCCGCCGGGGGCCTTCCTCATACCACGAAAAGCTAGGCGAAGACCTTCTTCCAGGCCATCCCGCCGAAGACGAACACGAAGAACACGTAGCCGGTGTACAGAGCCCAGATCAGCAGAACCCCGCCCCACTCGCCCCACGTCGTGGCCACCCCCATCACGGTGAACAGTGCCAGAAGAGCAAACGCCAGCCCAGCTCCCGGCCAGAAGTCGGAGCGCAGACCATCATAGTGTCGGAAGGCCGCCACCACGCCGACGACCTCACCGACCAAGAGCAATGGCACCAGAGCCATCCGCGTACCCAACGTCAAGAACAGCCCGTCCGACTCCTGCGAGAACCCCCACAGCATGGTCGTCGCCGTAGCGAGCAACCACGGCACCACGGCCACCCAGACGACCAGCGGAAACACCACACGCCTGACCGGCATCACAGCACACCCCCAAACAGCATCGCTCACCTAAACCCACGCTATCCTGTCCCGCCCCGCCGCAACGCAAGGGGGGTCTGCCCTGCCAACGGCTCTGGCCCGTGGCCCGTCGGAAGGTGACGCCGGGCGCCCGTCAGGTCAGGAGGATGCGGTAGCGGAGGAGGTAGCGCCTTCGACCGGTGCTGCGAACTACGATCCAGTCCGCGACACCTGTGGCCGCACCTACTGCCCACCAGCGCCATGCCGCTGAATTGGGCGATCATCGTGCTTCCGGGGCTCGCACTCCGTGCAGCCCCGAGAGAAGCGTCGTTGTCGACCGGCGCTTGCCGACTGCTGGGCGGCCTGTATTTTCCTGGGGGATGTGGCTGGCGAGCATTTTGCTCGTGTCGGCGGATTTGCCGATCAACAGCTGCTCGGCGTGTGTCCGCGCCAGTGTCGCCGGAGGGAAGAAAGCCGGTGACACCAACGAGCGGCTGCACCACGTGGCGGCGTGGGGCGCCGTACACCGACGCGGAGCGTGCGGCACTGGCGCTGGCCGAAGCCGTCACCCGGTTGCAGGACGGTCCGCCGGGCGTCACCGACGAGATCTGGGAAGAGGCCAACGCCCACTTCTCCGAGGAGCAGATCGGCGCGATCAACCTGGAGATCGCGCTGACCAACTTCTTCAACCGGATCAACCGCACCATCAAGGAACCGGCCGGCAAGAACTGGGGCTGCGCCCGGTCGGCTGGTGCCCCTCGTGGATGCTCGTGTTCCACAGGTCGGCCTCCGTCTCTCAAACGCCCGGAGGGTCACCCATCCACCGGATGAGGTGACCCTCCTCGAAACAGCGGGCGCCCGCAGGGATCAGTGGACGTCGCCCATCAGGTGCTTCACGCGGCTGCGGTACATCCAGATCGCGATGCCTGCCAGGACCGCGAGGGCGGCCTGGGCGGTGACGATGCCGGTCTTGTTGAGGTCGACGCCGGCGATGGAGAGCAGGCCGGTCGTGGCGTCGCCCGCGGTGACGGCGAGGAACCACACGCCCATCATCTGGGAGGCGTACTTCGCCGGCGCCATCTTCGTCGTCACCGACAGGCCGACCGGCGAGAGCATCAGCTCACCGCAGGTCTGGACGAAGTAGATCGCCACCAGCCACATGGCCGCCGCCTTGTGGCCGCCGTCCGCGATGGCCAGCGGAGCGAGGAAGAGGAAGAAGGACGCGCCGATCAGGACCAGGCCGCCGCAGAACTTCACGGCCGTGCTCGGCTCCTTGCCGCGCCGGTTCAGCGCCAGCCACAGCATCGCGAAGACCGGCGCCAGGGCCATGATCAGGACCGGGTTGACCGACTGGTACCAGGAGACCGGGAAGTCCCAGCCGAGGACGCTGTTCTCGGCCGAGGAGTCGGCGAACAGCGACAGCGTCGAACCGCCCTGGTCGTAGATCATCCAGAAGACGGCCGCGGCCACGAAGAACCAGATGTACGCCGACATCTTGGACTGCTCCGCGCGGTCCAGTGACTTGTCGCGCTTGATGTTCGACAGCACCAGCACCGGGATGATCACGCCGAGCAGCGTCAGCGGGACCAGCGCCCAGTTCAGGGTGTAATGGCCGGAGAAGCCGACGATCGCGTAGAAGACCACGGCGACGGCGGCCCAGAACGCGGACTTGCGCAGCGTGGACGCCTTCTCCTGGGCCGACAGCGGCAGGGGGACCACGCTGGAGCGCGGCGCCAGGTTCCGGCTGCCGATCAGGAACTGGATCACACCGAAGGCCATGCCGACCGCGGCCAGTGCGAAGCCCAGGTGCCAGTTGACGTTCTCACCGATCGTGCCGATCACCAGCGGCGCGGCGAACGCGCCGACGTTGATGCCGATGTAGAACACGGTGAAGCCGCCGTCGCGGCGCGGGTCCTCGGGGCCCTGGTACAGGTGGCCGACCATCGTGGAGATGTTGGCCTTCAGCAGGCCCGAGCCGATGGCGACGAGCACGAGGCCCGCGTAGAACGTGCCGGAGGACGGCAGCGCCAGCGTGAGGTGGCCGAGCATGATCACACCGCCGGCCACGGCGACGGTCTTGCGCGGACCCCAGACACGGTCGCCGAACCAGCCGCCCGGCATCGTGAGCAGGTACACCAGCGACAGGTACACCGAGTAGATCGCGGTCGCGGTGCCGGCGCTGAGGCCCAGGCCGCCCGGCGCGACGAGGTACAGCGGGAGCAGTGCCCTCATGCCGTAGTAGGAGAAACGCTCCCACATCTCGGTCATGAAGAGAGTGGCCAGTCCGCGGGGGTGGCCGAAGAAGGTCTTCTCGGAACCGGGGGTGCCCGGAGTGACCGAGTCCTTCGTCAGGCTGGACGCCATGGTCGTTCCTTGCTGGTCGGGACGCGCTCGTGGGGCGATGCGCGCCCGGTGGGGGGCGGCCGGCACCGGGCCCGCGTACGTCCACCCACGCCTTGAGGGGGGCCGCTCCGGGTCGCGGAGCGGTGGACGGCGGCCACCGGGAGCCATGCCTCCGCACGCTTCACTGCGTGCGATGAGGCCCGGCCACAGGTCATTCCTTTCAAGGCCGGTCCCGGACCGGCCCACACGAAAGAGACCTTCGGCATCGAACTGTCGCCAAAGGTCCCCTGGGTGCTACAGGTGCTGATTCACCATACGGCAGGACACCGCCCGTTATGGAAGGACTTGAGACACGGATCACAGGTGAGCACGGTACCGCGAACGGCCTTTCGAAGGTCCATCCCAGGATGGCATCCCACTGACGCAGGTGCCGCCGCCGGGGTGACGGACCAGGTCACACGGCGGGTGTCCGGGTTGTCCACAGGTAAGAGGTCCGGGAAGCGATCATGCCCCGGCCCTTGCTCCAGGCGGTCTACCATCAGCTCATGACCCGTGTACTGCTCGCCGAGGACGACGCGTCCATCTCGGAGCCGCTGGCCCGCGCACTGCGCCGGGAAGGGTACGAGGTCGAGGTGCGTGAGGACGGACCCGCCGCGCTCGACGCCGGGCTCCAGGGCGGCGTCGACCTGGTCGTACTGGACCTGGGCCTGCCGGGCATGGACGGTCTGGAGGTCGCCCGCCGACTGCGCGCCGAGGGCCACGCCGTGCCGATCCTCATCCTGACCGCGCGCGCCGACGAGGTGGACACCGTGGTCGGCCTGGACGCGGGCGCCGACGACTACGTCACCAAGCCCTTCCGGCTCGCCGAGCTGCTGGCCCGGGTCCGGGCCCTGCTGCGGCGCGGCGCCGTGGAGCCCGCGCAGCCGGCCGCCACCCACGGCGTGCGCATCGACGTCGAGTCGCACCGGGCCTGGATGGGCGAGGAGGAGCTCCAGCTCACCGCAAAGGAGTTCGACCTGTTGCGGGTCCTGGTGCGCGACGCGGGCCGGGTCGTCACTCGCGACCAGCTGATGCGCGAGGTCTGGGACACCACCTGGTGGTCCTCCACCAAGACCCTCGACATGCACATCTCCTGGCTGCGCAAGAAGCTGGGCGACGACGCGGCCAACCCCCGCTACATCGCCACGGTGCGCGGCGTGGGCTTCCGTTTCGAGAAGAACTGAACCCCCACAGGGACTGCAAGGTCCGCCACAGGGACTACCGGGTCCGCCCAGGTAAGAGGACATGCGCCGTCGACTGATCCAGTCCACGCTCGCCGTGGTGCTCGTCGTGATCGCCGTCTTCGGCGTCTCCCTCGTGATCGTCGAGACCCGCACGATCAGCAGCACCGCCCAGGAGCGCGTCGACCTGGAGGCGGTGCGGCTGGCCAGCATCGTGGACAGCCGGCTGATCGGCACCGGCGACGGCTCCGTCGACGCGGGCTTCCTGCGCGAGCAGATCCGCGACGCCCGCTACGCCGTGATCCGCATCCCCGGTGAGCCGGTCGTCGAGGTCGGCGACAAGCCGTCCGGCGAGGTCATCCGGGGCCGGGCCACCGGCGAGGAGGGCGAGACCGTCCTCGTGGAGGAGCCGCGCTCCTCGGTGACCCGGGAGGTCGGCCGGACCCTGCTGATCATCGGCCTCGTGGCGCTGCTCGCGGTGATCGCCGCCGTCCTGCTGGCGATCCGGCAGGCCAACCGCCTCGCCTCCCCCCTCACCGACCTCGCCGAGACCGCCGAACGCCTCGGCTCCGGCGACCCGCGCCCCAGGCACAAGCGGTACGGCGTCCCCGAGCTGGACCGGGTCGCGGACGTGCTGGACTCCTCCGCCGAGCGCATCGCGCGGATGCTGACCGCCGAGCGCCGCCTGGCCGCCGACGCCTCCCACCAGCTGCGCACGCCGCTGACCGCGCTGTCGATGCGGCTGGAGGAGATCACCCTCACCGACGAACCGGAGACGGTGAAGGAGGAGGCGACGATCGCGCTGTCGCAGGTGGAGCGGTTGACGGACGTCGTGGACCGGCTGCTGACCAACTCCCGCGACCCGCGCAGCGGCTCCGCCGTCACCTTCGACCTGGACGACGTCATCCAGCAGCAGATCGCCGAGTGGCGCCCCGCCTACCGCGGCGAGGGACGGGCCATCGTCAGCTCGGGCAAGCGGCACCTGACGGCGGTGGGCACCCCGGGCGCCGTGGCGCAGGTGCTGGCGGCGCTGATCGAGAACTCCCTGATGCACGGCGGCGGCACGGTCGCCCTGCGCACCCGGGTGACCGGCAACCAGGCCGTGGTCGAGGTCACCGACGAAGGCCCCGGCGTCCCGGGCGACCTGGGGGCGCGGATCTTCGAGCGGGCGATCAGCGGGCGCAACTCCACGGGCATCGGCCTGGCCGTCGCCCGGGACCTCGCGGAGGCCGACGGCGGCCGCCTGGAGCTGCTCCAGAGCCGCCCGCCGGTCTTCGGCCTGTTCCTGTCCCGCACCCAGCCGGCCAAGAAACCGCCCGGCGAGCCGGAGAAGACGGTCCGCTAGCCCCCTCGGGGGGAAAGCGGCCGCGAGCGGGGCGCCCTCAGCGGCGGACCGCCGACGCCCCGTTCGCCGTACCGCGCACCACCACCGGGTGCTCCTGCTCCGTGGAGGCATCCCCCCGCGCCACCGGCTCCCGCGCGGGCAGCGCGCGGAAGACCCAGCTGCGGTAGGACCAGAAGCGGAACAGCGTGCCGAGCCCGATGCCGAGGAACTTGAAGATGTTGCTCTGGAGCGGGCTGTCCCAGCCGAAGCCGTACGTCGCCGTGAAGAGCACGCCGTTCTCGATCACCAGGCCGACCGCGCTGAACAGCAGGAACAGCGACATCTCGCGGGTACGGCGGCTCTTGTCGCGGTCCCGGTAGGTGAAGTACCGGAACCCCACGTAGTTGAAGACGATCGCGACGACGGTCGCGACGATGCTGGCCCGCACGACCTGGAGGTCGGTGACCTGGCGTACGAAGTTGAAGACGAGAAGGTTGACCAGCACTCCCGCGCCGCCCACCGCGCCGAACTTCGCGATCTCGGCCGAGAAGCGGCGGACCCGCTCCCGCAGCGGAGCCCGGGGCGCGGGGGGTGCCGGGGGAGCCGTATAGGCACCCGAGGAACCATGTCCCATGGTCGTGCAGGCCCCCGTCCGTGGGTTGGCGTCAATCCGTTCATGCTAACCACCCGGACGCGCGATCTTCCTGCGGGCGGTCCCGCGGACGTCCGGAACGGACCAGGGAGGGGCCGGGGAACGACCGGTAAACAGGTGGGCTCCGCGCGGCCGATACGCTAGGGGTGTGACGTTCCCGGTAGTCGGCATGGTCGGCGGTGGCCAGCTCGCTCGTATGACACACGAGGCGGGCATCCCGCTCGGCATCAGATTCAAGCTCCTCAGTGACACTCCCCAGGACTCTGCGGCGCAGGTCGTGAACGAGGTCGTCGTCGGCGACTATCGCGATCTGGACACGCTGCGCGAGTTCGCGCGCGGCTGTGACGTGATCACTTTCGATCACGAACACGTGCCGACCGAGCACCTCAAGGCCCTGGAGGCGGACGGCATCCCCGTGCGCCCCGGCCCCGACGCGCTCGTGCACGCCCAGGACAAGGGCGTGATGCGCGCGAGGCTCGCCGCGATCGGCATGCCCTGCCCGCGGCACCGGATCGTGAGCGATCCGGCCGACGTGGCCGCCTTCGCCGCGGAGGGCGCCGTGGAGGGCGCCGCCGAGGGCGACGGTTTCCCCGTGGTCCTCAAGACGGTCCGCGGCGGGTACGACGGCAAGGGCGTGTGGGTGGTGGACTCCGTCGAGGAGGCCGCCGAGCCCTTCCGCGCGGGCGTGCCGGTGCTGGCGGAGGAGAAGGTCGACTTCGTCCGCGAGCTGGCCGCCAACGTGGTCCGCTCCCCGCACGGCCAGGCCGTGGCGTACCCGGTGGTCGAGTCCCGTCAGGTCAACGGCGTCTGCGACACCGTGATCGCGCCCGCCCCCGACCTGGACGAGGCGCTCGCGCTG
The DNA here is from genome assembly GCA_049998335.1 of Streptomyces sp. cmx-10-19. Taxonomy (GTDB): domain Bacteria; phylum Actinomycetota; class Actinomycetes; order Streptomycetales; family Streptomycetaceae; genus Streptomyces. The sequence continues at coordinate 413,538 of JAEBFB010000003.1, forward strand.
CACGCCGAGGAGATGGCGCTCAGCATCGCCAAGGAACTCGGCGTCGTCGGCCACCTCGCCGTCGAGCTGTTCCAGACCCGCGACGGCCGCGTCCTGGTCAACGAGCTGGCGATGCGCCCGCACAACTCCGGCCACTGGACGATGGACGGCGCGATCACCTCGCAGTTCGCCAACCACGTCCGCGCCGTCCTCGACCTCCCCCTCGGCGACCCGCGCCCGCGCGCGCCGTGGACGGTCATGGTCAACGTCCTGGGCGGCGACTACCCGGACATGTACTCCGCGTACCTGCACTGCATGGCCCGCGACCCCCAGCTCAAGATCCACATGTATGGCAAGGACGTGAAGCCCGGCCGCAAGGTGGGACACGTCAACACCTACGGCGACGACCTCGACGACGTGCTGGAGCGCGCCCGTCACGCTGCCGGCTATCTGAGAGGCACGATCACCGAATGAGCCCTGTTGTCGGCATCGTCATGGGGTCGGACTCCGACTGGCCCGTCATGGAGGCCGCCGCGAAGGCCCTCGACGAGTTCGAGATCGCCTACGAGGTCGACGTCGTCTCGGCGCACCGCATGCCGCACGAGATGATCGCGTACGGCGAGCAGGCCGCCGGACGGGGACTGAAGGCGATCATCGCCGGGGCCGGGGGCGCCGCCCACCTGCCCGGCATGCTCGCCTCCGTCACCCCGCTGCCGGTCATCGGCGTGCCGGTGCCGCTGAAGTACCTCGACGGCATGGACTCCCTGCTGTCGATCGTGCAGATGCCGGCCGGGGTGCCCGTCGCGACCGTCTCCGTCGGCGGCGCCCGCAACGCCGGGCTGCTGGCCGCCCGCATCCTCGCCACGCACGACGAGGAACTGCTCGGCCGGATGCGCGAGTTCCAGCAGGACCTCAACGACCAGGCGACCGAGAAGGGCAAGCGGCTGCGCACCAAGGTCGCGGGCTCGGCGGCCGGCTTCGGCTTCGGAAAGTGACGCGCGAGAGCGACATGCGAAGTGACGTTCCCCACGTGACGGAAGGGACCGGGATGACCTCCCTCGACCAGGCCCGGGAGCTGCTGCGCGAGTTCCCCGTCGCCGACGGCCACAACGACCTGCCCTGGGCGCTGCGCCAGCAGGTCCGTTACGACCTCGACGCCCGGGACATCGCCGCCGACCAGTCCGCCCACCTGCACACCGACCTGGCCCGGCTGCGGGCCGGCGGCGTCGGCGCGCAGTACTGGTCGGTGTACGTCCGCTCCGACCTGCCCGGCGCGGTCACGGCGACGCTGGAGCAGATCGACTGCGTACGGCGGCTGATCGACCGGCACCCCGGCGAGCTGCGGGCCGCGCTGACCGCCGCCGACATGGAGGCGGCCCGCGCGGAGGGCCGTATCGCGTCCCTCATGGGGGCCGAGGGCGGCCACTCCATCGACAACTCGCTGGCCACCCTGCGCGCCCTGTACGCGCTCGGCGTGCGCTACATGACGCTCACCCACAACGACAACAACGCGTGGGCGGACTCGGCGACCGACGAGCCCGGCGTCGGCGGACTGTCGGCCTTCGGCCGCGAGGTCGTGCGCGAGATGAACCGCGAGGGCATGCTCGTCGACCTCTCGCACGTGGCCGCGACGACGATGCGCGACGCGCTGGACACCTCCTCCGCGCCGGTGATCTTCTCGCACTCGTCCTCCCGCGCGGTGTGCGACCACCCGCGCAACATCCCGGACGACGTCCTGGAGCGGCTGCCCGGCAACGGCGGCGTGGCGATGGTGACGTTCGTGCCGAAGTTCGTGCTCCAGGCCGCCGTGGACTGGACCGCCGAGGCCGACGAGAACATGCGGGCGCACGGTTTCCACCCCCTCGACGCCGGCCCCGAGGCGATGAAGGTCCACGCGGCCTTCGAGGAGCGTGTCCCGCGCCCGGTCGCCACCGTGTCCACGGTCGCCGACCACCTCGACCACATGCGCGAGGTCGCGGGCGTCGACCACCTCGGCATCGGCGGCGACTACGACGGCACGCCGTTCACCCCGGAGGGCCTCGGCGACGTCGCCGGGTACCCGAACCTGATCGCCGAGCTGCTGGACCGCGGCTGGTCCAAGGCCGACCTGGCCAAGGTGACGTGGAAGAACGCGGTCCGCGTGCTCGACGCGGCCGAGGACGTCGCCCGGGGCCTTCAGGCGACGCGGGGACCGTCGACCGCGACGCTGGAGTCGCTGGACGGCTGAGCCGGCGCCTGCGCGAGATCGCCGACGGCGGGGTAATCGGTGTAGCCGGTCGCCCCGCCCACGTACATCAGGTACCGGTCCCGCACCGGATTCAGCGCCGCGCCGGTCCGCAGCCGCTCCACCAGGTCGGGGTTGGCGAGGAACGGCCGGCCCAGGGCGACCAGGTCGGCCCCCGCCGCCAGCACCCGCTCGGAGGCCCGGCGCACGGTCTCCACCGAGGGCTGCTCGCCCAGCACCGGGGCGGCCATCAGCACGCCGGGCCACGCGGCGCGGATCCGCGCGGACACCGGCGCGTCCGGTCGGCGTACACCAGGTGCAGGTAGGCGAGCCCGAGTCCGCCGAGCCGCTCGGCGAGGGCCGGGTAGATCTCCTCGGTCGCGCCCTCCGCGATGCCGCTGACGGTGTTGCCGGGGGAGACGCGCGGCCCGGTCCGCTCCGGGCCGATCTCGGCGGCCACGGTTTCGGTCACCTCCACCGTGAACCGCAGCCGCGCGGCGGGCGAACCGCCGTAGCCGTCGGTGCGGCGGTTGGTGCCGGCGGCGAGGAACTGGTGCAGCAGATGGCCGTTGGCCGAGTGCACCTCCACACCCTCGGAACCGGCGTCGAGCGCGATGGGGTCCCCCCGGCTCGTTCAGAGCGGGGGGAGGGCGGCCCGCGCGAAATCGGCGACGGTGGTGCGGATGTCCGCCCCGGTCATCTCCCTCGGCACGACGGAGGGGCGGTGCCCGCCGGGCGTGAAGATCGTCTCGGGCAGCGGCACCGGCGAGGGCGCGACCGGCGTCAGCCCGCTGGTCGCCGGGTGCCCCACCCGCCGGCCGTGCTGGAGCTGGAGGAACATCCGCCCGCCCATCTCCCGCACGGCCTCGGTGACGCGCCGCCAGCCCGCCACGTGCCGCGCGCTGTGGATCGCGGTGATGTTCGGATACGTCTGCCCGGTCGCGTTCGGCGTCGCGGCCTCGGCGATGATCAGCCCGGCGGAGGCGCGCTGGGCGTAGTAGGTGGCCGCATGCGGATCGGTGAACTGGCCCGGCGCACCAACGTCAGCGAGCGCTCCCTGCGCTACTACGAGAAGCATGGCCTGCTCGTGGCCGACCGCACGCCCGGCGGGCACCGCGCGTACGCGGAGGCGGCCGTCGACCGGGTCGTACGCATCCAGGAACTCCTCGCGGCGGGGCTGGGCAGCGGCAAGATCGCGCAGTTGCTGCCCTGCATGCGGGACACCGACGGCGGCCCCTCGGCCGTGGCCACCCCCCGGCTGGTCGCCCACCTCGCCGAGGAGCGCGCCCGCATCGACCGCACCATCGCCGACCTGGTCCGCTCCCGGGACACCCTGGACGAGGTGATCGACGCGGCCAAGGGGTGAGCGGCGGGTACCCCCGAACGCCCTGCCCACCAGGAAGCCCTTCCCGCTCCGTGCCACGGTGGCCGTAACGCACGCCCGACCGTACGGAGCCCGTCATGGCAGACCTCCAGGACGACCTGCACGCCGGTACCGAGGCCGGCGGGCTCGACGACCTGCCCGTGCCGCTCGCCGCGGAGGCCTTCCCGCCGGAGCCCTACGCCCCCGTCTCCGACCCCGGTGACGAGCCCCTCACCCGGGCGTACGCCGTGCTCGCCGCCCACCCCGTCGCCGACGGCTGCAACGGACTGCCGGGCGCGCTCGGACAACTGCCCTGGTACGACCTGGAACTCGGCGAGAGCGCCGTCGACACCGACGTACCGCGGCTGCGCGAGGGCCGGGTCGGCGCGCTGTTCTGCGCCCTGCACCTGCCCGAGCCCGGGGCCTCCTCTTCCGGCCGCGGCGGGGCGGTCGGCGCCACGCTGGAGCAGCTGGACCTGATCAAGACGGTCGTCCTGGCCCACCCCGAGGGGCTGCGCCTGGCGTACGACGCCGGGCAGGCCATCGACGCCCGCAACTGCGGCCGGGTCGCCGTGCTGCCCGGCCCGGCCGGCGCCGCCGCCCTCGGCGACCGCCTCGGCATCCTGCGCTCCCTGCACGCGCTGGGCCTGCGGGTGCTGACGCTGACCGGGGTGAGCTGGGCGGGCGAGCGGGGGCTGACGCGGTTCGGCGAGGAGGTCGTCCGCGAGATGAACCGGCTCGGTGTCGTCGCCGACCTCTCCGGCGCCGACGCCGAGACCGTGCGCCGCACCTTCGCCGTCTCCAAGGCGCCCGCGCTGTTCACCCGCTCCGCCGCCCGCGCCCTGCGCGCCCACCCCGACAACCTCCCCGACGACCTGCTCGTCGAGCTGGGCGCGGCCGGGGGCCTGTGCATGGTGCCGCTGGCCGCCGAGCAGACCGGCCCGACCGTCCGGGACGTCGCCGACCACCTCGACCACGTCCGCACGGTCGCCGGCCCGCACAGCGTCGCCCTCTCCGGCACCTACGACACCGGCTCCGCCCACCCGCTGGAGCTGGGCGACGCCTCCTGCTACCCCCGCCTTGTCGCCGAGCTGCTGCGCCGGGGCTGGGACGAGGCCGACGTCGCCCTGCTGACCTGGGGCAACGTCCAGCGCGTCCTGCGCGCGACGGCCTTCACCGCCCGCGCGGCCCAACTCCGCCGCGAACCGTCCACGGCGACCCTCACCGACCTCGACGGCTAGGTGACGGCTCCCCGCGCGGTCAGCAGGCGCAGAGGCAGAACGGGTGGCCCGCCGGGTCGGCGTACACCCGGAAGGTGCGGGTGCGGTCCTCCGCGTCCAGGGGGCGCGCGCCCAGCTCCAGTACGGCCTTCTCGGCCGCGTCCAGGTCCTTCACCTCCAGGTCGAGGTGGAACTGCTGCGCCCCGTCGGGGCCTGGCCACTTCGGCGGTACGTAGCCGGGGGCGGCCTGGAAGGCGAGGGCCTGCCCGTGCGGCAGCTTCAGGTCGATCCAGTCGTCCTCGCCCTCGACGGTGCCGCCGAGGACGTCGGCGTAGAAGCGGGCGAGGGCGCGGGGGTCGGGACAGTCCAGGACGACGACGCCCAGTTCGGCGACAGCCATGACTTCCTCCTCGGTCGGAACGGTTGCCCGTCAACGGTTACTCGTAGAGGCGGGTAACCGGTAACGGTTACTGCATGCTTACCCAGAGGCGGTAACGTCGCAAGCATGAGTGAGAGATCGCCCGCGCCGGGAGGTCTGGAGCTGGTGCGCGCCCTGGTGAACACGCTGGACCTGGAGTCGGGCGCCGACACGCTGGACGCGCCGGAACAGCGGACACGGCTCGGTCTGGCGCGGGACGCCGTGCCGGCGGCGCGGGAGCTGCGCGAGTCGCTGCGGGCGGCCCTGCTGGCCCACGCCGGGCACCCGCCGCACGCCCCGGTGACGCCGCTCGGGAAGCTGCTGGCCGGGGCGCCGCTGGTGGTGACGGTCGACGCCGCCGACGGCTCCGCCGCCCTCGCCCCGGCCCGGGACGGCTCCCTGACCGCGCGGGTCGCCGCCGCGGTCGCCGAGGCACTGGTCGCGGGCACCTGGCAGCGGCTGAAGGCATGCGAGGCCGCCGGCTGCCACTGGGCGTACTACGACCGCAGCCCGGCCGGCCGCGGCCGCTGGTGCTCCATGCAGGTGTGCGGGGCACGCGCCAAGATGCGCCGGTACCGGGCCAAGGGGGCGTGACCCGGACCAGGGGGCGCCTAGAACGGCTCAGGCCGTCGGGCGGCCCATCGCGCGGAACGTCCAGCCGGCCTTGCGCCACAGCTCCGGGTCCAGGGCGTTGCGGCCGTCCAGCAGCACCCGGGCCGCCGCGGCCTCGCCCAGCGCCTCCGGGTCCAGCTCCCGGAACTCCCGCCACTCCGTCAGGTGCAGGACGACGTCGGCGCCGCGCACCGCGTCCAGCGCCGAGTCGGCGTAGCCGAGGGTGGGGAAGAGCCTGCGGGCGTTGTCCATGCCCTTGGGGTCGTACACCGTCACCTGGGCGCCCTGGAGGTGCACCTGCCCGGCGACGTTCAGCGCGGGGGAGTCGCGCACGTCGTCCGAGTCGGGCTTGAAGGCGGCGCCGAGCACCGCGACGCGCTTGCCGAGGAAGGGGCCGCCGCCCAGCGCCTGCCGGGTCAGCTCCACCATCCGGCCTCGCTGGCGCATGTTGATCGAGTCGATCTCGCGCAAGAACGTCAGTGCCTGGTCGGCGCCCAGCTCCCCGGCGCGTGCCATGAACGCCCGGATGTCCTTGGGCAGGCAGCCGCCGCCGAACCCGATCCCGGCCCGCAGGAACTTCTTCCCGATCCGGTCGTCGTACCCGATGGCCTCGGCCAGCTTGCCGACGTCGCCGCCGGCGGCCTCGCAGACCTCCGCCATCGCGTTGATGAAGGAGATCTTCGTGGCGAGGAAGGAGTTCGCGGCCGTCTTCACCAGCTCCGCCGTCGGGAAGTCCGTGACGACGAACGGCGAGCCCTCCCCGATCGGCGTGGCGTACACCTCGCGCAGCAGCTTCTCCGACCGCTCGCTGCGGACGCCGACGACGATCCGGTCGGGGCGCAGCGTGTCCTGCACGGCGAAGCCCTCGCGCAGGAACTCCGGGTTCCAGGCCAGCTCGGCGTCGCCGCCGGCCGGCGCGTGCGCGGCGAGGTAGGCGGCCAGCCGGTCGGCGGAGCCCACCGGCACGGTCGACTTGCCGACGACCAGCGCGGGGCCGGTCAGGTGCGGGGCGAGCGAGGCCAGCGCGGAGTCGACGTAGGACATGTCACAGGCGTACTCGCCGTGCTTCTGCGGCGTGTTCACGCACAGGAAGTGCACGTCGCCGAAGGCCGCGACCTCCGCGAAGTCGGTGGTGAAGCGCAGCCGCCCGGTGGAGCCCGCGATCCCGGCGACATGCCGGCGCAGCAGCTCCTCCAGACCGGGCTCGTACATCGGGACCTCGCCCCGGCGCAGCATCTCGATCTTCTCGGGCACCACGTCCAGGCCCAGCACCTCGAAACCCAGCTCGGCCATCGCCGCCGCGTGGGTGGCGCCGAGATAGCCGGTACCGATCACGGTGATCTTGAGGGCCATGAGGTGCTCCAGAGGTGTACGGCGGGCGTGCGCGCCCGAGCATATCCGGGGCGGGGCACGCCCTCTCGACGGGCGCGTTTCCCGTTGTCGTCCAGCTCACCTATCCACGAGGGGGCGGGGAGCCTAAAATCGGGAGTTACTTAACAGTAGTTAGCGTCAGCGTCGCAGCATTCTGGAGCGTGAGAGACCTTGGCCGGATCGGCTGACTTCGACCTGTACCGCCCGTTGGAGGAGCACGACATGCTCCGGGACGCCGTCCGTTCGCTGGCCGAGGCGAAGATCGCGCCGTACGCCGCCGCGGTGGACGAGGAGGCGCGTTTCCCGAGGGAGGCGCTGGAGTCCCTGACCGCGAACGACCTGCACGCGGTGCACGTCCCCGAGGAGTACGGGGGCGCGGGAGCGGACGCGCTGGCCACGGTGATCGTGATCGAGGAGGTGGCCCGCGTGTGCGCGTCCTCGTCGCTGATCCCGGCGGTGAACAAGCTGGGCTCCCTGCCGGTGATCCTGTCCGGCGGCGAGGAGCTGAAGAAGAAGTACCTGGGCCCGCTCGCGAAGGGCGAGGGCATGTTCTCGTACTGCCTCTCGGAGCCGGACGCGGGTTCGGACGCGGCGGGGATGCGGACGAAGGCGGTCCGCGACGGGGACTTCTGGGTCCTCGACGGGGTGAAGCGGTGGATCACCAACGCGGGCGAGTCGGAGTTCTACACGGTGATGGCCGTGACCGACCCCACCAAGCGGTCCAGGGGCATCTCCGCGTTCGTCGTGGAGAAGGGCGACGAGGGCGTCTCCTTCGGCGCGCCGGAGAAGAAGCTCGGCATCAAGGGCTCCCCGACGCGGGAGGTCTACCTCGACCACGTCCGCATCCCCGCCGACCGGATGATCGGCGAGGAGGGCACCGGCTTCGCGACGGCGATGAGGACGCTGGACCACACCCGGATCACCATCGCCGCCCAGGCCCTCGGCATCGCGCAGGGCGCGCTGGACTACGCGAAGGGGTATGTGAAGGAGCGCAGGCAGTTCGGGAAGGCGATCGGGGACTTCCAGGGGGTGCAGTTCATGCTCGCGGACATGGCGATGAAGATCGAGGCCGCCCGCCAGCTGACGTACGCGGCGGCGGCGAAGTCGGAGCGCGGGGACAGTGATCTCACGTTCCAGGGTGCTGCGGCGAAGTGCTTCGCCTCGGACGTGGCGATGGAGGTCACCACGGACGCGGTCCAGCTCCTGGGCGGCTACGGGTACACGCGGGACTACCCGGTGGAGCGGATGATGCGGGACGCGAAGATCACGCAGATCTACGAGGGCACCAACCAGGTCCAGCGCATCGTCATGGCCCGCAACCTGCCGTAACCGGAGAACCGGAGAACCGGAGAACCGGAGAACCCCGGCGGCCCCGTCCGTCCGGCGGGCGCGCCGGGCTCAGTCCTCGAAGCCCTCCGCCACCCGTCGCTCGCGCAGCTCCATGATCGCGCGGCGGCGGGCCAGGCGGTGGGTGCGGCGGATCTGGGCCTCCTGGTAGCGCCGCTTGTCCTTCTCCGTCTCCGGGACCACCGGCGGCACCGTGCGCGGCTTGCCGTCCGCGTCCACGGCGGCGAAGACCAGATAGGCCGAGCCGACCTGGGTGGCCGGGGCGGACTCGTTCCAGCGCTCGGCCAGCACCCGCACGCCGACCTCCATCGAGGTCCGGCCGGTCCAGTTGACCTGGGCCTTCACATGGACGAGGTCGCCGACGCGGACCGGTACGAGGAACACCATCTCGTCCATCGACGCGGTGACGGCGGGGCCGCCGGAGTGCCGTCCGGCCACCGCGCCCGCCGCGTCGTCCACCAGCTTCATGATCACGCCGCCGTGCACCGTACCCAGGAGGTTGGTGTCGCTGTGGGTCATGATGTGGCTGAGGGTGGTGCGGGACGCCGAGGTGGGCTTGCCCGGGATATCCGGAGCCGCCGACTGCGCGGCCGAGGCCTGTTCTGCCTGGTCTGTCATGGCCTCCACCTTATGCCGGGGCGACATCAGCGTGGTTTTGTGTCAGCTTCGCAACAGCGCCGCCCCTATTTTCCGACGGGCCTGTCAGCCGCGCCGTGCGGACCTGCACACTGGTCGGCATGAATGAGTGGCCCGAGGGATCCGGTGACAACCGCGGCGGTCGGTACGGACGCGGCAGCGGGAGCGCACAGCCGGAAGGCGCCCGCGTGATGCGCCAGGTCCGCCGAGGCGCGACCCCGCCGCCCGGACCGGGCCCGTCGGCGCCGCCGTACGGCTCCGGGGTGCCCCAGCAGCCGTCGTACGTCGACGGCCAGGGCCACGGCGGCGACGGCTACGAAAGCGGCTACAACACCGGCCAGGTCTACGGCAGCCCCGGCGGCGGCGGACGCGGCCCCGGCGGCGCGGGCCCCGGCAGACCCGCACCCGACTGGCGCCGGCGGATCAAGTGGACCGCGATCACCGTGGTGACCGCGGTCGTCGTCACCACCGTCGGCACCTACTTCTGGGCCGACTCCAAGCTCAACCGCGAGGTCGACCTCTCCAAGGTCATCGACCGCCCCGAGGCCGGCGAGGGCACCAACTACCTGATCGTCGGCTCCGACAGCCGCGAGGGCATGACCGCCGACCAGAAGAAGGACCTGCACACCGGCTCCGCCGAGGGCAAGCGCACCGACTCGATGATGATCCTGCACACCGGGGACAACGGGTCGACGCTGATCTCCCTGCCCCGCGACTCCGACGTGGAGATCCCGAGCTTCGTCGGCTCCGAGTCCGGCAAGACGTACAAGGGCACCGGACGGCACGTGAAGCTGAACGCCGCCTACGCCGAGGACGGGCCCGAGCTGCTGGTGCGCACCGTCGAGTTCAACACCGGGCTGCGCCTGGACCACTACGTCGAGATCGGCTTCGCCGGCTTCGCGAACATCGTGGACTCGGTCGGCGGCGTCGAGATCGACATCCCGCAGGACATCAAGGACAAGAAGTCCGGCGCCGACCTCAAGAAGGGCAAGCAGACCCTGAACGGCGAGGAGGCCCTCGCCTTCGTCCGCACCCGGTACGCGCTGGCCGGCTCCGACCTGGACCGCACGAAGAACCAGCAGAAGTTCCTGTCGGCGCTGGCCAGCCAGGTGGCCACCCCGTCGACCGTCCTGAACCCCTTCAAGCTGTACCCGACGATGGGCGCCGGCCTTGACTCCCTGATCGTCGACAAGGACATGGGCCTGTTCGACCTGGCCAGCATGTTCTGGGCGATGAAGAGCGTCAGCGGCGGTGACGGCACGTCGATGAACATGCCGATCGCGGGCAACGTCGGCTCCAACCTCAAGTGGGACGACGCCAAGGTGAAGCAGCTGGTGAGCGAGCTGAAGAACGACGAGAAGGTCACCGTCCCGGGCAAGTGAGCCGCGTCCCGGGTCTCACTGGTCGCCGCCGCAGACCACCTCGTCGCCCCGCACCACGGTGCCCGACTCCTGCGGCGGCTCCGCCGGGCGCACCTTCGCGACCTGCTCGAAGTCGGCGCCCGCGATCACCTTCAGCGTCGCGCCCTGCCCCTTGACCGCCCGCAGCTCACTGCCCGGCAGGGCGGCGGCCAGCGACTTCGCCGACTGGTCCCAGCGCGGGTCGTAGGCGACGACGGTGTGCTCGACCGCGCGGTCGGCGGCGTTGCGGGGCGCCCGGGTGGTGCCGAAGCCGGTGGCGGCCAGCGCGTCGTCCACCCGCTTGCCGAGCCCCGCGGTGTGCGTGCCGTTCTCCACCTGGACGCGGATCTGCCTCGGGTCCACCGGCACCGGCGCCGGCGCCGGGCCCTTCGGCTTCGGCCGGGGCGCGGTCAGCGGCTTGTCCTCGCGCAGGGCGTCGAAGATCCGCTCCGACTTCTCCGGGTCCCACTTCAGGGTCGAGCCGACGCCCTTGACGGCGAACCCCATCTGCCCGATCGGCACGGTCGTGAACTCCGAGGAGGAGGGCGAGAAGTTCCGCATCGCCCGCCCGAGCGCCAGCAGTTCGTCGGTGCCGAAGCCCTCGTCGGCGCGGACCGAGCCCAGCACGGCCCGGGTGACGTCGCGGAACTTCAGCGGGTTCAGCAGGATGCCGGAGGAGGTCGCCCGGTCGATCAGGGCGGCCAGGAAACGCTGCTGGCGCTTCATCCGGCTCAGGTCCGAGGCCCCGTCGAGATGCCGGGCGCGGACGTACTGGAGGGCCTGGCCGCCCTTCAGCTCATGGGTGCCGGCCGTCAGGTCGAGGCCGGTGTAGCTGTCCTTGAGCGGCTGCGCGGTGCAGATCCGCACCCCGCCGAGGACGTCCACGGTCTTCATGAAACTGGTGAAGTCGACCTCCAGATAGTGGTCGATCTTCACCCGGGTCATGTTCTCCACGGTGCGGATGGTCAGTTGCGGACCGCCCTCGGCGTAGGCCGCGTTCAGCTTGAGCGGATGCCCCTTGTGGTGCTCGCCGGTGGTGCGGTCGGTGTGGTCGGGCGTCACGGCGTACGAGTCGCGGGGCAGGCTGACGACGCTGGCGCGCTCCCGGTCCTCCGAGATGTGCACGATCATCACCGTGTCGGTGCAGTGGCAGGGGGCGCCGCCGAGCTTGTAGAGGCGCCGCTCCCGCTCGCTGATCCGGTCGCGGCCGTCGGTGCCGACCATCAGGACGTTCATGCCGTCGCCCGCGCGCGGCCGGTTCTTCATGTCCTTGAAGGCGTCGACCCGCGAGATGTCCGAGCCCAGACCGGAGAGCACGGCGTGTCCGATCCCGGCGGAGGCGAGCACCACCACCGACAGCGCGGTCACCGCCCGGACGGCCCAGCGCGGCTTCTTCCGCCGTACGGGGGGCTTCGGCGGGCGACCGGACGGCCGTGGGCCGCGCCGGGGGCCGGCGGCCGGGACCCGGGGGGAGCGGGGCGGCGTGGGCAAGGTGACACCTCCGCGAGACGGGCCCCTGGGGAGGTGTCCCGAGGCCGGACAGGGGAACCGTGAGCACCGTAGGCCCATACGATCTGCTGCCCGGGGCCGTGGGCCCCGCGGCGCGCGGCCGTGTCCCCCGTTCGCGGTAACGGGAGCGGCGCGGAACGCCGCGTCCGACGTGCGGCTGCCCGCGGTCTTTGTGATCATGCCCGTCCTCGACGCGGAGCGGCATCCGCGCCGCCGCTTCAGGACCAGGTGAAGGCCGGGTTCACGTGCATGCAGGCGTTCTCGTCCGCGCCGTTGAGCGCCTCCGCCGACTCCGGGGTGCTGTCGTCGCTGCCGGGCGCCCGGTACGCGGTGTCCTCGCGCCAGTCGGCGCCCACGGTGAGGGTGACGCCCGAGACGTCGGTCGAGCGCTCGACCGAATTCGCCGGTATCCCGAGGGACTCGGCGACCCGCAGGGCGTCGCCCTCCAGATCGGCGCTCGGGTAGCGGACGACCGTGCGCTCCTCGCTCGGCAGCACCGAGGGGTCGTCGACGGCCTTGGCGAAGCCCTTGTCCACCAGCAGCCCGGCCACCGTGCTGGCGCGGCCCGGGGCGGGCGCCCGGTCGTCGGTACGGGTGCCGTTGCGGACCTGCACGGCTATCTCGCCGTCGGGGGCGGCCGGGTCGGCCGGGGTCTTCGGCGCCGCCGGCGCGGTGGCGGGCTCCTTCGGGTCCTTGCCGTCCAGGGCGATGTCCTCGCGCACCAGCCGGAACAACCGCTCGGCGTCCTCGGTCGGTTCGACGCGGGCGCCGACGTACCGGTTCGGCATCGTGGTCATGGTGATGCGTTCCGGCTTCACCCGGCGCAGCTCGTCGCTGAGGTCGTACAGCTTCTTGACGGTGTCCAGGCCCGGGTCGACGGTGAGCGCCTCGGTGGCCTCCTCGGCGAGCCTGCGCAGCCGGTTCGGGCTGCTCAGGGTGGCGTTCTCGCGGAGCATCCGGACCATCGAATTCAGGTACATGTGCTGGGCCTTGGACCGCGCGAGGTCGCTGCCGTCCTCGAATCCGTAGCGGGTGCGCAGCCACTGGAGGGCCTGCTTGCCCTTGACCGGGTGGGTGCCCTCCGCCAGCATCAGGCCCGACCCGTGGCCCTCGTTGTCGCGCGAGTGGATGTTGGCGTCCACGCAGACCGGGACGCCGCCGACGGCGTCCGCCATCGACACCACGCCCGCGAAGTCGACCATCACGAAGTGGTCGATGTGGATGCCGGTCAGCTCCTGCCAGGTGGCCACCGTGCAGCCGGGGCCCCCGTGGCCGAGGCTCTCGTTGGTCATCGCCCGGCCGTCGCTCGCCGGGTACACCGTCCCGTCGTCCGGGTCGGTGCACTTGGGTATCTTCAGGAGGGTGTCGCGGGGCATGCTGACCACCGACATGTTGCTGCGGTCGGCCGACAGGTGCACCAGCATCTGCACGTCCGCCAGCGGCGTCGACCCGAACGTCTCGCGAGCGCCGCCCAGTTGCTGGTTCGCCTTGCTGTCCCGGGCGTCCGAGCCGATGACGAGGATGTTCAGCGGGGTCTGCCCGGCCGCGTTCGGCGTCGGCTCGGCGACCTTGGCGTCGCCGAGGTTCAGGGTGTCCTTCTCGATGTTGCCGTTGAGGTGCTCGTAGTAGAGGTAACCGGCGCCGGCCGCACCGGCCAGGACCACGGCGAGCCCCAGCGCGGTCCAGCGCAGGACGCGGCGCGCCCGGCGTCCGCCGGTGCCCTTCGGAGGCTGGGTGACAGCGTTGTCGCCGTCCTCGCCGGTGTTGTCCTCCTCGGTGCTGTCTCCCTCGGTGCCGTCCTCCCGGCCGGTGCCTTTTTCGACGACGTCGCTTCGCGTCACGTCCGTGTCCCTCCCCACCCCCGCGCCGCCCGTGCGGCCCGGCGCCGTCCTGTGAGACGTACGCCGGACCCGTCAGGTCAACTGGCGCACTGCACCTGGTCGGCCGTGGACTTGTCCAGGTCCGGCGTCTCGATGGACTTCGCGTTGAGCTTGACGCCCGCTCCCTTGAAGTCCTTGCCGAGGGTGAGGGTCATGGTGGGCAGGCCCTGGGCGTTGGTGACGCTCTTGCCGGGTTTCATGGCGGCGCCGGACAGGCCGAGGATCTCCGCGAGGGCGCGGGCCTGATCGGCCTGGCCGGGGGCGTACTCCAGGGTCGTCCTCGCCAGCTGTGCGGGTGCGTTGCCGGCGTTCTCCGACTTGGTGACGCCCGCCTCGGTCTGGAGGAAGGAGAGCTCCTGCTGGGCGCTGCCGGTGGGTGCGCCGCCGTTCATGACCCGGACCCGGACCTCGGAGGGCTCGGACCTGGTGCCCTTGAGACGGGCGGCGACGGCCGCGGCCTCCTTCTTCTCCTGCTGCTTGACCTCGGTGAACGAGATGTCGTTGCGGATCATGTCGAAGACCTGGGGCGCCTTCGCCTCGTTCACCACCACCGTCGCCTTGACCTGCTCGGCGGGGTTGTCGATCACCGGCACGGTGGTGAACGTGATGTTCTTGGTCGGCACCTTCTTCACCTCCAGCGCGACGTCCTTGAGGGTGCTGACGTTGCCGATGGCGGTGTCCACGGTGAGGGCCTTGGTCGCGGCCTCGGCGAGCTTCACCAGCTTGGTGGGGCTGGTGAGGGTGTCGCCCGAGGACATCTTCCGCACGAGCGAGCCCAGGAACTGCTGCTGCACCTTGATGCGGTCCAGGTCGCCCTCGTTGCCGAAGGCGTGCCGGGTGCGGACGAAGGCGAGGGCCTGTTCGCCCTCCACCTTGGACCGGCCGGCGGGGAGCTTGAGGTGGGACTTCGGGTCGTCCACGGCGTGCTCCACGCACACGTCGACGCCGCCGACGGCGGTGCTGAGCGTCTTGACCGCGTTGAAGTCGGCCATCATGAAGTGGTCCGGCTGGATGCCGGTCGCCTCCTTCACCGTGCGCATGGTGCAGCCCGGGTCGCGCCCGAGTTCGCCGAGGCTCTGGTTGAAGCGGACGCCCAGGGTGCCGGGGATGATCTTCGTCGTCCCGTCCCCCTGCTTGGTCTCGCAGTCGGGGATGTCGACGATCAGGTCGCGGGGGATGCTGAGGGCGGTCGCGTTGGAGCGGTCCTTCGCGACGTGCAGCAGGATGTTGGTGTCCGCGTGTCCGACGCTGCCCTTGTCGCCGTAGCCCTCGTTGCCGGCGCCGGTGCGCTTGTCGGTGCCGATGATGAGGATGTTGAAGGCCGCGTCCTTCTTGAAGGTGCTGCTTCCGGCGGTGCCGACGTCCGTCGTCGTGACGTTGCCTTCGAGGTGCTTGAGGTAGACGTAGCCGCCGACGCCGGCCACCAGCACGACGAACGCCGTGCTGCCGCCGGCCCACACCAGGGCCCGCTTGCCCTTCGACTTCTTCTCCGGCCGGCGTCCGCGCCGCCCCGGCACCGGCTCCTCGGGCGCCTTGCGGCGCCGCTGCGGCGGAACCTCGCGGCCGGGAGCGGCGGTACGGCGACGGGCGGTGGCGGTGGCGGGGGAGCCGGTGCGGCCGGTGCGGCCGGTGCCCTCGGTGTACGCGGTGCCTCCGGTGCCTCCGGAGCTTTTGGCCGAGGCGCCCCGGGTACTCGGGGCGCCGCCGCCCCGACGACCCCGGCGGGGGCCGGGGACGGGTGACTCCGGTGCGGAAGGGGACAGCCGCAGTTCGTACTCACCGGTGCGGGGATTCAGTACCCACTGGTCCGCGGGGTCGACGTCGTCGGCCCGCCCACGTCCTTGCGCGTCCACGGTCTCCCAGTCCTCCGTCGGGGCCACGCGGCGCCTCCCCCGAAGGCGCACGAGTAAAGAGTCAGCAGGTGCTCGACGCAAGGGCGGACCTCGCGGCGGGGGCACCGGAGCGCTCACACTATCCGTCCGGTTCGGCGCCGAACGACACCGGTGCGGCGATCGTCACCCCTACAACAGGGCAATCCGTCCTATTCTCATAAACACTTAAGAGAGCACTACCACTGGTACGGCTTGTACACGTCCATGCACTTGACCTCCGAGCCGTTGAGGGCGTCGCTGTTCGACGGCAGGTCCCCGGCGTCGGGTGTCTGCTGCTTCGGATAGGACGCGCCCGAGCGCCAGTCCGCTCCCACGGAGAGAGTGATTCCGGACACGTCCGCGGACTTGCGCACCGCGCTCGCCGGGATGCCGAGCGCCGCGGCCACGCGCTGGGCGTCGCCCGCCAACTCGTCGTCCGGGTAACGGATCACGGTCCGCTCCTCGGAGAGCGCCGGCGAGGTGTCGGTCTCCGCCTCCGTGAAGCCCTTGTCCGCCAGCGTGCCGGCGACCGCACCGGCGCGGCCGCCGGCCGGGCCGAGGGTGTCGGAACGGGTGGCGTTCTGGACCAGGACGCCGATCTCGTCGTCCGGGGCGGGCTTGTCGGACGTCTTGGGCGCGGTGCCCTTCCCGTCGGCGGCGCCCTTGCCGGAACCCTTGGCGTCCTTCGCGCCGTTCTTGTCGAAGGACACGTCGTCGCGGAGCATCGCCCACATCTTGTCGGCGTCCGGGGACAGCACCAGGTGGTCGTCGTCCTGGGGGTCCGGGACGGTGGGGACCGTCGTCATGGTGATGCGGTTCGTGGGCACCGTCTTGAGCTGCATGCCCAGGTCGTACATCTTCTTGATGGTGCCGATCTCCTCGGAGACCGTCAGGGATTCCGTGGCGGCCTCCGCCAGGCCCATCAGGCGGCCGGTGTCGGTGAAGACGTTCTGGTCCTTGAGCGTGCGGATCATCGAGTTCATGTACATGTGCTGGGCCCGCGCGCGCAGCGGGTCACTGCCCCACGCGTGCCGGGTGCGCAGCCACTTGAGGGCGTCCTCGCCCTGCACCTTGTGCGTGCCCGCCGTCATCTTCAGCCCCGAGCCGCCGGGGACGCGGGGCAGCGGGCGGTCGTGCACGTTCTGGTTCACACACACGTCGACCCCGCCGACGGCGTCGGCCATCGCGACGACACCCGCGAAGTCGATCGTCATCCAGTGGTCGATGTAGACACCGGTGAGGTTCTGCCAGGTGGCCAGCGTGCAGCCGGCGCCGCCGCGGGCCAGCGAGGTGTTGATGATGGTGTCGGTCGCCGGGAACTCCTCCTTCGTGTCCGGGTTCGTGCACGCGGGGATGTCGACGCGCGTGTCCCGGGGGATGCTCACCACGGCGGCGCTCTTGCGGTCCGCGGCCAGGTGGATCAGCATCTGCACGTCGCCGAGCGGCGGGTTGTCCCGGTGGTCCTTGCCGCCGCCGAGGGCCACGTTGGCGTCCGAGGCGCGGCTGTCGGAGCCGATCAGCAGGATGTTGACGGGCGTCTGGCCGGCCGCGTTCGGCTCGGTCCGGTGCACCTTGGAGTCACCGCTGCTGCGCTCGCCCTTCTCGATGTTGCCGTTGAGATGTCGGTAATAGAGGTATCCGGCGCCGGCCGTGCCGAGTATCAGGACCGCGAGAACCGTCGCCGACCAGCGCAGCACCCGGTGTCTGCGCCCGGCCCGGCGGCGTCCGGAGCGTCTGCCGCCCCCGGTGCCGCCACTGCCCCCGCCGCTGCCGTCGCCCGTGCCGTCCCGCCCGCCCGGTGCGGTGCCGCGGGCGTGTTGTACGGAGCCCGGGCGTATCCCCTCCCCGTGCACACTGCTCTGCGCCATGTCCCTCTCCCACCCTCGGGCCCGCCTTCGTTCCGCCGCGCGTGACCTTTTCGCACAGTTGGACGTACGGGCCCCCGCATCGGCTGTACTTAAGGCCCCGGCGGATTGTTCACGGCCGGACTGTCGTACTCGTAGACGCTCGCGGCGCCCGTCAGGTCACTTCGCGCACTCGACCTTGTCCGCCGTGGCCCTCTGGAGGTCCTTCGGGGTGTCGCCGGACGTGGCGTTGAGCGTGACGCCCGCGCCCTTGAAGTCCTTGCCGAGGGTGAGGGTCATGGTGGGCAGGCCCTTGGGCGTTGGTGACGCTCCTGCCGGGTTTCATGGCGGCGCCGGACAGGCCGAGGATCCCGGCGAGGGCGCGGGCCTGGTCGGCCTGGCCGGGGGCGTACTCCAGGGTGGTCTTCGCCAGCTCGGCGGGTGCGTCGCCGGCGTTCTCCGACCGGGTGACGCCGGCCTCGTCCTGGAGGTACAGCAACTCCCGCTGGGCGCTGCCGTCGGAGGCGCCGCCGTTCATGATGCGGACGCGGACCTCGGAGGGCTCGGACCTGGTGCCCTGGAGACGGGCGGCGACGTCCGCGGCCTCCTTCTTCTCCTGCTGCTCGACCTCGGTGAAGGAGACGTCGTTGCGGATCAGGTCGAAGACCTGCTGGGCGTCCGCCTCCTTGAGGACGACGGTGACCGGCTTCCTCTCGGCCGGGTTGTCCCGCACCGGCACGGTGGCGAAGGTCAGGTTCTCGGTGTTGAGTTTCCCCAGTTCCAGCCCGAGATCCTTCAGCTTGCCGATGTCCTTCAGCTTGGAGTCGACGGTCAGCGCCTTGGTGCCCGCCTCCGCCAGCTTCAGCATCTTCGAGGGGCTGGTGAGGGTGTCGTTCGACTTGAGCTTGCGCATCAGCGAGCCGAGGAACTGCTGCTGGAGCTCGATCCGGCTCAGGTCGCCGCCGAGGCCCACGGAATACCGGGTGCGGACGAAGGCGAGGGCGTCCTCACCCTCGATGGTGTGCCTGCCCGCCGGGAGGTCCAGCTTGGAGTCGGTGTCGTCGATGTCCTTCGCCAGACAGACCTCGACGCCCTCCACGGCCGACGTCAGTGTCTTGACCGCCTGGAAATCGGCCACCATGAAGTTGTCGGGCGTGATCCCGGTGATCTCGGTGACGGTCCGCATGGTGCAGCTGGGGGTGCGGCCGTACTGCCCGAGGCTCTCGTTGAAACGTCTGCCGGTGGAGCCCGGGAGGACCTTCGTCGTCCCGTCCTCCTGCGTGGTCGGGCAGTCGGGGATGTCGACGATCAGGTCGCGGGGGATGCTGAGGGCGGTCGCGTTGGAGCGGTCCTTGGCCACGTGCAGCAGGACGTTGGTGTCCGCGTGTCCCTTGCTGCCCTTGTCGCCGTAGCCCTCGTTGCCGGTGCCGGTGCGCTTGTCGGTGCCGATCACCAGGATGTTGATCGCCTTGTCCTTCCGGAAGCCACCGGTGCTCGCGCCGTCGTCGGGGACGGACTGGATGTTGCCGTTCAGGTGCTCCAGATAGAGGTAGCCGGCGGTGGAGGCGGCGAGGACGATCAGCGCCAGGGAGCCGCCGGTCCACAGCAGGATCCGCTTGCCCTTCGACGTCTTCTTCGCCGGGCGTCTGCGCTCGCGCCGACCCGGCGGCGGTGCCCCGGGCGCGCCGCGGCGTCTGCGCGGCGGGGCCTCGCGGCCGGGAGCGGAGGAGGGGGCGGTTCCGGGGCCGGGCGCCCCGGTGGCGGAACCGACGGGCCCGCCGTCGCCGGGGGCGGTACCGCGCCGACCGCCGGGAGCGGTGCCGCGTTGGCCCGGGACCGGCGGCGGCTGCGCTGCGGAAGGGGGCAGTCGCAGGTCGTATTCGCCGGTGTCCGGGTCGAATATCCACTGGTCCGCGGGGTCGATGCCCTCCGACCGCCCACGGCTCTGCGCGTCCACGGTTGTCCGAATCCTCCGTCGGGGGCACGGTGGGCGCCCTCCCCTCCGGGGCGCTCCGTCTCCCTCACTCAGTGCGCGGCGCGGGGCTGAACCTCGGGGCCGGGCACACCGGGATCGCTCACACTAACCGCACTGTTCGCCGCGAGGCGATGGCCGTGAGACATTCCAGGAACCTTACAACTGGGCAATCCGCCGCATTTCTTCGGCAACTTCCTTCACTTTCGTCCACCTCTTGCACGCGTGGTGCCCGGACTTGACACGCGTTTCACCCGCCGACGCGATCCGCGAGCGGGTGCGGTGCCGGCCGTTCGCGAGGCCCGGCATCCCTCATCGCGCCGTCACGGAAACCCGCTCCGCCTCGATCCGCTGGTCCACGACCCCGTCCCCCGCCAGTTCCAGATGCCGGCACAGCACCACCGACCCACCGCTCGCCAGCGCCCCGTACAGCCCGGCGTTGAGCCCCTCCCACGTGTCGTACGGCAGCCCCGACAGGATCCGCGCCCCCGGACCGGTCAGCCCCAGCCCCGACGCCTCCGCGCGGGCCCGCTCGACCACCTCCGCGCCGCTGAACTCCCGCCCCGCCACGACCAGCGCGACCGCGTCCGGGTCCACCGGCGCGTACGGCGTGAACCGGTCGCCCTGCCCCGGCACCTCCACCGCGTAGTCCGTGAACCCCTCCGGCGGCCGGGGCGCGAACCGCCCCCCGAGCGGCCGCAGCGCCAACGCGATCCGCGCCCCCGAACAGGCCCGCGCCGCCTCCAGAGACTCCGGTTCCGGCCCGCTCACCACCACGTCCGCCGCCGCCGGGTCCCCCGCGACGTCGGCGACGGCCCCCACCGACGCGCACGCCAGCAGCCACACCGCCGTCTGCCAGTGCGCGGGCAGCAGCAGGGCGACCCGGTCGCCCGGTTCGACGGACAGTTCGTCCTGGAGGAGGTTCGCGGTCTTGGCCACCCAATTGGCGAAGGTCGCCACGGACAGTTCGACGCGTTCGCCGGTGGCGTCGTCGTAGAAGGTCACCAGGGGGCGTCCCGGGTCCGCGGCGAGCGCGGAACTCAGCAGGTCGGCAGGGGTGCGGTCGGTCGCGTTCACCCGCACAAGCGTACGCGGGCGAATTCCCGCGCACCGAGCGCACGCCGCACCGCGCCGCCACCGGATCGGACCACGCACGCCTACAGTCCGTCAGTTCCCCGATGGACACATATGGCTGACTATGCACAAGATCAGGTGTATGCGTGAATTCCTTGCTTCCTCGATCGGTGTCACGTGCGCGACGGCCCTGGCCCTCCCGCTCGCCCCACCCGCGGCGGCGGCCACCTCCTCGGCCCCGCCCCCGAACGGGACGGCGGCACGGCCCGAGGCGTACGTCCCCGGCAGCACCCGGTCGCTGCCCCTCGCCCCCCTCACCCGCGACCGCGCCTCCGGCGCGCCCGGCACCGCCGTACCGGGCCTGCCCCGCCGGACCGTAGGCCGCTTCTCGCTGGTAGGCGTCGTCTGGGACGACCCGCACACCGAACTCCACGGGCGCGTCGAGGTCCGCACCCGCGCCACCGCCACGGGCACCTGGTCCGGCTGGCAGCGGCTGGAGACCCACAACGCCGACCACGGCGCCGACCCCGGCACCGCCGAGAGCACCTCCGGCCGGGTCCACGGCGCCACCGCCCCGCTGTGGGTGGGCGACTCCGACGGCGTGGCGGTACGCGTGCGCCCGGACACCATCCGCGACCGCGCCAGGACGACCCCCGCCGGACTGCGCCTGGACCTCGTCGACCCCGGCGAGGGCACCCCGCCCGCCGCCGCGCCGGAACCGGGGGACGGCACCCGCACCGCCACGGGCACGGCCGCCGAGGCCGCGGAGCACGCCGAGTCCGCCGAGTCCGCGGAGCACGCAGAGTCCCCGGAGTACGCCGAGTCCGCGGAGTCCCCGGAGTACGCCGGAGCCGTCGAGATCCCGGCCCTCAGCCACGCCGCGACCGAGGCCGAACTCGCCGCCCGGGGACAGGCGAAGCCGCACATCGGCGCCCGCCCCGCCATCACCACGCGCCACGGCTGGGGCGCGGACGAGAGACTGCGCGAGAAGGGGTTCGTGTACACGAAGAAGGTGAAGGCGGTCTTCGTGCACCACTCGGCCACGGGCAACAACTACCGCTGCGCACAGGCGCCGTCCGTCATCCGCGGTATCTACCGCTACCACGTCCGCAGCATGGGCTGGCGGGACCTCGGCTACAACTTCCTCGTCGACAAGTGCGGAAGGGTCTACGAGGGACGGGCCGGTGGCGTGGCCAAGCCGGTACTGGGTGCCCACACCCTGGGGTTCAACTCCCACAGCATGGGAATCGCCGTACTCGGCACGTACGACACCGAGAAGCCGTCGGCGGCGGCCGTCAGGGCGATCGCCCGGCTCACCGCGTGGAAGCTCGGGCTCTACGGCGTCCATCCGCGCGGCAGGACATACCTGAAATCCGGGGGTGGCAATCTCTACCGAAAGGGCAAGAACGTCCGACTGAACGTCATCTCCGGTCACCGCGACGGCTTCGCGACCGGCTGCCCGGGCACCGAGCTCTACGACAGGCTCGGCACCAGCCGCTCGAAGGCGG
This sequence comes from Streptomyces sp. cmx-10-19, assembly GCA_049998335.1. Taxonomy (GTDB): domain Bacteria; phylum Actinomycetota; class Actinomycetes; order Streptomycetales; family Streptomycetaceae; genus Streptomyces. The sequence continues at coordinate 435,766 of JAEBFB010000003.1, forward strand.
CGAAGTACCAGGGCCGCTGAGGGCGAGCCGGCGCCCGGCCACCGAGGGCACCAAGGAACGGTCTGCATACACTGGCCGGCCGGAACACACCGTTCGGCCGGTCCCGGCAGGAAGCAGAGACGACAGGTGACAGAAGCGATCCTCCTGGTCGGCGGCAAGGGCACGCGGCTGCGCCCGCTCACGGTGCACACGCCCAAGCCGATGGTCCGGGCCGCCGGAGTGCCGTTCCTCACGCACCAACTGGCGCGGGCCAGGGCAGCGGGCGTCGAGCACATCGTCCTCGCGACGAGCTATCTGGCCGAGGTCTTCGAACCGTACTTCGGCGACGGCTCGTCGCTCGGCCTGCACCTGGAGTACGTCACGGAGGAGGAGCCCCTCGGCACGGGCGGCGCCATCCGCAACGTGGCGTCCCGGCTGCACTCCGGGCCCGACGACCCGGTCCTGATCTTCAACGGCGACATCCTCACCGGCCTCGACATCGGCGCGCTGGTCCGCACCCACGAGACGACCGGCGCGGACATCTCCCTGCACCTGACGCAGGTGACCGACCCGAGGGCGTACGGCCTCGTCCCCACCGACGAGACCGGCAGGGTCCTCGCCTTCCTGGAGAAGCCGCAGACCCCCGAGGAGATCGTCACCGACCAGATCAACGCGGGGGCGTACGTCTTCCGCCGCTCGGTCATCGACACCATCCCGGCGGGGCGGCCCGTCTCGGTCGAGCGCGAGACCTTCCCGGAACTCCTCGCCACGGGAGCGCACCTCCAGGGCATGGTCGACTCCACCTACTGGCTGGACCTCGGCACCCCGGCCGCCTTCGTACGCGGCTCCGCGGACCTGGTCCTCGGCCGCGCCCCCTCCCCGGCCATACCGGGCCGCTGCGGGGACCGGCTCGTCCTGCCCACGGCCCAGGTCGCGCCCGACGCCAAGCTGGCCGGCGGCACCGTGGTCGGCGAGGGCGCCTTCGTGGCGGAGGGAGCGCGCGTGTTCGGCAGCACGATCCTGCCGGGCGCGGTCATCGAGCCCGGCGCCGTCATCACCGACTCCCTCATCGGCACCCGCGCCCGCGTCGGCACCCGCACCGTCCTCACCGACACGGTCATCGGCGACGACGCCATCATCGGCGCCGACAACGAACTCCGCTCCGGCGCCAGAATCTGGTGCAACGCCCACATACCCCCGGCGGCCCTGAGATTCTCGTCCGACGCGTCATAGCCCCAGCCACATGCCGCCCGCCCCGCCCCAACGGCGGGCAGCCGCCTCCGCCCCAACGGCAGGCAGCCGTTTCTCCCCCAACTGCGGGCAGTCGCGCCTCCCCAGTGCCTGCACGGCCTGGGAGGTACCCCCAGGGCGGCACGGGTCGGCGGTGCGGGCACCTCCCGCTCATAGGGGTCCCCCCGCGCGAGCGAGCGTGGGGGAGAAGTCGAGCGTGGGGGAGGCACCCGGCAAACGCCGGCGAGTGGAACCGGCCCCCGGCCCACCCCGGCGCCGGGCCAAGAAAACGCCGCCCCCGAGGCGAACGGCACGCCGGTCAGCCACCCGCCCCCGGCTACTCAAAGCCGCTCGATCCCCCGCGGAGCCATCCGCGGTGCCCGCCGACCCGGCCCCCGCCCACTCAACAACACCAGCCGAGCCGCCCGATGCCGCTGCCCCACATACGGCTCCAGCAACCGCAACATCCCCGCGTCATCCGCATACCGGTCCCCACCCAGCACGAACCCCACGATCCCCGGCAGATGCAGATCCCCCACGGTCACCGCATCCGCCGCCCCATGACTGCGCTGCACGGTCTCCGCCGACGTCCAGGGCCCCACCCCCGACACCAGTTCCAACCGCGCCCGCGCAGCCGCCGGCGCCATCGCCACCGCCTCCTCCAGCCGCGCCGCGACCCGCACGACCCGCAGCACGGTGGCAGCCCGCTTGTCGTCGACCCCGGCCAGATGCCACTCCCAGGACGGGATCATCGCCCACGTCCGCGCCGCAGGCATGACGTACATCCCGCCGGGCACCGGCACCGGCCCGGGCGCCGGGTCCCCGAACTTCCGCACGAGCACCCGCCACGCCCGGTACGCCTCCAGCGTCGTGACCTTCTGCTCCAGGATCGACGGGATCAACGACTCCAGCACCAGCCCGGTCCGCACCAGCCGCAGCCCCGGCCGCCGATGCGCCGTGAACGCCAGCAGCCGGTGCCGCGGCACGAAAGCCGACGGATCGTCGTCCGCGCCGAGCAGCCGGGGCAGCCGCTCCAGCAGCCACTCGGCCCCCGGCCCCCAGGCATCGCCCCGCACCTCGCCGCCCCGCGCGCTGACCCGCAGCGTGCCCGGCCCGGCGGGCGTCCGGCTGGCCCGCCACACGGACCCGTCCGGCAGCGTCCGGTACGTCGGATCACCGGGCCCGCGCCGCAGCGGCCCGAGCACCAGCCCCAGATCCAGCGGCCCGTCCGGCACCCACACCCGTACCTTCCCCGGTACGGCGGCCTGCCGGGGCACGACGGCACTCCCGCCACGCACCGGCGTACGCACGGGCCGGGGAGCGAAACGTCCTGCCACGGGTGAGGTCCTTGAGAGGGGGTCGAAGAAGACCCTACGAGGGTAGAGCCTCACCCGGATCCACTCGCCCCACCCGCGACGAACCTCACCCCCACCGCGACGAACCTCACCGCACCGCGGCGAACCTCACCGCACCTCGATGAACGCCCCCGCGTCCCGCTCCGCCCGCGCCCGCGGCTCCTCCGCCGGATGCCCGACCGCCACCGCCCCCATCGGGTCCCAGTCGCCCGGCAGCCCCAGCACCTCGCGCACGACGTCCCGGCAGAACATCGTCGAGGACACCCACGCCGAGCCCAGCCGCTCCCCGGCGAGCGCGACCAGCAGGTTCTGCACGCCCGCGCCGGTGGCGACGACGAACATCTCCCGCTCGGCCCCGTCCCGCCGCGCGTCCCCGTAACTGTGCGAGCCGTCCATGACGAGGCAGGGGACGACGAGGTAGGGCGCGTTCCGCAGCACGTCCCCGCGCCGCACGCGCCGCGCGATGGACTCCTCGCTCCTGCCGTCCCGCCGCAGGTCCGCGATCCAGGCGTCCCGCATCGCGTCCAGCAGCCGGGTCCGGGACTCCGCCGACTCCAGCAGCACGAACCGCCACGGCGTCGTGTGGTGCGGCGCCGGCGCGGTCACGGCGGCGGCCACCGCGCGGCGTACCGCCCCGGGGTCGACGGGCTCGTCCGTGAAGGCCCGGACCGTACGGCGCTGGGTGACCGCCTGCCGGACCGCCTCCGAGGTGCCCAGCCGGAACATGTCGTCCCGCGCGCCGCGCACCATCGCCCGCGCGCCCTCACCGTCCTCGCCGGGACCGGCGACCGTGTGCGGCAGCCCGCGCACCACGGCGACGGGCAGCCCCGCCGCCTTGCCCTTGACCAGGTCGCCCGCGGCGGCCAGCTCGTCGGCGGTGGCGACGACGGTGGCGCCCAGCGGATTGCCGTACGCGTCCGTGCCGCCGCGCAGGTCGTCCAGGACGCGGACCCCGGCGGCGCCGATCGCGACGTCGGTGAGCCCGGCGCGCCAGGGACGCCCGAACGTGTCGGTGACGACGACGCCGACGTTGACGCCGAGCGCCGCGCGCAGGCCCTCGCGGATGCCGCGCGCGGAGGCGTCCGGGTCCTCGGGGAGCAGCAGCACCGTCCCGGACGGTGTGTTGGAGGCGTCGACGCCGGCCGCCGCCATGACCAGGCCCTGGCGGTTCTCGACGATGCGCAGCGCGCCGCGCCGGGCGACCACCCGCACGGTCTCCGCGTCGATCGCGGCCTCGCGGTCGGCGGCGAGCAGGACGCGGTCCTCGGCCTTGGACACGATCTTGGAGGTGACGAGCAGCACGTCCCCGTCGGCGAGCCCCGGTTCGGCCGCCGCGACGAGCTTGGCCAGGTCGTCGCCGGGCTGCACCTCGGGCAGGCCGGGCACGGCCCACACCCGGTACCCCGCGCGGCCGGCGGAGGTGCCGCCGCTCACGCCTCCCGCACCTCCTCCGCCAGCGTCAGCGCCTCGCGGGCCATCTGCGCCGTGGCGTCGAGGCTGCTCATCATCAGCGGTACGGCGCGGCAGAGGATGCCGGCGGCCTTCACGCGCGTGACGGAGTCGGCGTCGACCGTGTCGACGAGCCAGCCGTCCAGCAGCCCCGAGCCGTAGTGCTCGGCGACCGCGGCGGCCGTGGACTCGACGCCGACCGCGGCGAGCACCTTGTCGGCCATCCCGCGCACGGGCGCGTCGCCGACGATCGGGGAGAGGCCCACGACGGGCACCCCGGCCTCCGCGATCGCCTCCCGGATGCCGGGCACGGCGAGGATCGTGCCGACCGAGACGACGGGGTTGGAGGGCGGGAAGAGGATCACGTCCGCCTCGGCGATGGCCTCCAGGACGCCGGGCGCGGGCTTGGACTGCTCGGCGCCGACCGGTACGACCGCCTCTGCGGGGACGGAGGCGCGCAGCCGTACCCAGTACTCCTGGAAGTGGACCGCCTTGCGCTCCCCGTCGAGTTCGACGGCGACATGGGTCTCCACGCGGTCGTCGGTCATCGGGACGAGCCGGACGCCCGGCTTCCAGCGGTCGCAGAGCGCCTCGGTCACCGCGCTGAGCGGATAGCCCGCGGTGATCATCTGGGTCCGCACGATGTGCGTGGCGAAGTCGCGGTCGCCGAGGCCGAACCACTCGGGCCCGGCGCCGTACGCCGCCAGTTCCTCCTTGAGATGGAAGGTCTCGTCGGCCCGCCCCCAGCCCTGCTCCTCGTTGATGCCGCCGCCGAGCGTGTACATCACCGTGTCGAGGTCCGGGCAGACCTTTAGCCCGAAGAGGTGGATGTCGTCCCCGGTGTTGCCGATGACCGTGATGTCCGCGTCCGGCGCGGCCTGCTTCAGACCGCGCAGAAACCGGGCACCACCGATGCCGCCTGCCAGAACCACAATGCGCATGGCCCCAGTCTTGCAGGCGGGTCGGACAGTGCGTCAGCCAGTCGCCACGGCGGGGGCCGAGCACTGCGGGGAGTGCATCGGCATCTCGGTGAGTCCCGGGTAGTAGACGTGCAGGCTGACCGCCGGTTCCAGCGCGTCGTTGACCACCTCGTGCACGTACCCGGGCGCGAAGACGCGCTGTGCACCCGTGCGCAACGCGCGCGTGCCGCGTTCCGTGCGCTCGGTGAGGCCGCCCTCCAGGACCGTCCACACCCCGGAGGACGGGCCGTGGTCGTGGCGCCCGCTGCCCTGCCCGGGCAGCCAGGACAGCAGCCAGACCTCGTAGCCGGGGCCGGTGCGCAGCCGGTGGTACCAGCGGGTCGTGGCGTCGTAGCGCACCAGGTGCTCCCACGCGGAGCGGTCGCCGGCGAGGGAGCGGGCCAGCCCGGCGAACTCGGCGACGGTGGCCGGGTGCTCGCGCGGGGCCTGGAGCAGGTGGGGTACTTCGAGGATGTCGCCGGCGATCTGGAGGTCGCTGTCGCTGTTCATGGGTGCGGTGGGTCCTCGGCGGAGTGCGGGGGGTGGCGGAAACGGCGAAGAAGCCCTGGTGGGGCGAGGAGAACAGGCAGTGGGCCAGGTGGACCCGAGGTCAGCCGGAGCGCGGTCGGCTCAACAGCTGGAACAGCGGCAACAGCTACGGCGAGCCAGGTCAGCACCGTGGGACCCGGCGGTGCGGGTCGTGGCGAGCGCCGAATTCGCGAGCATGCCCACAAGCACAGCGGTTCACACCAGCACTGTCAACTCGATGCCCGTTATGTGGGACATGTTTCACCTCATCCGGTTCATCGTAAAGGTGAAAGGTTTGCTCGCACGGCTTGCGGGACACATGGCGCACAAGCCGGGCGCACGAACCCCGTTGCGATCCCGTGATCCGAATGTGATCAGGTTCGCTTCGGCGTGTGTACCGGAACGGGATCGAACGCCGGGGCGTCTTCCCTGGTGCGGGCATCGCACCGGGCGGACGGTCCGGCGGGCCTCGTGAGGCTGTCAAGGTTTATGCCGATTTGAACACTTTCCGCATGGCCTTGGTTCCGCAGAGTGAATAAGGGGCCCAATAGCAGATCTCGGCTTGACTCGCCCGGAGCAGCACACTTGTAATTTCACTCGTGTCGTTCAGCCGGAATCGGTAACGGCTAGATCACGGGGACGCGAAAAGACAGACGAGGGGCGCACATGACCGAGCTGGTGCAGCAACTGCTGGTCGACGACGCGGACGAGGAGCTCGGCTGGCAGGAGCGCGCACTGTGCGCCCAGACCGACCCCGAGTCCTTCTTCCCCGAGAAGGGCGGCTCCACCCGCGAGGCCAAGAAGGTCTGCCTCGCCTGCGAGGTCCGCTCCGAATGCCTCGAGTACGCCCTCGCCAACGACGAACGCTTCGGCATCTGGGGCGGCCTGTCCGAGAGGGAACGCCGCCGGCTCAAGAAGGCCGCCGTCTGACAGGCGCCTTCTGACATAGCGTCAGAAACGGCTCGAACAGCGCGAACGGCCCGTCGCAGGTGGCTTGTCCACAGGCGGCGGGCCGCGCTGCTGCCCAGCCGATAGTGTGGGCGCTCGTCCGAGACGTCCCGCCGCCCCCAACCGGCACGGACGTCCACCGCAGTCCACCGAACCGGGGCCCGTACCTCGATGTCCGTGCAGAGTCACCCGGCAGCCCGGCAAGACCCCGCTGCCGCACCTGAGTTCCCGCGTCACGTGGTGACCGCGGTCCTCGTCGCCCACGACGGAGCCCGCTGGCTGCCCGACGCGCTGGCCGGACTGCTCGGCCAGGAGCGCCCCGTCCAGTACGCCGTCGCCGCCGACACCGGCAGCGCCGACGACTCCGCCCGGCTGGTCGGCGAGGCCCTCGGCGACGACCACGTGCTCCACCTCGCCCGGCGCACCGGATTCGGCCAGGCCGTCGAGGAGGCCGCCCGCACCGCCCCCCTCCTCACCCCCGAGGAGCTGCCCTACCTGCGCCGGCCCAGCGGCTGGGACCCCGTCAGCCGCACCTGGCGCGACGACGCCTACGACCTGCCGGAGCTTCCCCACGGAGAGCCGGTCCAGTGGCTGTGGCTGCTGCACGACGACTGCGCCCCCGAACCCGACGCCCTCGCCCAGCTGCTGCGCGTCGTCGACACCGAGTACGGACTCGGCCGCGACGACGTCGCCGTCGTGGGCCCCAAACTCCGCGGCTGGTACGACCGCAGGCAGCTGCTGGAGGTCGGCGTCTCCATCGCCAACTCCGGCCGCCGCTGGACCGGCCTGGACCGCCGCGAACAGGACCAGGGCCAGCACGACCACGTCCGGCCCGTCCTGTCGGTGTCCACCGCCGGCATGCTGATCCGCCGCGACGTCTTCGAGCGGCTCGGCGGATTCGACCGCCGACTGCCCCTGATGCGCGACGACGTCGACCTGTGCTGGCGCGCGAACGCCGCCGGAATGCGCGTCCTCATCGCCCCCGAGGCGGTCGTACGCCACGCCGAGGCGGCCTCCCGCGAGCGCCGCGCGGTCGACTGCGCGGGCCGCACCACCGCCTCCCCGCACAAGGTCGACAAGGCCGGCGCCGTCCACACCCTCCTCGTCAACGTCCGCACCGCCGCCCTGCCCTGGGTACTGCTGCGCGTCGTCGTCGGCACCCTGCTGCGCACCGTCGCCTACCTCGTCGGCAAGGTCCCCGGCCAGGCCCTCGACGAGATCCGCGGCCTGCTCGGCGTCCTGCTGCGCCCCGAGCGCGTCATCGCCGGACGGCGCGAACGCGGCCGCCCGCAGGTCGAGAAGGACGAACTGCGCCCCCTCTTCCCGCCCCCCGGCGCGACCGTCCGCGTCACCGTCGAACAGATCGCGGGCAGCCTCGCGGGCACCTCCGACGCCGAGACCGCCGCGGGCGCCGGGCGGCACGGCGGCGGCATCGAGTCCGGACCCGGCGGCGACGACGCCGACTTCCTGGAGATCGAGCAGTTCGCCCGCCTCAAGCGCATCGCCCGCAAACCCGGCCCGGTGCTCTTCCTGGTGCTGCTGCTGGTCTCCCTGGCCGCCTGCCGCGCCCTCTTCGGCGGCGGCGCCCTCGCGGGCGGCGCGCTGCTGCCCGCCCCGGCCGGCGCCGGCGACCTGTGGGCGCGGTACGCGGACGCCTGGCACACCGTCGGCACCGGCGGCACCGCCTCCGCACCGCCCTACCTGGCGTTCCTCGCCATCCTCGCCTCGCTGCTGCTGGGCTCCACCGGCCTCGCCCTCACCCTGCTGCTGGTCGGCTCGGTGCCCCTGGCCGGCGTCACCGCGTACTTCGCCTCCCGCCCGCTGGTCCCGTCCCGGCTGCTGCGCGCCTGGGCCGCCGTCGTCTACGCCTTCCTGCCCGCCGCCACCGGCGCCCTCGCCGGCGGCCGCGTCGGCACCGCCGTCCTCGCCGTCCTGCTGCCGCTCATCGCCCGCGCGGCCGTCGCCGCGGCCGGTCTCGGCAACACGGCCGGCGCCCGCGGCAGCTGGCGCGCCACCTGGGCGTACGCCCTGCTGCTGACGATCACCACCGCCTTCACTCCGGTCGTGTGGCCCGTCGCGCTCCTCCTCGGCATCGGCGTCCTGGTCCTGCGCCGGGCCGAGATCACGGCGTACGGACCGCGCTTCCTCGCCCAGCTCGGCACCCCGCTGCTGCTGCTCGCCCCCTGGTCGCTGACCCTGATCCCGTCCGGCTTCCTCGACGAGGCCGGACTGGAGTACGGCGCGTCGGCCGCCTCCCCCCTGGACCTGCTCGGCGTGAGCCCCGGCGGCCCGGGCACGGTCGGCGGCCCGGTCCTCATCGGCATCGTGCTGGCCGCGCTGGCCGCCCTGCTGCGCTCCGAGCGCCGGCTGGGCATCCGCGCGGCGTGGGCCGTCGCCCTGGTCGGCCTGGTCTTCGCGGTCCTGTCCAACCGCTCCGCCTGGGCCGGCCCCGCCACCCTCGTCTACGGCATCGCCCTGCTGGCCGCCGCGACCCTCGGCGCCGACGGCGCCCGCTCGCGCGTGGCCGAGCAGAGCTTCGGCTGGCGCCAGCCCGTCGCCGCCCTGATCGCCCTCGCCTCGGCCGTCGGCCCGCTGATCGCCGCCGCCGGCTGGATGATCGGCGGCGCGGACGGCCCCCTGGAGCGCCGGGACCCCGTACAGGTGCCCGCGTTCGTCGCCGAGGAGAGCGGCACCAAGGACCAGGCCCGCACCCTCGTGCTCGACAGCGACTCCGCCGCCCACGTCCGCTACACGCTGGTACGCGGCTCCGGCGCCCGTCTCGGCGACGGCGAGCCGGCCGGCCGGGGCGGCGGGAACACCGGCCTCGACAAGGTCGTCGCCAACCTGGTGGCCGGTTCCGGCGCCGACCAGGCCGACCAACTCGGCGGCTTCGCCGTGCGCTACGTGCTCGTGCACAAGGGCGCGCCGCGCGAGGTCAGCCGCGTCCTGGACGCCACGCCCGGTCTGAGCCGCCTCAGCCAGCAGGACGGCAGCGGACTGTGGCGCGTCGACCAGGAGGTCGCCCGCGCGACGATCGTGTCCGGCGCCAAGACCGGCACCGGTGAGCCCCAGCCCGTCGCGGCCGGGCCCGTCGAGATCCACACCAAGATCCCGGCCGGTGCCGACGGCCGCGTCCTGCGCCTGGCCGACACCGCCGCCGAGGGCTGGACGGCCACCCTGGACGGCAAGCCCCTCACCCGCACCACCGTCGACGGCTGGGCCCAGGGCTTCGAACTCCCCGCCTCCGGCGGCACGCTGGCCGTCACCTACGACGCCCCGTTCACCCACACCCTGTGGCTGTGGGCCCAGGGCCTGCTCGCCGTCGTCCTGGTGGTCCTCGCGCTGCCCGGCCGCCGCCGCGACGTCGACGACGACCTGCCCGAGGAGGAGCCCGTCGCCGCCGAACCCGTCGAGGGCGAGGGCCGCCGCGCCCGCCGCCTGCGCGCCCAGGCCGAGGCGGAGGCGGGAGCGGCCGCCGCGGCCGAGGCGCCGGAGCCGCCCGAGGGGGCCCCCGTACCGGTCCCGCAGCAACCGGCCTACGGCGCCTGGGAGTCGGCGGAGTACGCCGGTGCCGAGTACGGTTCCTACGACGCGTACGGCGCCGAGCGATACCAGGGCGCCCCGCAGCAGTACGACCAGGGGGCTTACGCCCAGCAGCCGTACCAGGGGGATCCGTCGTACCCGGCGGGCGCCTACCAGAACGGCCAGAACGGCCAGGACCCGCAGGGCGGCGGCGCGTACGACACGGGCCAGTACGATCCGTACGCCTACGGCGACCAGAGCTACGGCCGCGGCGGCTACGACACGCCGTACGACCCTTCCCAGCCCCACGACCCGCACGGCACGGGCAGTGAGCGTCCCGACGGGAGCCAGCAGTGAAGCGCACGACCCTGTCCCTGATCGCCTGCGCCGTCGCGCTCGCCGCCGTCACCGGTTTCGCGGCCCTGGCCACCCCGGACGCCGCCGGCACCGACCCGGCCGCCCCGGCCGCGCGGCTGCCCGTGGAGCGCACCAGCCTGCTCTGCCCGGCGCCCAGCACCTCCGACCTCGCCGAGACGACGTACACCTCCTTCACGCCCGTCACCGAGGGCGCCGACGGGAAGGGCGGCGCGACCCTCACGGCGGCGCAGACGGCCGGCCCGGCCGAGGACGCGACGGACGACGGGAAGACGGACGACAAGAGCGACGACGACACGGGCGAAGACAAGGGCGACGACAAGGGGAACGGCGGCAAGGGCGACGCCAAGGCCGTGAAGCCGGTCCTCCAGCCGAAGGCGCCCGGCACCCCGGTCACCGGCACGGTCTCCGGTGCCGACGCGCCCGCGCTCATCGGCACCGCCGAGGGCGGCCACGCGCCCGGCTGGACCGTCCAGCAGACCACCGAGGTCTCCGCCGGCACCGGCCGCGGCCTCCAGGGCCTCAGCTGCGGGGCACCGGACACGGAGTTCTGGTTCCCGGGCGCCAGTACGGCGACCGACCGCACCGACTACGTGCACCTGACCAACCCCGACGACTCGGCGGCCGTCGTCGACATCGAGCTGTACGGCAAGGACGGCGCCCTGAAGTCCACGGTCGGCGAGGGCATCACCGTGCCGCCGCACGCCGGCGAGTCCCTGCTGCTGTCCACGCTCAGCGACGTGCGGCAGACCGACCTGACCGTGCACGTCGGCGTGCGCAGCGGACGGGTCGGCGCCGCGGTGCAGGCCCTGGACGCGAAGACCGGCGGCGACTGGCTGACCGCGTCCACCGACCCGGCGGGCACGCTGGTACTGCCGGGCATCCCGGAGGACGCCAAGGCCGTACGCCTGACGCTGTTCACGCCGGGCGGCACCGACGCCGACCTGAAGGTGCAGCTCGCCTCGCCGTCCGGGCTGATCACACCGGCCGGCCACGAGACCGTCCACGTCAAGGCGGGCATGACGACCGGCGTCGACCTCGGCGAGGTCACGCGCGGGGAGGCGGGTTCGCTGGTGCTGACCCCGACCGACCGCGCCGTGCCGGTCGTCGCCGCCGTCCGGATCGTACGGGGCGAGGACGACGAGCAGGAGTCGGCGTTCATCCCGGCCTCCGACCCGGTGGGCGCCCGCGCCACGTCGGCGGACAACCGCGCCAAGGGCACCACCCTGTCCCTGACCGCCCCCGGCAAGGGCGCGACGGTCAAGGTCACGGCGTCGGCGGGCACGGAGGGCGGCGCGACGGCGACCAAGACCTACACCCTCAAGGCGGGCACGACCCAGGACATCGTCCCGCCCACCCCGGCGGGCCTGAAGGGGACCTACGCCCTCACCGTCGAAACCGTCACCGGCGGCCCGGTCTACGCGGCCCGCACCCTGACGTCCACGGACGACGACGACCCGGCATCCTTCACCACCCAAACCCTCCCCGACGACCGAGGCACGGTCTCGGTCCCAAGGGCAACGGAGGACTTGTCGGTCGTGCAGCAACAGTAGTCACCCCGTTATGTTTTCCGCGGTCCTGCAAGAGGGCCGCTGGGGCGATGGGGGTCCCCCCCCGCTCGCGCGAAGCCCAGGGTGGGGGAGGGTGGGCGCGGCGGCACCCGGCGAGCGCCGGCGAGCGAAACCCACCCCCGCCCAGCACCGGCCGACGCCCGCCCCTCAGTCCTCCCCGTACCGGGGATCCACCGTCTCCGGCGTGAGCCCCAGCAGCTCCGCCACCTGCTCCACCACGACCTCGTGCACGAGCGCCGCCCGCTCGTCCCGCCCCTTGCTCCGGATCTCCACCGGCCGCCGATACACCACGACCCGCCCCCGCCGCCCGTCCCGCGACGGCACCGCCCCACCCAGCGGCACCGCCTCGTCGTTCCAGGCCGCCTCCCCGTCCCCCACGGCCCGAGGCACGTCCAGCACCAGGAAGTCGACCTCGGCGAGCTGCGGCCACCGCCGCTCCAACCGCTCCACGGAGTCCTGCACCAGATCCGCGAACACCTCACCCCGGCTCGCGGCGAGCGGCACCTGCGGGGGTGCGATCGGGCCGCGCATGCCCCGGCCGTGGCGATCACGACGGCGGGGCCAGGGACGGCCGGTGTCACGGGGCGTCACGGGGTTGTCCATCACCGCTGAAGGGTAGTCCCCAGCGGGTCCGCCCGCCGGACCGCGCCGCACGCCACCCGACGACCATTCCAGCCAAGGTTGAACTCGATTCGATATCTCTCCACGACCACGGAGCTCCGGGCAAATGTGCTGTTTGTATCAGCTTATGACCGCTCTCCAGGCCCTCCGGTCGCCCGAAAACCGACGTCTCCGCAGGTCAACGAGGCCGACCGAGACCGCCCCACAGGGCGTTTCACGCCACGACACGGTGGTGTGACGTGGGGGAGAGTCGTCGCGGCCCGCTCAAGAGTGCGGTACCGTCCAACATCGTGAGCCCTGTACGTCGCTGTTCGCGCACCGCCTGCGGCCGTCCCGCCGTCGCGACGCTGACGTACGTCTACGCCGACTCGACCGCGGTCCTCGGCCCCCTCGCCACCTACGCCGAACCCCACTGCTACGACCTGTGCGCCGAGCACTCCGAACGCCTCACCGCCCCGCGCGGCTGGGAGGTCGTCCGCCTGCTCGACGGCTCCGCCCCGGCCCGCCCCAGCGGCGACGACCTGGAGGCCCTGGCCAACGCGGTGCGCGAGGCGGCCCGGCCCCAGGAGCGCGCGGCCGAGGCCGGCGGCGGCCGCCGGACGGCCGACCCGATGGAGGTCGCGCGCCGCGGCCACCTGCGCGTCCTGCGCTCCCCGGACAACTGAGCGGACGACCGAGTCCCCTCCCCCTCCACGCACACCTCCCGCCACGTCACCGGCATCCGCCGCGGCACACCCAGCACCCCTGGTGATCGTCCTCGTCCCGCTGGGCGGCGTCCGCATGTAGGCCCACCTGGCGACCCCACCGGCCTCCTGACGGCCGTACTCGTCGCCTGGCCGGCGGCTAGGGGGTGCCGTTGGAGTCAGGTCGGCCTTGAGCGCCGGTGGTTCTCGGCCGGCCCGAGCGGGGTCGGATGTGCCTGCCGGGGCCCGCGACGCCGGCAAGATCCAGCCGACACCCCCTAACGGCATGCCGCTGGAGCAGACGGCCTCCAGCGCCGTCCAGGCGCCGTGTTCGGACTCTTCCCATCCTGCGCCGCTCCTTCGGGCGCCTCTCCGACGACCCCCGCATCCAGGCCCTGGTCGTCGCCTTCTGCTTCGGCGCCCTGCTGGAGGCCCTCGCCGGATTCGGGGCGCCCGTCGCGATCTGCTCGGTCATCTCGTCGCGCTCGGCTTCGACCCCGTCCGCGCGGCGGTCGTCTCCCTGGTCGCCAACACCGCGTAGGGGGCGTACGCGCGGACGGCCTCCCGCGCGGGGGCGCGTTCGTCCCGTTCCTCGCTGCGTACGCCGGTCAGGACGGCGGCGCGTACGGATCACGCGCGCGTGGCGGTCAGGGAACGGCTCGCGACCGTGCGCGAACTGCGGTTCGCGATCCTCACCGTCACCTCCGCGCTCGCCCTCGCCCACGTCACGAACCTCCCCGGACAGGCCGCCGCCATCGGCCACTTCGTCACCGCGGCCGGTGCCGGACACGCCTCCCTCTCCCCGGTCCCCGGCTGGTTCGGCGTCGCCGTCTCCGGCTCCGACACCTCCGCCAACGCGCTCTTCGGCGCCCTCCAGGTGACCGCCGCGGGAGTCGGGCCTGTCGCCCGAACTGCTCGCCGCAGCCAACAGTTCCGGCGGCGTCCTCGGCAGGATGGTCTCCCCGCAGAACCTCACCATCGCCTGCGCCGCCGAGGGACTCGCGGGCCGCGAGGGCGACCTGCTGCGCAAGGTGCTGCCCTGGAGCCTCGGCCTGCTGATGATGATGTGCTGGATCGTGGTCGGGCAGTCCACGGCGGCCCTGGCCTTGCTGCAGCCCTGACCCGGCCCCGGCCTCCGACAAGCGCGCGACGCCCGGTCACCGGTTGCGGGTAGTTTGTGGGCTCCGACAGGACTTCCAGGAAGGTTGGCCGTGGCTGCTGATCTGTCGCAGATCGTGAAGGCGTACGACGTACGCGGTGTGGTCCCGGACCAGTGGGACGAGTCGCTCGCCGAACTGTTCGGCGCGGCCTTCGTCGAATTGACCGGCGCGAGCGCCGTCGTCACCGGACACGACATGCGGCCCTCGTCCCCCGGCCTGTCCGCCGCCTTCGCGCGCGGGGCGGCGGCACGCGGCGCCGACGTGACCGAGATCGGCCTGTGCTCCACGGACCAGCTGTACTACGCCTCCGGCGCGCTGAACCTGCCGGGCGCCATGTTCACCGCCTCGCACAACCCCGCGCGGTACAACGGCATCAAGCTCTGCCGCGCCGGCGCCGCCCCCGTCGGCCAGGACACCGGCCTCGCCGAGATCCGCGCCCTGGTGGAGGGCTGGAGCGACTCCGGCGCGCCCGAACCGTCCGCCCGCCCCGGCAAGGTCACCTCGCGCGACACCCTCGCCGACTACGCCGCCCACCTGCGCTCCCTGGTCGACCTCACGGGCATCCGCCCGCTCAGGGTCGTCGTCGACGCGGGCAACGGCATGGGCGGCCACACCGTCCCCTCGGTCTTCGCCGGCCTGCCCCTCGACCTCGTGCCGATGTACTTCGAACTCGACGGCACCTTCCCCAACCACGAGGCCAACCCCCTCGACCCGGCCAACCTCGTGGACCTCCAGGCGCGCGTCCGCGCGGAGGGCGCCGACCTCGGCATCGCCTTCGACGGCGACGCCGACCGCTGCTTCGTCGTGGACGAGAACGGCGACCCGGTCCCGCCGTCCGCCGTCACCGCCCTGGTCGCCGCCCGCGAACTCGCCCGCAACGGCGGCAAGGGCACGATCATCCACAACCTGATCACCTCCTGGTCCGTCCCGGAGGTCGTCCAGGAGCACGGCGGCACACCGGTACGCACGCGCGTGGGCCACTCCTTCATCAAGGCCGAGATGGCCCGCACCGGCGCGATCTTCGGCGGCGAACACTCCGCGCACTACTACTTCCGCGACTTCTGGAACGCCGACACCGGCATGCTCGCCGCCCTCCACGTCCTCGCCGCCCTCGGTGGCCAGCAGAGCACCCTGTCCGCCCTGGTCGCCCAGTACGACCGCTACATCGGCTCCGGCGAGATCAACTCCACGGTCGCCGACCAGCAGGCCCGCCTCGCCGCGATCAGGGCCGCGTACGAGAACCGCGCCGACATCACCCTCGACGACCTCGACGGCCTCACGGTCAGAAGCACCGACTGGTGGTTCAACGTCCGCCCCTCCAACACAGAACCCCTCCTCCGCCTGAACGCGGAGGCGAAGGACGAAGCAACAATGACAAAGATCCGCGACGAGGCCCTGGCCATCATCCGCACATAGCCGCAAGCACCCGCCCCCTCCGCCGTAGCTGCGGGCACTCGTGCCGCTGGGGCGGCACGGGCGGGCGCGTGCCGCTGGGGCGGCACGGGCGGGCGCAGCGGCACCCCTTCAGCGGGGCGAGCGCACACCCACCCCGCCCAGCCACCACGCCGGGCATCCAGGCAACGCCCCCGGCCCCCGCCCAAGGGCCCCGCTCCAGCCACCCGCCCTCCCACCGGCGGTACCCTGACCAGCACATCCCACAACCCCACCGACCCCCGAAGGAACCCCATGCCCCTCGAACCCGGCCTCCTGGAAATCCTCGCCTGCCCCGCCTGCCACACCCCCCTCAAGGAGCAGGACGAAGAGCTGATCTGCACCTCCCAGACCTGCGGCCTGGCCTACCCCGTCCGAGACGGCATCCCCGTCCTCCTCGTCGACGAGGCCCGCCGCCCCGACTGACCGCCGGCCAGGCACCCGCACCCACGCCCCCCACGCCGCCCGCGCCCCCGAACGAACGCCCCGGCGATCGGAGACAGCCGCCATGCTCGACGAAACGCTCCTCGACTCCCCGGAGCGCCTCACGGCCGCCGACCACCGCGGCCTCCTCCGCGGCGCAGCCGAGGCCGGCGCCCGCGTCCGCACCGCCGCCCGCCTCGCCGCCGAGGCCGGCGTCGGCAACCTCAAGCCGGACGGCCGCCCCCGCGCCGTACTGATCGCCGGCCCCGGCGCCGCCGCCACCCAGGCCGCCGACCTCCTCGGCACCCTGGCCGGCGCCGGCAGTCCCGTCACCCGCCTCGCCCCCACCGGCGTCGCCGCCGCCGCGGGCGCACTGCGCTGGGAACTGCCCGGCTGGGCCGGCTCCGTGGACCTCCTGCTGATCGCCACCCCCGACGGCGCCGAACCGGGCCTCGCCCTCCTCGCCGAACAGGCCTACCGCCGCGGCTGCACGGTCGTCGCCGTCGCCCCCGCCCGCTCCCCGCTCAGCGAGTCGGTGACCACCTCCCACGGTCTGTTCCTCCCGATGGCGACCGCCCCGTACGACCACGACGAACCCCTCGCCGGCGCCGCCCCCGGCGTCCTGTGGGCGCTGCTCACCCCGCTCCTCGCGCTGCTCGACCGCACCGGCCTGCTCGACGCGCCGCCCGAGGCCGTCGAGAAGGTCGCCGACCGCCTCGACCGCGTCGCCGAACGCTGCGGCCCCGCCGTCGTGACGTACAGCAACCCCGCCAAGACCCTGGCGGCCGAGCTGGCCGAGTCGCTCCCCGTCGTCTGGACCGAGGGCACCTCCGCGGGACCTGCGGGCCGCCGCTTCGCCGCCGCGCTCGCCGAACTCGCCGGCACCCCGGCCGTCGTCGCCGAACTGCCCGAGGCGCTCGACGCGCACAACGCGCTGCTCGCCGGCCGCCTCGCCGCCGGTGCCGACCCCGACGACTTCTTCCGCGACCGCGTAGAGGAGGCACCCGCCCTGCACGCGCGCGTGGTGCTGCTCCGCGACCGCCCCAGCGGCGGCCTCACGGCCGCCCCCAACGCCCGTGACCTGGCGCTGAGTCATGACACGCCGATCAGCGAACTCGAACCGGAGGAGGGCGGCGAACTGGAGACCCTCGCCGAGCTGGTCGCCGTCACGGACTTCGCCGCCGTCTACCTGGCCCTCGCCTCGGGCGCCTGAACCCGCACGCCCCGCACGCCCGTGCACCCTTGTACGCCCGTACACCCGCCTTCGCGCGTTCACCCGGAGAGAGCCGCATGGACCGCCTCGACAACACCGTCCGCCCCTACGCCTGGGGCTCCACCACCGCGATCCCGGCCCTGCTCGGGACCGAGCCGACCGGCGAACCGCAGGCGGAGATGTGGATGGGCGCCCACCCCGGCGCCCCCTCCCGCACCGGCCGGGGCACCCTCGCCGAGGTCGTGGACGCCGCCCCCGAGAGGGAACTGGGCGCCGCCTCCGTCGCCACGTTCGGCCCGCGGCTGCCCTTCCTCCTCAAGCTCCTCGCCGCCGGCGCCCCCCTCTCCCTCCAGGTCCACCCCGACCTCGACCAGGCCAGGGCCGGCTACGCGGACGAAGAGCGCCGCGGCGTCCCCCTCGACGCCCCGCACCGCAACTACAAGGACGCCAACCACAAGCCCGAACTGATCTGCGCCCTCACCGAGTTCGACGGCCTGTGCGGCTTCCGCGCGCCCACCGAGAGCGCCGACCTGCTCGACGGCCTCGGCATCGCCTCCCTCAAGCCCTACGTCGACCTGCTGCGCGCGCACCCGGAGGACGCCGCCCTGCGCGAGGTCCTCACCGCGATCCTCACGGCCGACCCCGAGGAGATGTCCCGTACGGTCACCGAGGCCGCGGCCGCCTGCGACCGCCTCGGCGGCGCCTACGCGCCCTACGCCGACATCGCCCACCACTACCCGGGCGACCCCGGCGTCCTCGCCGCGATGCTCCTCAACCACGTCCGGCTCCAGCCCGGCGAGGCCCTCTACCTCGGCGCCGGCATCCCGCACGCCTACCTCAACGGCCTCGGCGTCGAGATCATGGCCAACTCCGACAACGTCCTGCGCTGCGGCCTCACCCCCAAGCACGTCGACGTCCCCGAACTCCTGCGCGTCGTCCGCTTCGAGGCCGGCGACCCCGGCGTCCTGCGCCCCGAGGCATCCCCCGACGGCGAAGAGGTCTACGACACCCCGATCGACGAGTTCCGCCTCTCCCGCTACGTCCTCCCCGAGGGCGCAGCCGCCCACGACCTCACCCTGCCCACCCCGCAGATCCTCCTCTGCACCGCGGGCACCGTACGGGCCGGCGACCTCGAACTGACCCCCGGACGCTCGGTCTTCGTCCCGGCGGACGAATCGGCCGAAGTATCCGGAAACGGCACGCTCTTCCGCGCCACCGCCCGCGTCTGACCCCGCCCGCCACGGGTCTGAGGGGCGCACGACGGGGCATCCGGCAGATCGGGGCCCGCGCGGGCTGCAACAATGACCCACCGCAAAGGAGGGGCAAAGCCGTGCACCGGCCGCGCCCCGCCCGCGTACGGATGCAGACGAAGGCGAAGTCGAAGGGACAACGCGACACATGAGCGCGTCAGGCGGCACCAGGGCGATCGTGGCGGCACTGCTCGCCAACCTCTCGATCGCGGTAGCGAAATTCGTGGCGTTCCTCTTCAGCGGATCGTCGTCGATGCTCGCCGAGTCCGTGCACTCCCTCGCCGACTCAGGCAACCAGGGGCTGCTGCTCGTCGGCGGCAAGCGCGCCCAGCGCGAGGCCACCCCCCAGCACCCCTTCGGGTTCGGCCGCGAGCGCTACATCTACGCCTTCCTCGTCTCCATCGTGCTCTTCTCGGTCGGCGGCATGTTCGCCCTCTATG
The DNA here is from genome assembly GCA_049998335.1 of Streptomyces sp. cmx-10-19. GTDB lineage: Bacteria > Actinomycetota > Actinomycetes > Streptomycetales > Streptomycetaceae > Streptomyces. The sequence goes on from JAEBFB010000003.1 coordinate 454,903, forward strand.
AGGGCTACGAGAAGATCAGGCACCCGCACGAGCTGGAGCACTGGTACTGGCCGGTAGGCGTCCTGGTCTTCGCGATCATCGCCGAGAGCTTCTCCTTCCGGACCGCCATCAAGGAGTCCAACACCCTGCGCGGGACGAAGTCCTGGAAGGAGTTCATCCGCCACGCCAAGGCCCCCGAGCTGCCGATCGTCCTCCTGGAGGACTTCGGTGCCCTCGTCGGCCTGGTCCTCGCCCTCGGCGGCGTCGGCCTCGCCCTGCTCACCGGCGACGGCGTCTGGGACGGCATCGGCACCCTGTGCATCGGCATCCTGCTCATCCTGATCGCCCTGGTCCTGGCCGCCGAGACCAAGTCCCTGCTGCTCGGCGAGGCCGCGGGCGCCGAGGCCGTCCAGCAGATCGAGAACGCCCTCGTCGCCGGCGACACCGCGGTCACCGGCATCATCCACATGCGCACCCTCCACCTCGGCCCCGAGGAACTGCTCGTCGCCGCCAAGATCTCCGTCCGCCACGACGGCACCGCCACCGAGATCGCCGCCGCCATCGACGCCGCCGAGTCCCGCATCCGCGAGGCCGTCCCGATCGCCCGCGTCATCTACCTGGAACCGGACGTCTACAGCGCCGCCGAGGCCGCCAGGGGCGCCGACCCCGAGGCCACCCCCGGCGGCCCCACCGCCCCGCCCGAGGCCCACTGAACCCGCCGCGGACGCCCACGTGAAGGTCCGGAAGTCTTCGGAGGCGGACTGGGGGCGTCGGCCGCACGCGGTGTAGCTTGGGACAGAGCCAGACGTCGCTGCTGATGGCGGTCGGGCGGTCCTGGACGGACCGGCCGAGGGAGAGAGGGCCTCCGACGGACTGCGCTGCGCGTAGGCGGGCATGCCCGTGTCCTCTTCTCGAGGGCACCCCTGTGGTCCGCCGCCGCGCAGGTCAGCCGTACCCACCTCGACTCCAACCCGAGGAGCAGCCCGTAATGACGACTGTCGACAACCGACAGGACTTCAAGGTCGCCGACCTCTCCCTGGCCGAGTTCGGCCGCAAGGAGATCACCCTCGCCGAGCACGAGATGCCCGGTCTCATGGCGATCCGCGCGGAGTACGCCGAGGCCCAGCCGCTCGCCGGCGCCCGCGTGACCGGCTCCCTGCACATGACCGTGCAGACCGCCGTCCTCATCGAGACCCTGGTCGCCCTGGGCGCGGAGGTCCGCTGGGCCTCCTGCAACATCTTCTCCACCCAGGACCACGCGGCCGCCGCCATCGCCGTCGGCCCGAACGGCACGCCGGACAACCCGCAGGGCGTCCCCGTCTTCGCCTGGAAGGGCGAGACGCTGGACGAGTACTGGTGGTGCACGGAGCAGGCCCTGACCTGGCCGAACACCCCCACCGGTGGCCCGAACATGATCCTGGACGACGGCGGCGACGCCACCCTCCTCGTCCACAAGGGCGTCGAGTACGAGAAGGACGGCAAGGTCCCCTCGGTCGACACCGCCGAGTCCGACGAGCACCGCGTCATCCTCGAACTCCTCACCCGCACGGTGAGCGAGAGCCCGCAGAAGTGGACCCAGCTGGCGTCCGAGATCCGCGGCGTCACCGAGGAGACCACCACCGGTGTCCACCGCCTGTACGAGATGCACCGCGACGGCACCCTCCTGTTCCCGGCGATCAACGTCAACGACGCGGTCACCAAGTCGAAGTTCGACAACAAGTACGGCTGCCGCCACTCCCTGATCGACGGCATCAACCGCGCCACCGACGTCCTGATCGGCGGCAAGACCGCCGTCGTCTGCGGCTACGGCGACGTCGGCAAGGGCTGCGCGGAGTCCCTGCGCGGCCAGGGCGCCCGCGTGATCATCACCGAGATCGACCCCATCTGCGCCCTCCAGGCGGCGATGGACGGCTACCAGGTCACCACGCTGGACGAGGTCGTCGACAAGGCCGACATCTTCGTCACCACGACCGGCAACAAGGACATCATCATGGCCTCGGACATGGCCAAGATGAAGCACCAGGCCATCGTCGGCAACATCGGCCACTTCGACAACGAGATCGACATGGCCGGCCTCGCCAAGACCCCCGGCATCGTCAAGGACGAGGTCAAGCCGCAGGTCCACACCTGGACCTACCCCGACGGCAAGGTCCTCATCGTCCTCTCCGAGGGCCGCCTGCTGAACCTGGGCAACGCGACCGGCCACCCGTCGTTCGTGATGTCCAACTCGTTCGCGGACCAGACCCTGGCCCAGATCGAGCTGTTCACCAAGCCCGACGAGTACCCGACCGACGTCTACGTGCTGCCCAAGCACCTGGACGAGAAGGTCGCCCGGCTCCACCTCGACGCCCTCGGCGTCAAGCTGACCACGCTCCGTCCGGAGCAGGCCGACTACATCGGCGTCAAGGTCGAGGGCCCCTACAAGGCGGACCACTACCGCTACTGAGCCCAGCCGGCTCCTCCGCGACAGGCCCCCGCACCCCCGTGCCGGGGGCCTGCCCCGTTGGCACCCCGCGACCGGACCGGCAGCCCGTCACCACCCAGGACCACCATGCCCCGCGGCCGATATTCGCTCCACGATCCGCACGACCACACCCCCCTCGCAGAAGAGCACTTCCAGTGCGCGCCCGGCCCCTCCGGCTGGCGCTACGTCTCCCGGCTGACCACACCCACCGGCGCCCCCCACGGCTCCGTCGACCTCGCCCTCGACGAACTAGGCCGCCCCCTCCGCCTCGAACTGCACGCCGCCGGCTGGCAGGTACGCGGCGCCGCCCTCGACGGCATCACCTGGGTCCGCACCGACCCCACCGGAGTCCACGCCACCGAAGGCAATGTGCGCGCCCACGCCTTCACCGGCACCTCCCCGGCCTTCCTCGTCGCCGTCACCCGTCTCCTGCGCCTCACCCCCTCCGCATCGGCCACCCGCGTACGCCTGGTCGCCCTCACCGACCCCGTCCTCGCCCCCCGCACCGTGGACCAGTCCTGGGCCCTGCTGAAAAGCGAAGCACACGCCACTGACAACGGCCCCCTGACCGTGGACGAATACCAGGTCACAGCCCTGGACACCGGCGAACAGCACGCCGTGCACCTCGCCGGCGACGTGGTCCTCGCGGCCCCCGGCATCGAGCTGGAGGACCTGGAGACACCCCCGTCGGTCTTCCCGTGAACCGCCGAACCGCCGAACCGCCTACGCCGGCGGCACGAACCCGGTACCGGGACGGCCGCCAGACCCCTCGGGCCGGGCCACGGGCGCGGGGGAGGGCGAGGGAGCGACGGGAGGCACCACCGGCGTCACCGGCGGAGCCACGGGGAAGTCCGGCGGAGGGAGTGGAGGGGGTGCTGCCGCCGCCCCGCCCCCGAACGCCCGCCGGGCCTCCCGCGCCTGCCGCTCCTGGAGCACCGCCGCGAGATAGGCCGCCGGCGGAACCTCCCGCGGCACCGGCGCCCCCGTACGCGCCGCCACATCGCCCGCGAGCCGCTCCGCCATCGCCCGTCCGACCCGCGGATCCAGCTGCCCCATGCGCGCCAGATACTGACGGACGGCGAGCCACAGATCATCGGGTACGGCGGACAGGTCCAGCCCCGCGAACCGCCCCGCCAGCCACGGCGGGGGCGGCGGCAGGAAGCCCGCCGAGGCGACCGGCACCCGCTCCCGCACGACCAGCGTGCCCGCGAACACGTCCCCGACCCGACGCCCCCGCGCGGACACCAAGGAGGCGATACAGGCGACGACTCCGAACGTCATGAGGATCTCGATCACCCCGATCAGCCCCCGCACCAGCGAGTGCCGGAACCTGATCGGCCCGCCGTCGTCCCGCACCACCCGCAGCCCGCACGCCATCTTCCCGAGCGACCGCCCGTGGCTCAGCGTCTCCACCGCGATCGGTCCGCCGATCAGCACGAGGACGAAGACCGCGATCGACAGCGCGGTCTGCGCCGCCATGTCCAGGGAGGCGGTGGACGCCACCAGCGCCACGGTCACCGCCACATAGACGGCCACGGCCACCGCCAGATCGAGCAGGACGGCCAACGCCCTGCTGGGCAGCCTCGCGGGGCGCAGCTCCAGCGCCACCGCCTCGCCCGTCACCAGCTCACTCACGCCAGCCGCCCTTCCCCTGACCGCTTCCGTCCTCGCCAGTCTGCCAAGCTGAGGACGCACCGCGCCGCAGTAGGACAAGCTGATCCACGACGAGCCGCCGACGATAGCCGAGGAGCAGGCACACCGATGGACCTCGACGTCTTCGTCTCCGCCCACCGCGCGGAGTGGGACCGCCTCGACGCCCTGCTCAGGCGCAGACGCCGCCTGTCCGGTGCGGAGACGGACGAACTCGTCGCCCTCTACCAGCGCACGGCCACCCACCTCTCCCTCATCCAGTCCAGCGCCCCCGACCCCCAGCTGACCGGACGGCTCAGCCAACTCGTCGCCCGCGCGCGCAGCGCCGTGACCGGCACCCGCCGGGCCTCCTGGCGCGATGTCACCCGCTTCCTCACCCACCAGTTCCCGGCTGCCGTCTACCGGGCCCGCCACTGGTGGGTCCCGACCGCCCTCCTGTCGACCGTCGTCGCCGCCCTCCTGGGCTGGTGGATCGGCACCCACCCCGAAGTGAGGTCGACCATCGCCGCCCCCAGTCAGCTCCGCGAGCTGACCCGCCCCGGCGGCCAGTACGAGACGTACTACTCCAGCCACCCCGCGGCCTCCTTCGCCGCACAGGTGTGGACGAACAACGCCTGGGCCGCCGCGCTCTGCCTCATCCTGGGCGTCTTCCTCGGGCTGCCCGTCCTCTGGATCCTGTTCCAGAACATGCTCAACCTCGGCGTCGGCTTCGGCCTGATGGCGTCAGCCGGCCGCCTCGACACCTTCCTCGGCCTCGTCCTGCCGCACGGCCTGCTCGAACTGACCGCCGTCTTCGTGGCCGCCGGCACCGGCATGCGCCTCGGCTGGACCGTGATCGACCCGGGCCCCCGTACCCGCCGCACCGCACTCGCCGAGGAGGGCCGAGCCGCCATCGGCATGGCCGTCGGACTGGCCCTGGTCCTCTTCGTCTCCGGCGCCATCGAGGGCTTCGTCACCCCGTCCGGCCTGCCCACCTGGGCCCGCATCACCATCGGCATCGCCGCCGAGCTGGCCTTCCTGGCCTACGTCTACGTCCTGGGCGGACGCGCCGCCCGCGCCGGTGACACGGGCGACGTCGAGACCGCCGAACGCAGCGCCACCGTGCCGACAGCAGCCTGATGTGCATCCACCCCAGGCGAGCTGCTACTGTCCTCTTCGTTCCCGCAAGAGCCGTTGACACGGAGCGCGCGGGGAGGTAGATTTGAACAGTTGCCTGGATGTGGGTTCAGCCCCAGAAGGCGACAGTGAGAACACCTACTGGCTTCCGCCGGATCACAGAATTCGACGAAGCACTCTCCCGATGAATCGGAAATGAACGGCCGGTCAAACCGCCCCGGAACTTCTGATAAAGTCGGAGACGCCGGAAAGGGAAACGCGGAAGCGGGAACCTGGAAAGCACCGAGGAAATCGGATCGGAAAGATCTGGTAGAGTCGGAAACGCAAGATCGAAGGGAAAATGCCCGGAGGAAAACCCGAGAGGGTGAGTACAAAGGAAGCGTCCGTTCCTTGAGAACTCAACAGCGTGCCAAAAGTCAACGCCAGATATGTTGATACCCCGTCCATCACATCGTGATGGTCGTGGTTCCTTTGAAATACAC
>JAEBFB010000004.1:0-424280 GCA_049998335.1 Streptomyces sp. cmx-10-19
CCACGAGGGCCTTTCTGTCGGTGTTGACGTCGCAATCCACACCGAACCGGAAGGCCCTCACCCGTTCAAGATCCCTCAGCCGAGATCTGACTCACCCGTCCACAACCTCCCCGGACAGAACACCTAGTCCCCGACCGCGCCCGCCCCGCCGGCCCCCCCGGGCTACCCTGCGGACATGACCCCGCAGGCCCCCACCCCCGCCTACCGCCGGCTGAGCGTCGAGGAGCGCCGCGAGCAGCTCCTCGGCGCCGCGCTCGAACTCTTCGCCCACCGGCCCCCGGAGGAGGTCTCCCTGGACGACGTGGCCGAGCGGGCCGAGGTCTCCCGTCCCCTGGTGTACCGCTACTTCCCCGGCGGCAAGCAGCAGCTCTACGAGGCCGCCCTCACCACCGCCGCCGACGCCCTGCGCCAGTGCTTCGACGAGCCGCGCGAGGGCCCCCTCCTGGACCGCCTCTCCCGCGCCCCGGACCGCTACCTCGCCTTCGTCGACCAGCACGGCACCGGTTTCAGCGCCCTGCTGCGCGGCGGCGGCGGCGCCGCGACCTCCCGGACGTCCTCCCTGGTGGACGGCGTACGCCGGGCGGCGGCCGAGCACATCATGAGCCACCTGGCCGTCGCCATCCCCGGCCCCCGGCTGCGGATGACGGTGCGGATGTGGATCACGGCGGTGGAGGCGGCCTCGCTGATCTGGCTGGACGAGGACGAGGAGCCGTCCCGGGACGAGCTGCGGGACTGGCTGGTGGAGCAGTTCCTCGCCGTGCTGGCGGTCACCGCACGCCGCGACCCGCAGACCGAGGCGCTGGTCGGGACACTGGTGCCGTGAAGAGCGAAGCAACCCCCTTCGAGGGCGGCCCCCTGGACGGCCGGGTGCTGCCCGTCCTGGTCGGCATGACCGGCCACCCGCCGAAGACGTACCGCGTCCCCGTCCCCGCGCCGGACGGCGGCCCGCCCACCGTGCTGGTGTACCGCAGGGTCCCCCGGGACGCGCGCGGCGGCCTGCGCTTCGCCCGCTGGAAGTACGCCTACGACCCCGAGGGCGCCGCCGGCTCCGGCCGGAAGTGGCCCTGGTCGAAGCCGGCCGCCGCGAGGACCGGACCCGGCGCCGATCCAGACGCCACGCCGGGGGGCAAGCCGGACGACGCCGACGGGTGACCCCGTTGCGCCGAACCGCGCACACTCGGCGCGCGCGCCCGGGAAACCCGCCCCATGCTCGCGGTGCGGAGCGGACCGGCCGCCCCGCACCGGAGGTGATGGCATGTCAGGAAGGCTTCTGCGTCTGGTGTGTACGGCCGCGGTGGCGGCCGGGATCGTGCTGGCGCCCGGCCCCGCCGACGCGGCACCGCGACCCGGCACGGGCGGCGACCGCTCCGTGGCCGTGCTGCTGACGGAGCTTCAGGGCCTGTACCGGGAGGCGGAGAAGGCCACCGAGACCTACAACGGCACCGAGGAGCGGCTGACGCGGCAGCGCGCCGAGGTGCGGCGGCTGGACGCCGAGCTGGCCCGGTCCCGGGCGTCCCTGCACGACAGCCGGGGCGCGGTCGGTCGGCTGGCCCGGCAGCAGTACCAGAACAGCGGCGGGCTCTCCCCGTATCTGCGGCTGCTGCTGGCCCGCGATCCGCAGCACGCGGTCGACCAGGGGCGGGTGATCGGGCGGCTGGCCCGGGAGCGGGCCGAGCGGGTGGGCCGCCTGACCGGCGACGCGAAGAAGGCCGACCAGCTGGCCGGGCGGGCCCGCGAGGCGCTGCGTCGGCAACTCGCCCTGGCCCAGCGGCAGGAGGCCGCGCGCGACGACGTACGCGACCGGCTGCACGACGTCGAGGCGCTGCTCGCGTCGCTCACGCCCGAGCAGGTGGCGGCGGTGGCGGAGCTGGAGGAGAGCGGGGCCGCCGAGGAGCAGGAACGGTTCCTCGCGTCGGGCGCGCTGGGCGACGACGCCAGGCCGTCCGCCGGGGGCGACCGTGCGGTGCGCTACGCGGTGGAGCAGGTCGGCAAGCCGTACGAGTGGGGCGCGGAGGGCCCGGAGTCGTACGACTGCTCCGGGCTGACGTCCGTCGCCTGGGAGCGGGCGGGGACGGTGATCCCGCGGACCAGCCAGGAGCAGTGGGCGCGCCTCGCGCACGTGCCGCTCGGTGAACTGCGCCCCGGCGACCTCGTCGTGTACTTCCCCGAGGCCACGCACGTGGCGCTGTACCTCGGCGACGGCATGGTGGTCCAGGCCCCGCGCCCCGGTGCCGAGGTGAAGGTGTCGCCGATCGCCGCCAACCCGGTGCTGGGCGCCGTACGGCCCGACCCCGGCGGGGAGCCGGTGGCGCGGTACACGCCGCCTAGGCTCCCCGAGGGGGCGACGAAGGGGCCGGACGAGGGGTACGGCGGCGGTTACGCGCCCGTGAGCGAGGCGAGGTAGGCCCCGGTCTTCTCCGGCTCGAAGAAGAAGTCCTCGAAGTCGGCCGGGTCGTCGAAGCCGTTGGCGAAGCGGTCGGCGGCCGGCTGGAGCTGACCGGCCGCGCCGATCAGGTTCAGGACGTGCTCGGGCGGCGGGGCGAGCATGGCGTTGGTCCACTTGGTGACGTGCTGGGCGATCTGCCAGTACCGCTCGAAGGTCTGCCGCATCCAGTCCTCGTCGAACTCCTTGTCGCCGTGCTCCAGGATCGAGGCGAGGTAGGAGGCGGCGCACTTGGCGGCGGAGTTGGAGCCCTGGCCGGTGATCGGGTCGTTGGCGACGACCACGTCGGCCACGCCCAGGACCGCGCCGCCGCCGGGGAGGCGGCCGACCGGGTTGCGGACGGTGGGGGCGTAGCGGCCGGCGAGGGTGCCGCCGGCGTCGGTCAGTTCGACCTTGGTGGCCCGCGCGTACTCCCAGGGCAGGAACCTCTCCATGAGTTCCAGGGTCAGGGAGAGGTGCTCCGAGGGGTCCTTGACGTCCTTGAAGGCGTCGAGCGGGCCGCCGGGTATGCCCTCCCAGAACAGGATGTCGGCGCGGCCCGAGGTGGTGAAGGTCGGCATGATGAACATCTCGCCGACGCCCGGCACCAGGTTGCAGCGCACGGCCTCCAGGTCCGGGTGCTCCGGGCGCGGGCCCAGGCCGTGGACGTAGGCGACGGCGAGGGCGCGCTGCGGCTCGCTGTACGGGGAGCGGGCGGCGTCGCGGCCGAACAGCTGGACCAGTTCGCCCTTGCCGGCGGAGACGAGGACCAGGTCGTAGGCGCGGGAGAAGTAGTCGAGGTCGCCGACGGCCGCGCCGTGGATGACGAGCTGGCCGCCGCGCTGGGCGAAGGTCTCCATCCAGCCGGCCATCTTCACCCGCTGGTCGACGGACTGGGCGAAGCCGTCGAGGTGCCCGACCCAGTCGATCGCGCGCTGCGAGGGGCCGGGGTCGAAGGAGCCGGGGGCCGCCACGGAGACGCCGAGTCCGCCGATCTTCGGGGCCTGGGACTCCCAGAAGTTCAGCTGGAGATCGCGCTCGTGCTGGAGTGCCGTGTGGAACATGCACTGCGTCGACATGACCCGGCCCGTGCGGATCTCGTCCGCGGTCCGGTTGGACATCAGGGTGACCTCGTACCCGTGCGACTGGAGGCCGAGAGCGAGCTGGAGGCCGGACTGGCCGGCTCCGACGACGAGTATCTTCCGCATGCGGGGTGCTGTCTCCTACTCGGGTGTTTCGTCGAGCGCGTGGCCCACGAGGGACAAGAGGGTCTCGATGGCCGAGATCCGGCGGCGCGCATCCATGATCATGACAGGTATGTGCGCGGGGATCGTCAACGCCTCCCGCACGTCCTCGGGCTGGAACCGCTCGCTGCCGTCGAAATGGTTGACCGCGACGACGTACGGCAGTCCGCAGCTCTCGAAGTAGTCCAGCGCCGGGAAGCAGTCCTTCAGGCGGCGGGTGTCGGCCAGGACGACGGCGCCGATCGCGCCGCGCACCAGGTCGTCCCACATGAACCAGAACCGCTGCTGGCCCGGGGTGCCGAACAGGTAGAGCACCAGGTCGTCGTCGAGCGTGATGCGGCCGAAGTCCATCGCCACGGTGGTGGTGAGCTTGCCCGGGGTGGCGGTGAGGTCGTCGGTCTCCTCGCTCGCCTCGGTCATCAGCGCCTCGGTCTGCAGGGGCGTGATCTCTGAGACGGTGGTGACCAGCGTGGTCTTGCCGACGCCGAAGCCGCCCGCCACCACGATCTTGGTGGCGATGGGCGCGCGGGTGCGGTCCGTCTGCCAGGGCTGTACGGGCCCGTCGGTGTCGACGAGCGGGGGGACGCCGAAGGCGGCGGCGTCAGAGACGACGGAGTCCACTGAGCACCCTTTCGAGCAGAGCGCGGTCCGGGCGGCCCGTGCCGTGGCCGGTCCCGGTGCCGTACACACGGATCTTTCCCTGGTCCGCGAGGTCGCTGAGGAGCACGCGGACCACGCCGAGCGGCATCTTCAGCAGCGCGGCGATCTCGGCCACCGTACGCATCCGGCGGCACAGTTCGACGATGGCCCGCATCTCCGGCATCACGCGGGAGGTGAGGCCCCCGTTCGTCAGCTCCTTGCGCTCCTCGGCGGCTTCGAGGGCGGCGGGGGCGGTGGCGCCGACGAACGTCTCGACGAGCAGGACGTGGCCGAAGCGGGTGCGGCCGCCGGTGAGCGAGTAGGGGCGGACGCGGGCCGGCTTGCGGTCGGCGCCGCGTACCGGAAGGTTCCTGCGGCCGCCGCCGGGACTGGTGCTCATCGGTCGCTCCCCGTGGACTCGGACTCCAGGGACTTCCGCAGTTCGCTGCGGAGTTCGGGGGTCAGGACGTGGCCGGCGCGGCCGACGAAGAGCGCCATGTGGTAGGCGACGACGCTCATGTCGCAGTCGGCGGAGCCGTGCACGCCGAGCAGCGAGCCGTCGCTGATCGACATGACGAACAGGCTGCCCTCGTCCATCGCGACCATCGTGTGCCTGACCCCGCCGAACTCCATCAGCCGGGCGGCGCCGACGGTGAGGCTGCCGACGCCGGAGACGACGGTGGCGAGGTCGGCGGCGGAGCCGCGCGGGCCGGTGCGGCGCGCGGTCTGCGCCTCGCGGGCCGCGTCGTTGCGCTCCTGGTCGGAGGAGAGGAGCAGAAGCCCGTCGGAGGAGACGACGGCGACCGACCGGATGCCGGGCACCTCCTCGACGAGGTTGGTCAGCAGCCAGTGGAGATTGCGGGCTTCACTGCTCAGTCCGAAGGTACTGGTCGCGGTCAACTGCTTGCCTCCTCGACAGTTCCCCCCGTGGCCTTTTCGGTCGTGCCTGCTGCGGCGCCCGGCGCCGGGTCCCCGGTGGTGTGGTCGGCGATCTCCGCCTCGACGTCGCGGCGGCCCGCCTCCGCCCCCCGGCGGAATCCGCCCAGGCGGCGGCGGAGCGCCTCGGCGTCGACCGATCCCGCGGTGCGCGGGCGCGGTACGGCGGCGGGGCTGGTGATCTTCGGGGTGCGCTTGGGCAGCCCCTTGTCGGTGACGGGGCCGTCCTGGTCGGGGGCGGCTCCGTCGGTCGTCAGTTCCTGGGCCGCCTCCTCGGCGGGTGGTGCGCCCTCGTCCGGAGTGCGGTCGTGGGCGTCGGGGCCGATGGCGTAGGGGTCGGGGGCGGCCGCCGGCCCCGGTCCCGGGTCCTTGGGCCGCGGCGGGAGCAGCAGGGCCATCGTGGTGTCGTCGGGGAGGTCGCGGCCGTCGGAGGCCCGCGCCGGCTCGTCCGCCGCGGGGGCCGGGGACTGCGGGGCCGTCCCGGGCTCCCGCGGCTCGGCCTTCGCCTCCGCCTTCGCCTTCGCCTCGGTCTCGGCCTGGCGTACGGCCGCCTCCGCCGAGGTGATCAGCGGGTCGCCCGCGCCGCCCCCGGCGCGCTCGGCGCTCTTCTGGGCGCGCCCGTGCAGGACGTTGGAGTTGGCCTCGGCGTCGGCGCCCGGCAGGGAGAAGGCGTCGGTGTCGGAGACCGGGAGGCTCGGTGCGAGCGCCGCCGGCGGGGCCGCCGCGAGCAGCGGTCCCGGCAGGACCACGACGGCGGCGACACCGCCCTGCTTCTGCTCCCGCAGCCGCACCCGCGCCCCGTGCCGGTGGGCGAGCCGGGCGACGACGTAGAGGCCGAGCCCGAGCCCGTCCTCCCCCTCGTGCTCGTACGGCGCCTCCGGGTCGAAGTCGGTGAGACGGGCGTTGAGCCGCTGGAGGCGTTCGGTGGCCATGCCGATGCCCTCGTCCTGGACGGAGAGCATCACCTCGCCGTTCTCCAGCAACCAGCCGGAGACCTCGACGGGCAGGTCCGGCGGCGAGAAGGAGCTGGCGTTCTCCAGCAGTTCGGCGAGCAGGTGGGAGAGGTCGTCGGCGGCGAACCCGGCGACGTGCGCGTGCGGCGGCAGGGCGGCGATGCGCACCCGCTCGTACCGCTCGATCTCGCTGACCGCCGCGCGGACCACGTCGACCAGCGGCACCGGCGAGGCGCTGTGCTGGACGTGCTCGGTGCCGGCGAGGACGAGGAGGTTCTCGCTGTGCCGGCGCATGACGGTGGCGAAGTGGTCGAGCTTGAACAGGGTGGCGAGGCGGTCCGGATCCTGCTCGCGCTCCTCCAGGCCCTCGATGACGGCGAGTTGCCGCTCGACCAGGCCGAGGGTGCGCAGGGCGAGGCTGACGAAGGTGGAGCCGATGCTCCTGCGGACCACGTCCAGCTGGGCGGTGGCGGTGGCGAGTTCGGCGCGCAGTTCCTCGCGGGCGTCGGCCATCTTCTGCCGCTGGCCGACCAGGTGCTTACGGTCGGACTCCAGGGTGCCCACCCGCCCGGCGAGCGTGGCGGCGTGCGTGTGCAGGGCGTTGACGGAGCGGACGACCTGGGCGAACTCGTCGTTGCGGCCGGTGAAGGCCACCGGCTCCTCGGCCGCCGGGTCCTCCGCGCCGGCCAGCCGGGCCGAGCCGCGCCGCAGTACGGACAGCGGGCGGGTGAGGGTGCGGGCCATCGCGGTGGCGATGCCGACGGCGAGCAGGATCAGGGCGCCGAGGACGGCGATCCGGATCTCCAGCGCGGTGACGTCCTCGTCGCGCAGGTGCTCCAGCTCCGCGACGCGCTTCTCGTACAGGGCGGACTCGGCGCCGCGCATGGCGTCGACCCGGGCGGAGAGCGCGGCCTCCAGGCGCTTGGTGCTGGTGCGCAGGTCCTTGTCGGAGAGGGTCGGCTCGTCGGTGAGGTCGGCGAGGTACTTGTCGGCGGAGTCGACCTCGGGGCCGGCGACGGTGGCGTCGAAGCCGTCCCGGGCCCGCCGGGGCGCGCCCTCGCGGAAGTCGGCGAGGGCGGCGTCGGAGCGGACCCGGGCCTGCTGGGCGGCGGCGGCGAGCGCGTCGCGCTGCTTCGCGTCGGCGTCCGAGTAGCTGTCCGTCTCGGTCGGCAGGCCGGTGATCGGGTCGATGACGGTCTCGGTGCCGCTGGGCACGTTCAGCGCCGCGAGGAGCAGTCCGCGGGTGGCGGCGGCCTGCTGCACGGCGGTGTCCAGCTCGGCGAGGGCGTACGCGCCGGCGCCCGCGCGGGGCGGCATCCTCTGCGCCAGTTCCTCGGCGAGCGCGTGGAGTTCGGTGATGGTGTGCGTGTACGCGTCGTGCGCCTGGAGGGCGGTGCTCTTGCCGGTGAGGGCGGCCCGGCGCAGGGTGGCGACGGCGTCGAGGTCCTCGCGCAGGGCGGCGGGGGTGCCGGGGTCGGCGCGCAGCTCCTCCACCTGCCGGTCGACGCGGGCGCCGCGCTGCTCGGAGGGGGCCTTCGACTCGGGGCGGCCGGCCGCGACGTAGGGGGTGACCTCGTCGCGCTCGTCGGCGAGGGCGTGGGCGAGGGCCAGCGCGCCCTGGGTCCGCTCGGCGAGCGTCACCAGCTCCTGGGAGTCGTTCAGTTGGCCGGAGGCGGTCACGAGGGACGGCGCTCCGGCCCCGGCGACGGCGAGGGCGACGACCGCGACGGCCACGATGAGCCGGTTGCGTACGTGGGTGGGGCGGCCCTTGCCGACGGGGGGCTCCGGCGGCACGGGGGCGGAGGGTGCGGGAGTGCCCTCCGTGTTCCCCGCGGGGGCCGTCTGCTTGCCTGTGCGACGAGGCCGCGTCTTCTGCACCGGTGCTCGCATTCCTCACTCGTGTACCCGTGGGCCCGGGGTGGCGCTCCGTCAACTGGCCGGCCGCCGTGTGCACCCTCCCCCGCGCTCGGGGCCGTTCCCCGGCCGCCGACGGGGCGCCGGGCGGGGTGACCGCGTGAGCAGGGCAGGCCCCCACCGGCTCCCGACCCTCCCAGTGCCGGTGGGCGGTGGGCGTGCATCGTCCGACCCGCCACCCGAAGGAGTGAACCCCGGACGGGAGTTGAGGAGCAAGTTCTCCGGGCGCGTCGAACGCGCCCGCGTGGCGCGCCGGTTGGACGTCTGCGACGGGCGGTGGCACTATGTGCCGCCACGCGCGGCCGGGGTATGGAATTCCACCCCAAATCCGACGCCTGACCTGCGCGGCCGAGGGGTTCCCGGGAAGCTCACGACCCTTTCGCGGACGGCGTGAAGGGCTCGTGCAGACTGACCGGATGCGCACGGAACTCGTCTCGGAACCAGGACTCGCCGACCACCCGAACGAAGACTTCGCGAGCGTCGGACTACCCGCCTCCGGACAGGGCGGCGCGCTCGTCGTGCTCGACGGGGTGACGCCGCCACGGAGTGGTACGGGGTGTGTGCATGCCGTGTCCTGGTTCACGGCGCGCCTCGGCGGAGCGCTGGCCGAACTGACCGTTTCACTCCCGGATGTTCCCCTCGCCGAAGCCCTGTCCCGCGCCGTCGCTCGTACCGCGGCGGTCCACTCGCAAACCTGTGACCTTTCTCACCCACGGACGCCGCAGGCCACCGTGGTCCTCGCCCGATGGACGCCGGCGACCGTCGAGTACCTGGTCCTGTCCGACTCGGCGCTGCTGGTGGAGGCGCCGGACGGCACGGTCGCGGCCGTCCTGGACGACCGGCTGGCACGGCTGCCGCGCGAGGCCCTCGCCACGGACGCGATGATCGACGCGCACCTGCGCAACAAGGAGGGCGGCTTCTTCACGGCGGCGGCCGACCCGGCGGTGGCGGCGCGCGCGGTGACGGGGGTGCTCCCGCGCGGCGAGGTCCGCACCCTGGCGGCCCTGACCGACGGAGCGGCGCGCTGGGTGGAGACCTTCGCCGAGGGCGACTGGACCGGCTGCCTGGCCCTGGTCCGCACACAGGGCGCACAGGCGCTGGTCGACCGGGTACGGGAACTGGAGCGCGCGGACGCGGCCTCCGGCCGACCGCTCCTGGGCCGCAGCAAGACCCACGACGACGCGACGGTGGTCTACGTGGAGCTGTGAGCCGTACCGGTGCGGTGCACGGTGCGGGGCTACTTCTCCATGCCCAGGTTGAGTTCGTGGAGGAGGCGGGCCAGTTCCGTCACCTCGTGGGGGTTCCAGTCGGCGAGGCGGCGGGCGTAGCGGGCGCGGCGGGCGTCGCGTACCCGGGCCAGGCGGTCCTGGCCCTCGGCGGTGAGGGTGACCAGCCAGGCGCGGCCGTCGGCGGGGTCGGGTTCGCGGGCGACCAGGCCGAGTTCCTCCAGGGCGCGCAGCTGGCGGGACATGGTGGCCTTGCCGACGCCGATGTAGGCGGCGAGTTCGGTGGCGCGCTGCCCGCCGCACTCGCCGAGCCGGACGAGCAGGCCGTACGCGGACGACTCCAGGTCGGGGTGGACCTCCCGGGCCATCTCGCCCTGGTTGGCCCGGGCGCGTCGCAGCAGGACCGTCAGCTCCCGCTCCAGCGCCAGGAACTCCGGCTGGTTCACACCACTGCCCGGCATTCCGGATTCGCCCCGGCGACCGCCGCCGTTCCCGTCTTCGCGCACGTCAGCCCCTGCCTCGATTTTCCCGGTCCTGAAGGTTCCGCCACGGGGCGCCGTCGCCGCAGCGTGCCAAGTATTTCGCAGGCTGGGACCAACGACGGCCTCCGGGCTCTCTTCGCAGCCCCCGTTCTACGTGCGTAGCGTCTGCACCGGAGCTTCGAATGGCATGCTCACGCCATTCACCGGTTCTCCGCACCCGTGCACGCCCACCGAGATCACCGGGACCACCGGGCACCACCGAGCCATCGGAGGCATCGTCATGCTCGTGCACGGATCCGGACCGCCGTGTCGGCCGCCCGATGTCCCGGCGCGCGGCTCAGCCCACATGGGCATGGGCGTCGCCGCCCACGACGGCGCACACGGCACCCCCGTCCCGGGCCGGGCGGCCCGGACGGAGGGCGTCGGCGTCTCCAGCCACCGGAGCGGCGCCGTCTGGCCGACCTGTGGAGCAGCGGGGCCACCTGGGCCTACGTCAAGGGCGCCGAGGGGACGTACTGCACGAACCCCTGCTTCGCCCAGCAGTACAACGGCTCGTACAACGTCGGGATGATCCGCGGCGCCTACCGCTTCGCCACCCCGGACGCCACCAGCGGCGCCGCCCAGGCCGACTACCTCGTCGACCACGGCGGCGGCTGGCCCCGCGACGGACGCACCCTGCCGGGCGTGCTGGACATCGAGTGAACCCGTACGGGGCCGCCTGCTACGGCAGGTCCGCGAGCCAGCTGGTCTCGTGGATCGCGGACTTCCTGGACACCTGCGAGGCCCGCACCGGCCGCGACGCCGTGATCTACACGGCCACCAGCCGGTGGACCCCGTGCACCGGCGATTACGGGGGCTTCGCGGCGAACGACCCGCTGCGGGCCGCCCGGTACGCGGCCTCGGTGGGCACGCTGCCGGCCGGGTGGGGCTGCCACACGATGTGGCAGTACACCTCGTCCGCGCCGACGGTGGGCGACCACAACCGGTGCAACGGCGCCCCGGACCGGGTGGTCGCGCTGGCCAACGGCTGACGGCGCGTCCGGCCGGCACGCACGTACGTACGCGGGCGGGGCCCGGGTCCCTCTCACGAGAGCCCGGGCCCCGCCCCTCTCCGGCCGCGTCCGTCACCGCGCGGCCGGAAGACCCCTCACGCCGCGACCGGCACCTCCGGCCGCGCGCCGTTGGTGGCCGGCGCGAGCGCCAGTTCCAGCACCTGGCGGACGTCGGTGACGGGGTGGACGTCGAGCTTGTCCAGCACCTCCGCCGGGACGTCGTCCAGGTCGGGCTCGTTGCGCTTGGGGATGATCACGGTCGTGATCCCCGCCCGGTGCGCGGCGAGCAGCTTCTGCTTGACCCCGCCGATCGGCAGCACCCGACCGGTCAGCGAGACCTCGCCGGTCATCGCCACGTCGGTGCGGACCAGCCGGCCCGACAGCAGCGAGGCGAGGGCCGTCGTCATGGTGACGCCGGCGCTCGGGCCGTCCTTGGGGACCGCGCCCGCCGGGAAGTGGATGTGCGCTCCCCGGTCCTTGAGGTCGCCCACCGGCAGCTCCAGCTCGGCGCCGTGGCTGCGCAGGAAGCTCAGCGCGATCTGCGCCGACTCCTTCATCACGTCGCCCAGCTGACCGGTCAGGGTCAGCCCCGCCGCGCCCGTCTCCGGGTCGGCCAGCGACGCCTCGACGTACAGGACGTCGCCGCCGGCGCCGGTGACCGCGAGACCGGTGGCCACGCCGGGCACCGCGGTGCGCCGCTCGGCCGGGTCCTGGGCGGACTCGGGCACGTGGTGCGGCCGGCCGATCAGCTCGCGCAGATCGGCGTCGGTCACGGTGAACGGCAGCGTCCGCTCGCCCAGTTCGTGCTGGGCCGCCACCTTGCGCAGCAGCCGGGCGATCGACCGCTCCAGGGTGCGCACGCCCGCCTCGCGGGTGTACTCGCCGGCCAGCTTGCGCAGCGCGCTCTCGTCCACGGTGACCTCGTCGCGCTCCAGACCGGCCCGCTCCAGCTGGCGCGGGAGCAGGTGGTCGCGGGCGATGACGACCTTCTCGTCCTCGGTGTAGCCGTCCAGGCGGACCAGCTCCATACGGTCGAGCAGGGCCTCCGGGATGGCCTCCAGGACGTTGGCGGTGGCCAGGAAGACCACGTCGGACAGGTCCAGCTCGACCTCCAGGTAGTGGTCCCGGAAGGTGTGGTTCTGCGCCGGGTCGAGCACTTCGAGCAGGGCCGCGGCCGGGTCGCCCCGGAAGTCGGAGCCCACCTTGTCGATCTCGTCCAGCAGCACGACCGGATTCATCGACCCCGCCTCCTTGATCGCCCGCACGATCCGGCCGGGCAGCGCGCCGACGTACGTACGCCGGTGGCCGCGGATCTCGGCCTCGTCGCGGACGCCGCCGAGGGCGACGCGGACGAACGTGCGGCCCATCGCGTGGGCGACGGACTCGCCGAGCGAGGTCTTGCCGACGCCGGGCGGGCCGACGAGGGCGAGCACGGCACCGCCGCGCCGGCCGCCGACGACGCCGAGACCCCGGTCGCTGCGCCGCTTGCGCACGGCCAGGTACTCGGTGATCCGCTCCTTGACGTCCTCCAGGCCCGCGTGCTCGGCGTCGAGCACGGACTGGGCGCCGGGGATGTCGTAGGCGTCCTCCGTGCGTTCGTTCCACGGCATCTCCAGGACCGTGTCGAGCCAGGTGCGGATCCAGGAGCCCTCCGGCGACTGGTCGGAGGACCGCTCCAGCTTGTCGACCTCCTTGAGCGCGGCCTCGCGGACCTTCTCGGGCAGGTCGGCGGCCTCGACGCGGGCGCGGTAGTCGTCGGACTCCTCGCCCTCCTGCTCGCCGTTCAGCTCGCGCAGCTCCTTGCGGACGGCTTCGAGCTGGCGCCGCAGCAGGAACTCCCGCTGCTGCTTGTCGACGCCCTCCTGGACGTCCTTGGCGATGGTCTCGGCCACGTCCTGCTCGGCGAGGTGGTCGCGCAACTGCTGGGTGGCGAGCCTGAGGCGGGCGACCGGGTCGGCGGTCTCCAGCAGCTCGACCTTCTGCTCGGTGGTGAGGAAGGGCGAGTAGCCGGAGTTGTCCGCGAGCGCGGAGACGTCGTCGATGGCCTGGACGCGGTCCACGACCTGCCAGGCGCCGCGCTTGCGCAGCCAGGCGGTGGCGAGTGCCTTGTACTCCTTCACCAGCTCCGTGATCTGGCCGGGCAGCGGCTCGGGCACGGTCTCGTCCACGCGGGTGCCCTCGACCCACAGCGCGGCGCCGGGGCCGGTGGTGCCGGCGCCGATGCGCACCCGGACCCGGCCGCGGATCAGGGCGCCCGGGTCGCCGTCGGCCAGACGGCCGACCTGCTCGACGGTGCCGAGCACGCCGGTGCCGGCGTGGGTGCCGTCGATGCGCGGGACGAGCAGGACCCGGGGCTTGCCGGACTCGGAACGGGCGGCGGCCTGAGCGGCCTCCACCGCGGCCCGTACCTCGGAGTCGCTCAGGTCCAGGGGGACGACCATGCCGGGCAGGACCACTTCGTCATCGAGCGGCAGCACGGGCAGGGTGAGCGTAGTGAAGGCGTCGGACTCAGCAGCCATGATCTCCCCTTCGGCATTCAAGTTGAGTTACATCGACTCAATGAAAGGGAGTCCCCGATTGTTCCCCAAGGGGTGTTCGCTCTCAGCGATCAAGAGCCGGGCCCCTCACGGACGTACCGGAAGCAGCACGGGTGACGGCCCCGGCATTCCCCCCTGCCGTCCACACGCCGGTGCCTGCCGGTGGCTGCCGGTGGCTGCCGGTGGCTGCCGGTGGCTGCCGGTGGCTGCCGGTGGCTGCCAGGATGGGCCGATGGCCATCACTTCCCACGACTTCCCCGACCTCCCCCAGGTGCTGGACCGTCGCGAGGGCCCGTACGGCGAGGTCGTGCTCCGCCGGCACGGGGCGCTGCTCCAGATCATCGCGAACGGCTGCTTCCTGATGGACACCTCCGACGGGCGCTCCGAGCGGCGGCTGGTCGACGTCGCGGCCGACGCGCTCGACGCCGACGGCGGGCGGTCCGCGCCGCATCTGCTCATCGGCGGCCTCGGCGTCGGCTTCTCCCTCGCGCACGCCGCCGCCGACCCCCGCTGGGGCCGGATCGCGGTGGTCGAGCGCGAGCCCGCCGTCATCGACTGGCACCGCTTCGGCCCGCTGTCCGCGCTGTCCGCCGAGGCGCTGGCCGACCCCCGCACGGAGATCGTGGAGACGGACCTGGTCGAGTACGTCAATGAGACGTCCGACACATACGACGCGCTCTGCCTCGACATCGACAACGGCCCCGGCTGGACCGTCACCGAGGGCAACGAGGGGCTCTACGCACCATCCGGACTGGCAGGCTGCGTACGGCTGTTGAGGCCCCGGGGGGTACTCGCGGTATGGTCCGCCGAACCCTCTGCGGATTTCGAAGAAACCTTGCGTAATGCCGGTTTCCAGCAGGTGCGTACCGAAGAGATCCCGGTTGCCCGGGGCGTTCCGGACGTCGTCCATCTCGGCATCGGGCCTGGATAGCAAAGGCGCGGCGACTGCCCGTACGCTGCTGCTCTGACGCGGATCATTCAAGCGTCAAGCGCAGTCATGGGATCACCCCACGGATTCCGGGAAGCACACCTCAGGGGCGGGCGATGGAGCAGACACAGACCTCCCACAACGGCACGGCGGCGGCCACCCAGGGCGCACAGCGCCGGGTTCTGGTGGTCGAGGACGATCAGACGATCATGGACGCCATCGCGACCCGCCTGCGCGCCGAAGGGTTCCTGGTGCAAACGGCGGGCGACGGGCCAGCCGCCGTCGACACCGCCGAGGCATGGCAGCCCGACCTGCTCATCCTCGACATCATGCTGCCCGGCTTCGACGGCCTGGAGGTCTGCCGGCGTGTGCAGGCCCAGCGCCCGGTGCCGGTGCTGATGCTCACCGCCCGCGACGACGAGACGGACATGCTGGTCGGCCTCGGCGTCGGCGCCGACGACTACATGACCAAGCCGTTCTCGATGCGCGAGCTGGCCGCCCGCGTCCACGTGCTGCTGCGCCGGGTGGAGCGGGCCGTCGTGGCCGCCTCGACGCCCCGCAGCGGCATCCTGCGCCTGGGCGAGCTGGAGATCGACCACGCGCAGCGCCGGGTCCGGGTGCGCAGCGAGGACGTCCACCTCACGCCCACCGAGTTCGACCTGCTGGTCTGCCTGGCGAACACCCCGCGCGCGGTGCTCTCCCGCGAGCAGCTCCTCGCCGAGGTCTGGGACTGGGCGGACGCCTCCGGCACCCGGACCGTCGACAGCCACATCAAGGCGCTGCGCCGCAAGATCGGCGCCGAGCGCATCCGCACCGTGCACGGCGTCGGGTACGCCCTGGAGACGCCGGCGCCATGAGCCAGGGACGGGAAGCCGCACAAAGGAGCCCCGGGCCTCGGCACACCGGGGAACCCTGGGGCGGCGTACGCCCGTTCTCGATCAAGACCAAGCTGGGCGCGCTCGTCGTCACGTCCGTGCTGATCACCACCGGTCTGTCGGTGATCGCCGTGCACACCAAGACGGAGCTGCGCTTCATCACGGTCTTCTCGATGATCGCCACCCTGCTGATCACGCAGTTCGTGGCGCACTCGCTGACCGCGCCGCTGGACGAGATGAACGCCGTGGCGCGGTCCATCTCGCACGGCGACTACACGCGCCGGGTGCGTGAGAACCGCCGCGACGAGCTGGGCGACCTGGCCGTCACCATCAACCGCATGGCCGACGACCTCGAAGCGCAGGACCTCCAGCGCAAGGAGCTTGTGGCAAATGTCTCGCACGAGCTGCGCACCCCCATCGCGGGGCTGCGCGCGGTGCTGGAGAACATCGTCGACGGCGTGACCGAGGCCGACCCGGAGACCATGCGCACCGCGCTCGGGCAGACCGAGCGGCTCGGGCGGCTGGTGGAGACGCTGCTGGACCTCTCCCGCCTGGACAACGGCGTCATACCGCTGCGCAAGCGCCGCTTCGAGGTGTGGCCGTACCTCTCGGGCGTCCTCAAAGAGGCCAACATGGTCGCCTCCGCCCGCGCGGGCATCGCCTCCGGCTCCGGCAGCCACACCCGTACCGACGTGCACCTGGCGCTCGACGTCTTCCCGCCCGAGCTGACCGCGCACGCCGATCCCGAGCGCATCCACCAGGTGGTCGCCAACCTCATCGACAACGCGGTCAAGCACAGCCCGCCGCACGGCCGGGTCACCGTGCGGGCGCGGCGCGGGGAGCTGCCGGAGTCGCTGGAGCTGGAGGTCCTGGACGAGGGGCCCGGCATCCCGCGCTCGGAGTGGCGGCGGGTCTTCGAGCGGTTCAACCGGGGTTCGGTGTCCCGGCCGCACGGTCCGGGCAGCGACGGCGGCACCGGCCTCGGCCTGGCGATCGCGCGCTGGGCGGTGGATCTCCACGGCGGCCGGATCGGGGTGGCCGAATCGGAGCGGGGCTGCCGGATCCTCATCACCCTTCCGGGCCTTCCGTCGACTCAGGGTTGACGTAAGGTTCGAGGCGGAGCCTCAAGATCCACGGGCGTTCGCGCTGGCGGACACGTGTGATCAGGCACAGGACCGCGCCGTCCGGGCGCCCGGTCCCCCGCTCCCCTTCCCCCACGTCACAGAACCTCGCATGTTTCCCGCCATTTCCAGCGCCGAAACACGGTTCGCGATGTGACTTACACGACGATGAACGGCCCGGTCTGACCTTCCGGGCCAGGGAGGCGTAGCCTTGATTCCCGCTGTCCACCATCTTGTGAAGTAGCGGAAGAGGGCGGTTCTCGCCGTGTCGCCACAGTCCCCCAGTAACTCGAGCATCTCGACCGACACCGACCAAGCGGGCAAGAACCCCGCTGCCGCGTTCGGTGCCAATGAGTGGCTCGTCGACGAGATCTATCAGCAGTACCTCCAGGACCCGAACTCCGTGGACCGAGCCTGGTGGGACTTCTTCGCCGACTACAAGCCCGGAGCGGCCGCGGCCCAGCCCGCCGCCGCTTCCGCGGACGGGGGCAGCGCGGCACCGGCCGCCCCCGCACCGCAGGCGCAGGCTCCCGCCCCGGCCCAGGCCCCGCAGCCGGCCGCCGCACCCGCTCAGCCGGCCGCGCGGCCCGCCGCCGCTCCGGCGCAGGCGGCCGCTCCGGCGAAGCCCGCCCCGGCGGCCCAGCCCGCCCAGGCCGCGCCCGCCAAGCCCGCCGCCCAGCCGCAGCCGAAGGCCGCCGCGCCCGCCAAGGAGGCGCCCGCCGCCCCCGAGGGCCCGGAGACGGTCGTCCTGCGCGGCCCGGCCGCCGCGGTCGTGAAGAACATGAACGCCTCGCTGGAGCTGCCCACGGCCACGTCCGTGCGCGCCGTCCCGGTGAAGCTGCTGTTCGACAACCGCATCGTCATCAACAACCACCTCAAGCGGGCCCGGGGCGGGAAGATCTCCTTCACGCACCTGATCGGCTACGCGATGGTGCAGGCCATCAAGGCCATGCCGTCGATGAACCACTCCTTCGGTGAGAAGGACGGCAAGCCGACCCTGGTCAAGCCGGCGCACATCAACCTCGGTCTCGCCATCGACCTGGTCAAGCCCAACGGCGACCGCCAGCTGGTCGTCGCGGCGATCAAGAAGGCCGAGACGCTGAACTTCTTCGAGTTCTGGCAGGCCTACGAGGACATCGTCCGCCGCGCCCGCGACAACAAGCTGACGATGGACGACTTCACCGGTGTCACGGTCTCGCTGACCAACCCCGGCGGCCTCGGCACCGTCCACTCCGTGCCGCGCCTGATGCCCGGCCAGTCGGTCATCATGGGCGTCGGCTCGATGGACTACCCGGCGGAGTTCCAGGGCACCAGCCAGGACACCCTGAACAAGCTCGGCATCTCGAAGGTCATGACGCTCACGTCGACCTACGACCACCGGGTCATCCAGGGCGCCGCCTCCGGCGAGTTCCTGCGCCAGGTCGCCAACCTGCTGCTCGGCGAGAACGGCTTCTACGACGACATCTTCAAGGCGCTGCGCATCCCCTACGAGCCGGTCCGCTGGCTCAAGGACATCGACGCCTCGCACGACGACGACGTCACCAAGGCCGCCCGCGTCTTCGAGCTGATCCACTCCTACCGGGTCCGCGGCCACGTCATGGCCGACACCGACCCGCTGGAGTACCAGCAGCGCAAGCACCCCGACCTCGACATCACCGAGCACGGGCTCACCCTGTGGGACCTGGAGCGCGAGTTCGCGGTCGGCGGCTTCGCCGGCAAGTCCCTGATGAAGCTGCGCGACATCCTCGGCGTGCTGCGCGACTCGTACTGCCGCACCACCGGCGTCGAGTTCATGCACATCCAGGACCCGAAGCAGCGCAAGTGGATCCAGGACCGCATCGAGCGCTCGCACACCAAGCCGGAGCGCGAGGAGCAGCTGCGCATCCTGCGCCGGCTGAACGCGGCGGAGGCGTTCGAGACCTTCCTGCAGACCAAGTACGTCGGCCAGAAGCGGTTCTCCCTGGAGGGCGGCGAGTCCGTCATCCCGCTGCTCGACGCGGTCATCGACTCGGCGGCGGAGTCCCGCCTGGACGAGGTCGTCATCGGCATGGCCCACCGCGGCCGGCTGAACGTGCTGGCCAACGTGGTCGGCAAGTCGTACGCGCAGATCTTCCGGGAGTTCGAGGGCAACCTCGACCCGAAGTCGATGCACGGCTCCGGTGACGTGAAGTACCACCTGGGCGCCGAGGGCACCTTCACCGGCCTGGACGGCGAGCAGATCAAGGTCTCGCTGGTCGCGAACCCCTCGCACCTGGAGGCCGTCGACCCGATCGTCGAGGGCGTCGCCCGCGCCAAGCAGGACATCATCAACAAGGGCGGCACGGACTTCACCGTCCTGCCGGTGGCGATCCACGGCGACGCGGCCTTCGCGGGCCAGGGCGTGGTGGCCGAGACCCTGAACATGTCGCAGCTGCGCGGCTACCGCACCGGCGGCACCGTGCACGTCGTCATCAACAACCAGGTCGGCTTCACCGCCGCCCCGGAGTCCTCGCGCTCCTCGATGTACGCCACCGACGTGGCCCGCATGATCGAGGCCCCGATCTTCCACGTGAACGGCGACGACCCGGAGGCCGTGGTCCGCGTCGCGCGGCTCGCCTTCGAGTTCCGCCAGGCGTTCAACAAGGACGTGGTGATCGACCTCATCTGCTACCGCCGCCGCGGTCACAACGAGTCGGACAACCCGGCCTTCACCCAGCCGCTGATGTACGACCTGATCGACAAGAAGCGCTCGGTGCGCAAGCTCTACACCGAGTCCCTCATCGGTCGCGGCGACATCACCCTGGAGGAGGCCGAGCAGGCGCTCCAGGACTACCAGGGCCAGCTGGAGAAGGTCTTCACCGAGGTCCGCGAGGCGGCCTCGCAGCCGACCGCCGCGGAGCCCGCGGAGCCGCAGCCGGAGTTCCCGGTCGCCGTGAACACCGCCGTCACCTCCGAGACGGTCAAGCGGATCGCCGAGTCCCAGGTCAACATCCCCGACCACGTCACCATCCACCCGCGCCTGCTGCCGCAGCTCCAGCGCCGGGCCGCGATGGTCGAGGACGGCACGATCGACTGGGGCATGGGCGAGACCCTCGCCGTCGGCTCCCTCCTGCTGGAGGGCGTGCCGGTGCGCCTGGCGGGCCAGGACTCGCAGCGCGGCACCTTCGGGCAGCGCCACGCGGTCGTCATCGACCGGGAGACCGGCGACGAGTTCACGCCGTTGCTGTACCTGGCCGAGGAGCAGGCCCGGTACAACGTCTACAACTCGCTGCTCTCCGAGTACGCGGCGATGGGCTTCGAGTACGGCTACTCGCTGGCCCGTCCGGACGCGCTGGTGATGTGGGAGGCGCAGTTCGGCGACTTCGTCAACGGCGCGCAGACGGTCGTGGACGAGTTCATCTCCTCGGCCGAGCAGAAGTGGAACCAGACCTCCGGCGTCACCCTGCTGCTGCCGCACGGCTACGAGGGCCAGGGCCCGGACCACTCCTCGGCCCGCCCGGAGCGCTTCCTCCAGCTCTGCGCGCAGAACAACATGACGGTCGCGATGCCGACGTCCCCGGCGAACTACTTCCACCTCCTGAGGTGGCAGGTGCACAACCCGCACCACAAGCCGCTGGTGGTCTTCACCCCGAAGTCGATGCTGCGCCTGAAGGCCGCCGCGTCGAAGGCGGAGGAGTTCACCACGGGCCAGTTCCGCCCGGTCATCGGCGACGACTCGGTCGAGGCGGCCGCCGTCAAGAAGGTCGTCTTCACCGCCGGCAAGGTCTACTACGACCTGGACGCCGAGCGTAAGAAGCGCGGCGCCACGGACACGGCCATCATCCGCATCGAGCGCCTGTACCCGCTGCCGGGTGCCGAGCTCCAGGCGGAGATCGCCAAGTACCCGAACGCCGAGAAGTACCTGTGGGCGCAGGAGGAGCCGGCGAACCAGGGTGCCTGGCCGTTCATCGCGCTCAACCTGATCGACCACCTGGACCTGGCGGTCGGCGCGGACGTCCCGCACGGCGAGCGCCTGCGTCGCATCTCGCGGCCGCACAGCTCGTCCCCGGCCGTCGGTTCCGCCAAGCGGCACCAGGCGGAGCAGGAGCAGCTGGTGCGTGAGGTGTTCGAGGCCTGAGCCTCGCCGCCCCGGGCATGACGCGGGGGCCGGTCCCGGAAGGGGCCGGCCCCCGCGGCGTTTTTGGAAGGACCTTCCGCGGCGCTTCCCGGACGGTCTTCGGCCGCCCGTCAGATCGGCTGGGGTTCGAAGTCCCAGTAGGGGTGGCGCCGTTCCCGGATGTCGTCGATGTGCGGATGCCCGGCGCCGAACAGCGCGGTGAGCCGGGCGGTCACGTCCCGGCGCAGCGCCCCGGCCTCCTCCCGCTCCCCGGTGTCGGCGAGGTCGAGGGCGAGTCCGGCCCGCAGGGCGACGGTGAGGATGTGGTTCTCGCCCAGGGCGCGCACGGACCGGGCGCAGGCGTCCCGGCCGAGGGCCGCCGCGGCGTCCTTCTCACCGGCCCCGGCGAGCGCGGCCACCTCGTTCCTGGCGCAGCCGACGGACCAGGGGTGGTCCCGGCCGACCGCCTTCTCCATCTGCGCCGTGCACTGCCGGGACAGTTCCAGGGCGGCCCGGGCCTCGCCCATGTCGCGCAGGATTACGGCCACGTTGTCGCGGGCGCCGACGGTGTACGGGTGGTCCTCGCCCAGCTGGGCGGCGTACTGCGCGGCGGTGGCCTCGGCGAGGTCGCGGGCCTCGGTCGTCTCGCCGAGCTGGCGCAGCAGCATCGCGTAGTCGCAGGAGACCAGGAGCGTCTCGGGGTGCAGGGCGCCGCGCCGGCGCAGCAGCTTCTGCCGGACGCCGCGCATCATGGCGTGCGCGAACGGGAGGTCGCCGACCCGGCGGGAGCACAGGGCGAGGTTGTGCTCGGCGTGCAGGGTCTGGGCGTGGTTGCGGTCGAGGACCTGGCTGTGCAGGCGGGAGTTGTGCCCCTGGATCTCCAGCGCCTCGCGGTAGTTGCCGAGCAGCCGCAGCATCCAGGCGGTGCGCAGCGCCGAGTTGAGGGTGAGGGCGTCCTTGCCGCCGAGGAGTTCGACGCGGGCCTCGAAGATCCGGCGGTGCAGGGCGAGGGACTCGGTGTAGTGGCCCTGGAGGCCGAGGACGACGGCGAGGTTGCTGCGGACGGTGAGGGTGCGCGGGACCTGTTCGCCGCCCAGCTCGACGGCGGCGGTCGCGGCGGCCTCCTCGAACAGGGCGCGGGCCTCGGCGTACCGGCCGAGCGCCATGAGGGTGCCGCCGAGGCCGTCCTTGGCGCGGATCATCTCGATGGGCCGCACCCCGCTGGCCGCCCGCAGCCGCCGCACGGTCTCGCGGCCGGTGGCCTCGGCCTCGGTGTAACGGCCGAGCCTGCGCTGCATGTTGGCGAGCTGGTGGACGGCGACGAGGACGGCCCGGTCGGTGTCGCCGGAGGTCTCGCGCCAGCGGTCCACGGCGGTGCGGCTCAGTCGCCGGCCCTCGTCGTACTCGCCGCGCATCCGCAGGTACTCGATGCAGTTGAGGACGAGGTCGCGGACGTCCTCGTCGCCGGACTCCAGTGCCCCGGCCGGTTCCAGGTGCGGGATGAGGGCGCCGTAGCGGGCCCAGTTGCCGGGCGCGGAGGAGTCGCGGGGGTCGGCGGAGACCAGGAGGCGGCGGGCGGCGGCGAAGTGGCGGGCGGCGTCCTCGGGCGACTGGACGTGGCGTACGAAGCGGTGGAAGAGGCGGTGCATACGCAGGGTGCCGACGGTCTGGGTGTCCAGGCGGGGGCCCTGCTCGTACTCGATGCGCATCGAGGTGATCTCGGAGAGTTTGCGCAGGGCGGAGTTCCAGCTGCTGGGTTCGGCGGCGAGTTCGGCCAGTTCGGGGGGCAGGTCGGTGTGCCGGGCGGTCTGTATCAGCCGGACCGGGACCACCTCGGGCGAGAAGCAGACCAGCAGGTTGAGCAGGTGCCAGGCGGGTTCGGCGCCTTCGCGCAGGGTGTTGAGGAGCTTGGCCCAGGCGACCTGGAACGCCTCCGGGTAGTTCCTGGACGGCATGACGCCGAAGCGGTCGGGGCGGCCGTCGCGGATGTCCCGGACGTACTCGTCGACGGACATGGTCGGGTTGGTGTCGAGCCAGGCGGCCGTCTGGTCGAGGAGCAGCGGCATGTCCTCGACGGCGTCGGCGAGCCGGTCGGCCTGGTCGGCGCTGAGCCGGTCGGTGCGCCGGCCGACGAAGGCGACGCTCTCCTGGCGCTCGAAGCCGGGGACGGCCAGGGTCTCGCCCTGCGCGGCCCATTCGGAGCGGTGCGTGGTGACCAGGACGTGTCCGCGCCCCTCGGGGACCAGGTCGAGGACCTTGTCGGGGTCGCCGGCGCCGTCCAGGACCAGCAGCCAGGGGCGGGTGGTGCGGTCGAGTTCGCGGCGTACGGCCTTGATGCCGGCGGCGAGGTCGCCGTTGTCGCCGAGGCCCAGTTCGCGGGCGAGGTCGGCGAACTGCTGGCGGGCGGTGACACGCTGGGCGGCGGTGATCCACCAGACGATGTCGTACTCGCCGGCGAAGCGGTGGGCGTACTCCAGGGCCAGCTGGGTCTTGCCGACGCCGCCGGGGCCGCGCAGGGAGAGGGTGGCTCCGTCGCGTCCGGCGCCGGCGAGGACGGCGTGCATCCGCTCCAGCAGGCCGGTGCGGCCGATGAAGCGGCGGTTGCGGCGCGGGACCTGCCACACCTCGGGCGGGTCGTCGGGGAAGCGCGGGCCGCGCCGCAGGTCGACCAGGAGGCCGGGCGCGGGGATGCCGGCGCACTCCAGGACGCGGGAGCGGGCCACCTCGGGGCGCAGGCCGCGCAGTTCGACGGGGGCGAGCGGGGCGACCTCGGCGGGCAGCGGCTGGGCGGTGACGCTGACGGCGGCGAGGCGGTCGCGGAAGACGGGCAGCACGGCGCGCAGGACGCCGGCCCAGGCCTCGAAGCGGGCGGGTCCGAGGCGCTCGTACCAGTCGTCGATGACCAGCAGGATGCGGCCCGGGGCGCCCAGCAGATCGGTCAGGGCGTCGGCTTCGGGCGGGCGGCGCAGCGGGTTCCAGCGCACCAGGGTGGTGGTCCGGCCGGCGGCGCGGACCTGGTGGTCGATCCAGGTGGCCCAGGATTCGCTCTGCCCGGCGAAGACCACCGTGACGTGTCCCAGCTCCGTCACCATCGCGCAGTCCTCTCGGCCCCATCCGGTCACGACTGAACTCAGGTTAGTCAATCGCGCGTCAATGCGACCTGCGCCGTGCGGAGTTGAGCCATACGAGACAGGGGTGGCGGCCGGTTCACGTGGTGGTGCGCACGGTGTGTTCCAGCCGGTGCGCGACGTGCCGGACCAGCCGCTCCAGGTCGGCGCAGTACACGCTGGGATGGCGGAATCCGGTGCCGGGCGCGTACCGGTGCGCGTAGTTGCCGCCGCCGCAGACCCGGCCCACGGGGCAGGCCCGGCAGTCGGCGCTCAGGGCGCGCTCGCCGAGCTGGCGGGCGACGACGCCGGGGTGGCCGAGGACGGTGTCGAAGGAGTGCCGGAACACGTCGAGCCCGGTCTCGGCGGCGCCCCGGTAGGCGGAGCGGAGCGAGTCGACCTGCTCGATCGCGCCG
Organism: Streptomyces sp. cmx-10-19; assembly: GCA_049998335.1. Lineage (GTDB taxonomy): Bacteria > Actinomycetota > Actinomycetes > Streptomycetales > Streptomycetaceae > Streptomyces. The sequence goes on from JAEBFB010000004.1 coordinate 23,928, forward strand.
TCCGTCTCCACGACGACGGCGGCCACCGGCGAGAGCCCCACGGCCTCGGCACCGCTGGGCGCGCCGAGCAGCAGCGCGACGATCTCCTGGAAGAGCCGCACGCGGGTGTGCGGCCGTCCCCCGTCCCACCAGGCGTCGAAGACGGGGGCCAGCCAGTCGGCGTACGGCGTCGGCGCGGGCCGGTGCCGTCCGGGGCGGCCGCCGCGCAGTCCGGGCGGCGGGTGGGCCCAGTTGGCGTGCGGCAGGAGCAGGTCGAGGCGGGGCGGGCGCAGCTCCAGCAGCGAGCGGTAGACGTCGAGCGGGTCGGCGTCGAGGTCGACGGTGCACAGGATGCCGGCGTACGCCTCGGGGCGGTCGGCGAGCCGGCGGGCGGCGGCGAGGGCGGCGGGCCAGGCGGGGCGCCCGGCGTGGTCGGTGCGGCGCGCGTTGTGGGCGGCGCGGCCCCCGTCGAGGCTGAGCCCGACCCGGATGCCGTCCTCACTGAGCTGTGCCAGTACCCGCTCGGTGAGGCGGGTGCCGTTGGTCTGCACGGTGGCCGTGACCCGGCACCCCGCGGGCACGGCCCGGCGCACGGCCCGTGCGTAGGCCCGCACGGGAGCGGTACCGGTCAGGAGGGGTTCACCGCCGTGCAGCTCGACACGGATGCGGTCGAGCCGGTGCGCGCGGACGTGCTCGCCTATGCGGGCGGCGGTCTGCTCGGCGGTACGCACGTCGACCCGCGCGGGCCGCTCCCGCCAGCCGTCGTCCTGGCCCCGGTAGAGGTAGCAGTACGCGCAGTCCAGATTGCACCGCCCATGCACCTTGAGCACGAACTGCCGCAGCGGGGTGGGGACATGCCCGGGGGCATACAGCCGGGAGTGGGGCCAGGACGGGTGCGCGGGGGGTCCGGGGCGGGCGGTCATGGGGCGTCCGGGTGGGTGTGCGGGCGAGTGCGGGGGCGGTCCTGGCGTCCGGGTGGCCCGGCGCGGGTCACGGGCACGGGTGGCCCGGGGCGGGCCGCCGTGACGCGCCCCGCGTGGACGCGCGGCACGGGCGTGAGGGCACGGCCCGGGACGTACTTCCGGGCGTGCGGCCCGGCAGGGCCCGCGGGCGGTCCCGGGCAGGCGGGGAGTCCGAGGCGGGCGGTCACGGGATGTCCCGGCGGGCGCGCGGGTGACCCGGGACTGGCGGCCGCGGCGCCTCCCCCGCAAACGCGCCGCACAGGCGCGAAGGAGCCGCACGGAACACACGCCCGACTGCGCGGCCCGGCAGGACCCGCAAGCCGCCCGGGACGGGCGGAGCGTCCGGGGCAGGCCGGTGACCCGGAACGGGCGGCCGCGGCGCCTCCCCCGCAAACGCGCCGCACAGGCGCGAAGAGGCCGCACGGAACACACGCCCGACTGCGCGGCCCGGCAGGACCCGCGGGCCGTCCGGGGCGGGCGGGTGGCCCGAGGCGAGGCGTCACGGGGCGGGGGGTCATGGGGCGTCCTCGTAGGCGGCGACGACTGTGGGCTCACGGTCGCGGGCGGTCAGTTCGGCGAGGACGGCGGCGAGCACCGGGTGGTCGGTGCGGGCGGGCCGGTGGAGGGCGGGAAGGGGTATCTCCGTCTCGTCGGTGGGGTCGGTCACGCGTCGGCCGATCCGGTGCCGCGGGTCAGGTCGGTGATGTCGGAGTCGATGCGGTCGGCGAAGGAGCGGTCCGTGGCGAGGAGGAGCGCTTCGCTGTGGTCGGCCAGGGCCGCGCGGGTCTGCCCCTGGCTGCGCCGGACACGGCCCCGTCCGTAGAGGGCCTCGGCGCGCAGCTCGTCCGCTTCGGCCTCCCGGGCGTGTTCGGCGGCCTCGGAGTAGTGCCGTGCGGCCTGGTCGAGGTGGTCGGCGCCGCCGAGCCGCTCGTGCAGGTCCTCGTGGGCGGCGCCGCGTGAGAGGAGGCACAGCGCCAGGAAGCGCGGTTCCTCGGAGCCCCGTACCGCCTCGCCGAGCAGCCAGTCGGCCTCGTACAGGTCGGACACCACGCGCGCCTGCCGGTAGCGCCGGACATGGGCGTCGGCCAGCAGCCGTCGGCGCGCGGGGAGTTCGGGGTCGTCGGGGAAGGTCGCGTCGACGGCGCGGCGGAGGAGGTCGACGGCCCGGCGCGCGTCCCGCGGCCCCCGTCGCTCGCACAGGGCGGTGCCGCAGTAGGTCAGGACGACCGGGAGGCGCGGGTCGTCCTCATGCAGCAGCAGTAGGGCGAACTCCCACTCCTGGAGGGCCAGTTCCCGCGCCCGGTGGTCACCGGTGCGCAGGTGGCTCGCCCAGCGGGCGGCGGCCGTGCGGATGTGGCACTCGGTCCGCAGGGCATCGTCGTCACCGGCAGCGTCGAGGGCCTGATCCAACGCGATCAGAAGCAGCCGGGGCTCCCCGTCGCGCCCCGTGGGGCCCTCTATCTCCGCGGCGGACGCCACGTCCAGCCAGGTCCGGGAGCGCTCGACGGCCGGCAGAGCGTGCTCGGGGTACAACGCGGCCTGGAGATCCTCGATCGCCGAGGCGGCCGCCGACTCAGCAGCGCTGCGGCGGACCTCGGCGGCCTCCGACGTGGCGGGGGCAGGGATGGTGACCGCGCCCTGCCCGGCGAGCTGCCGGGCCAGGTCGAGCCAGAGACGACCGCGCTCCACGCGCACCTCCTCGGCACCGGGCGTCTCGGCCACCTCGGCACCCGCGTCGACGGCCCGCGTCAGATGGCCGACGTACCACGCCGCAGGACCGTCGACCATGGCGTACGGCCCGTCAGGACCGGGACCGTCCACCCCCGCCAGCGCGATCACCCGGCGTAGCCTCATCAGCGCGAGGCATGTCACCCGGCGCCGCTCGGCACTCTCCTCCTCCGCCTCCAGCGCCACCGCCAGATCCCGCTCCGCCAGCCACAGCAGCACCGCCCGCGCGTACTCCGCCGGATCGGACCCCCCGGCCGCCGCGCCGACCGCCCAGTCCCGCAGATCACCCGTGATCCCCGGAAATCCGAGCCCCTCGTCGGCCACGGCGGCGGCCTGGTCCGCGCAGACCGTGCCCCGCACGAAGTGCCCTCGCCCGGTGAGGTCCGGCAGGTCCGCGAGGGCCTCCCACGCTTCCCGGAGATCCTCGCCGGCCGCGCCCACCTGCCACCGGCGCAGCAGCGACAGCGCCAGCTCCTCCGCCGCCTCCACGCGCCGCTCCCCCGTACCGGCGGCGGCGAGCGCCTGGCGCAGGTGGCCGACGGCGTCGTCGAGGGCACGGGTCAGGCCCTCGGCCTCGAAGCGGGCGTGCGCCGCGCGCCCCCGCTCCAGCAGCTCGCCCACGCTCAGGCCGGGCCCGTCGAACGCCCTCGGCATCCGCGCCCCGAGGTCGCGCAGCACCTCCGCGGAGACCTCGGCGAAGGCCCGCAGCCCGGACGGTTCCCCGGCGCCGGGGCCGGTCACGGGGGCCAGGCCCTCGCCGGGGGTGACGGTGCCGCGCAGGAAGGCACCGGCGAGCGCGGGGAAGTTGCGCACGCTGCGGCCGAAGCGGCGTTCGACGTACTCGGAGCAGTGCTTGAACAGCAGCTCCACGTCCTCGACGGTCAGCCGCGCCCGCAGCTCCGTGGCGACGCCGGGCAGGAAGGCGTACCGCACGGCCCGTGGGTCGTCCGCGTCGGGGCGGCGGCGCAGCAGGCCGCCGAGGAGCACCTCGGAGAGCACGTCGGGGCCGCTGCCGGCGAGCATGGCGTGCTGGACGAGCTGCATGACCGGCAGGTAGGGCGGCACGGCGGACAGGTACACGGCGAGGCGCCGGGCCTCGGGCGAGGCCGGCCGCCAGAACGCCCGCACCCGGTCCGCGCCGGCGATGTCCTCGGCGGCGCGCACCGGCGCGGAGGAGGCGGGGTGGTCGGGGTGCACCCAGCCCGCGGCGGCGGCGAGGGACTGCCCGGTGGCGCCGGAGACCAGGCGGGCCCAGCCCTCCACCGACGGGCGGCGCAGCGCGAGCACCGGCACGGGCAGCGCCCCGCGTTCGGCGGCGCCCCGGTCGGGGCGGAACTCCAGCGCCCCGGCGGGGCCCTCGCGCCGGTGCAGCACTCCGCGCCGGGCGGGCAGGTGGGTACGGCCCCACATGCGCTGCGGGAGCGGCTGGACCACGGCGAGCGGAGCGGTCGCCGCCCAGCGGTGCAGCAGCCGCTGCATACGGCCGCCGCGCCACATCGGCCCGGCGCAGTCGCTGAGCACCAGGGTGACCCGGCGTCCGGTGGGGTCGCTGAGCTGCTCGGGCGCGTGCAGCGGGCCGCCGCTCTCGGGTCGCGAGGAGCAGCCGGGGACGCCGCCGGGCGCCTCGTGGAGGTACTGCGTCTGCAGCTCCCGGAAGGCGCCGGCGCGGGCGCAGACCTGGCGGAGTTCGTCGAGGGCCTGCTGCCAGACCACGGTGGAGGTGGAGACGTCCATCAGGAGCAGCAGGCGGGCCTCGCGGCGCCGGTCGGTGCGCAGCACGGGCAGGACCAGCCCGGACTCGGCGGACCGTTCGGCGGTGGCCCGTTCGTCCAGGGTGCGCGGTACGGGGCGGACGGGGGCGCGGTAGCGCTGGAGGGGGCGCAGACCGCGCTGGAGGGCGAGGGGTTCGGGCAGCGCGGGCGCGGCGGGGACACGTACGGGCGCCGCCCGGTCGCCGAGGGCGTCGTCGGTGCCGTCGCCGCCGGGGGCGTACAGCCGGGCGCTCGCCGCGGGCTCGGGTTCGCCGTCCCCGGGCGGCGGGGGGAGCTGGGGCGACTGCGGGGCGCCGCCGAGGGGCGCGCGGGCCGGGGCCGCGGGGCCGCCCGGCGCGGGGGCGGGGGGTGGCGCGGCGCGCTCGGGGGCGGGCAGCCAGCGGGCCAGCCACAGGGCGTCCGCCAGTTCCTCGACGCCCGGACCGATCCCGGCGTCCCGCATCCGCGTCACCAGCGCGGCGAGCGCGGCGGCCGCGCCGTCGGCGGGGGCCGGGGCGGGGGCCGGGCCCGGGGCGGGAGCCGGTGTCCGGGACGGCGTCGGGTTCGAGGGCGGAGTCGGGGCGTCCTGGGCGGCCATCGGCTACCGCGGCCCGCGGTCCAGGGGCTGCATCAGCAGGTCGGAGATCTCCTCGCGCCGGTGCGCGCCGTCCCGGGCGGCGTACTGCGCGAGGAAGATCGCGTTGAGCAGCTGGTCGGTGGGGCGCAGCGCCCCGTCCGCCTCGGAGCGGGTGAACTGGTCCACGATGTCGCGATTGGCGTCGTACGCCCCCTGGCCGAAATGCGCCTGCACCAGGGCGGCGAGGCGTTCGTCGCGCGGGGCGCGCAGGTCGAGCGGGATGCAGCGGCGCAGCAGCGGGGCGGGGAACTCGCGTTCGCGGTTGCTGGTCATGACGACGAACGGGAAGGCCCGGCAGCGCACCCGCCCCTCGGTGACCGCGACGCGCCGGCCGTCGTCGGTGAGCACCTCCACGACCGGGGTGCGGTCGGCGATCCGCTCCAGCTCGGGGATGGCGAACGCGCCCTCCTCCAGGACGTTCAGCAGGTCGTTGGGGAGGTCGATGTCGCTCTTGTCCAGCTCGTCGACGAGCAGCACCCGGGGGCGGTCGGCGGCGAGCAGCGCGGTGCCGAGCGGGCCGAGCCTGATGTACCGGCCGATGTCCGGGACGCCCGGGGAGCCGGCGGATCCGGGGGTGCCCGGGGCTCCTGGGGCTCCCGGGGCGCTCTGTCCGTCGGGCAGTTGGGCGTCCTGGAGGCGGCCGATGGCGTCGTAGGTGTAGAGGCCGTCGCGCAGTTCGCTGCGGCTGACGACCGGCCACTCCAGGACCCGGCCGAGACCGAGTTCATGGGCGACGGAGTGCGCGAGGGTCGACTTGCCGACGCCCGGTTCGCCGGTGACGAGCAGGGGGCGGCGCAGGTAGAGGGCCGCGTTGACCAGTTCGAGGGTGCCGGGGTCCTGGATGGGCAGGGGCACGGCACGGGCGCCGAGCCGGCGCCGGGTGGCGGAACCGAGGTCCGGTACGTCGTAGTCCACGGCCGGGGTGTCGAAGGCCCGCCAGGGCGGCGGGGCGGGCAGCCGCCCGATCCGCTCCGGGTCGGGCTCCCCGGTGCCCCGGTAGATGAACCACTCGGTCATACGGTGCTCCTCGTCGACGGTCGGTGGTGGTCCACGGCCTGGCCGACGAGGGCGTCGCGCACCCACAACGGGCCCCTGAGAATGTACCCGCGCCACCCCCGCGAAAGGACCGTTACCGGCCAACACGCGTGGCCGGTCACAGGGGCGCGCACGCGTGGCCGGTCACAGGGGCGCGTCGAGCGTCCCGCCCTCCTCCGAGGGCAGCGGGCGGCGCGGGTCGTCGTACAGGAGGGCGAGCGGTTCGGCCCAGGCGTGGTCGGGGCGCAGCTCGCTGATGTGCTGGCGCACCTGGCGTACGCGGTCCGGCAGTTCGGCGAGGGAGCCGAGACCGGCGAGAAGCTCCTCGGCCTTGGCGTGGAGGGTGTCGCACGACTCGTGGCACGCGCGCGAGGAGTGGCCGTCGACGTGCCACAGGGCGACGCCGTGGCCGCTGTCCAGCGCGTGCCGCATGGCGGTGTGTCCGGGGCCGCGCCCGGCCGGGCGGCACATGACGGGGATGCGGTCGAAGGCGGCGTCGCGGTAGCCGCGCACACCGGGGAAGTCGCCGTGGGCGGGGGTGCGCCAGCCGCCGAAGCTCCGCTGGGCGGCCATCGCCTGCCAGCGCTCGGACCAGAGTTTGTCCGGATCTCCCCGGCGCTCAAGAGCGCGCAGCACCACGCGCCGGCGCGCCCCGAGGTGCCCGGCGTCGTCCAGGGCGGCGATGTCGTCGAAGCGCCAGCGGTGCACGGCGGTGTCGAAGTGCTCGACGGGCAGCGCGACTTCGAGGGGTACCGGGCGGTCCTCCTGGTCCTTGGCCCGCAGCAGCGCGGCGAGCGGCCCGCGCATGGCCTGGACGAGGGCGGCGGGGTCGTGCCCGTGGACGGAGCCGTCCGCCTCGTACAGCTCGGGCTCGCCGTGGCCGTCGTCGTACCAGATCTGCCAGAAGAAGCGTGCCGGGCGGGCACCGATGACCGGGTCGAGCAGTACGGCGACGGTGGCTCCCTCGCCGGGGCCCGGGTAGGGGATGACGACGCGCCGGGGCGGGCCGTCGGGGGCGGGGCGCAGGGCCTCGGGCAGGGTGGCGTCGCGGACGAGGTCGTGCAGGGCCCGGCGCGGTTCCCGGCGCAGCCGGGTGCCGATCCAGCGGCCGAGGGCGCTCGCGTCGCCGCCCCGCGCGGTGGTGTACAGCTCGACGTACTTCAGGTAGCGCAGGAACGTCAGCGCCTCCAGCGGCTGGGCGCCCTCGTAGAGCAGGCCCGTGCCGTCCCGCCAGGTGAGCAGTTCGGGGGTGCCGCCGGGCCACCGGTTGTTGCTGCGCGTCTTGGCGGCGAGGAGTTCCACGGTGGGCGCGTCGGGGGGCGGGGGCAGTGCGGCGAGCAGCCGCAGGGCCTCGCGGCGGTCGGCGGGGGTCCAGCGCTCGCCGGCGCCGGCGGGCGGCCCGCCCTGGAGGTCGATCCAGTTGTCGCCGGTCGGGGACTGCGGCTCGTCGCCGTGCCAGGCGTCGTGGGCGGCCATGACCGCGCGGTACGTCGCCCCGAACCGCCGCAGGGCCGCGATCGCGATGGCCTTGCCGCCGTCCAGCTGCTTGCGGCGCGACTTGACCAGGCCGACCACGGCGCCCGTCTCGGGGTCGAGCAGCGGACCGCCCGAGACGCCGGACGGGAAGTCGATGTCCGGCTTGAGGATCAGCCCGTGCCGGTCCTCGTGGCCGTTGACCTCGGCGTCGACGAGGCGGAAGTGGGTCTCGGGCGGTCCGGGGTAGTAGCCGCACACCTTGAGTGCGCCGGAGTGGCGTACGGCGCGGTCGCCGAGCCAGACGCACTCGTGGTGGTGCTCCCCGGGCTCCCCCGCCAGCCGCACCAGCGCGAGATCCTCCTCCAGGGGTACGGACGCCCGGCGCGGCTCGGTGAGCAGCCAGGACTCAAGGCGCGCCTCGGCGTCGACGCCCTCGCCGCGCACCCGGAAGACGGCACCGGTGTCCGCCGCGAGGTGCGGGCGCAGCACGTGGGCGGCGGTGAGGACCCAGCCGGGGGCGATGAAGAAGCCGCTGCCCCACAGAGGCGTGTCGGCGCCGCGGGCGGACAGGAGGTGGACGGTGGCGGCGCGGGCGAGGTCGTAGAGGCGGTCGTTGCCCTCACTCATGCGCGGCCGGGTCCTCCTCTGCGCCCCCGCGTCCGGCACGCCGCTCACCGGTCCGCCCGGACTGCCGGTCGAACTGCCAGGTCAGGGTGATCTCCAGTGACGCCTTGGTCTCGCCCCGGGCCAGCACGGCCACGGCGATCCCCTCCTTGGCGGTCAGCTCCACGCCGAAGGTGATGGCGGCCTCGCTCGGCGCCGCCGCGCGGGCCGCGTCCAGTACGGAGGAACCGACGCCGGTGATCAGCTCCTGGAGCCGTTCGACCTTGGCGACGGCGGCCTCGGCGAAACCGACGTCCTCCTGGTCGCCGTACGCCTCGCCCGCGCCGATCCGCGCGGTGATCACGGTGCCGTCCGGCAGCAGCACGTCCTGGATGTGGCTCATCCGACTCCCCCGTCGACTCTGCGGCACGCCCCAACCGCCCGCAAGCACCGGTCACTCGACCCCGACGAGGCTCATACCCGCCCGGTGGCCCCGCGACCCTTCACCCGGCCTACTCGTCCTCGTCGTCCTCGTCGTCCAGCCTCGCCAGCCAGGTCGCCAGCCGCTCCACCGGCACTTCGAAGTCCGGGTTCAGGTCGACGAAGGTCCGCAGCTGCTCGGCGAGCCACTCGAAGGTGACCTCCTCCTCGCCGCGCCGCTTCTCCAGTTCCTCGATGCCTCGGTCGGTGAAGTACAACTCATGCTCCTGATGCGGGTGGGACGGGCCCACGGGGTCTCCGTCCAGGGTAGTCCGCACGCCCTCGCGCGGGCGGCCCCGGGGACGCCGGGAACGGCGAGGACGGAGCGACGCGCCGACCGACCTCGATCACCGGAACAGGCGTCTTGACTTTTCCTCCCCGCGATATATCGTGAATATCGAGGACGCGATATGGCGCGTTCGGTCGAGGAGGTCTGCACCATGCCCGAGTGGTCCGTCGCCGAGCCCAAAGAACTCGCCTTCGACGAGCCCGTGAAAGAGCTGCGCATACGCATCGTCAACGGCACTGTGAACGTGGTGGGCACGGACGAGGGCCCCGCCCGCCTGGAGGTCTCGGAGATCGAGGGACCGCCCCTGCTCGTGACCCACCGCAAGGGCGTGCTGACGGTGGCGTACGAGGACCTGCCCTGGAAGGGCTTCCTCAAGTGGCTGGACCGCAGGACCTGGTGCCGCAGCGCGGTGGTCTCCCTCGCGGTGCCGGCAGGTACGCGTCTGGAGGCGGGGGTGGTCGGCGCCGCCGCGGTCGTCTCCGGTCTCGACGGGCCGACGGAGGTGAAGGGCGTCAGCGGCGACACCACGCTGGTGGGCCTCGCCGGACCGGTCCGCGCCCACACCGTCTCCGGGAGCGTGGAGGCGCAGGCTCTCACGGGAGACCTGCGCTTCAACTCGGTCTCCGGCGACCTGACGGTGGTGGAGGCGGGCTCCTCGGTGCGCGCGGACTCGGTGAGCGGCTCGATGATCCTCGACCTGGACCCGGCCGGCGGCCCCACCGACATCGGCCTCACCAGCGTCTCGGGCGAGATCGCCATCCGCCTGCCCCACCCGGCCGACGCCCGCGTCGAGGCCAACACGGCCAGTGGCACCGTCTCCAGCGCCTTCGAGGACCTCCGCGTCGGCGGCGGCTGGGGCGCCAAACGCATCACCGGCCGCCTCGGCGCCGGCAACGGCCGCCTCAAGGCGACAACAGTCTCGGGCTCCATCGCCCTCCTGCGGCGACCGGGGGCGGAGGAGCCGTGGGGGGACGGCGGTCGGGGGGACGGCCCAGGCGGGGGTGGTCCGGGGGCAGCGGGCTCGACAGGGGGCCTGCCCGACGCCCACCCGGTGCGCGGCATACAGGACGACGGCCCGGCGGAGACCTCGCAGGCCGCCGACCCTGCGGGCGACCCGCGTCGCACCGACCCGGCGGACGAGCAGCCTCGCACCGACCCGGCGGACGTAGCCCCGAGCGGCTCGGGGGAGAATTCCGCTTCCGGCCGGGATCACGACGCCGACGGCGCCCCGGCCGACGGCACGACCGACAAGAAGGTGCTCTGACATGCCCCCCGTCTTCGCCCACGGACGCCTCCGCCTGTACCTCCTCAAGCTCCTCGACGAGGCCCCGCGCCACGGGTACGAGGTGATCCGCCTCCTCGAAGAACGCTTCCAGGGCCTGTACGCACCCTCGGCCGGCACGGTCTACCCGCGCCTGGCCAAACTGGAGGCCGAGGGCCTGGTCACCCACACCACCGAGGGCGGCCGCAAGGTGTACGCCATCACCGACGCCGGCCGTGCCGAACTGGCCGACCGCAGCGGCGAACTGGCCGACCTGGAGCTGGAGATCCGCGAGTCGGTCGCCGAGCTGGCCGCCGAGATCCGGGCCGACGTCCGGGGCGCGGCGGGCGACCTGCGCCGCGAGATGCGGGCCGCGGCCGGCGCCGCCCGGGGCGCCGGCACCGGGGCGCGTGCCGAGGGCGACGGCCCGGCCGCCGGCACCGGGGACGCCGACGACCACGAGGCATGGCGCGCCGCCAAGGAGGAGATGCGGCGGGTCAAGCAGGAGTGGAAGGAGCAGGCCCGCCGCGCCAAGGACGAGAGCCGCCGCGCCCGCGACGAGGCCCAGCGCGCCCGGCGCCAGGCCAAGGAAGCCCAGGACCGTGCCCGCGCCCAGGCGCAGGAGGAGGTCCAGCGCATCGCCCAGCGGGTGCAGGAACAGGTGCAGGACCACTTCGCGCGCGGCGACTGGCCGACCGGTCTGCGCGAAGGCCTGAGCGAACTCGCCAAAGAGGTCGGCGACTTCGGCAAGGACTTCGGGAAGGAGTTCGGCAAGGACTGGGGCTTCGGCCGCACCGGCACGGGCGGCCCGGACCCCGCCACCGGCACCGGCACGTCCACTTCCCGCCCCGCCCCCTCCGCCGGGTACTCCCCCGACTACTCCGACACCCCGGAGGACTTCCCCGCCGGATACACCCCGGCCTGGGCCCACGAGGACGCCGCCGACTCCACCGGCGACCCCGCCCGCGACCTCGACCGGCTGCTCGACCGCTTCCGGGACGACATCCGGGACGCCGCCCGGGACCACGGCGTCACGGCCGACCAGCTCCGCGACGCCCGACGCCGGCTGTCCTCGGCCGCCACCCACATCGGGGCGATCCTGCGCACCCCGAAGCTCTGAACCCTCGCCCCGGCGCCCGACACACCTCCCCGGCCCCACGCCGGCCGGGGAGGCGGGGACGCGGGGACGCAGGGACATCAGGCGCAGGCCGCCCCCGGCCCCTCGCCCGAGCCCTTCCCCGCCGCACCGCCGCCCAGCACCCGGGTCAGCGACTCATGGGTCACCCCGTGATCGGCGAGCACCTCTTCGGCCACGCCGGGCCGGAGGGTCAGGGCGAGCAGAAGGTGCTCGTCGCCGATGTGCCGTTCGCGCCGGGCGAGAGCGACCCGCAGCGACTTCTCCAGGATCTCCTTGGCCTCCCGGCCGAACCCGGGCCGCCCCGACCACCGGCTCCCGCCCCTCCCTCCACCCGACATCGCCCCGACACCGTGGACCTCCTCCACCCGCGCGACGATCTCCGAGACGTCGATCCCCAGCCCGGCGAGGGCGTCGGCGTCGGCCCGCGACAGACCGGCCCGGCGCCGCGCGTCCGCCAGCGCCTGCCGCACCGCGTCCCGGCGCTCCCCCACCCCGAGCGCCCCGAGCGCGAAGGAGCCGCGGCTGCCCTCGCGCTCCAGCAGGGCGAGCAGCAGATGCCCGGCGTCGACGGTCCCCGCCCCCGCGTCCGCGGCGTGCTCGACGGCCCCCCGCACCACGGCGCGGGCGTCGTTCGTGAAGCGCTCGAACATCAATGCCTCCCGTACTTCTTGTGCACGGCCTGCCTGCTGACCCCGAGTTCCGTGGCGATCTCCTGCCACGACCACCCCTGACGGCGCGCACTGCGCACCTGCACCGCCTCCAACTGCTCCAGCAGCCTGCGCAGCGCGGCGACGGCCCGCAGCCCGACCCGGGGGTCGCGATCCCCGGCTCGCGCGGCGAGATCGGTTGCTTCACTCATGGTGTCAACATAGGTTGACACCCCGGCATCCGTCAACGGTGGTTGACAGACCCCGGGGTGCGAGAGGCGCGCCCGCCGAGCGCGTCAGGACGCGGCGGTGAGCACGATCTTGCCGAACAGCCCCCCGTCCTCCATCCGCTCGAACCCCTCCCGGGCCCGGTCCATCGGCAGCACCTCGTCGATGACGGGCCGCACACCGGTGGCGGCGCAGAAGGAGAGCAGGCCCTCCAGCTCGTCCTTGGTGCCCATCGTGGAGCCGACGACCTTCAGCTCCAGGAAGAAGATCCGGGTCAGCTCGGCATGGGAGGGCCGGTCACCGCTGGTGGCACCGGAGATGACCAGTGTGCCGCCCGGCCGCAGCGACTTCACCGAGTGGGACCAGGTGGCCGCTCCGACGGTCTCGATCACGGCGTCGACCCGCTGCGGCAGCCGCGCCCCCGGCTCGAAGGCGTCCAGGGCCCCCAGCTCCACGGCCCGCCTCCGCTTGGCCTCGTCGCGGCTGGTCGCGAAGACCCGCAGCCCCGCGGCCCTGCCGAGCACGATCGCGGCCGTGGCGACCCCACCGCCGGCGCCCTGCACCAGCACGGAGTCACCGGGCCGCACCCCTGCGTTGGTGAACAGCATCCGGTACGCCGTCAGCCAGGCGGTCGGCAGACAGGCGGCCTCCTCGAAGGAGAGCTCCTTCGGCTTGGGCAGGATGTTCCAGGTCGGCACGGCGACCTGCTCGGCGAACGTGCCCTGGTAGCGCTCGGTGAGGATCGACCGGGGCTCCGCGGGCCCGACCCCGTGCCCGCTCTGCCCGATCACCGAGTGCAGGACGACCTCGTTGCCGTCGGCGTCGACGCCGGCGGCGTCGCAGCCGAGGATCATCGGCAGCCGGCCCTCGGGGAGACCGACCCCGCGCAGGGACCACAGGTCGTGATGGTTGAGGGAGGCGGCCCTGACATCGACGACACTCCAGCCGGGACGGACCTCGGGAGCGGGACGCTCTCCCAACTCCAGACCTTCCAACGGCCGATCACGGTCGATACGAGCGGCATAGACAGCGAACATGCCCCGACGATAGGTTCCCCCACCCCCAACCGAGAACCACCCACCCCTGTGACACACCCCCTCTTGCGGTCACCCCGTAGAGCTGCCGCCGCGGCCGCGGGCCATCGTGCCTCCCCCAGTGCCTGAACGGCCTGGGAGGCACCCCCAGGCGATGGGGGTCCCCCGCTCCAGCGAAGCCGAGAGCGGGGGAGTGGTGGGCGCCGCGGCACCGGCCGGCGCCGCAAGCGGAAACCCACCCCCGCCCAGCCCCCACGCCGGCCCCCGCCCACCGGCAAGGCAAACGGCCCCGCACCCAGAGGGACAAGGCCGCTCACCGCAAACACCCGGCGAGAGCACACACCCGGCGTCACACCACCGTCACCGCCGAGCAACGCCCTCCGCCCGAGCCGCCGCAGCCACCGCCGCCGTGACCGCCGGCGCCACCCGCTCGTCGAACGGCGACGGAATCACGTAGTCCGCGGCGAGGTCGTCCCCGACGACAGCCGCCAACGCCTCGGCCGCCGCCAGCTTCATCCCCTCGGTGATCCGGGAGGCCCGCACCTGCAGCGCCCCCGCGAAGATCCCCGGGAACGCCAGCACGTTGTTGATCTGGTTCGGGAAGTCCGACCGCCCGGTGGCGACGACCGCCGCGTACTTGTGCGCGACCTCCGGATGCACCTCGGGATCCGGGTTGGCCATCGCGAAGACGAAGGCACCCTCCGCCATCGAGGCCACCGCGTCCTCGGCCACCGTGCCGCCGGAGACGCCGATGAAGACGTCGGCGCCCGCGAGCGCGTCCTCCAGCGAGCCGGACAGCCCCGCCTTGTTGGTGAAGGAGGCCACCTCCTGCTTGACCGGCGTGAGGTCCGCCCGGCCCGTGGAGACGATGCCCTTGCGGTCCGCCAGCGCGACGTCCCCGATGCCGGCCTCCACCAGCATCCTGGCGATGGCCACCCCGGCCGCGCCCGCGCCCGAGATCACCGCCCGCAGCTCACCCAGCGTCCGCCCGCTCAGCCGCGCCGCGTTCCGCAGCGCCGCCAGCGTCACGACCGCCGTGCCGTGCTGGTCGTCGTGGAAGACCGGGATGTCGAGCCGCTCCTGGAGCTTGCGCTCGATCTCGAAGCACCGGGGCGCCGAGATGTCCTCCAGGTTGACGCCGCCGAAGGAGGGCGCGAGCCGCACCACGGTCTCGACGATCTCGTCGGCGTCCGTGCAGGCGAGGGCGATCGGAACCGCGTCGACGCCGCCGAACTGCTTGAAGAGGATGGCCTTGCCCTCCATCACCGGGAGGGAGGCCTCGGGTCCGATGTCACCGAGTCCCAGGACGGCCGTACCGTCCGTCACGACCGCGACCACCGACGACTTCCAGGTGTAGTCGTGGACGAGGTCGGGCTGCTCGGCGATCGCGCTGCACACTTTCGCGACGCCGGGCGTGTACGCCAGGGACAGGTCGTCCTTGTCACGGACGGGCACGGTGGCCTGCACGGCCATCTTGCCGCCACGGTGCAGCGCGAAGGCGGGGTCGAAGGAGTCGAGGGGCTCCGCCCCGCCCTCCCCGTCCGCACCGGTGTCGCTGTCGCTGCGAGGATTGACGATCTCCGCTGCCACTTTGTCTTACCCCTTAAGAGTTCATGGTTGAGGGTGGGTCCACTCCTGGTGAGGAATGGGCGGGCACCGCACAGGAAGGCGACTGTCTGGGCCACATGGGTCCCTGCGCGACGGGCGCGCCGCACACGCGCCCTGAGCCCCTGATGAGGGGTGTGAAGAACCTTCCTACCCCAAGGACGGGCCCCCCGACGAGTCGGTTCGGGGCAACATCACATGTCGGACCCCGATCGCCGCATGACGGACTTCGGGCACCACATATCGGTGACATGGCTCATAGTCACCGATCCGGCCAATATCCGGGCGGGCCTTGACAGACGGGCGCGGAGCCGCCGACCCGACCGTGTGCATCTGCAATCCATGTCCGGTTGGCAAGATATTCCGGAGATCTTCCGGCCGGAAGGGCAGATTCCCGCAAAGGTTCGGTCGGGATGTACCGACCTGATGCGGTTCGGGAGCTGACCCGTTATCCGATTTTGACATGGCGGCTCCCCTGAATGGCCGAGTCCGAATGGCAAGATGCCGTAATCACACGAGGTCGCGACACTCGAAGGCGTGTGCTCGCGTCGACCCACGGCGCCTGCCGGACCCCGGCCGGCGTCCCGTCCCATCGGCAACTCCCTCATCCGCCGGAGGAACCCACCATGACCGCACGCTCCACCCGTCGTACGACCGCCGCGCACTCCCGGACCGCAGCGGTCGGTGCGATCGCGGTCGCAGGCGCCCTGCTGCTCACCGGATGCGGCGACCAGACCGAGAGCGGTGGCTCCGGCGGCGGCGACACCCCCTCCGCCGCGGCGGCCCCGCTGGCCGACAAGCTTCCGCAGGCGATCCGCGACAAGGGCACGATCAAGGTCGGCTCCGACATCGCCTACGCCCCGGTCGAGTTCAAGGACGACTCCGGCAAGACCGTCGGTATCGACCCCGACCTCGCGGACGCGCTGGGCAAGCAGCTCGGTGTGAAGTTCGAGTTCGAGAACGGCACCTTCGACACCCTGATCACCGGTCTGCGCTCGAAGCGGTACGACATCGCCATGTCCGCGATGACCGACACCAAGGACCGCCAGGACGGCGTCGACTCCGACACCGGCAAGAAGGTCGGCGAGGGCGTCGACTTCGTCGACTACTTCACCGCCGGTGTCTCGATCTACACCAAGAAGGGCGCCGACCAGGGCATCAGGACCTGGTCGGACCTGTGCGGCAAGAAGCTCGTGGTGCAGCGCGGCACGGTCTCCGAGGACCTCGCCAAGGCCGAGAACAAGAAGTGTCCGGCCGGCAAGAAGATCGCCATGGAGGCGTTCGACAACGACCAGCAGGCCCAGACCCGGCTGCGCGCGGGCGGCGCCGCCGCCGGCTCCTCCGACTTCCCGGTCGCGGCGTACGCGGTGAAGACCTCCGGCGGCGGTAACGACTTCCAGCTCGTCGGCGAGCAGGTCGAGGCGGCGCCGTACGGCATAGCGGTCGCCAAGGGCAACACGCAGCTGCGCGACGCCCTGAAGGCGGCGCTGGACGCGGTGATCGCCAACGGCGAGTACAAGAAGATCATGGACAAGTGGGGCGTGGCGGAAGGCGCCGTCACGGCGGCCGCCGTCAACGGTGGCAAGTGACCGCGCGGCGGGCACCGAAAGGCAACATCAGTGACTGTTGACATCGACAAGACGGCGGGCGGCGCGTCCGGCCCCTCGCCGACCCGGCCGGAGGCCATCAAGGCCATCCCGGTCCGGCACTACGGGCGGTACGTCTCCGCCGTGGTCGCCATCGCCCTGCTGGCCGCGGTCGTCTACGCGTTCTCCCAGGGCAGGATCAACTGGGGTGCCATCCCCGACTACTTCTTCGACGACCGCGTCCTGTCCGGCATGGGCAAGACGCTGCTGATCACCGTGCTGGCCATGCTGATCGGCGTGGTCGGCGGCATCCTGCTCGCGGTGATGCGGCTGTCGAAGAACCCGGTCACCTCGTCCATCGCGTGGTTCTACATCTGGTTCTTCCGCGGCACCCCGGTCCTGGTGCAGCTGGTCGTCTGGTTCAACCTCGGCCTGGTCTTCGAGTACATCAACCTCGGTCCGTTCTACCGGGACGAGTGGGCCGACTTCATGACGCCGTTCCTGACGGCGCTGCTCGGCCTCGGTCTCAACGAGGCCGCCTACATGGCGGAGATCTGCCGCGCCGGCCTGCTCGCGGTCGACGAGGGGCAGACCGAGGCGGCGCACGCGCTCGGCATGAGCCACAGCAAGACGCTGCGGCGGATCGTGGTCCCCCAGGCGATGCGCGTGATCGTGCCGCCGACGGGCAACGAGGTCATCAACATGCTGAAGACGACCTCGCTGGTGTCGGTCGTCCAGTACTCCGAGCTGTTCCGCGTCGCCCAGGACATCGGCCAGACCTCCGGCGCCCCGGCCGAGATGCTGTTCCTGGCCGCCGCCTGGTACCTGCTGCTGACCTCGGTCTTCAGCGTCGGCCAGTACTACCTGGAGCGCTACTACGCGCGTGGCTCCAGCCGTCAGCTGCCGGCGACCCCGTGGCAGAAGGTCAAGGCGAACATGGTCTCGCTGGGCCGCCCGAAGGGAGGCATGGCATGACCGACAAGCTCAGCAGGACGGACGCCCCGGTACGGGACACCGCGCTGCCGATGGTCAAGGCCGAGGGCGTCCACAAGTCCTTCGGCGCCGTCGAGGTCCTCAAGGGCATCGACCTGGAGGTCAGGTCCGGCGAGGTCTTCTGCCTCATCGGCCCCTCCGGCTCCGGCAAGTCGACCTTCCTGCGCTGCATCAACCACCTGGAGAAGATCAACGCCGGCCGGCTGTACGTCGACGGCGAGCTGGTCGGCTACCGCCAGAAGGGCGACAAGCTCTACGAGCTGCGCGACAGCGAGGTCGCCGTCAAGCGCCGGGACATCGGCATGGTCTTCCAGCGCTTCAACCTGTTCCCGCACATGACGGCGCTGGAGAACGTCGTGGAGGCGCCGGTGCAGGTCAAGGGCGTCGGCAAGGCCCAGGCGCGGGAGCGGGCACGTCAGCTCCTGGAGCGGGTGGGCCTCGGCGACAAGGCCGGCAACTACCCCTCGCAGCTCTCCGGCGGCCAGCAGCAGCGCGTCGCGATCGCGCGGGCGCTGGCGATGGACCCGAAGCTGATGCTGTTCGACGAGCCGACCTCGGCCCTCGACCCGGAGCTGGTCGGCGACGTCCTCGACGTCATGCGCGACCTCGCCGAGTCCGGCATGACGATGGTCGTCGTCACCCACGAGATGGGCTTCGCCCGCGAGGTCGGCGACAGCCTGGTCTTCATGGACGACGGCGTGGTGGTCGAGTCCGGCAACCCGCGCGACGTCCTGACCGACCCGCAGCACGAACGCACGAAGGCGTTCCTGTCCAAGGTCCTCTGAGACCGGACGCGGACCGGGAGGGGGCGGTACGGGATCCCGTACCGCCCCCTCCCCTCTGTCCCGTCCTACTTCAGCGCGAGCAGCAGCGTGTCCGACGGGGAGCACCACACCGGGCGGGCCTCGCCGAAGCCCTTCTCGCGCAGGACGCGCGCGTGCCAGGCCGCGGAGGGCATCTCGCCGTCGGCGTGCTCGCCGTAGATCTCGAAGCGGCGAGCCGTGGGCTCGGCCAGGGCCGGGTCCGCGGCGGCGAGCTGCCACCACCCGGCCCAGTCGAGCACGCCCCCGCCCTTGGCGGCGTCCATCCGCGCGTGCCGCTGGGCGCGCTCGGCGGCGTTGATCCGGGGCGTCGTGTCGTCGATCATGTGGTCCGCGTTCATGAAGACGCCCCCGTCGCGGACCAGACGGGCGATACGGCCGTAGAGGTCCGCGAGGGGTCCGGCGTGGAACCAGTGCAGGGCCGTCGCGGTCAGCACGGCGTCGTAGGAGTCGTACGGCAGCCGGGCCGGCCAGTCGGGGTCCTTGAGGTCGGCGGTGACGAAGGAGACCCGGCCGTCGCCCGCGAAGGTGCCCTCGGCGATGGCGAGGAGCGCCGGGTCGAGGTCCACGCCGGTGCTGGTGGCGTCGGGGAACCGGTCGAAGAGGCGGGCCGTGATGGTGCCGGTGCCGCAGGCGAGGTCGAGCACGCGCGGCGCCGGGCCGACGAGCGCCTCGACCATGTCCAGCATGATCCGGAAGCGTTCCTCCCGGTCCGGCATGTACCACTCCTGCTGCCGGTCCCAGCTCTCCTGCCAGGCCCGCCAGTCGGCACCGGTGGTCGTGGTAGTGGTGGTGTCCGCGTCCGTCATCGAGCCCTCCGCACCTGCGCGACGTAATACCCTGGAAGCACGATCAGCTGTTACCTGACTCGCAGGCACGACCATAGAGCCCCTCCGTAAGGACTACAAGTGGAACTGGCCTATTACTCGGATTACGCCGTACGTCTCGTCAACACCGAGGAACCGGCCCGGGGGCAGGACTCCCTGATCTCGGTCGAGGCCGTCCGCGAACTCTTCGGCGCCAACCAGTCGGCGGCCCGCCGCGCCACCGACGCGGACGTGACCCGGTTCCGCTCGGTGCGGGGACGGCTGCGCGCGGTCTTCGAGGCGGCCGACGGCGGCGACGAGACCCTCGCCGTGGACCTGCTGAACTCACTGCTCCTGGAGTTCCCGGTCAGCCCGCAGATCTCCGGCCACGACCACCGCGACGACGACGGCCGCCCCCTGTGGCACATGCACCTGGCGGACCACCCGTCCAACGCGACCGCCGGTTTCGCCGCCATCGCGGCGATGGGCCTGGCCTTCCACCTCACCGAGTACGGCGTGGACCGGCTCGGCCTGTGCGAGGCGTCGCCCTGCCGCAACGCCTACCTGGACACCTCGACCAACCGCTCCCGGCGCTACTGCTCCGACCGCTGCGCCACCCGCGCCAACGTCGCCGCCTACCGCGCCCGCAAACGCCTGGCGGCCGACCGGTCGCTCAGCACCGGCCTGAGCGCGGAAAGCGCCCAGCGCACCACGGCGAACGGCGAACGCTGACCGGCCCGCGGCGGCCGGTACCGTGCGCGCACCTTGCCCAGTACCAGCTCCGGCGGTACGACCCCGTAGTCCGTGCTGTCGCCGCCCGCGAAGGCGTTGTCCCCGAGCACCCACCACCCGGTCCCGCGCCGCTCGGCGGCCCGCTTCACCACCAGCAGGTCCTGCTGGAAGGGATGCCGCAGCACGACCACGTCACCGGGCCTGACCCTGGCCCCCCAGTGCACCAGGAGCACGTCCCCGTGGTGCAGCGTGGGCACCATCGACGGCCCGGTCACCTCGGCCGGCCCGAAGGGCAGGGCCCCTCTCGCGCGCTCGGTCTCCTGCGACAACTGCTCCGGCATGACCCGGCACCTCCCCGGTGTGTCCTCCACCAGTCTCAGTCTCACCCGGGACTTTTGTCCTAAGCCCACGGGGGCACTCGCGAAATCGGGCTTCCCAGGGAGTAATGTCCCCCCTGAGAAGACGATCACGAGGAAGGAATGCTTCATGCTTTCCCGCCTGTTTGCCCCCAGGGTCACGGTCAGCGCCCACTGCGACCTCCCCTGCGGCGTGTACGACCCCGCCCAGGCCCGCATCGAGGCGGAGTCGGTCAAGGCCGTCCAGGAGAAGATGGCCGGCAACGACGACCCGCACTTCCAGACGCGCGCCACGGTCATCAAGGAGCAGCGCGCCGAGCTGGCGAAGCACCACGTCTCCGTGCTGTGGAGCGACTACTTCAAGCCCCCGCACTTCGAGAAGTACCCGGAGCTGCACCAGCTGGTCAACGACACCCTCAAGGCCCTCTCTGCCGCCAAGGCTTCGAAGGACCCGGCGACCGGCCAGAAGGCCCTGGACTACATCGCCCAGATCGACAAGATCTTCTGGGAGACCAAGAAGGCCTGACGAACCGTCAGCGTTTCCAGGCGGGCCGGCGATCGGTGCACCATCGCAGGCCTTGGCACCGCCCCGAAGGGGTCCGCCGGTATCCCGGCCGGGCCCCTTCGGCGTTCCCGGACTCAGCGGTCCCCGGCGGCCGTCCTCCGGGAGCGCTCGGCCGTCCCCGCGCTCCGCGCGCCCGGCCCGGCGTTCGCCCCGCACCTCGGATCGCGGCACGGGCCGGGGCCCCAGTGCGGGACCCACGCACCCAGTGTCTTGTGCCGCCGGACCACCGTCTCGACGGGCTGTCCGCACACGGGACAGACGTACGTGTCGCTGTCCATGCCTCCAGGGTAGGACGGGCCGCGCGGGGGCGCTTCCCGGTCAGACGCCCGGCGCCGGGCGCGGCTCGCGCCACATCGGTCACATCCGGGGGCCGCCGTCCGGCAGGTCGAGGACCGGGCCGGTGAGCGCGAAGCCAAGGCGTTCGTACAGCGCCCGGCTGCGGGCGCTGCTCGCCTCCAGACAGGCGGGGAGTCCGTCGCGGTCGCAGCGGTCGAGCTCCGCCTCGATCAGCGCGGTGCCCAGCCCTTCGCCCTGCCGTCCGGGGCGCACGCCGATCATCCACAGGTACCTGTGGGCCGGCCCGGCCGGATGGATGCCCCGCGTCAGCCTGGCTATCCGCTCCACCCGCTCGTTGTCCGGGTCGACGGCCTGGCGCACCTGGGCGGGATCGTCGTCGGAACCCTCGCCGTCCTCCGCGTGCTCCTGCCCGGGGACGGGCAGCCACAGCGCGCACGCCGCCCCGTCGTCGGTGAGGTCGACCCGCCCGTCGGCGAACACGGCGTCGGCGAAGACCGCCATGAGCCGGTGATGGGAACGGCGGCGGTACTCCGCGTCGGGGAAGACCCAACTGCTCACCGGGTCGTCCTGGAAGGCCTCATCCAGCAGCCGCACCACCCGCTCCCGGTCGCCCTGCCCCGCCGTCCGGATCACCACACCCATGCCCTGCCCGCCCCTTCGACTCAACGCCCCTTATTCATAAGGCGGTTGAGCCTAGTGGGTGGCGGGTCCCGCACACCGTGGGGCAGTGCGGGACCCGCCGGACCGGAGCCCTCGGCGGTGCGGCCGTACGTCGGTCAGGTGCCGTACAGCCCTGTACGGGCTCCGGGGTCCTGCGCGGCCGGCCCGGCGAGCCGGGGGGCCGGGGGCGCCGTCAGGTGCTGCGCCGGGTCACGAACTCGGCCAGCGCCAGCAGGCCGCCCGCCGCCTCCGGGTCGGGCACGGCACGGGCCAGTTCCTGCATCGCCCGCGCCATCCGGTCGGCCGCCTGGGCCTGCGCCCAGTCCCGGCCGCCGGCCCGCTCCACGGCCAGGGCGGTGCGCTCCAGGTCCTCCTCGCCCTCCTGGTACGGCGCCGCGTACAACTCGGCGAGTTCGGCGGCGGCCGGGGTGCCGGAGGTGAGGGCGGCGACCACCGGGAGCGACTTCTTGCGGACCGCCAGATCGGCACCGGCCGGCTTGCCGGTGCGGCGCGGGTCGCCCCATATGCCGATGACGTCGTCGATGAGCTGGAAGGCCAGCCCCGCCTCACGGCCGAAGGCGTCCAGCGCCTCGACGTCCTCCTCCCCCGCGCCCGCGTACAGCGCGCCGAGGGCGCAGGCGCAACCCAGCAGGGCACCGGTCTTGGCCTCGGCCATCACGAGCGTCTCGTCGAGGGTGACCTCGTCCGGGGCGCACCGCTCCATGGCCGTGTCCGCGTGCTGGCCCTCGCACAACTCCATGACGCAGTCGGCGAGCCGGGCGGCGGCCGCCGCGGACGCCGGGTGCGGGTCCGCGGCGAGCAGCCGCAGGGCGAGCGCCTGGAGGGCGTCCCCCGCGAGGATCGCGTCCGCGTCGCCGAACACCGTCCACGCGGTGGGCCGGTGGCGCCGGGTGGCGTCCCGGTCCATCACGTCGTCGTGCAGCAGGGTGAAGTTGTGGACCAGTTCCACCGCGGCGGCGGCCCGCACCGCCGCCGCCCGCGCCCCGGGTCCGCCGAGCGCGGCGGCCGTGGTGAGGACGAGCGCGGGGCGGATCGCCTTGCCCGGGTTGCCGGCGGCCGGTGTGCCGTCCGCGTGCTGCCATCCGAAGTGGTAGAGCGCGGTCCGCCGCATCGAGGCGGGCAACAGGGTTAGGGCGGCGCGCAGTTCCGGGTCGACCGACGCCCGGGACTCCCGCAGCAGCGCCGCCGCCTCGTGCCCCTCGGCGCCCGCCGGGCCCTGAGCGCCGGACGGCTCACCCGGCTCCGTGTCCCGCTGTGTACCGATGGGCCCGTGCCTTTCCGGCGTCGTGGTGGGGCGACGCGCCGCGGTGACACCGCGCCGAGTCTCCGTCATGCACTCACCTCCCCCATACGTGCACCTGCGTAGCCCCGGGGTGTACCCGCCCGGGAGGGCGGGAACACGGCGTCCGGGAAGCCGGGCTCACTGCCAGCGGCCGATCTCGACGTTCTCCAGGACGCCGAGCGCGTCCGGTACCAGGACCGCGGCCGAGTAGTAGGTCGTCACCAGGTACTTGATGACGGCCTGCTCATTGATGCCCATGAAGCGCACCGACAGGCTCGGCTCGATCTCGTCCGGGATGCCGGTGGCGCGCAGGCCGATGACGCCCTGGTCCTGCTCGCCGGTGCGCAGGGCGATGATCGAGGAGGTGCGGGCCTCGGTGACCGGGATCTTGTTGCACGGGTAGATGGGCACGCCGCGCCAGGTCGGGATGCGGTTGCCGGCGACGTCGATGGACTCCGGGACCAGGCCGCGCTTGTTGAGTTCGCGTCCGATGGCGGCGATCGCCCGCGGGTGCGCGAGGAGCAGCTTGGTGCCGCGCCGGCGGCTGAGCAGCTCGTCCAGGTCGTCCGGGCCGGGGACGCCGTCGTGGGGCTGGATGCGCTGGTCGTACTCGCAGTTGTGCAGCAGGCCGAACTCGCGGTTGTTGACCAGCTCGTGCTCCTGGCGCTCCTTCAACGCCTCGACGGTGAGCCGGATCTGCTGCTCCGTCTGGTTCATCGGCTGGTTGTAGAGGTCGGCCACGCGCGAGTGGATGCGCAGGACGGTCTGGGCGACGCTCAGTTCGTACTCGCGGGGCCGGGCCTCGTAGTCGACGAAGGTGTGCGGGATGTCCGGCTCGCCGCTGTGGCCGGCGGAGAGGTCGATCGCCTTCTCGCCGTGCTTGTTGGTGCGCTGCTCGGGGATCGAGCGCCGCTCCTCCAGGTGCGTGCGCAAGGACTCCGCGCGCTCCGCGACCTGCTCCACCTCCTGGCGGGGCAGGACCAGCACCGTGCAGGCGGTGACGGCGCGGGCCGTGTACTCCCAGATGGCGTCGCCGTCCAGCAGCGCCTGGTCGCCGAAGTAGGCGCCGTCGGCGAGGACGGCGAGCACCGCGTCGTCGCCGTAGGGGCCGGTGCCGATCTTCTCGACCCTGCCGTGCGCCAGCAGATAGACCTCGTCGGCCCGGCCGCCGAAGGAGGCGATGACCTCGCCGGCGCCGAACTCCCGCTGCTCGCACCGCTGGGCGAGCTCCGAAAGGACCCCGTCGTCCTCGTACGACCGCAGGGCCGGCAGTTCGCCCAGCTCCGCGGGGATGACCTCGACCCGGTCGCCGGTCTTCACGAACGTCAGGCGGCCGTCGCCGACGGCGAAGGTGAGCCGCCGGTTCACCCGGTACGTACCGCCCTGGACGTCCACCCAGGGAAGGGAGCGCAGCAGCCAGCGCGAGCTGATCTCCTGCATCTGAGGAACGGACTTGGTGGTGGTGGCCAGGTTCCGCGCGGCCGCCGTGCCGAGGCTCTGCTGCGGCCTGGTCTGCTCGGTGCGGATCTCTTCGCCTACCGACATAAGGAATTGCCCTCCCGGTCATGCCGGGCGACTGGGCCCGGCATCGATGTGCGTGCACCAGCCTTCCGCACGGAGCGTGCCGGTGCTATTACACGAACGAGCGGGAATGGACCGGCGGCGGCCGGGGCAGGGAGAACGCTTTTCCGGATGGTCACGGCGTGTCGTCCGCCCCTGATCACGGCGGTGGCCGGGACGGTGTGTCCGAATCGGATCGCACACGGACCGAACAAGTAATAGCGGGCGCTCCGTATCGGTACAAGCACGATACGAGGCGGTCGCGCCGGGGCGGTCGTCGCACAGCGTGAAGGAGCCGGCCGTGGCCGTTCCCATGTCCGCGAGCAGTTTCCTCAAGGCACTCAAGGCGGAGGGTCTCACCGTCGTCGAGGTCGGCGACTGGCGGGACCACAACCGCAACCACAAGGGGCCCTGGGGGCCCGTGCACGGCGTGATGATCCATCACACGGTCACCCAGGGCAGCGCGCGGACCGTGGAGATCTGCCGCAGGGGCCACGAGGCACTGCCGGGCCCCCTGTGCCACGGAGTGATCACCAAGGACGGCAAGGTCCACCTGGTCGGGTACGGGCGCGCCAACCACGCCGGGCTCGGCGACGACGACGTGCTGCGCGCGGTGATCGCGGAGAAGGCGCTGCCCCGGGACAACGAGGCCGACACCGACGGCAACCGGCACTTCTACGGCTTCGAGTGCGAGAACCTCGGCGACGGCGAGGACCCCTGGCCGGCGGCGCAGCTGGAGGCGATCGAGCGGGCCGCCGCCGCGGTCTGCCGGCACCACGGATGGAACCAGCGCTCGGTCATCGGACACCTCGAGTGGCAACCGGGGAAGGTCGATCCGCGCGGGTTCCCGATGGCCTCGATGCGGGAGCGGATCCGGGACCGGCTGAAGTGAGCGGCGCGGCGCGGCCGGCGGGACCGGCGGGGACAATGGCGGGGTGACCGGTCCCGACCCCGCCGACCCTGTCGGCCTTGCCGTCCCCTCCGACCCCTCCAGCCCCGCCGATCCCACCTGCCTCGCCGGTCCCATCGCTCCCGCCGGTCCCGCCGGCCTCGCCGTCCTGCGTCCCCGTCTGCCGTCTCCGCTGCGAGAGGTCGTCGACGACCGGTTCGAGCGGCACGGTGTCCGGCTGCTGCTGAAGCGGGACGACCTGATCCATCCCGAGCTGGTGGGCAACAAGTGGCGCAAGCTCGCGCCGAACCTCGCCGCGGCGGGCGGCCGTACCGTCGTCACGTTCGGCGGGGCCTACTCCAACCACCTGCGGGCCACGGCGGCCGCCGGGCGGCTGCTCGGCCTGTCCACGGTGGGCGTGGTGCGGGGCCAGGAGCTGGCCGCGCGGCCGCTGAACCCGTCCCTGGCCAGGTGCGCGGCCGACGGGATGCGGCTCCACTTCACCGACCGCGCCGCGTACCGCCGCAAGACCGAACCGGAGACCCTGGCGGCGCTGCTGCGCGCGGTGGGCGCCGAGGACGCGTTCGTCGTGCCCGAGGGCGGCAGCAACGCGGCGGCCGTGCGCGGCTGCCGGGCCCTCGGCGAGGAACTGGGCGGCCACGCCGACGTGGTCGCGGTCGCCTGCGGCACCGGCGGCACGCTCGCCGGGCTGGCCGCGGGGCTGCCGAAGGGGCGGCGGGCACTCGGGGTGCCCGTGCTCAAGGGCGGCTTCCTGGACGAGGAGGTACGCCGCCTCCAGGAGCGCGCGTTCGGCGGGCCGCGCGGCGACTGGAGCCTCGACGACCGCTTCCACGGCGGCGGCTACGCGCGCGCGACGCCCGAGCTGGACGCCTTCGCCGACGACTTCGAGCACCGCCACGGCCTGCGCGTGGAGCGCGTCTACGTCGCCAAGATGCTCCACGCCCTGCTGTCGCTCACCCGGGAGGGCGCCTTCCCGCGCGGGACGGCCCTGGCGGCCGTCGTCACCGGCAGGCCCTTCCCCTGACCGAAGCCGCGCGCCCGGCCCCCTAGGTCGTCTCCCGGTACGCAGCCGCCTCCTCCAGGTCCAGCCTGCGCAGCAGGGTGCGCAGCATCTCGTCGTCGATGTAGCGGCCGTCCCGGAGCCGGACGAACACCTCTCGCTCGGCGCTGATCATCCCCCGTGACAGCCGCCGGTAGGTGTCGTCGACGGTCTCGCCGGTGACGGGGTTGACCTGCCCGAGCCGCTCCCACACCGCGTTGCGGCGGCGTTCCAGGACCGTGCGCAGGCGGTCGGCGAGGGGCGCCGGCAGGGTGTTGCGCTCGTCGGCGAGGAGGTCGTCGAGGCGCTGCTCGGCGGCACGGGATGCCTGCGCCTGCGCGTTGGCCTCCGCCAGCGTCTCGGCCTGGACGTCGCGCGTGGGGAACTCCAGCACCCTGATCAGGGGCGGCAGGGTGACGCCCTGGACGACCAGCGTGCCGATGACGGTGGTGAAGGTGAGGAACAGCAGGAGGTTGCGCTCGGGGAAGTCGTCGCCGCCGTGCACGGTGAGCGGGACGGAGAAGGCGATGGCCAGCGAGACCACGCCCCGCATTCCGGCCCAGGCGATCACGAAGGGGCCCTTCCAGGACAGATCGCCCTCCCGCGCGCGTATGCGTTGCGACAGCCGCGGCAGATAGGTCGCCGGGAACACCCATACGAACCTCGTCACGGCGACCACCAGGAAGACGGCGACCGCGTACCAGGCGGCGTCGATCCCCTCGTAGTCCCCGAGGCCCTTGAGGACGACCGGGAGCTGAAGACCGATCAGGGCGAACACCGCCGACTCCAGGACGAAGGCGACCATCTTCCACACCGCCTCCTCCTGGAGCCGGGTCGCGAAATCGACCTCCCACGCGCGGTGACCGAGATAGAGCGCGACGACGACCACCGCGAGCACCCCGGAGGCGTGCACCTGTTCGGCGACCGCGTAGGCGACGAACGGGATGAGCAGCGAGAGCGTGTTCTGGAGCAGCGCCTCCTTGAGGTGGGTGCGCAGCCAGTGCAACGGCACCATCAGCACCAGGCCGACACCGACGCCGCCCACGGCGGCGATCAGGAACTCGCCGATCCCGCCGGCCCAGGTCGCACCCTCGCCGACGGCCGCCGCGAGCGCCACCTTGAAGGCGGTGATCGCGGTGGCGTCGTTCACCAGGGACTCGCCCTGCAGGATGGTGGTGATCCGGGACGGCAGCCCCACCCGGCGGGCGACCGCCGTCGCCGCGACCGCGTCCGGCGGCGCCACCACCGCGCCGAGCACCAGGGCGGCGGTCAGCGGCAGCCCCGGCACGATCAGGTAGGCGGCGCACCCCACGACGAAGGTCGCGAAGAGCACGTAGCCGACGGACAGCAGCGCCACCGGCCGCACCTGCGCCCGCAGGTCCAGGTAGGAGCTGTCGGTGGCCGCCGTGTAGAGCAGCGGGGGCAGCAGCAGCGGCAGGACGATGTGCGGGTCGAGGGTGTAGTCGGGCACGCCGGGGACGTAGCTGACCACCAGACCCACCGCGACCAGCAGCAGGGGCACCGGGACCGGCACCCGCCGGCCCGCCGCGGCGACCGCGGCGCTCCCCGCCACCAGCAACAGCAGTGGCATCACGTCCATCGTCCTCGCCCGCCCTCTTTTTCCGCGCGGTCGCCCGCACGCCCGTCGTAACCTGGCAATCATGAAACAGTGCACGCACGCCGACGCGCTGCCGCACCCGGAACCCGAACCGCGCGGCGACACCTGCCCGGAGTGTCTGGCCGAGGGGACGGACCCGGTGCAGCTCCGCCTGTGCCTCGTCTGCGGCCATGTGGGCTGCTGCGATTCCTCACCGAGGCAGCACGCGACGGCGCACCACAAGGAGACCGGACACCCGGTGATGCGCACCTTCGAACCCGGGGAGAAGTGGCGCTGGTGCTTCGTCGATCACGTCCTGGTGTGACCTCCGGCCGGGACGGTTCGACCGTCTGACGCCTGGGTACGTCAACCCGGCGCGCGCTCTTCCGATTTGGGCCCGCCCAACCCCTAGCCACTGTGCGTGTTCATGTGTTTACTATGAGTGACAGCAAGGGGCTGGGGTCTCGGGGACAGGAAACTTCGAAGCGCGATAACGTCACCGCTGAACCACGGATCGCGTTACCCGAGGGGCGACCCTTCGGCCCGGTAACGCTTGTACCACCTTGGAGGTGAGGGTGTCCCAGATCGCAGGCGAGCCCGCGACCCAGGACTTCGTCGAAGTCCGGCTGCCGGCCGCGGGTGCCTACCTGTCGGTGCTGCGTACGGCGACGGCCGGCCTCGCAGCCCGTTTGGACTTCACCCTCGACGAGATCGAGGACCTGCGCATCGCAGTCGACGAGGCCTGCGCGATCCTGCTCCAGCAGGCCGTGCCCGGCTCGGTGCTCAGCTGTGTGTTCCGGCTCGTCGACGACTCGCTCGAGGTCACCGTCTCGGCGCCGACCACGGACGGCCACGCCCCCTCGCGGGACACCTTCGCCTGGACGGTGCTGTCCGCCCTGGCCGGCAAGGTCTCCTCCGCCGTGGACGAGGACAGAACCGTTTCGATCAGCCTCTACAAACAGCGTGGCGCGGGACCCGGGCCGGCGTGAGGGACGGGGACGGGCCGGTGCGGGACGAAGAGCGCGGCACACGGGAGCTGCCGGCCGAGGGCACCCGTTCTGAGAACGGGGCCCGACGCATGGCGGACGGCATCGACGGCATCCCCGAGCAGGCCCGGCCGCATCCGGAGGACGAGGACTCCCCCGAGGCCGTCGTCGTCCCGGGCGACGGGCCGTACACCGGGGCCACCCCCGACCGGCCCGTCCGAGCGGACGCGACGGCGCGGGAAAGGGCGACGGGCGGGACGATGAGCGAGCACGAGCGACACTCCGAGGACGAGGCGCCGGGGGCCCGGGGCACGCAGGGCACCCGGCACGACCCGCAGGACCGCGGCGGGGCACGCCTCCTCTTCGCCGAGTTGCGCACCCTGCCCAAGGACGGCCCCGCGTACGCGGAGCTGCGCAACAGGCTGGTCCGCATGCACCTGCCGCTCGTCGAGCACCTCGCCCGCCGCTTCCGCAACCGCGGCGAGCCGCTCGACGACCTCACGCAGGTCGCCACCATCGGCCTGATCAAGTCGGTCGACCGCTTCGACCCGGAGCGCGGGGTGGAGTTCTCCACGTACGCCACCCCGACGGTCGTCGGCGAGATCAAGCGGCACTTCCGTGACAAGGGCTGGGCGGTGCGGGTGCCGCGCCGGCTCCAGGAGCTGCGGCTGGCCCTGACGACGGCCACGGCCGAGCTGTCCCAGCTGCACGGGCGCTCGCCCACCGTGCACGAACTAGCCGAGAGGCTGGCGATCTCGGAGGAGGAGGTTCTGGAGGGCCTGGAGTCGGCCAACGCCTACTCCACGCTGTCCCTGGACGTCCCCGACACCGACGACGAGTCCCCCGCGGTCGCGGACACCCTCGGCGCGGAGGACGAGGCGCTGGAGGGCGTCGAGTACCGGGAGTCGCTCAAGCCGCTGCTGGAGGATCTGCCGCCGCGCGAGAAACGCATCCTGCTGCTGCGCTTCTTCGGCAACATGACCCAGTCGCAGATCGCTCAGGAGGTCGGCATCTCGCAGATGCACGTCTCGCGGCTGCTGGCCCGCACACTGGCGCAGCTGCGGGAGAAGCTGCTGGTCGAGGAGTAGCCGGCGGTCACTCTCCGGAGTGGCCGCCGGTCACTTCCCGGTGTTGCCGGGGCCCCGGATGCCGAGGGCCTCGGTGGTCGTGGGGTTGACGAGCAGCACCAGCGCAACGACGGCCGCGACTCCGAGCGCGATGCCCGCCGGGATGGCCACGCTGTCGGCCCGCAGCAGGTTGTAGGCGACCGGCAGCGCCATGATCTGCGTGATCACGGCGGGCCCGCGGCTCCAGCCCTTGCGCGCGAGCAGTCCGCGCGCGGCGAGCAGCGGCAGCAGGGCGAGGACGATCAGGGTGACCCCGCCGGTCAGCGCCGAGGTCCGGTCGTCGGGGTGGCCGGTGAGGCCCCCGATGAGCATCCAGGCGCCGCCGACCACCAGCGCCAGCCCTTCCAGCGCGGCGAGCGCGGCCGCGGCGGTCAGCCGGCCGGGACGGGGGCCCGCCTCCTCGGCGGCGACGGCGGCTTCAGGGGCGGGGGTCTGCTTGCTGCTCACCCCTGAAGGGTAGCCCTCGGCGCACCGGCACCGCCCAGGGCCCACCGGCGCCCGTCCCCGCACTCACCGGCGTCGCGGGGCGCCCATCCGGCCCGTACCCGCCGCCCATCCGGCCCGTACCCGGCGCTCACCAGGCCCTCTGCGCCCGCAGGCGCCCGCCCGCAACCGCCCACCCCCCACCGGCACCCCCGGCGGTGTCCGGCGTGCCGCACGCCCCGGCCGCACGCTCCGCGATCTTCCCCTCGGTCTGGGACGAGTACCACCCAGTAGGTACCCTGCACAGCATGCGTGCACTTCTCGTGGTCAATCCGGCGGCAACCACCACGAGCGCGCGTACGCGCGACGTGCTGATCCACGCGCTCGCCAGCGAGATGAAGCTGGAGGCGGTCACCACCGAGTACCGCGGCCACGCGCGCGACCTCGGCCGGCACGCGGCGCAGAGCGACGACATCGAGCTGGTGGTGGCCCTCGGCGGCGACGGCACGGTCAACGAGGTCGTCAACGGACTGCTGCACGCCGGCCCCGACCCCGAGCACCTGCCCCGTCTCGCGGTGGTCCCCGGCGGTTCCACCAATGTCTTCGCCCGCGCCCTCGGCCTGCCCAACCACGCGGTGGAGGCGACCGGCGCCCTGCTGGGCGCCCTGCGCGAGGGCAGCGAGCGCACCGTCGGGCTCGGCCTGGCCTCGGGCACGCCGGGCTCGGAGGACGAGGGGGTCCCGCCCCGCTGGTTCACCTTCAACGCCGGACTGGGCTTCGACGCGGGTGTGGTCGGCCGGGTCGAGCAGCAGCGCGAGCGGGGCAAGAAGTCGACGCACGCCCTCTACGTCCGCCAGGTGATGCGCGCGCTCGTCGGCGAGCCGCACCGGCGCAGCGGGACGATCACACTGGAGCGGGCGGGCGAGGACCCGGTCACCGACCTGGTGCTGTCCATAGTCTCGAACACCTCCCCCTGGACGTTCCTGGGCAACCGCCCGATCTACGCGTCGCCCGAAGCCTCCTTCGACACCGCGCTCGACGTCTTCGGCCTCAGCCGCCTGTCGACCGCCGCGGTCGCCCGGTATGGCACCCAGTTGCTCACTTCGTCCCCCGAGCGCGGACCCCGCGGCCGGCACGCGGTCTCCCTGCACGACCTGACCGACTTCACCTTGCATTCGAAGGTGCCGCTCCCCCTCCAGATGGACGGCGACCACCTGGGACTGCGGACCAGCGTGACGTTCACAGGCGTACGCCGTGCACTGCGTGTGATTGTGTGAGCAGAACCGGCGAAAGTCCTTTCACTCGAACGTTTAGGCCAGGGTCCACCCCATAGAAGTACGGCTGTGACCTAGTCGACACCGAAGAATCAAAAAAAACTTTCCGGAAGGGGTTGTATCCACCGCCGAGGTTTGCGAGTCTCTTCTTGGCGATCGGGACGGCCCGCAGGACACGGCCTCCGAAGATCACCGGAACCCCTCTTCAAACCACAGGACCACGCCAGGGAACCTGGCGTTAGGCCCTTCCCTTGTTGAGGGATTCGTGAAAGCGTTCACATTCACAAGCATCCCAGCATGTAATACCAAGGAGAGGTAGCAGCCATGGACTGGCGTCACCGCGCCGTTTGCCGCGAGGAAGACCCCGAGCTCTTCTTCCCCATCGGCAACACCGGTCCCGCGCTGCTGCAGATCGAGGAAGCCAAGGCCGTCTGCCGTCGCTGCCCTGTCATGGAGCAGTGCCTGCAGTGGGCGCTCGAGTCCGGTCAGGACTCCGGCGTCTGGGGTGGTCTCAGCGAGGACGAGCGCCGCGCGATGAAGCGCCGTGCCGCCCGCAACCGGGCTCGTCAGGCCTCCGCCTGACATACCCACCCCTGCTGACAGCCTGAGCTTGGCGGCGTGTACAGCGCGTACACAATCCCCCGCTCCCGAGCCGCAGCGCGCAGTACCCCGATGCGCATCGGACGATGCAACGCACGAGCACTGGCCTCGGACCTTCACCGGTCCGGGGCTTTTTGCTGTGCCGGGGCTTTCCGCCGGCCCCGCTCACTTCTCCGTGGGCACCGGGATGTCGAAGATCACACGGGTCCCGCGTTCCGGCGCCGGGACCATGTCGAAGGTGCCGCCCAGCTCCCCCTCCACCAGGGTGCGGACGATCTGGAGGCCGAGATTGCCGGAGCGGTGCGGGTCGAAGCCCTCGGGCAGACCGACGCCGTCGTCCTGGACGGTGACCAGGAGCCGGACCTCCTTGCTGGTGCCGCCGCGCACCGCCGAGACCTCGACCGTGCCGGTGTCTCCGTCGCGGAACCCGTGCTCCAGGGCGTTCTGGAGTACTTCGGTCAGCACCATCGAGAGCGGGGTCGCGACCTCGGCGTCCAGGATGCCGAAGCGTCCGGTGCGCCGGCCGGTGACCTTGCCGGGCGAGATCTCCGCCACCATCGCGAGCACGCGGTCGGCGATCTCGTCGAACTCCACGCGCTCGTCCAGGTTCTGGGACAGCGTCTCGTGCACGATCGCGATCGAGCCGACCCGGCGGACGGCCTCCTCCAGCGCCTCGCGGCCACGGTCGGACTCGATGCGCCGGGCCTGGAGCCGCAACAGGGCCGCCACCGTCTGGAGGTTGTTCTTCACCCGGTGGTGGATCTCCCGGATGGTGGCGTCCTTGGTGATCAACTCGCGCTCGCGGCGGCGCAGTTCCGTGACGTCGCGCAGCAGCACGAGTGAACCGATGCGCGTGCCCTTGGGCTTGAGCGGGATGGCCCGGAACTGGATCACCCCGTCGTGCGCCTCGATCTCGAACTCGCGCGGCGCCCAGCCGCTGGCCACCTTGGCGAGCGCCTCGTCCACGGGGCCGCGCGACGGGGCGAGTTCGGCGGTGGTACGGCCGAGGTGATGGCCGACCAGGTCGGCGGCGAGGCCCATGCGATGGTAGGCCGACAGCGCGTTCGGTGAGGCGTACTGGACGATGCCGTCGCCGTCGACGCGGATCAGGCCGTCGCCCACGCGGGGCGAGGCGTCCATGTCGACCTGCTGGTTCTCGAACGGGAAGGCACCGGCCGCGATCATCTGGGCGAGGTCGGAGGCGCTCTGGAGATAGGTGAGTTCCAGACGGCTCGGGGTGCGCACGGTGAGCAGGTTGGTGTTGCGGGCGATGACGCCGAGGACGCGGCCCTGACGTCGTACGGGGATGGACTCGACGCGGACCGGGACCTCCTCACGCCACTCGGGGTCGCCCTCGCGCACGATCCGGCCCTCGTCCAGGGCGGCGTCCAGCATGGGCCGGCGGCCGCGCGGGACGAGGTGGCCGACCATGTCGTCCTGGTACGAGGTGGGGCCGGTGTTGGGGCGCATCTGCGCCACGGAGACGTACCGGGTGCCGTCGCGGGTGGGGACCCACAGGACCAGGTCGGCGAAGGAGAGGTCGGAGAGGAGCTGCCACTCCGAGACCAGCAGATGGAGCCACTCGAGGTCGGAGT
Organism: Streptomyces sp. cmx-10-19; assembly: GCA_049998335.1. Classification (GTDB taxonomy): domain Bacteria; phylum Actinomycetota; class Actinomycetes; order Streptomycetales; family Streptomycetaceae; genus Streptomyces. The sequence goes on from JAEBFB010000004.1 coordinate 58,011, forward strand.
CGTCGAGCGCGGTGTGCTGGCGTACGAGTTCGTTCATGGAGGGCACGGGGCCGAGCGTACCTGGCGGTACGGACACCGATCGAAATGAGCATGATCCCACCGCGCCCCCGCCTCGGTCGAGCCCCCGGAAACACCCGCGGGCCGCGGCGCCTGAGAGGGACCCTCAACCCTCCCGGCACCGCAGCCCGGAGCAACATCGGCCGTGGGGTGTGCGGTCCCGGTCGGCCGAAGGATGAGGAGCCGGGGCAGTCAGGGCAGAGAGCTCCGGTTCCTCCGTCCGCCCTCCTGTGCGGGGAGGACGGAAGCCTGACGATCACCTCGCGTGGCGTCACGGTCAGTGTCTTCATGGCCATTCTGGACTAGACCACTAACCCTGTCCATGCGGTGGACCGTGTTTGTTGTTGGTGCTTTCCGCCGTCCCTTCGGACATCGGGGCGTCGCCTGAAGCCTAACCCTGTTGGCTCACGTGCGGGGCCAGACGGCGAGGGCCACCTCCACGAGCGCCTCCAACTCGGTCCGGCTCGCGCCGTCGCGCGCCTGCTGGGACATGCCCTGGATCATCGCGCCGGTGTGCCGGGCGAGCGCGGGGGCGTCGGTGTCCGCGGGGAGTGCGCCGGCGGCGATGTCGGCGCGGATACGGCGCTCGAAGGAGGCGATGTTGCCGTTGCGGCGCTCGCGCAGCAGCTCTTCGACCTCGGGGGACGAGCAGTTGGTGGCGGCGTGGACGACCAGGCAGCCGTGCGGCCTGCCGGGGGCCGTGTACTCCGCCGCGGCCTCGCGGAGCATCCGCTCGACGGCGGCACGGGCGGTGGGCTCCTCGGCGAAGGCCCGCTCGCCGAAGGAGCCGTAGCGGGTGCCGTAGACCTCGACGACCTCCTCGAAGAGGGAGCGCTTGTCGCCGAAGGCGGCGTAGAGGCTGGGGGCGCCGATGTCCATGACCCGGGTGAGGTCGGAGACCGAGGTGGCCTCGTACCCGTGCTCCCAGAAGGCCATCAGGGCCTTCTCCAGCGCCGTCGCCCGGTCGAAGGAGCGGGGACGGCCACGGGTCCGGGTCCGGGTGCTGGAGCTGGAGCTGGAGCTGGTGCCGTCGGTTGCGTCGCTGCCACGTGCCATGACCCCATTTTATAGCGGTCACTAGAAAAGGGGGTCCGACTGTTGTACGGTTTCTTTCTGTAGCGACCGCTAGACAAATGCGAAGGGGGGCGCCGGCATGGGCGCGCTTGCGGGCAGGACGGCTCTCGTGACGGGGGCGAGCAGGGGGATCGGCCGGGGCATCGCCGAGCGGCTGGGGCGGGACGGGGCGCGGGTCGCGGTGCACTACGGCCGGGACGAGGCGGCGGCGAAGGAGACGGTCGCCGCGATCGAGGCGGCGGACGGCTCGGCCTTCGCGATCCGGGCCGACCTGCGCGATCCCGGGGCCGCGGCCGTCCTGTGGGAGGAGTTCGACCGGTATGCCGAGGGCGTGGACATCCTGGTGAACAACGCCGGGATCGGCTCGACGCGGCCGATCACGGAGATAACGGAGGAGGAGTACGACGCGGTCTTCGCGGTGAACGTGCGGGCACCGTTCTTCATACTCAAGCGCGGTCTGGGCCGGTTGCGCGACGGGAGCCGGGTCGTCAACGTCTCCTCGGGACTCGCCCGCACGGCCGTCATGCCGGACAACGTGGCGTACGCGATGACGAAGGGCGCGCTCGACGTGCTGTCCCGGGACCTCTCCAAGGTGCTCGGGGCCCGTGGCATCACGGTCAACTCGGTGGCGCCGGGCATCATCGAGACCGACCAGACCGCCGGGCTGCTGTCCAGCGCCGAGGGGCGGGCGCGGGCCGCCGCGCTCTCCGCGCTGGGCGGGGTGGGGACGCCCGCCGAGGTGGCGGACGTGGTGGCGTTCCTCGTCTCCGACCAGGGCCGCTGGGTCACCGGGAGTTGGGTGGACGCGACGGGCGGATCGCTCACCTGACGGGGGCCGCCGGCCTGGCGGATTCGACGCGCCGGAGAGGGGCACCTCTGTTAGATTGGTCTAAACCACATGCCCACTCCGCCAGGCCCGGCCCCCGGGCGGGTCCTTTACCTCGAAACGGCAGGCCAGCGTGGAAGTTGTCATCGTTCCCGACGCCAAGGCGGGCGGAGAGATCATCGCCGAGGCCATGTCTCAGCTGCTCCGGGGCAAGCCCGACGCCCTGCTCGGCGTGGCCACCGGATCGACGCCGCTGCCCGTGTACGAGGCGCTGGCGGCCAAGGTGCGCTCGGGTGCGGTGGACACCGCGCGGGCGCGTATCGCACAGCTCGACGAGTACGTGGGGCTGCCCGCGGAACACCCCGAGTCATACCGCTCGGTGCTGCGCCGCGAGGTGCTCGAACCGCTGGGCATCGGCATGGACGCGTTCATGGGCCCGGACGGCACGGCGGAGGACGTGCAGGAGGCGTGCGAGGCGTACGACCGCGCGTTGGCCGGCGCGGGCGGCGTCGACCTCCAGCTGCTGGGGATCGGCACGGACGGGCACATCGGCTTCAACGAGCCGTGCTCCTCGCTGGCCTCGCGGACCCGGATCAAGACGCTCACCGAGCAGACCCGGGTGGACAACGCGCGCTTCTTCGACGGGGACATCGAGCAGGTCCCGCACCACGTCATCACCCAGGGCATCGGCACCATCCTGGAGGCACGGCACGTGGTGCTGCTCGCCACCGGCGGAGGCAAGGCCGACGCGGTCGCCGCGAGCGTCGAGGGTCCGGTCGCGGCGATCTGCCCGGCCTCCGCGCTCCAACTGCACCCGCACGCCACGGTCGTCGTCGACGAGGCCGCCGCCGCGAAGCTGAAGCTGGCCGACTACTTCCGCCACACATACGCCCACAAGCCGACCTGGCAGGGCATCTGACCCGACGGGCCCGCAAGCCGCACCCCGAAGCCGCCGCCGCCCGCTCCGGGGCCCCGGCGCCTTAGCCGTACCGGTGACGGCACACGGCAGCCCGGGCACTCGACCGACGACCCGACCGAACCCCGGCCCGCGAGCCGCCGCTGCTCTACCGGAGGGCGGCGCCTTCGTCGTACCAGTGGGGGCATCGCACCCGCACGCCACCGTCCGACAGCTCTACGCGGCGCCGCCCGCTTCGGCCAGTGGCCGCACAATGCGCTGCTGACACCCCCCACCCCGTGTCAGGAGCCCCTCGCCGGGGTCTCTTGCGCACCGGTCGGCGAGCCCCACAACGAGTCAACCCACGTCTCCGACGCCCCGGCCAGCAGCCCTGCAACGCGCCTCCCGCATCACCACGCCCGGGACCGGCGAACCCGCACCCCGCACCCCGCACCCCGCCACCGCCACCGCCACCCGCAGGTTGTGACCGCGGCGCCGGACCGCGCTCGTGCCCGCGACCTCTGCCCCGCTCGGAAGCCCCCCGGCTCCGCCCCTCCCCTCACGCCGAAGGCGCCGGCCCCCACCCAGGGAACCGGCGCCTTCGCAAGCCGCGGGACGGGCGATCAGTTCCCCGTCGCGGCCCCGGTCCCCGTCAGAGCCTCCGCCGCTGCCACCCCGCAGACCCTCGCCGCGCCGTGGGTGGCGAGGTGGAGGGCGCCTCGGGGGGTGGCGAGGGGGACGCCCATTTCGAGGACGAGGGTGTCGGGGCGGGAGGCCAGGAGGGTGTCCAGGGCCTCGGCCATCCACGCGTGCCGGTGCTCGTCGCGGACCACGGCGACGATCCGGCGGGCCCCGGCCGCGGCCGCGATCTCCGCCCCGGCGCCGGGCCCGGAGAAGGTGCCGGCCTCCGTGCCCGGGAGCAGCCGGGACAGCTCGTCGGCCACACCCCACGGCGTCTCGTCACCGACCGCGATGTTCGCGACCGGCGTGAGCGCGGCGACGTACGGCGCCGCGGTGAGCGGCGTGAAGTCCTCGGCGACGGTGACGCGCAGGGCCCGGCGGGCGGCGCGCAGCCCCACGTCGCCGTCGGCGGCGTCCAGGTCACCGGCGCCCGCGCGGTGGCCGGCGGTCCAGCGGGCCAGGGCACGCACGCGTTCCGCCGCGTCGGCCAGGCGCTCCTCGGGCAGTTCACCGGCGCGCACGGCCTCGACCAGGGCGTCGCACAGTCGCCGTACGGTGTCCTCGTCGGCGAGGCCGCCGCCCACGCAGATCGCGTCGGCGCCGGCCGCGATGGCCAGGACGCTGCCGCGCTCGATGCCGTGGGTGCCGGCGATGGCCCGCATCTCCATGCCGTCGGTGACGATGAGGCCGTCGTAGCCCAGTCCGCCGCGGAGCAGCTCGGTCAGGATGCGCGAGGACAACGTTGCCGGACGCTCCGCGTCCAGGGCCGGGACCAGGATGTGGGCGCTCATCACCGCGCGGCTGCCCGCGGCGATGGCCGCGCGGAAGGGCACCAGGTCCCGGGCGGCCAGCACGTCCGCGTCCACGTCGATGCGCGGCACCGCGTGGTGGGAGTCGACGGCGGTGTCGCCGTGCCCGGGGAAGTGCTTGGTGCAGGCCGCGACGCCCACCGACTGCATGCCGGTGACGTAGGCGGCGGTGTGCCGGGCGACCAGGTCGGTGTCGGCGCCGAAGGAGCGTACGCCGATGACCGGGTTGTCGGGGTTGGAGTTGACGTCGGCGGACGGCGCCCAGTTGAGGTTGACGCCGCAGGCCGCGAGCCGTCGGCCCAGCTCGGCGGCGACCTGCCGGGTGAGGCCGACGTCGTCCACGGCGCCCAGGGCGTGGTTGCCGGGGAAGGAGGAGCCGGTGCGCACCTCCAGCCGGGTGACGTCGCCGCCCTCCTCGTCGATGGCGACCAGCACGTCCTCGCGCTCGGCACGCAGTTGCGCGGTGAGCGCGGCGACCTGCTCGGGCGTGCTGACGTTGCGGCCGAACAGGGCGACGGAGGCGAGCCCCTCACCGAGCCGGCGCAGCAGCCAGTCGGGCGCGGTGGTGCCGGTGAACCCGGGCTGGAGGACGGTGAGCGCGTCGCGTGTGAGGGTGTCGGTGGCCCTGGCGATGGTGGTCATCGGTGGCGTTATCCCTTCACGGCGCCGGAGGTCAGGCCACTGACCGCCTTGCGCTGCAGGAAGACGAAGAGGATCAGGATCGGGACGGCGAACAGCGACGAGGCGGCCATGGTGGCACCCCAGTCGTCGCCGAAGACGGTCTGGAAGCTGGTCAGCCACAGGGGCAGGGTCTGGGACTCGGCCTCCTTGTTGACGACCAGGACGAGGGGCAGCTCGTTCCAGGCGGTGATGAAGCCGAACATCGAGGTGGACATCAGACCCGGCGCGAGCAGCGGCAGGATGACCCGGCGGAACGCCTGGCCCCGGGTGCAGCCGTCGACCAGCGCCGCCTCCTCCAGTTCCCTCGGCACGGCGGCGACGAAGCCGCGCAGCGTCAGGATGGTGAAGGGCAGGATCATCATCATGTAGAAGAGGGTCAGCGGCACGAGGCTGTTCAGCATGGAGGCGTCGCGCACGATCATGTAGATCGCGATGACCATGACCTCCCAGGGCGCCATCTGGGCGAGCATGAAGCCGACGATGAAGCCGCGCCGCCCCCGGAACCGCATCCGCGCGAGGGCGAACGCGCCGGCCAGCGCGATGGCCAGCGAGAAGACGACCGCGCAGACGGTGACGATGAAGGAGTTGGCGACGTACGTCCAGAAGTGGTCGGCGTCGACCGCGGTCCTGAAGTGGTCGAAGGTGACGTCGGTCGGGAACCAGACCGGGTCCTCCGAGATGATGTCGCCGGTCGGCTTGAAGGCCGTGGCGAACATCCAGTACACGGGGAAGACGAGGCCGATGAACAGGACGACGGCCGTGACGTTGGGCCACAGGCGGCCGAAGAGCGAGCGCTTCACAGCTCGTCCTCCTCTTGCTTGAGCACGATCCTGAGGTAGTAGGCGGTCAGGCCGAGCAGGATCAGGATGGTCAGGACGGCGATCGCCGCGCCCATGCCGTAGTGCTGGTTGCCGACACCCTCGATGTAGGCGTAGACGGGAAGGATCTCGGTCAGGCGGTCCGGGCCGCCGCCGTTGAAGGTGTAGACCTGCACGAACGCCTTGAAGATCCAGATGATCTCCAGGAAGGTCGTCGCGTAGAGGAACGGCCGCAGGACCGGCAGGGTGACCGTGGTGAAGCTGCGCCAGGCGCCGGCCCCGTCGAGGGCGGCGGCCTCGTACAGCTCGGTGGAGATGGTGGTGGTCGCCGCGTACAGGTTGATCGCGACGAACGGGACGGACATCCAGACGATGAGCACGGTGACGACGAAGAAGGTCGACATCTGGCTGCCGGTCCAGCTGTAGTCGGCCATCGAGTGCCAGCCGGCCTTGTCCAGGACCCAGTTGACGACGCCGAAGCGCTGGGCGAACAGCCACTGGTAGACGGTGGTCGCGGCGACCACCGGCATGGCCCAGGCCAGCACCAGGCCGATCATCAGCAGGAACCGCATCTTCCTGCCGAGGCGGGCCAGCAGCAGGCCGATCAGGCCGCCGATCACCATGGTGAGGACGACGTTGACGGCGGTGAAGAGGATCGAACGGACCGTGACCCGCCAGAAGTCCTCTCCGGTGAGAACCGCCTTGTAGTTGTCGAAGCCGGTCCACTCGGTGACGTGCTGGATGAGCTGCGCCATGTTGAGGTTCTGGAAGGACAGCAGTCCGTCCGTCACCAGCGGCCAGCCGAGCAGGAGCACCGTGGCCGCGCAGGCGGGCAGCAGCAACAGGTACGGGACGAGCGCGCCGGCGCGCGACGCGGCTCTCGGTTTCGGCCCGCCGCCGCCCTCGCCGGCCGTCTTGCGGACGTCCGAGGGGCCGGAGGGCGGCCGTTCGGTCTGCACGGTCATGCTCGCGGTCTCTCTCTTCTCGACCTGTCGAACGCCGGGGCGGGGGCCGTCGTGTGCTCAGCCCCCGCCTGCGGCCCACCCGGTGTTACTGCTGCTGCGCCAGGCGCTTGTTGAACTCGCCCTCGACCTGCTTGGCGGCGTCGGCCGGGGACTTCCCCTTGAGGACGGCCGTCAGGTAGGTCTTGATCGGGTTGGGGTCGTTCTCGACGGCGGCCCACTCCGGGATCAGCGGCGTGGTGCCACCACCGGCGGCGGCCGGCGCGGCGGCCTCGGCGGCGGCGTTGCCCGCCAGGTTGCTCTGCAGCGACTCCTTGTTGGGGATGACGCCGTTGGCCTTGGCGAGGCCGCCCTCGTACTTGTCGGAGAGCGCGAGCTTCAGGAACTCCTTGGCCAGCTCCTGCTTCTTGCTGCCCGCGGCGACGGCCAGGTTGGAGCCGCCGAGGAAGACGCCCTCGGGCTTGTCGGCGGTCGGGCCCGGGATGGTGAAGTAGCCGAGGTCCTTCTCGATGGCCGGGTTGGTGGTGATCGCCGTGGCGCCCTCCCAGCCCATGCCGATGATGGCGCCGGTCTTGCCCTTGCCGAAGATCTCACCCTGCTGCGGGGTGGCCTCGTCCTTGTCCTTGGGCGCCTTGGAGAGGGCCTGGAACTTCTTGTAGGTCTCGGCGGCCGCGGCGACCTTCGGGTCGGCGAGGTTGGAGACGTACTTGTCGCCGTCCTTCTTGACCAGTTCGGCGCCCTCGCCGATGGCCAGGCCCACGAAGTGGTACCAGTTCTGGCCGGGCAGGTAGATCGGCTCGGCGTCGGTCTTCTCGCCGATCGTCTTGAGGTCGTTGTAGAACTCGTCGCGGGTCTTGGGCGTCTCCTTGATGCCCGCGTCCGCCCAGATCTTCTTGTTGTAGATGACCACGCGGTTGACCACGTACCACGGGGCCGCGTACTGCTTGCCCTCGAAGACGGCGGACTTGTTCAGGGACTCGGACCAGTCGGCGCCGATCTCGGTCTTGAGGTCGCTCAGGTCCGCGAGGCCGCCGGTCTTGGCGTACGCCGGGGTCTGCGTGTTGCCGATCTCGAAGACGTCGGGCGGGTTCTCCTCGGAGAGGGCGGTGGTCAGCTTCTGCTGGATGCCGTTCCACTTCTGGATCTCGAACGTGACCTTGGCCTTGGTCTTCGCCTCGAACTCCTTGGCGAGGTCGGCCTGCCACTGGTCGGGAGAGGAGCCGTCCATCACCCACACGGTGAGCGTCTGGCCGGCGTAGCCGTCCGCTCCGGCCTTCCCGCCGTCGTCCCCGTCGTCGCCCCCGCACGCCGCGATCGATACCATCATGCCCGCGATACCGATCGCGGCTATCAGCTTGCGCTTCACGCCACCCTCCTCAAGGGATGCCACAAAACCCCCCTGCCTCCCCGCGGTTGCTCGTCGACGCGGACCGCCCTCGGGGCCGGGACCTGGACCAATGGTGTAGACCAGTATCGGGAGCTTGGCTCAGACCAATAGGGCTGTCAAGGGTGTTCAACGCCCTCCTCGCGTCCGTGATGTGACCGAGATATGCAGGGACCTTTCATTGCGCAAGCGGCCAGACGGGCGCACCCGGACCGGGTGTACCACTGCCCGCCCGCCGACGTGCGCCGACCGTCTCGAACGCGCGTACCAGCGGCACCGGTCGGCGCTGTGGACTAGACCAAGGGGGGTCCCGGAGGTATACAGAAGGGATCACGGAGCGTGCGGGTCATCCCGGCGCGAAGCCGTGCCACGATGTGAGCCGTGGCCGACAGGGATAGCGGTCGCTTCGGCACCGGAGCCGGGAAGGCAGAGCATGAGCACCGACGTCAGCAGTGCGGAGAACGAGGGTGGGGCGACCGTCCGTACCGCGCGCGTGCCCAAGTACTACCGTCTGAAGAAGCATCTGCTCGACATGACCCGGACGCAGACGCCGGGCACGCCGGTCCCGCCCGAGCGCACGCTGGCCGCCGAGTTCGACACCTCGCGCACGACCGTGCGTCAGGCCCTGCAGGAACTGGTCGTCGAGGGCCGCCTGGAGCGCATCCAGGGCAAGGGCACCTTCGTCGCCAAGCCCAAGGTGTCGCAGGCCCTCCAACTCACCTCGTACACCGAGGACATGCGGGCCCAGGGTCTGGAACCCACCTCGCAGCTCCTGGACATCGGGTACATCACCGCCGACGAGCGGCTCGCCGACCTGCTGGACATCACGGCGGGCGGGCGCGTGCTGCGCATCGAGCGGCTGCGCATGGCCAACGGCGAGCCGATGGCCATCGAGACCACCCACCTCAGCGCCAAGCGCTTCCCCGCCCTGCGCCGCTCCCTGGTCAAGTACACGTCCCTCTACACCGCGCTCGCCGAGGTGTACGACGTCCATCTGGCCGAGGCCGAAGAGACCATCGAGACCTCGCTGGCCACCCCGCGCGAGGCCGGCCTGCTCGGCACCGACGTGGGCCTGCCGATGCTGATGCTCTCCCGGCACTCCCGGGACCGCACGGGCCAGCCCGTGGAGTGGGTGCGGTCGGTCTACCGCGGCGACCGGTACAAGTTCGTGGCCCGCCTCAAGCGCCCGCAGGACTAGACATACCCCGCACATCCCCGCCCGCCCGGCCCCTGAAGTTGCAGTTCAGGACCGATATGCGGACGGGGGCTTCCGCTGTCGCGACGCCGTCCCCTACATTGCGTGCGCACTGCACCAGGTGATCAGCGAGGGGACGGAGCCACCGCATGTCACAAGCCCCAGAAGTGAGCAGAGGGCCGGTGGTGACGCCGGTGCGCGTCGTCATCGGCCTCTGCCTCGTCGCACCGTTCGTCGCCATGCTCTGGGTCGGCTCGTACGCCAAGACCGACCCGGCCTTCATCGGCATCCCGTTCTTCTACTGGTACCAGATGGCCTGGGTGCTGGTCTCCACCGTGCTGACGGTGATCGCATACCAGTTGTGGCAGCGTGACCAGCGCGGCCGCCGGGAAGGCGGGGCCAAGTGAACGACGGCGTGAACGGCGTCGCACTCGCCGTCTTCATCTTCTTCTTCGTGCTCGTCACCGCGATGGGCTTCCTGGCCGCGCGCTGGCGCCGGGCGGAGAACGAGCACAGCCTCGACGAGTGGGGCCTGGGCGGCCGCTCGTTCGGCACCTGGGTCACCTGGTTCCTGCTGGGCGGCGACCTCTACACCGCGTACACCTTCGTGGCCGTCCCGGCGGCGGTCTACGCGGCGGGCGCGTCCGGCTTCTTCGCGGTGCCGTACACGATTTTGGTCTACCCGCTGATCTTCACCTTCCTGCCCCGGCTGTGGTCGGTCTCGCACAAGCACGGGTACGTGACGACCTCGGACTTCGTGCGTGGGCGCTTCGGCTCGAAGGGGCTGTCGCTGGCGGTCGCCGTCACCGGCATCCTGGCGACGATGCCGTACATCGCGCTCCAGCTGGTCGGCATCCAGGCCGTGCTGGACGTGATGGGCCTCGGCGGCGGTGAGGACACCAACTGGTTCGTCAAGGACCTGCCGCTGCTGATCGCCTTCGGCGTGCTCGCGGCGTACACCTACTCGTCCGGGCTGCGGGCGCCCGCGCTGATCGCGTTCGTGAAGGACACGCTGATCTACATCGTGATCGCCGTGGCCATCATCTACATCCCGATCAAGCTGGGCGGCTTCGACGACATCTTCGCGGCGGCCGGCGACAAGTTCACCTCGACCGGCAACGGCGGCGTCGTCCCGGCCGAACCCGGCCAGTGGACGTACGCGACGCTGGCGCTCGGCTCGGCGCTGGCGCTGTTCATGTACCCGCACTCGATCACCGCGACGCTGTCCTCGCGCAGCCGCGAGGTGATCCGCCGCAACACCACGATCCTGCCGCTGTACTCGCTGATGCTGGGCCTGCTCGCGCTGCTCGGCTTCATGGCGATCGCGGCCGGGGTGAAGGTGCAGAACGGGCAGCTGGCGATCCCGCAGCTGTTCGAGAACATGTTCCCGGACTGGTTCGCGGGCGTCGCCTTCGCGGCGATCGGCATCGGCGCGCTGGTCCCGGCGGCGATCATGTCGATCGCGGCGGCGAACCTGTTCACCCGCAACATCTACAAGGACTTCATCAGGCCGGACGCCACGCCGCAACAGGAGACGAAGGTCTCCAAGCTGGTCTCGCTGCTGGTGAAGGTGGGCGCGCTGATCTTCGTCCTGGGCATGGACAAGACGGTCGCGATCAACTTCCAGCTGCTGGGCGGCATCTGGATCCTGCAGACCTTCCCGGCCCTGGTCGGCGGCCTGTTCACCCGCTGGTTCCACCGCTGGGCGCTGCTCGGCGGCTGGGCGGTCGGCATGGTCTACGGCACGGTCGCCGCGTACGGCGTGGCCTCGCCGACGCAGAAGCACTTCGGCGGCTCCTCCGACGAGATCCCCGGCATCGGTGAGATCGGCTACATCGGCCTCACCGCGTTCGTGCTGAACGTCGTGGTCACCGTGGTCCTCACCTTCGTGCTGCGGGCCGTCAAGGCCCCCGACGGCGTCGACGAGACCCAGCCGAGCGACTACACGGCGGACGCGGGCGACCCCGGCGTCGAGGTGGAGCTGCCCCCGGCCACGGCGGGCTCCTCGCACTGAGCTGCCCCGCTCGACGGGCCGCCGGAGAGATCCGGCGGCCCGTTGTCGTACCCGTCGGGCACACTCGGCTGCATGGACTTCGTGATCAGACGGGCGGCGGACGGCGAGTACGGCGTCCTCGGGGAGATCACCGCGCAGGCGTATCTGCTGGACGGCCTCCTCGACTTCGGCGCGGACGACCCGTACCTCGGCCGGCTGCGCGACGTCGCCGAACGCGCGGCGGCCGCCGAGGTGCTGGTCGCCGCGGCGGACGACCGGGTGCTCGGCGGCGTGACCTTCGTGCCGCACGGCGGCCCGATGGCGGACATCGCCCGGCCCGGTGAGGCGGAGATACGCATGCTGGCCGTCGCGCACGACGCGAGCGGACGCGGAGCCGGCGAGGCCCTCGTGCGGGCCTGCGTCGACCGCGCGCGGGCCGTCGAGGGCTGCACCGGCGTCGCCCTGTCGACCCAGCCCGCCATGCGCACCGCCCACCGCCTCTACGAGCGTCTGGGCTTCGCCGCAGCCCCGGCCGGGGCTGGAGCCCGCTGCCGGACGAGGACGACTTCGTGCTCCTCGCCTATGCGCTGGAGCTGCCGGTGAACTGACGCTCCGGGACCGGCCGCACACGCCACGCGGACACAACATCTGGGGGTGCTCCCGGGGCGCGGCACAAGATGTATGCTCGTGCTCGCTGTCGCCGCAGGAGAATCCGGTGCGAGTCCGGAACTGTCCCGCAACGGTGTACATGCGCGCGTTCGCCCCCGACCGCACGCATGTCCAGTCCGAGGACCTGCCGACGGTGCGCCCGGCCGTCCCGGTCCGGGTGCCAGACGTCCGGGCCTCGTGGAGTGGGCCGGTGGACGCGACGCCGTGCGCGCTCGTGAGCTGCCCCCTGCCCTCCGCCAGGCCCCATGCCGAGCGAGGGAGTGCTCCACGTGACCATCGCGCCAGCCGATCCGGCCTCAGCGACCCCGGTGACGGCGACCGGGGAACCCGACGGACCCGGTGCCGCACTGCTGCGGACCCTGACCGAGCTGACCTCCGACCTCCCCGACGCCGACCCCGGCCGGGTCCCCGCCGCCGCGCTGCGCGGCCGGTCCGCCCGCGCCGACGAGGCCGAGCTGCGCGAGCTGGCCACCGAGGCCGCAGCCGGGCTCATCTCGGAGGACCCGGTCTACTCGAAGCTGGCCGCCCGGCTGCTGTCCATCGGCATCCGCGCCGAGGCCGCCTCCCAGGGCGTCACCTCCTTCACCGGCTCGGTCGCCACCGGCCACCGCGAGGGCCTGGTCGCCGACCGCACGGCCGCGTTCGTGCGGTTGCACGCGGCCCGCCTGGACGCGCTGGCCGACCCGGCCGCCGACGACCGCTTCGGCTACTTCGGGCTGCGCACCCTCTACAGCCGCTACCTGCTGCGCCACCCGCTCACCCGCAAGGTGGTCGAGACGCCCCAGCACTTCATGCTGCGGGTCGCCGCCGGACTGGCCAAGGACGAGTCGGCCGCCGCACTGGACGAGGTCGCCGCGCTGTACGGCCTGATGAGCCGCCTGGACTACCTGCCGTCCTCCCCCACCCTGTTCAACTCCGGCACCCGGCACGCCCAGATGTCGTCCTGCTACCTCCTGGACTCCCCCAAGGACGAGCTGGACTCCCTCTACGACCGTCTCCACCAGGTCGCCCGGCTCTCCAAGCACGCCGGCGGCATCGGTGTCGCCTACTCCCGCGTCCGCGCGCGGGGTTCGCTGATCCGCGGCACCAACGGCCACTCCAACGGCATCGTGCCGTTCCTGAAGACGCTGGACGCCTCGGTCGCCGCCGTGAACCAGGGCGGCCGGCGCAAGGGTGCGGCGGCGGTGTACCTGGAGACCTGGCACGCGGACATCGAGGAGTTCCTCGAACTGCGCGACAACACCGGCGAGGACGCGCGGCGCACCCACAACCTGAACCTCGCGCACTGGGTACCGGACGAGTTCATGCGCCGGGTCGACGCCGACGGCCCCTGGTCGCTGTTCTCCCCGTCCGACGTGCCCGAGCTGGTCGACCTGTGGGGCGAGGAGTTCGACGCCGCCTACCGCGCGGCCGAGGCGAAGGGGCTGGCCCGCAGGACGCTGCCGGCGCGCGAGCTGTACGGCCGGATGATGGGCACGCTGGCGCAGACCGGCAACGGCTGGATGACCTTCAAGGACACCGCCAACCGCACCGCCAACCAGACCGCCGAGCCCGGCCACGTCGTGCACTCCTCCAATCTCTGCACGGAGATCCTGGAGGTCACCGACGACGGCGAGACCGCGGTCTGCAACCTGGGCTCGGTCAACCTGGGCGCGTTCGTCGACGCGGCCGGGGGCGACATGGACTGGGAGCGGCTGGACGCCACCGTCCGCACCGCCGTCACCTTCCTCGACCGGGTCGTGGACATCAACTTCTACCCGACCGAGCAGGCGGCCCGCTCCAACGCCCGCTGGCGCCCGGTGGGCCTGGGCGCGATGGGCCTCCAGGACGTCTTCTTCCAACTGCGGCTCCCCTTCGACTCGCCCGAGGCGAGGGCCCTGTCCACCCGTGTCGCCGAGCGGATCATGCTCGCCGCCTACGAGACCTCCGCCGACCTCGCCGAGCAGGACGGCCCGCTGCCGGCCTGGGAGAAGACCCGCACCGCCCGGGGCGTGCTGCACCCCGACCACTACGGCGTCGCGCAGACCTGGCCCGAGCGCTGGGCAGCGCTGCGCGGGCGCATGGCGACCACCGGGCTGCGCAACTCCCTGCTGCTGGCCATCGCCCCTACGGCCACCATCGCGTCCATCGCGGGCGTGTACGAGTGCATCGAGCCGCAGGTGTCCAACCTGTTCAAGCGCGAGACGCTGTCCGGCGAGTTCCTCCAGGTCAACTCCTACCTGGTGGACGACCTCAAGCGGCTCGGCGTGTGGGACGCCCGCACCCGCGAGGCGCTGCGCGAGGCGAACGGCTCGGTGCAGGGCTTCTCCTGGATTCCCGAGGATGTCCGCGCGCTGTACCGCACGGCCTGGGAGATCCCGCAGCGCGGCCTGATCGACATGGCCGCCGCCCGCACCCCGTACCTCGACCAGGCCCAGTCGCTGAACCTGTTCCTGGAGACGCCGACCATCGGGAAGCTCTCCTCGATGTACGCGTACGCCTGGAAGCAGGGCCTGAAGACCACGTACTACCTGCGCTCCCGCCCGGCGACCCGCATCGCCCGCGCCGCCGGCCGCGCCACCGTCCCCGTGCAGCAGCCCGCCCCCGAAGAGGCGGTCGCCTGCTCCCTGGAGAACCCCGAGTCCTGCGAGGCCTGCCAGTGATGACCACCGAGACGACCACCGTGAAGAACCTGCTCGACCCGGGCTTCGAACTGACCCTGCGCCCCATGCGCTACCCGGACTTCTACGAGCGCTACCGGGACGCCATCAAGAACACCTGGCACGTCGAGGAGGTCGACCTCCACTCGGACGTCGCCGACCTCGCCAAGCTGACCCCCGAGGAGCAGCACCTGATCGGCCGCCTGGTGGCGTTCTTCGCCACCGGCGACTCGATCGTCGCGAACAACCTGGTGCTGACCCTGTACAAGCACATCAACTCCCCCGAGGCGCGGCTGTACCTGTCCCGCCAGCTCTTCGAGGAGGCCGTGCACGTCCAGTTCTATCTGACGCTGCTGGACACCTACCTGCCCGACCCGGACGACCGGGCCGCCGCCTTCGCGGCCGTGGAGAACATCCCCTCGATCCGCGAGAAGGCCGAGTTCTGCTTCAAGTGGATCGACTCGGTGGAGAAGATCGACCGCCTGGAGTCGAAGGCCGACCGGCGCCGCTTCCTGCTCAATCTCGTCTGCTTCGCCGCGTGCATCGAGGGTCTGTTCTTCTACGGCGCCTTCGCCTACGTGTACTGGTTCCGCAGCCGGGGCCTGCTGCACGGCCTCGCCACCGGCACCAACTGGGTGTTCCGCGACGAGACGATGCACATGTCCTTCGCCTTCGACGTCGTCGACACCGTCCGCAAGGAGGAGCCGGAGCTGTTCGACGAGCAGCTGCGGCAGGAGGTCACCGACATGCTGGAGGAGGCCGTCGAGGCCGAGCTTCAGTTCGCGCGCGACCTGTGCGGTGACGGCCTCCCGGGGATGAACACCGCCTCGATGCGGCAGTACCTGGAGTGCGTCGCCGACCAGCGCCTGACCCGGCTCGGCTTCGCCCCGGTGTACGGCTCCGGGAACCCGTTCTCCTTCATGGAGCTGCAGGGGGTTCAGGAGCTGACCAACTTCTTCGAGCGGCGCCCCTCGGCGTACCAGGTGGCGGTGGAGGGCACCGTCGACCTGTCCGAGGACTTCTGAGCCGCCTTCTCCGTCTCCCGGTTCCGGTCCTGGTGGGCCTCCCTGATCTGGCGGTCGATGCGCCGGTCGCGCACGATGCCGATCACCGAGGGGAGGACCATCAGGACCAGGAGTCCGAAGGTCGCGAGCATTCCGATCAGGGCTTCTGTCTGTTCTCCGGTCATGTCACCACTGTGGCTCCGGACACCCCTGACCGTGAGTGGCAGGACTGCCGTAGACCCTCGATTTCCTGCCACCGAGGGTGCACACTGGCGGCATGCTGAAGAACGTGGCCGTCGCCCTGCTCGATGGCGTGCATCCCTTCGAACTCGGCGTGGTCTGCGAGGTGTTCGGCATCGACCGCAGCGACGACGGACTGCCGGTGTACGACTTCGCGGTGGTCTCCGCCGAGGGCCCGGCGCTCACCACCCATGTCGGCGGGCTGACCGTCTCCACGCCGTACGGCCTCGACCGGCTGGAGGAGGCCGACCTGATCGCGGTGCCCGCCGGCAACCGCTTCGTGGACCGGGTGTACCCGCCCGAGCTGCTGGCAGCCCTGCGCCGGGCCGTGGACCGGGGCGCGCGGGTGCTCAGCGTGTGCTCCGGCGCGTTCGTGCTGGGCGCCGCCGGGCTGCTGGACGGGCGGCGCTGCGCGGTGCACTGGCACCACGCGGCCGAGCTGAGCCGGCAGTACCCGCGCGCCCGGGTCACGCCGGACGTGCTGTATGTCGACGAGGACCCGGTGATCACCTCGGCCGGGACCGCCGCCGGGATCGACGCCTGTCTGCACCTGGTGCGCAAGGAGCAGGGCACGGAGGTCGCCAACAAGATCGCCCGGCGGATGGTGGTGCCGCCGCACCGGGACGGCGGGCAGGCGCAGTACATCGAGCGGCCGCTGCCGCGCTCCTCCTGCGACACCGTCGGCGAGGTGCTGGCCTGGATGGAGCAGCACCTCGACGAGGAGGTCACCGTCGAGCAGCTCGCGGCCCGCGCGCTCATGTCGCCGCGCACCTTCGCCCGCCGCTTCCAGCAGGAGACGGGGACGACTCCCTACCGCTGGATCCTGCGCCAGCGGGTGCTGCTGGCCCAGCGGCTGCTGGAGGAGACGGACGAGACGATGGACGCGATCGCCTGGCGCACCGGCTTCGGTACGGCGGCGGCCCTGCGGCACCAGTTCGTCAGGACCCTGGGCACCACCCCGCACGCCTACCGGCGCACCTTCCGGGGCCCGGAGGCCGCCGCCTGAGCGTCACCGCGCCACCGGCCTGACCCGCAGGTCGTGCGGGCGCAGCGTGATGCCGACGCGTACGGCGTCGTTGGAGCCCGCCACCTGCTCGAAGCGGTACTTGGTGGCGAGGGCGGCCGTGATCAGCGTGAGCTGTGCCATCGAGAAGTGGTCGCTGGGGCACTTCCGCTTGCCCGCACTGAACGGCTTCATGGCGTGTTTCGGCACATTCTTCGCCCGTTCCGGGAGCCAACGGTCCGGGTCGAACTCCAGGTTGTCGTCGTACGACTTCGGATCGCGCTGGATTGCGTACGGACTGTAGATGATGTCCGCCCCGGCCGGAATGCGATAGCCACCGAGTTCGCTCTCGGCCACCGCGCGCCGCGTCAATACCCATACGGCGGGGCGCAAACGCATGGCCTCGACGATGACATTGCCGGTGTGCGGGAGCTTGCGGATGTCCTCGAATGCGACGGGGCGCCCGCCGGTGACCGCTTGCACTTCGTCGTGTATGCGGTCGGCATGTTCCGGGTGGTCGGCAAGTGCCTGGAGCAACCACATGATCGTGGAGGCGATGGTTTCACTGCCGGGGGTGAGTATCGCCACGACCTGGTCGTGGATCTCCTGTTCCCCGATCGGGTCGCCATTGTCGTCCTTCGCCTCCAGCAATGCCGTGAGCAAATCGTCCGGCTTCTGTCCGGACGCGCGGCGTTCGGCGATGATCTCGTCGACCAGCAGATGCAGATCCGCCAGGGCGTTGTTGAATTTTCGATTGGCCGTCAGCGGCAACCGGTAGAGCGGTCCGAGCGGGACCACCATCCGCCGGTACATGCCCCGGAAGACGGTGGCGAGCGCGACGCACAGCCGCTCCGCCCGCTCGTCCATGTACTGCCCGCGCAGCAGGCAGCGTGCCGCGACGCGGACGGCCACCCGGAAGGACTCGGAGGTGGCGTCGACGGTCTCGCCCGGCCGCCAGCGCTCGGCGAGCGCGTGCGCCTCCTCCTCCATGATCGGCCCGTAGGCGGGGATGGCGTCGAGCCGGAACGCCGGCTGGATGGTGCGCCGCTGGCGCCGGTGGAGCGGGCCGTTGGCGGTGGCCACGCCCTCCTTGCCGAGCAGGCCCTCCAGGGATTCCCACAGAGGACCGGCGATGTGGTAGTCGGGGTTCAGGGCGAGGGCGCCGGTGAGGTCCGGGCTGGTGACCGCGTAGACGGTCTTGGGGCCGAGCTTGAGGCGCACGATGTCGCCGTGGTCGCGCAGTTGCGCCATGAAGGCCAGCGGATCGCGGGCCAGCCGCCAGCCGTGGCCGAGCAGCGGGACACCGCCGCCGGCGACGGGCGGCACACGCAGTTCCGTGATTTCTGTCCGGGTATCGGGGTTGACGGACTCGACGGTCATTTCTCACCTGCCGCTTCGTTGTTGACGTACGGAGGCGTGGACCGGTCGTCCCAGCTGTCGACCCTGTAGCGGCCGGACTCGTGGTGGAACCAGTAGACGGAACTGAACCAGTTCCGCATATTCCCGACGCAGGCCCGCACGGCGCCGCTCAGTTCCTTGCCGCGTACGGTTCCGTCGTCGAGTTCCTCGGCGAACCGTAAGGCGTCCTGTTCCACGGCGAGGAATTCGCTGATGCATTCCTCGACACGTCGCCTGACTTCTTCGATGGCTTCTTCGAGCGTCAGTCCGTGATGCGCGATGAGACTGATCCCGAGATTGTGGACCTCGTCGCCCGCTATTTCCTTCGGCAGGGAACAGAGGTCGTTGTACCAGGCGGCGAATTCTTGGCTCAGCAGCGACGCCCGGCGATAGGCCGGGTTTTTCCGCACCGCGTCCGGGAGTTCGCAGCCTGCGCTCGGCTCCAGCAGGTCGGTCCAGATCCAGTGGGCGAAGGTGAGGCGGCGCAGTTCCAGGTACTCCTCGACGCCGGGCACGATTCCCCGGATGCGGTTGTGGAATTCGCGGTCGTACGCCTCGATCACCGTGTGGAAGTGCCGGGCGAACCGGGCGTTCCAGGTGTCCGGCAGGAAGGCGTACAGCCGCCGCACGCTGTCGGCGAACCCGGCCACCAGCGTGTCCTCGTGGTGCAGATGGTCCCCTGGTGAGTCGAGTGCCGCGTGCAGCCGGTCCCGCAGCCGCCGCCAGGCGAGGGACCGCCCGTGGACGATGTCCCGGTCGTGCCGGTCGTCCCAGACGAAGAACCACGCGCTGTAGTCCGCTATCGCCTGCATGACCGCGTCGGGGGCGCCCAGGTAGTACCCCGCCATGAGGTCCGTGTAGCACAGGCCGTCGGCATATTCCTCGACCTTGTTCGCCGGCATGAGCCGTTTTTCGAGCAGCCAGGTGCGTGTGTTCTCCTGTAGCTTCGGCCAATACGGGTGCAGTTGCCGGGGAAATGCCGCCTCGATCTCCGGAAGTCGGAGCGATGGCGGTACTGCGATCGCGATCGGTGCCGCTGTGGTGCCGTGTGAGAAAGCATGCACGAACAAACCCCTCTCAGCCGCCGGTGGCGCACCCCTCGCGCTGAGCGGGGCGTGCGCCGTTGCGTATCCCCGCACTTCCCATTCAGCACCATAACTGACCGATCTGGGAACGGATTTGCTCCATTGGCTACCCCTCGATGCCGGAATTCTCCTGTTGTGTGACAAGTTCCGGCCGGTTCCGACGGGTTGCGCGGGGTTCCGACAGCTTCCGGCAGACGGATGGCGCCCGCCCCGGGAGACCCGGGCGGGCGCCGTGTGCGCGGGAGCAGGCGACCGGCTGCGCCGGCTCAGTCGTTGGCGACCACGGGGTAGCGCGGCTCGTTCTCGGCCATCTGCCGCAGGGCGTCCTTGCGTTCGCGCTTGGAGAGCCGGTCGATGTACAGGTACCCGTAGAGGTGGTCCGTCTCGTGCTGGAGGCAGCGCGCGAAGTACCCGGTGCCGCGCACCTTGACGGGGTTGCCCTGCTCGTCCTGCCCGGTCACCTCGGCGTAGTCGGGGCGGGCGAGGGGCGCGTAGGCGGTGGGGACGGAGAGGCAGCCCTCGTTGCTGTCGTCCAGGCGGCGCCGGTCGGCGGGCAGTTCGACGAGCCTCGGGTTGCAGACGACGCCGACGTGGCGGACGCCCTCGTCGTCGGGGCAGTCGTAGACGAAGACCTTCTTGGAGACACCGATCTGGTTGGCGGCCAGGCCCACGCCCTCGGCGGTGCGCTGGCTGGCGAACATGTCGGCGACCAGCTGCTGGAAGTCGGCGCCGAAGTCGGTGACGTCCTCGCACTCCTTGTGCAGGACCGGGTTGCCGACCACGGTGATCGGGCGGGAGGTGCCGCGTCCGCGCCAGTCGGCCTCGCGCTCCTCGCACTCCTCAGTGTCGACGACGAATCCCTCGTCGTCCACGGGGAGCACACCCGTGTGCTGCTGATCGGTGTCCTGCTGGGCCATGACCGACGTACGCCTTCCTACGGGGATCCCGGGTTGATGCTGGATACAGGGTACGGGGGGGGCGCACCCCGTAGGGGCGCGGGGAACTGCGCGACCAGCCGCGACGGTCGGACGGGGAAGAGCCGACCTCAGCAGACCTCTTCCAGATCCCGCCAGTCCCGGGAGTCCGGACTGTCCGCCACCCACCCGTCCAGCAACCCCCTCACCAGCGCGGCCGGCGCAGCCACCCCGCACTCGCGCTCCGGCACCCACAGCTGCCCGTCGGTGCGGTGGCCGAGCGGCCCCGGGTGACCGGGCTCGCTGTGGTCGTGCGGGTCGAGGTGCTCGCCCTCGCCCTCGTCGGACGGCATCCGGGACTCGGAGCACATCCGGCACAGCAGCCGCACGGACGACGACCAGTCCTCGGCCGCGAACCCGGCGTCGGCGGCGAGCTGCTCCAGGGCGTCGCGGTCGGACTCGGTGGCGGCCTCCAGGAGGACCACCCAGGTCGGCACGGGCGAGGGCGCCCACAGCTCGATCTCGTCGAAGACGGGGTAGGAGTGCCCGGCCGTGGTGGTGCGCTCGCCGTGCGGCACCCCGTCGTGCAGGACGACCTCGCCCCAGCGCCGCCCGGAGGACGGCAGCGGAATGGACAGCACCTCGACCCGCGCGGGATCCAGCCGCCGCCCCCACACCACCTCGGCCTCGCCCTCGGGCGACAGCCGTACGGCCGCGCTGCCGAGGTCCATGCCGAGCGGCTCACCGGCGTCGGTGGCGTCCCCGGGAGTGCGCAGCCCGTACGCCTGCCAGGCGCGGCGGGCCAGGGGCCAGTCCTGGAGGGCGGTGGCGGCGATACCGACGTTCCACCAGTCCGGCGCCCCGGCGTCCCGGTCGAGCAGGGCGACGGCACGCAGCCCGGCCGCTCTGGCCTGCTCCCAGTCGTGCCGGAACTTGTGCAGCAGGGCGAGATTGAACCAGGACTCGGACAGCCAGGGTTCCAGGTCGGCGGCCCGCGTCAGCAGCGCACCCGCGTCCTCGTAGCGACCGTCGCCGATCAGCGTGAACGCGCGGTCGGTGGCCTGCCGCCAGGAGGCGGAGGGCCGGTGCCGTGCCTTGCCGAAGATCCTCACGATTCCCGCCTGCCAGTTCCGTTCTGTGGGCTGGCCGTACCTTCCCGCGCCCCCGGACACCTTCTTCTTCGCATCCAACCACGAGCGGCCGGAAGGGCGCTCATTACTCATGGGTTACCCAGCCGCGGGCGCGGTAAGGCTGCCTCGCGAAAGCACCCGGGCCAGGGCTTCCACCACGTCCGGAGCGTAGTCGTCCGCGGTGGCCAGGCGCAGCTCCTCCAGCGCCGCGAGGCCGCCGCCGGGGCCGGCCTCGCGGGCCTTCTCCTCGTAGGCGTTGACGGCCCGCACGATCCGCGCGGCGACGGGCTGCTCCCGGCAGGGGTCGGCCTGGCGCTCGACGACCACGGCGACGGCCGCGTCGACGCCGGTCTGGCGGACGACGGCGCCGCCGAGCAGCGCGATCCGGCGCTGCTCGGCGGCGGGCAGGTCGGCGGTGGCCCCGGCGGGGACGGGGTCGACGAGGCTGAGCTGTCCGATGTCGTGCATGAGGGCGGCGTACTCCAGGACGGTCAGCTCGGCGCCGGGCAGCCCCAGCTCCCGGCCGACGGCGCCGCTGAGTTCGGCGACGCGGCGGGCGTGCCCGGCGGGGGTGTAGCCGGCGATCTCGGTGGCGCGGGCGAGGGAGGCGATGGTCTGCCGGTAGGTGGCGCGGACGGCCGTGTAGCGGCGGTAGGACAGCTGGGTGAGCAGCAGCGGCACGCAGAAGACCGGGAGCGCCCACAGTCCGGCGACGCCCACCGCGAGGGCCATCACCACGCCGGTCGCGCACACGGCCGAGGTGATGCCGAACATGCCGCGCAGCTCCTCGCGCAGCAGCGGGGCGAAGGGCCATCCGGTGCGCGCGTGGGCGGGGGCGGCGGCGAGCACGGCGTGGCAGAGCGTGGTCAGGGCGAGCAGGGCGAGGAGCAGCAGCGCGTACGCGGCACCGCTCCAGTGCCGGAAGACGCCCTGGTTGGACAGCGGCTGGAAGCACACGGCGGCGAAGGCGACGCTGAGGACGCGCCGGGCGAGGTGGTCGAGGACGGGTCCGCTGCCGCGCGCGACGTAGGGCACGCTGCCGAGGAGCGAGGCGGCGAGCACGACGGTGACGGTCTGGGCGACGCCGTGGTGCGCGGGCCGCCCGGCGACCTCCCCGAGCAGCGCGTACGCCAGTGCCCCGGCGGCGCCGAGCGGCGCGGTCTCCCGCGTCTCCCGGCCGGCCCGCCGGGTCAGCTCCCCGAGCATGACGAGCGCCCCGAAGGCGACCGCCACGGGCCGCTCCACGAGCCCCGACCGCAGCACGTCCGCAAGACACCCGAGAGCGAGCAGCCCGGCCGCGACGGGGATGAGCAGCGACACCCCACCGGACCGCGACGGAAGCGCCCCGGGTCGCGGGCCGCCCGCCGCCAGCGGGGAGGAGATTCCGGGGCGCGCCCGCACCCCCGTCACCGCGTCCCCCTCCCCACCGCGTCCCGCTCCTCCGCGCCCGGGGCCGGGACCACCGCGCCCGGGGGGTGTGCCGAGGTGCCGTCGGCCGTGACCGCGGGGCGCCAGCCGTGGCGGGCGAGGGCGCGGACCAGGGCGCCGACCATACGGGGGTCGAAGTGCCGCCCCGCGCACCGCTCCAGTTCCTCGACCGCCGCCGCGACGGGCCGGGCCCTGCTGTAGGAGCGGGTGGAGGTCATCGCGTCGAAGGCGTCGGCCACGGCTACCACGCGGGCCGACTCGGGGATGCGGTCCCCGGCCAGCCCGTAGGGGTAGCCGGTGCCGTCGAGGCGCTCGTGGTGGTGGAGGACGGCGGCGCGGGCCTCGCCGAGGAACCGGATGCCGCGCACCATCTCGTGCCCGTACTCGGGGTGCAGTTCGATCACGCGCCGCTCCTCGGGCGTCAGCGGCCCGTCCTTGCGCAGCAGCCGGGTGGGGACGCCGAGCTTGCCCACGTCGTGCAGGATGCCGGCGAAGCGGAGGGTCTCGACGCGCTCGTCGTCCATGCCCAGCTCGCGGGCGATCATCATGGAGGCCTGGCCGACGCGTTCACCGTGCCCGCGCGTGTAGCCGTCCTTTATGTCGACGGCCTGCACCAGCGCGCGGATGGTCGCCCGGTGCGCGGCGCGTTCCCGGTGGTACTGGGCGAACGCCCACCACGCGACGCACATCGGCGGCAGCACGAGGAGCGCGGCGACGGGCCCGTAGGGGCTGCGCCACAGGACGGCCATCATCAGCCCGGCGAGCCCGTGCACGGCGATCGGCGCGAGCGACCGGCCGAACAGCCCGCGCCACGCCCGGCACCGCGCGGCGCTCCCCCGCCGCCGGAAGGGCGCGGGCGGCACCCCCGCGGCGAGCGTCAGAACGCCGGCGTCCAGCAGGGTGAAGACCAGGCAGAACGCGAGGACCGCGGCCCCGGCCGGCAGCAGCGCGCACGGGAAGTCGGCCGTGACGACCGCCTCCTGCCCGCCGAGCCCCCCGTGCGTCCGCGCGGCGGCCCACACGGAGAGCGTGAGCTGCGCGGCCCGGAAGACGCGCCGCAGGACGAACGGCCGCTCCGTCACCGGCGCCAGCAGCGCCCCCGGCAGCGCCACGAGCGCGGCGGCGGTCGGGGAGAGCAGGAAGGCGCCGGCGAGCAGCACCGGGTAGCAGGTCCCTACGAAGCGGGAGCGCGCGACCAGTTCGGAGCCGGCGAACAGCCCGGCGAGCAGCAGTACGGCCCACTCGGAGGTGTGCAGCGGGGGCAGCGGCCACAGACAGGCCGCCGCGGCCAGGGTGACGCAGGCGACGTACACGCGCGCCCGCGGGGGTACCGCGTCCATGAGCCCTCCCCCCGGCCACGCCTGTCAGGCTCTGGAGCCTAGGGCGGTCGGGGGAAGGCCGCGGGCAGATAACCCGCGGATTAGCACGGACGAGTGACTCGACTCGCCGGACGAGTGACTCAGCTGTCCTGCGAAGCCGATGGCGCGGCCGACGGCGAGGCCGTCACATCGTGCTCGGGCACCGACTGCCCGGTACGGATCAGGTCGAGCCGGCCCATGACCTTGGCGCGCAGGTCACCCGGCACGTCGTCCTGTCCGCAGCACCGCTTGACCAGCTTCTTCACGGCCTGCTCCAGCCCGTACTTCTCCAGGCAGGGCGAGCACTCCTCGAAGTGGTGCTCGAACTTCACGCAGTCCGAGTCCGGCATCTCCCTGTCGAGGAACTCGTAGAGATGATCGAGGATTTCGCTGCAATCCGTCTCGTGCGGCTCTCCGCAGCTCATGACCCCGAGCCTTTCGCTTCGTTCGACTCTCCGGCGCCGGCGGGGACCAGTCCGCGGTCGCGGGCGTAGTCCTCCAGCATGCCGCGCAGCTGACGGCGTCCACGGTGCAGCCGGGACATCACCGTACCGATGGGTGTCCCCATGATGTCGGCGATCTCCTTGTAGGCGAAGCCCTCGACGTCCGCCAGATACACGGCGATACGGAACTCCTCGGGAATCGCCTGGAGCGCATGCTTCACGTCCGAGTCGGGCAGGTGGTCGAGCGCCTGCGACTCGGCGGAGCGCAGACCGGTCGACATGTGCGACTCGGCCCGCGCGAGCTGCCAGTCCTCGATCTCCTCGGCCGCGCTGCGCTGGGGTTCGCGCTGCTTCTTGCGGTACGAGTTGATGAAGGTGTTCGTGAGGATGCGGTACAGCCACGCCTTGAGGTTCGTGCCCTCGCGGAACTGGTGGAAGGACGCATACGCCTTGGCGTAGGTCTCCTGCACCAGGTCCTCGGCGTCGGCCGGATTACGCGTCATGCGCAGCGCGGCCGAGTACATCTGGTCGAGGAACTCCAGCGCGTCCCGCTCGAAGCGCGCGCTGCGCTCCGCGGTCGACTCCGCGTCCGTTCCCCGGCCCTCGGGCTGCTCCGCCTGGCCGTGTTCGGCTCCTGCGTCGGTCCCAGTGACCGGACCCACCTCCTCCGAAGATGTCGCGAGGCCGAAGCCGGCCCCACTCGAATCGGAGGATAGACGACGATCCGGTCCGCCCGCCGCCCGAATAGGGGCGGTCTTCGCCGCGTGCAGCACCGTCCAGTCCAGGTCGGCGCGGCTGCTGCGACGTGGGCAGAAGGCTGAACCCATGCGGCGGACTTCCTCTCCTACGGCGTCGGTGCTGATGCTCAGCAACGTATGTCCCCCACAACAGTGGGCGCCCGCCGCTCATTCCCGGGGGCTCAGGCGAGTGCGCCGGCCCACTCGGCCACGCCGTCGGTGATCAGTTCCAGGGCGCGTTCCTGGCCGGTCTCGGCCCGTTTGGGCACGGCGAAGCCGTGGTCGCCGTACGGCACCTCGATCAGCCGGTGGTCGCCGCCGGGGAACTCGGCGGGCCTGCCGAACGGGTCGTTGCCGCCCTGGACGACGAGGGTGGGCACGCCGGCGCCGAGCAGTTCGTCCGCGCGGGACTTCTCGGGCCTGCCGGGCGGGTGCAGGGGGAAGCTGAGGGCGAGCACCGCGCGGGCGCCCAGTTCGGTCGCGGTGCGGCAGGCGACGCGGGCGCCGGCGCTGCGGCCGCCGGAGATCACCGGCAGGCCGGGGGCGGTGAGCGCGGGCCAGATGCCGCGCCAGCCGGTGTCCAGGGTCTTCGGCGCGGGCGCCAGCTTCTTGCCGGCCACCCGCCAGGGCTGCTCGACGAGGGCGACGCTCACGCCGTGCGCGGGGAGCACGGCCGCCAGCGCCTGGAGGTCGCGCGCCTCGATGCCGCCGCCGGCGCCGTGGCTGACGCCGAGGACGAGCCGGGGCTTCTGCGCCCGGTGCCAGGTGATGCGGGCGGGGCCCGCGTCGGTCTCGACGTCCTCGGTCTCGATGTCCTCGGTCACTCGCGCGGTCGTCTTCCCCGCCGTACCTCTTGTCGCGTCCGTCACGTCAGAAGAGTGTGCCCTCTTCGGGCGCCTCCAGCTCCTCGAGCAGCTCCGCGCCGTTGTTGCGTACGTTGCTCACGGCCGTGGCGACCGGGTACGCCCGCATCAGCCCGCCGGGCGGCGGCGCGAGCAGGGCGGTCAGCTCGTCGGGGTCGGTGCGCGCGGGGTCGAGCCAGGCGTCCCAGCGGTCCGGCGTGAGCATCAGCGGCATCCGGGGGTGGATGTCGGCGAGGGCGTGCGGGCCGTCGGCCGGGGCGACGGCGAGGGGCGCGGTCTCGGCCTCGGTCGTGATCACCGAGCAGGTCACCCACCAGGCCTGCGGATGGTCGTCCGGCAGCGTGCGGTCCCGCCAGAACTCGTAGAGCCCGGCCATCGCGAACACCGATCCGTCGGCCGGCGTGACGAAGTACGGCTGCTTGCGGGGCCGCTTCTTGCGCCCCTCGACCTCCAGGTCACGCTCCTGCCTGCCGGTGACCCACTCGTAGTAGCCGTCGGCGGGCAGGATGCAGCGGCGGCTGGTGAAGGCGCGGCGGAAGGACGGCTTCTCGTGGACGGTCTCCGCGCGGGCGTTGATCAACCGGGCGCCGCCCTCGGGCGTCTTGGACCAGGAGGGCACCAGGCCCCACTTCAGCTTCCGCAGCTGGCGAACCGGCTTCGGGTCCTCGGCGTCTTTCAGAGGACGGTCCAGGACGGCGTAGACCTCCTTGGTGGGGGCCACGTTGTAATCGGGCTCCAAGCTCTCCTCGGGTTCCCACTTCTCGATCTCAAAGATTCCTGCGAGATCCTCGGGTCGACGACTCGCCGCATACCGTCCGCACATATGGAGAACCCCTTTGACCTGCGGAAATATCTGTTCAGTCAGCACCAAGTCAGCACAGTGCTGGCCGGCGTCACATCCATCACCTTGACCGCCCGGCCAGTGGCGTCCGGCGAAAGGTGCCCGCACGTGTCCGCCGTCTCCTTGATGCTCCTGTGCCCCGGCCACCGGGACATGTGCAAGAGTGACAGACCGCCACTGAGCGCGGTCGAGGCGAACCACGTCGCAGGTAGTGACGTGACCAGTCGTAACCCAAGGTCTTCATGATCTCGGAACGCGGACGAGTAGTCCGAGGTAGTGACCAGGGTTCCGGTGATCGTCTGGAGCAGGGCACCGTCCGGACCGGTGCCATAGCGGGCCACGTGCTCGCCCACGGCCTCCGGCCGCAGAGGGCATGAGCCTGTTCGGGGACGGCCTGGGTGCCGCCGTGCAGAAGGCGTTCACGCGCCCGGCGCCCAAGACGGCGGGCCCGCAGACGCACTACCTGGTCAGGCAACTCGGCGGCACCAAACCAGTCACCCAGATGCTGCGGGTCTCCCAGCGCACCGTCGAGCGGTACGTGAAGGACGACCTGCTCGTCTGCGACGAAAACGACCACGCCACCGCCTGCCCCGACCGAGTCCCGTCCGGGGACCTCCCGCTCCGTCAGTCAGGAACCCTGTGACGCCTTGGGCCGCAGCATGACCGCCGCCATCACCGCCGTACCCACCAGCACGGTGGCCGCGATCACCGCGACGACGATGAAGCCGTGGTCGTACGCCTGCCGCGCCGCGTCGAGGACGGCGTCCGCTGTGGACGACGGCAGGTGGGCGACGACGTCCTCGGCAGCGGAGAAGGACTCCTCGGCGTGGGCCCGGTCCCCGGCAGTCAGACCCTCGACGTCGGGCAGACCGGTGCGGTAGACGAGGCTCAGCGCGGTGCCCAGGACGGCGACACCGAGACCCGCACCGAGTTCGAAGGACGTCTCCTGGATGGCCGCGGCCTCGCCGGACCGCTCGGGCTGGGCGGCGCTCATGATCGAGTCGGCACCCAGGGTCATCACGATCCCGGCGCCGTACCCCGCGCACAGCAGCGGCAGCAGGAGCACTCCGTAGTGCGCGGTGTCGCCCACGGCGGCGATCGCGGCGAAGGCGGCGGCGAAGAGGACCAGCGCCCCGGTGAGCGACCAGCGGTTGCCCCAGCGGGCCGAAGCCCAGGGCGCCGTGACCGCGCCGACCGCGTTGGCGGCGGCCAGCGGCATCAAGCAGAGCCCGGCCCGCAACGGCGAGTAGCCGCCGACCTGCTGGAACCACTGGGTGAGGAAGAAGAGGAGGGCCACATAGCTGCCGAAGCAGCCGATGACGCACAGGGTGGCCGTGGTGAAGCGGCGCTCGCCGAAGAGGGAAACGTCCAGCAAGGGTTCCGCCAGTTGACGCTGACGGCGCACGAAGGCGTACAGCAGCGCGGCCCCGACGAGCGCGGTGACGGCGATCACGGGATCCACCCCGGCGTGCTCGCCGACCTGCTTCAGCGCGTACACCACGCCCGCGAGTCCGGCGACGGACAGCGCCACGCTGGCCACGTCCCAACGGCGCGGCACGGGGTTCTTCGACTCGGGGATGACGCGGGCGCCGACGGCCAGGATGACGACGATGACGGGGATGTTGACGAGGAACACCGCCCCCCAGCCCCATCGTTCGGCGATGATCCCGCCGACCAGCGGTCCGATGGTCGCCCCGACGCTGTGCGCGGAGGTCCACACGCCGATCGCGCGGGCCCGCTCCCGGTCGTCGGTGAAGACGACGCGGATGATCGCGACCGTCGACGCCATGATCATCGCGGCGGCGACGCCGAGCGCGGCGCGGGCGGCGATGAGCTGCCCGGTCGACGTCGAGAACGCACAGGCCGCCGAGGCGAGGCCGAAGCCGAAGAAGCCACTCAGCACCATTCTGCGGCGCCCGATGCGGTCCCCCAGCGTCCCGCACGTCACGAGGAGGGCGGCGAGCGCCAGCGAGTACACGTCGACGATCCACAGCAGCTGCGCGGCGCTGGGGTGCAGATCGCGGCTCATGCTCGGCACGGCGACATGCAGCACCGTCAGGTCGATCCCGCACAGCAGCAGACTGCCCGAGACCACGGCCAGTACC
This sequence comes from Streptomyces sp. cmx-10-19, assembly GCA_049998335.1. GTDB lineage: Bacteria > Actinomycetota > Actinomycetes > Streptomycetales > Streptomycetaceae > Streptomyces. Next base: position 87,243 of record JAEBFB010000004.1, read on the forward strand.
AGCCAGCGTCGGTTCGGCGGACTCGTTTCCTTCGGTGTCCCGAGCGGCGCGGGCACGTCCCTTTTCAACATATCCTCAGTTTCCGTACGTATCAACGCGGGCCGCAAGTACGGTCATTGCTGTTCCCTAGTGCCAGTCGTTATACCAATGGAGGTCAGCTGTGCGTTCCGAGGCCGAAGAAGCGCCGGATCACTGCTCGGTCGAGTTCGCCATGGAGATTCTCGGCGGACGGTGGAAATTAGCCATTCTGAAACAGCTGTCACCGGGCACCCTGCGCTTCGGGGAGCTCCGCAGGGCGCTGCCGCCGATCACCCAGCGCATGCTGGCCCGACAGCTGAGGGACCTGGAGACCGACGGTCTGGTGACCCGCACCGTCCACCGGGAGGTACCGCCGCGTGTCGAGTACACGCTGACGGATATCGGCCACAGCCTGGACTCCCTCACCGAGGAGTTGGACAAGTGGGGCCGCTGGTACAGGGAGACGGTCCGGCGCCCGTCATAGCGTCCGGCGGATCTCGTCGTACGCCAGCCGTGGGCCGCGGGAGCGCGGGCCCGGTTCGGGCCGGCCGAGGTTCACGGCGAACAGCACGGAATGCCGGCCGTCGGGGAAGAACGCGCGGTTGACGCCGGCCTCGTCGAATCTGCTCATCGGTCCGGCGGCCAGGCCCGCCGCTCGGGCACCGATAAGGAAATACGCGGCCTGGAGTGCACCGTTCAGTAATGCGGAGCGTTCCCTGAGAGCACGGTCGCGTGTGAACAGGTCCATGGCCCCGGGGAACTGCGGGAACTGCTCCGGAAGGCTGCGGTGGAATTCGTTGTCGACGGCCAGGAGCGCGGTGAGGGGCGCTTCGAGGGTCTTTTCGCGGTTGCTCCTCGACAGGTGGACGGCCAGCCGTGCCCGGCTCTCGGCCGAGCGCAGCAGGCACAGTCTGAGGGGTTGCTGGTTGAAGGCGGTCGGGCCGTCGCGGACGAGGTCGTGGACCGCGCGGACCGTGTCGTCGTCGACGGGTTCGCCGGTGAACCGGTCCGCGGTGAACGCCTGCCGGAACAGCAGGTCCTGGGCGGTGTCGTCCAGGACCAGCCGTCGTGTCGTCTGGGTCATCCGGCTCAGAACTCGGTGAGGTTCTGCCGGAGGGTGTTGCCTTGCGTGTAGGTGGTCCGGGTGAGGCCGCGGCGTTGCAGGGCGGGCACCAGGCCGTCGGTGATCTCGGTGACCCAGCGACGGTTCATGCGCAGAACGGGCGTCGTCAGCATGAAGCCGTCGCCTCCGACCTCCTCCATCGCCGCCCCCATCTGCTCGGCGACCTGGTCGGGAGTGCCGACGAGTTCCATCGAGGAGACCAGCCCGCCGGCCGCGTCCACGACCAGCTGCCGCAGGGTTTTCCCGCTGTCCCACTGCTGGAGCTGGTCGAGCGAGCCCTGTTCGCCGTTGGTCTCCAGGCGGTACGGGAGCGGCTCGTCCAGATCGAACTGCGCGAAGTCGATCTCGGTGAGCGCGGAGGTCTCGGCGAGGATGTCGTGGATGAACTGCGGGGAGGAGATCTCCCGCTGGTACTTCTCGCGCGCGTCCTGCTCGGTCTCGCCCAGGGTGGGGGTGACGCAGAACAGCACCTTGACGTCGTCCGGGTTCCGGCCGGCTTCTTCCGCGTGGGTGCGCACCTGGTCGCGGAACTCCTTCATCCCGCTGACGCCGTTGGCGATCGCGATGACCGAGTCCGCGTTGCGAGCGGCGAAGGCCCGGCCCCTGGGCGAGGCCCCCGCCTGCGTGAACGCGGGCCGGTGCTGCGGGGAGGGCACGGTGTTGAGGGGACCGCGCACGCTGAAGTACTTGCCCCGGAAGTGGATCGGCCGGACCTTCCGGTGGTCGGCGTAGATCCCGTTCTCCCGGTCGAGGACGACCGCGTCGGCGTCCCATGAGTCGAACAGCTGCCGTACCACGTCGACGTATTCGTCGGCCATGGCGTAGCGGTCGTCGCGCGAGGGGAGCTTGTCGAGGCCGAAGTTCTGTGCCGCGAGGTCCTCGGCGCTGGTGACGATGTTCCAGCCGAACCGCCCGCCGAGCATGCTGTCCATGGTGGAGGCCAGCCGCGCGGTCATGAAGGGCGGGTACGCCATGGTCGAGAGGGTGGCGACGATGCCGAGGTGGGAGGTGGCCAGGCCCATCGCGGCGGCCAGCGGGACGGGGTCGTGCTTGGGGACGACCATGCCCTGTCGCAGGGCGCGCTCGGAGGAGCCGCCGTAGCTCTCGGGGACCATGAGCTTGTCCTCGATGATCACGTAGTCGAAGCAGGCCCGCTCCAGCGCCTGCGCGACCTCCGTGTGGAAGCGGCCGTCCCAGGGCGAGCCTCCGTTGCCGAAGGGTCCCTGCCAGTCGTCCGGTGTGAAGTTGAAGATACAGGCTAGGTGGAACTTGCTGGTCACGGTCGGTTTCCTCCGGATCGGCGGTCGGGCCGGGTCTGGGCGAAGAGCAGCCCCTTGCCGTCGCGGACCATGGCCGTCGCCTCGTCGACGATGTGCCGCAGCAGCTTCTCGCCGAGGCCGGCGCTCGAACCCGAGGTCGACGACAGGACGCCCCGGTTGGTGGTCTGGCCGACGTCGACCGGGTGCAGGTAGACGCCCGCCCGGGGCGGCGCGTCGTGGTCGGGGCGCTCGTCGGTGACGAGGTCGGGCCGCAGGTGGAGCATGAGGCTGGTCTCGGTGACCCCGGCGTGCTCGGCATGCCAGCCGGGGAACCCCGGGAGTTCCGCGTCCGTCCAGGTGCCCCGCACCAGAGACCACCAGCTGAACGCGAACACCTCGGTGTCGTCGAGGAGTCCTCGCTCGCGCACCTGGTCGATCGCCTCGAAGAGGAACGGCTCGTTCTCGTAGTGCCCGTTGACGACGACGAGGCGGGCCATGGGCAGCGCGACGAGCGCCCGCAGGGTCTGCGCGAGATAGCGCACGAGGGTGTCGCCGCCGATGTGGAGCGTGCCGGGAAAGTGCAGTCCACCGCCGCTCTGCGGCAGGGAGCGGGCGCCGATGGCCTGGGCGGGGAGGGTGAACGCGTCCAGCTCCGCGGCGAGTTCGGTGGCCACGGCCTCGGCGAGGAGGAGGTCGACGGAGAGCGGGAGGTGCGGGCCGTGCTGCTCGATCGCGCCGATCGGCCAGACAACGGTCCGGCCCCGCACCGCGTCCGTCACCTGATTGCTCGTCAGGTCGGTGAGGGCGGTCATAACGCGGCTCGCTGGGGTTCCTTGAGGAGTTCGCGGGTCTCGGCGAGGATGCGGTCCAGGGTGTCGTGCATGTCGGTGTGCAGGGCGGTGTAGACCTGCGCGACGTTCGCGCCGACGCTGAGGTAGTCGGCGACGTCCCGGCCGCTGCTCACTCCCCCGACGCCCATGACCGGCAGGTCGATGCCACGTTTGCGCAGTTGCCAGACGGCGGCGAGGACCAGCGGTTTGAGGCCGGGGCCCGAGTAGCCGTAGACCCCGTTCAGCTCGAGGTCGCCGGTGGCCGGGGAGACGGCCGCACCGGGGATGGTGTCGCTGAGGGTGATGGCGTCGGCGCCGCCGGCGATCGCGGCCCGGACCCGGTCCTGGAGCCCTTCGCCGACGGCCAGTTTGACGGACAGCGGCAGCGCGGTGCGGCTGCGGGTGGCGGAGGTGTAGGCGTAGACCCGGTCGGGGTTGTCGTCCTCCAGTCCGTCCTCCTCATTGAGGCAGGAGATGCCGAGTTCCAGCGCCCGGCAGCCGGCCTTCTCGACGTCCCGGGCGAGGGCGGCCAGCTCGCCAGGGCTGTCGGCGTGCAGGGAGGCGATGACCGGCAGCCGGTCCTCGGCGAACGAGCGCAGCACGGCCAGCCAGTGGTTGACCGGCCGCTTGGAGTACGTGGTGCTGTTCAGCATGCCGACAGGCAGCCGTAGGATCCGCTCGTCAAGGCCCTTGGGAGGGTTGGGGTGGATGGTCTTGGTGACCACGGCTCCGGCGCCCATGTCCAGGAGCCGACGGATATTGCGTTCCTGATCCGTGAGCAGCCCGGATCCGACGACCACGGGCGTGGTCAGCGGCAGGCTGAGGATCGACAGGTCGCGCACTCGGTGAACTCCGTCCGAAGATGTGAGGAGTGGGGGAGGGGACGGATGCCTAGGCGACGAGGCTCGCGCCGATCGCCTCGCGCTGGCGCTCGGTGGCGTTCAGCACGGCGTCTATGAGCAGGCTCGGCTTCTCGGTGAACTCGTCGAAGTCGATGTGCTTGACGAGCCCGACCCGGTGCAGGCCCTTCAGGAGGTGGCTGGCGGACTCCACGACGGGCTGCTTGGTGATGAGGACGATGGGCCGCCCGAGGGCGGTGGCCCAGCCGAGTTCGATGTGGGTGCCGTCGGTGCGGCGCAGGATGCCGTCCTCCTGCTGGACGGGCAGCACCGGCACGAAGACGTCACACTTCTTCATCCAGCGGAAGTCGCGCACCGAGACCTGCTCGGGGGTGAAGGCCGCGGTCTCCTCGCCGAACTTCTCGACGACGTGCGCGGAGAACACGTGCGCGCCGCTCTCGGTGACCGTGCTGATCGCCGTGGTGATGGCGTCCTGCAACTGTCCGACGAACCCGCCGGGCAGGATGGCGTGCTGGATCGGCCCGCCCACGAAGACGTCGAGTCCCGAGAGGAGGCCGGAGGTGAGCGCTGTCGAGTCGTCGACGGCAGGGGTCGTTGACATTGAAGGTGTCTCCTTGGAAGGTGCGGCAGGTTGGTGTACGAGGGCTCAGAACGCGTCGTGCAGACGCGTGTACCGGCCCCGGAAGAACAGCAGGGGCTCACACGGCTCGGCGGGCGCCTCGACCCGCCGTACGTCGGCCGTGACCACAAGGTGGTCGCCGCCGACGTACTCGGCGTGCGGGCGGCAGTCGATCCAGGCCGTCGCGCCGGCCAGCCGGGGCGCGCCGGCAGGCGACGGGGTCCACTCGACGCCGTGGAACTTGTCGCCGCCGCTGCGCGCGAACCGCTCGCTGAGCGGCTGCTGTGTCTGCGCCAGCACGTTGACACAGAAGGCGTTGCAGGCCCTGACGGTGGGCCAGCTCGTCGACGTGAGGCTGACGCACAGGACGATGCGGGGCGGATCGAGGGAGAGCGAGGCGAAGGACTGGCAGGTGAAGCCGACGGGACCGGCGGGTCCCATCGCGGTGATCACGGTGACGCCGGAACAGAACCTCCCCAGTACGGAGCGGAAGTCGTCGGAGGCGACGTGGTCCTGGACTGCTGCGGTGGTGCTCTCCCCTGACAAAGCTTTGTCCTCTCGGCCGTACAGCCAGGTCGGATACGAAAAGCTCACGCCGCATCACTGTTGGTGACGGCTGTACAGTCTGCATCAATCGAATGATTCCGACAACAACCAGTAGCCGGATGATAAAGATCCCGCCATCATGGGGTCATGGTGATGGATAACGACACAGTCGACGGGTCGGACTGTCCGGACGCGCTTGACCGGCGGATCATGGCCGCGCTCCAGATCAGTCCCCGGGCGGGGGTGGCGGAAGTGGGCCGCATCCTCGGCGAGCACGAACGCGCGGTCGCACGGCGCGTCCAGCGCCTCCTGGACACTGGTGCCGTGCGCTGCACCGCTGAGTACGGCCCGCTGTTCCGGGGCCTCGGACACACAGTCCACCTGCGCCTCAGGGCGACCGGGAGCTGTCCGGAAAGCAGCATCGCGGGATTGGCAGCGTGCGCCGAGGTGCTTAACGTCGCCGCTGTGGGCGGAGGGGCCGGTCACCTCTGGTGCGAACTGCTGGTGAAGTCCCGGTCCTCGCTGTACTCCCTGACGGCGGGCGGCGTCCCCGGCATGCCCGGGGCCGACGTGCTCAGCGCCCACATCACCCTGCGCCCGTTCCGTGACGAGGCCGAGTGGCACGTTCCCGTGCTGACCGAGGAGGAGGTGAGACGCTTGCGGGCGAGTCTCGTGCAGCCGCTGCCCGGCCCCGCCCAGCCCTACAACCTCACTCCCGGCGACGCCCGCGTCGCCGAGGCCCTGAAACGCAACGCGCGTGTCAGCCTCACCGAACTCGCCTGCGAGATCGGCTTCTCCACCGCCACGGCCGGCCGCCGGGTCGCCGCGCTGCTGGAGCGCCGGGCGCTGCGCCTGCGCACGGTCGTCGACCCGGCCCTGCTGGGCCGTCCCGTGCACGCACGGGTCCAGCTGAAGGCCCACCCGGCCGGCATCGAGACCGTCGGCACCCTCCTGTCCGACCACCCCGACGTACGATTCTGCGCCGCCGTCACAGGCCGGTACAACCTGCTCGCGGACGTCTGTGTCGAGGACGAGACCGGGCTGTACGGCTTCGTCGTCGACACCCTCGGCGCACTGCCGCACCTCCTTGACTCCGACACCGAGATCATCAGGCGCCTCCCGCTCACGCACGCCACCTTTCCCTGAAGCCCCCCCACGACCCCGGGAGCCTCCTTGGCCACGCCGTCGAAAGCCACGCACATCTTCGTCACCGGAGGTGTCGCCTCCTCGCTCGGCAAGGGCCTGACCGCCTCCAGCCTCGGCATGCTGCTGAAGGCGAGAGGGCTGCGCGTGGCGATGCAGAAGCTCGACCCGTACCTGAACGTCGACCCCGGCACGATGAACCCCTTCCAGCACGGCGAGGTCTTCGTCACCGACGACGGCACCGAGACCGATCTGGACATTGGCCACTACGAGCGGTTCCTGGACCGCGAGCTGGACGGCTCGGCCAACGTCACCACCGGCCAGGTGTACAGCGCGGTGATCGCCAAGGAGCGGCGGGGCGCGTACCTCGGGGACACGGTCCAGGTCATCCCGCACATCACCGACGAGATCAGGCACCGCGTCCGGCGCGTGGCGACCGACGAGACCGATGCCGTCATCACCGAGATCGGCGGCACGGTCGGCGACATCGAGTCGCTGCCGTTCCTGGAGACGGTCCGGCAGATCCGGCACGAGGTGGGCCGGGACCGGGTGTTCGTGGTCCACATCTCGCTCCTGCCGTACATCGGCCCCTCCGGCGAGCTGAAGACGAAGCCCACCCAGCACTCGGTGGCCGCGCTGCGGAACATCGGTATCCAGCCGGACGCGATCGTGCTGCGCGCCGACCGCGAGGTGCCCGCGGCGATCAAGCGCAAGATCTCGCTGATGTGCGATGTCGACGAGGCCGCCGTGGTGGCCTGTCCCGACGCCCGCTCGATCTACGACATCCCGAAGGTCCTGCACAGCGAGGGTCTCGACGCGTACGTCGTCCGCAAGCTGGACCTGCCGTTCCGCGACGTGGACTGGACGGCCTGGGACGACCTCCTGGACCGCGTGCACCACCCCGAGCACGAGGTCACGGTCGCGCTGGTCGGCAAGTACATCGACCTACCGGACGCCTATCTGTCGGTGACGGAGGCCCTGCGGGCGGGCGGCTTCGCCCATCGGACACGCGTGACCGTCAAATGGGTCATCTCGGACGACTGCACGACCCCGGAGGGAGTGAAGGAGCAGTTGGCGGACGTGGACGGCGTCTGTGTCCCCGGCGGGTTCGGCGACCGGGGCGTGCTCGGGAAGGTGGAGGCGATCCGGTACGCCCGCGAGAACGGGATCCCGCTGCTGGGCCTGTGCCTGGGCCTGCAGTGCGTCGTGATCGAGGCGGCCCGCAACCTCGTCGGCATCCCCGACGCGAACTCCACCGAGTTCGACCCGGCGACCCGGTACCCGGTGGTCTCGACCCTGGCCGAGCAGCTGCATGTCGTCGCGGGCGCCGGCGACCTGGGCGGCACGATGCGTCTGGGCCTGCACCCGGCCGTCCTCGCGGAGGGTTCGCTCGTGCGTGAGGTGTACGACGGCAAGGAGCACGTCGAGGAACGGCACCGGCATCGCTACGAGGTCAACAACGCCTTCCGCGCCGAGCTGGAGACGAAGGCGGGCCTGCTGTTCTCGGGCACGTCCCCGGACGGCAAGCTGGTGGAGTACGTGGAGTACCCGCGCGATGTCCACCCCTACCTGGTCGCGACCCAGGCCCACCCCGAACTGCGCTCCCGGCCGACACACCCGCACCCGCTGTTCACGGGACTGGTGAAGGCGATGGTGGAGCGGGCGACAGGTGACGTGTTCCCCGAGTGACGTGTTCCCCGGGGCGGACCAATCGACGCCGTGAAGCCGCCGCCGGTCGGGATCCTCCGGTCCCCGGTCGGATGGTCGCCGGGGCGATGTCGGCGGAGTACGTGTCCCCAGGCGTGTCACGGTGACAGCGGAGAAACACCGGCCTCATGGCACCCGAGCAGCACAGCGGCGCGAGGAGCTGGTGCGGCGCTGTCACGTTGGCTGACCGGGTGGGATGATCTCCGGGTTTGATCATGGTGGAGGGGTTGTCCGTGGGGAGCACGTCGCCGTCGTACAAGGGGCACCGGCACCCGGTCGAGGTGATCTCCCACTGCGTGTGGCTGTACCACCGCTTCCCACTGTCGTTCCGTGAGGTCGAGGAGTTGATGCTCCAACGCGGAATCATCGTCTCCTACGAGACCATCCGCCGCTGGTATCTGAAGTTCGGGCAGGCCTACGCGAACGGACTGCGCCGCCACCGTCCCCAGCCCGGGGACAAGTGGCACCTGGACGAGATGTTCGTCAGGATCAACGGGGAACTGAAGTACCGGTGGCGGGCTGTCGACGCCGACGGCAACGTACTGGACATCGAATGGCTGATCAGACCGCCGGAGGCCCCGCCTCGATACGGCGCAGCACCGGAGGGAGGCGGTCCAGGTCGGGGCCGGTCTGGACCTGTCGCTCGTCCCACCAGGTGGCACCGGCGTCGTGCAGGGGACCGATCACGTCCCTGGCCTTCGCTGCGTCCGGGGGCGTGGCACCGCCGAGCACGAACTCGAAGGGGCGCTCAGCCCCGGCTGTACGGTGCTTGCGCACATAACCGACCAGCTCGCGTACTTCCGCCACGTCTGGCACATGACCATGCCGGGCCGACTCGAAGAGCGGCACCGCGCCGTCCCACCGCGCTGCCCGCTGCATGGGCGCACGACGCGGCCAGAACCCGCCGATCCACACCGGCGGACCGGGCCGTTGCGCGGTGGCGGGCAGCAGCGCGACATCCCGGACCTCGTAGTGTCGACCGTGGTGGTTCACCGGCTCGCCGGACCAGAAGCGGCTCAACAGCTCCAGCCCCTCGTCCAGCCGCTCGGCGAGTACGCGTGGCTCGGCGGCGTCGCCGAAGCTCCTGTATTCGTCCTCGACTGGGCCGCCCAGGCCGGCGGCGAAGATCACCCGGCCGCCGCTGAGGTGGTCCAGGGTGGCCACCTGGCGGGCCAGTTGCTGCGGACGGTAGCGGGGGACCGGCGTCAGCAGGGTGCCCAGCCGGATCCGGGAGGTCGCCAGCGCGGCCGCGGTCAGCAGCATCCAGGGATCTCCGAAGGGACGCCCTTGGTGCTGACGGTGCAGGACGTGGTCCCAGACGAAGAGCCCGTCCCAGCCGGCCTGTTCGGCGGCGGCCGCCGCCGTCGCGACGTTACGGGGGTCGGCGAAGTCACCGAAGTTCGGGATGTTGACGGAGAAGCGCATCCCAGCAGGATGCGCGGCTGACCACGAAGCAGCAACCGGATTCGGATACAGGTGTCTTCACGGCAGGCTGCGGACCGCGCACGATGCATCAGGATCCCCGGACCACAGCTGGACGGGCAAGACTGACCCGTCGGGCTCCGCGTCACGTGCGGGCCCTGGTAGCTGCTACGCCCACCGCCTGGGGAATGCGTGAGCGGCGACACGGATTCGCCAGCAGTGTCGTTTCGATGCCGGGGCTCGGCCCGTGGTGTGCCGACCGGGGTCGGGCGGCGGGGCTGAGGGCCAGGGTGTAGTGGCGGCCGGTGGCCAGGTGGACCGTGACGGCGTCGCCATCGGCGGTGGTGGCCCGGTAGGCGGGGTGGGCCAGGAGCGCGGTGACGACGACGTCGCGCAGCACGTCGACGGCGGGACCGTCGGCCGGGCGCTGGTGCTGCGGTCGAGGATCGTGCTGGCGTGCACGGAGGGCCTGTCGAACGCGCGGGTCGCGGATGACCTGGGCATCTCGCGCGAGACCGTACGCAAGTGGCGGTCCCGGTTCGCCGCGGACCGGCTGGAGGGCCTGGCGGACCGGCCGCGTTCGGGGGCGCCGCGGCAGATCACGGATGAAGAGGTCGAAGCCCTGGTCGCCAGGACGCTCGGCCAGGGTCCGCCGACGGGTGATTCGCACTGGTCGACGCGTTCGATGGCCCGGGCGGCGGGGATGTCGCAGCCGGCTGTCTCGAGGATCTGGCGGGCGGTCGGCCTCAAGTCGCACATCGTGGAGACGTGGAAGCTGTCGACCGACCCGCAGTTCGTGACCAAGGTCCGCGACGTGGTCGGCATTTACCTGTCCCCGCCGGAGAACGCCCTGGTCCTGGCAGTGGACGAGAAGTCGCGGATACAGGCCCTGGACCGGACTCAGCCCGTGTTGCCGATGGCGCCGGCCACGTCGGCGGAGATGACGCACGATTGCGTCCGGCACGGCACGACCAGCCTGTTCTCCGCCCTGGACATCGCCTCCGGGTCGGTCATAGCCCAGCACTACCGCCGCCACCGCCACCAGGAGTTCCTCCGCTTCCTGAAGGTCATCGACGCCGCCGTTCCCCAGCACCTCGAACTCCACCTGGTCCTGGACAACTACGCCACCCACAAGACCGAGCCGGTCAAGAAGTGGCTGCTGCGGCACCCCCGCTTTTATCTGTACTCCACTCCGACCTCGGCGTCCTGGCTCAACCTCGTCGAGCGCTGGTTCGCCGAGCTGACCTGCCGCAAACTCCGCCGCTCGGCTCACCGCAGCGTCGTCGAACTGGAGCGGGACATCCGCGGCTGGATCAACGAGTGGAACAAGAACCCGAAGCCATTCGTCTGGCACTAGTGTAATGCGCCTGAAATCGCGGGCTTAAGACCGTGTCCTACATGGTTTTAAGCCCGCGATCTGTGGCGCATTCCACTAGCGTGGAATGACGGACGTTCGACGGCGTCGTCCCGGACATCATCGGGACGACCCCGTTCTCGCCGGGACCGGCGCCCGGGAGTGCTGTCGGGCGGGGGTCAGTTCCTGGGCGGCGATTTGCAGGAACGCCCGCAGATGCGGCTGACGGCGGATGCCCAGGGTGGCGAGACAGAGCTGATGCCGGGGGGCGTCCGAAACCGGCAGGGCGATCAGGTCGGGGGACAGATACGAAATGGCCACCGATTTCGGCAGAATCGCCAGACCTTGACCGGCTTTGACCAATTCCAGCTTCTCCTCTACCGTGTTCGTGCGCCGGCGCTGCCCGTCGAGGATGCTCTCGCCGGCCAGGTCGCCCTCGGTAACGGACCGGGCCGCGGCCCGGGGGTGAATGCGGGGCATCACCACGACCTGCGCCTCCTCGCCGACCGTCAGACAGCGAAGCCCCCTGTCCTCGAACGGCTGACGCAGGAATCCGACGTCGACCCGGCCGTCGATCACTGCCTCGCCCTGCTCGAACCAGTTCAGGCGCACCAGATCGACCTGGATGTCCGGGTTGGTGGCGCTGAAGCTGCGAACGGCCCCCGCAATACTGAGCCCGGGCGCGAAACCCACGACGAGCCGTCGATTGCCGCGTGCGGCCGCGAGCACCTCGCGCACGGTCGACTGGGAGGCCGCCAGTAGATCCGGCGCCGTGCGGAGGAGATGCCGACCCGACTGCGTCAGGGTGAACGACCTCGTGGTGCGTTCCAGCAGGGCGCAGCCCAATTCGGATTCCAGGGCCCGAATCTGGCGGCTCAAGACGGGCTGGGTGATATGCAGCCGCTCGGCAGCCCGCCCGAAGTGCTCAAGTTCGGCCAGTTGCACGAAGTAGCGAACCTTGCGCAGATCGAGATCCATGCCCAAAGGGTATCAACGAGGCGCAGAAGGTCTTGGACATCACGGGTTTCCGGCGGCAGCCTGGTTGGTGTCCGCCCACGAAAGGAACGTCATGATCCAGCACACCATCGTCTTCTCGTTCGCCGAGCGCTCGGACAGCGAGATCGACGCCTTCATCAGCGAGATCACCGAAATCTGCGTCGGCTCCGGCCTGGCCTCGGACTTCGTCTCCACCCGTCACGTCGCCGCTCCGACCGACGCCTACGCCCGCACCTTCGTGCCGTCGGCCATGGTCCGGATGACCTGTGACAGCCTCGAGACGCTCGAGAAGCTGGCGGTTTCCCAGCCCCTCCTTAGCTTCCAGCACCGTGAACAGGAGAAGAAGCCCTACGGCGTGGTGTGGATCAACCACGCCCCCCTCGCCTGATCGTCTAGCCTGCGCGTTTCGCTTGCCACGGTGTCCGGATCTTGATCGGAAACGCGAAAGCGCCCTCTGAGCTGGGAAGAGGAGGCTTGTCGGAGGTCTCTGTCATCCCAAGCAGGAAGGCACTTTCTGCGTGCACACTACCGCCTCGCGCCCCAAGCTCGACGTCTCGGCCGACGGCCACGGGGGGGGGCAGCCATGCCGGGGCCCGGCTGGTGGCCGATCTCGCTGACGCCACCGGTCTGACCGCCGCGTTCACCGACGCTCCGCGCCGTCTGCGGCCACGCGGCACCGGACACAACCCGGGCAGCATCGCGGTGGACGTGGCGGTGATGCTCACGGACGGCGGCGAAGCCATCGCCGACTTGCCCCTACTGCGTGACCGGGCCGAGGTCTTCGGACCGGTGACCTCTACTCCGACCGCCTGGCGCCTGCTGTCCGGCATCGACCGCACGGCACTCAAAGCACTGCACACGGCCCGAGCTGCAGCGCGCGAGGTCGCCTGGATTCAGGCCGCAGAGACGGGCCGCGGCATACCCGCGGCCCGGGCCGGCGGGCGGAACCTGCCGGGGCTGGTCATTGACATAGACGCCACCCTGGTCACCTGCCACCCGAGAAGGAGCAGGCCGCAGCCGCTCACCTGCGGGCCCTGCACGCCCGAGGCGTCCATATGTGCCTTCTCGGTCGGACATCCCGTCGGCCGCTTCCCCTCACGCCACTTCACCCTCAACCAAGCATGGCTGGAGCTGTCCCTGACCGCCACCGATCTGCTCGCCTGGACAGTGAGGATGTGACGTGGTGACGCTGCTGATGGGTCTGACCCCTCGCCTGACTGACGTCTCGACTGTCCTGTTTGGGATTTGAGCGCCTCTGTGTGTCAAGCGGCCTGAGCAAGGTGGTTCTGTTGATCTCGTTTCATGATCCGGTAGACCACGTTGGACAGGCGTCGTTTGAGGGCCCTGCGGGGGAACTTCCCTCCCTGGAGGGGGAGATAGGTGATGTCGCCCATGAGCTTGAGTCCGGGCTCGGTGGCGGTGAAGTCCCGGCCGAAGAGGTCTGGGACGGTCCCCGCGGCCGGGTCCGGGACGGTCGTGCGGACACGTCTTCGCAGGCGGATCCCGGTGATCGAGAACGCCCGCATGACCCGGGCGACGCGCTTCTCATTGACTCGGTGGCCGCTCTCGCGCAGTTCGGCGGTCACCCGCGGGGAGCCGTAGGCGCCGCCGGACTCCCCGTGAACCCGGCGGATCTCCTCGGCCAGGATCATGTCCTGGCGCTGCCGGGCAGCCCTCGCCCCGGCGCCGGCGCACCACTTGTAGTAGCTGGACCGGTTGACGTCCGGGACCTGACACAGCCGCTTCACCTCGTAGGTGTTCCGGTGGTCGTGGACGAACTGGAAGCGGCTCACCAGTTCGTCTCTCCGGCGAAATGCTTGGCCGCCCTGCGCAAGATGTCCCGCTCGGTCGCGAGCTTGCGCTCACTCGCCTCGAACTCGGCCACCCGCGCCTCCAGCCGCCTCACCCGCTCGTCCGGATCCTCCGACGGCACCGCCGCCGACCCGGCGGCCGACCTCGCGGGCGCGGCGGTGACGCCACGGCGGTCACGGTCACGCACACCCACTCGCGCTGGGTCGCCCGGTTGATGCCCAGGTCAGAGGCGATGCTCCTGTACGTCGCCCCGGGTGTGGACTCATACGGGGCCACGGCATCGGCCTTGAATTCGTCCGAATAGTCCTTCATCGCCATCGGCGGTCTTCTCGCTTCCTCCGGATCAAGCAGATCCAGTGTCAGCGTGTCCGCCACCCAGGGGGAGGCCCCCACGGCCTCGCACTCATGAACCGGCACCGACTCTGACGAATCGGCCGCGCGTTACGGTGGTGCGTCTGCGAGGTCGCTCCTCTACGCACAGACGCAGTGGTCGACCGCCAAGGCAACGCCACGTCCGAACGGGGAATGTGCAAGGAGATCAGCACCGTCCCAGCACGGGACAGGTTCCCTGGGGTGATCACAGGTGTCCACAGGTCAGCACGCAGTCAGCACGCAGTCAGCACGGGTAAAGCAGGAGCCCCGGATCGTTCCGGGACTGTAACGCTGTGACCTGCATGTCTGCCGTCAGGAACGATCCCTGTCACGTCGGCGTCTCAGATACCGTCCGCACACACGTGCCACTTGGCCAGACCCCCCGCACCGACGAGGAGCCCTCGCCCGAAATGGACCACCTCGCAACCGCCTCGCTCACCTCCCTGTGGGACGAGGTCTCCGGCACCCAGCCCGACCCCGACCTGTGGGTGGTGACAGCCGCCCTGGTGGCCGCGCTCGCCGTCGTCGTCCCGCACGGACTGTGGCGGATAGCGCGCAACGCCATCACGATCGCCCACGAGGGCGGCCACGGACTGGTCGCCCTGCTCACCGGGCGCACGCTGACCGGCATCACCCTGCACTCGGACACCAGCGGCCTGACCGTGAGCCGCGGCAAGCCCCGCGGGCTCGGCATGGTCCTCACCGCGGTCGCCGGGTACACCGCTCCCCCGCTGCTGGGTCTCGGCGGCGCCGCGCTGCTGGGCGCCGGGCGCATCACCCTGCTGCTGTGGCTGGCGACGGCCCTGCTCGTCGCCCTGCTGGTGATGGTCCGCAATGCCTACGGGGTGCTGACGGTGGTGCTGTCGGGCGGCACGTTCCTGCTGGTGTCGTGGCTGGCCGGGCCGCAGGTGCAGGCGGCGTTCGCGTACACGGTGGTGTGGTTCCTGCTGCTCGGCGGGGTGCGCCCGGCCTTCGAACTGCAGGCCAAGCGGTCCCGGGGCGGTGCCGGGGACTCGGACGCGGACCAGCTCGCGCGGCTGACGCACGCGCCGGCCGGGGTGTGGTTCTTCCTCTTCCACGCGGTGTCGCTGTGCTCGCTGATCGGCGGCGGACGCTGGCTGCTGGAGCTGTGAGCCCGGCGTGCCCCCCAGGGCGGCCCCCGCATATATGCGCGGCACGTGCGCCCGTCGTGCGTTCGCTCGGGTTTCACCGCTTTTGATCAAGATCTGCGGCCGCCCCCAGCCATTAAAGTGGAGCCCATGACCGTGAATGCCGCGCACACCGCCCTCTGGCCCGCCCCGCACGCGAGCGGAGCCGTCGACGCGACCGTCCACGTGCCCGGGTCCAAGTCGGTCACCAACCGCGCCCTGGTGCTCGCCGCCCTCGCCTCCGAGCCCGGCTGGCTGCGCCGCCCGCTGCGCTCCCGCGACACCGTGCTGATGGCCGAGGCGCTGCGCGCGATGGGCGTCGAGATCGAGGAGGGCGTCGGCCCCGAGGGCACCGGCGAGTTCTGGCGGGTCATCCCGGCCGGCCTGCGCGGCCCCGCCACCGTCGACGTCGGCAACGCCGGCACGGTCATGCGCTTCCTCCCCCCGGTCGCCACGCTCGCCGACGGCGCCGTCCGCTTCGACGGCGACCCGCGGTCGTACGAGCGCCCGCTGCACGGCGTGATCGACGCGCTGCGCGTCCTGGGTGCCCGTATCGACGACGACGGGCGCGGCGCGCTGCCGCTGACCGTGCAGGGGAGCGGTGCCCTGGAGGGCGGGCCGGTCGAGATCGACGCGTCCTCGTCCTCCCAGTTCGTCAGCGCCCTGCTGCTGTCCGGGCCGCGCTTCAACCAGGGCGTCGAGGTCCGGCACACCGGTTCCGCGCTGCCGTCGATGCCGCACATCCGGATGACCGTCGACATGCTGCGCTCGGTCGGCGCGCAGGTCGACACCCCGGAGTCGGGCGGCGAGCCGAACGTCTGGCGGGTATCGCCGGGCGCACTGCTCGGCCGGGACCTGACGGTCGAGCCGGACCTGTCCAACGCCCAGCCGTTCCTCGCGGCGGCGCTGGTGACCGGCGGCAAGGTCGTCATCCCCGACTGGCCGTCCCGCACCACGCAGCCCGGTGACCGGCTGCGCGAGATCTTCACCGAGATGGGCGGTTCCTGCGAACTGACCGACTTCGGGCTGGTGTTCACCGGCTCGGGCGCCGTGCACGGCATCGACGTCGACCTCGGCGAGGTCGGCGAGCTGACCCCGGGCATCGCGGCCGTCGCCGCCCTCGCGGACTCCCCCTCGACCCTGCGCGGCGTGGCGCACCTGCGCCTGCACGAGACGGACCGGCTGGCCGCGCTCACCAAGGAGATCAACGAACTCGGCGGTGACGTCACGGAGACCGCCGACGGCCTGCACATCCGCCCGCGCCGCCTGCACGGCGGAATCTTCCACACCTACGAGGACCACCGCATGGCCACCGCCGGCGCGATCATCGGCCTCGCGGTCGACGGCGTGCAGATCGAGAACGTGGCGACGACCGCCAAGACGCTGCCCGACTTCCCCGACCTGTGGACCGGGATGCTCGGGGCGTAGGGACGGATCGCCATGCGCCGCTACGGCAAGCACACCGACGAGGACGACATCCGCTCCCGCCCCAACCGCAAGGGCAATCGGCCTCGTACGCACATCCGCCCCAAGCACGAGGACGCCGCCGAGGGCCTGGTCCTGACCGTGGACCGGGGCCGGCTCACCTGCCTGGTCGACGACCGGATCGTCCTCGCGATGAAGGCCCGCGAACTGGGCCGCAAGGCCGCCGTCGTCGGCGACCGGGTCGCGCTGGTCGGCGACCTGTCCGGCACGAAGGACACCCTCGCGCGGATCGTCCGCATCGAGGAGCGCACCTCGCTCCTGCGCCGCACGGCGGACGACGACGACCCGTACGAGCGCGTGGTCGTCGCCAACGCCGACCAGCTCGCCATCGTCACCGCCCTCGCCGACCCCGAGCCGCGCCCCCGCCTCATCGACCGCTGCCTGGTCGCGGCCTTCGACGGCGGACTGACCCCGCTGCTGGTGATGACCAAGTCGGACCTCGCCCCGCCCGACGAACTCCTCGAGCTGTACGGCGCGTTGGACATCCCCCACGTCGTCACCAGCCGCGAGGGGCTGGAGAACGGCGCGGCGGCCGGGCTCGTACGGAAGCATCTGGACGGGAAGATCACGGCGTTCGTCGGCCACTCCGGCGTCGGCAAGACGACCCTCGTCAACACGCTGGTACCGGAGGACCGCCGTCGGGTGACGGGGCACGTCAACGCGGTGACGGGCCGCGGCCGGCACACCACGACGTCCGCCCTCGCGCTCCCGCTCTCCTCCGACGCGGGCGGCTGGGTCGTCGACACCCCGGGCGTACGGTCGTTCGGGCTCGCGCACATCGACCCGTCCCGCGTGATCAACGCCTTCCCCGACCTGGTGCCCGGCACCGAGGGCTGCCCGCGCGCGTGCAGTCACGACGAGCCGGACTGCGCGCTGGACGCGTGGGTCGCCGAGGGGCACGCGGATCCGGCGCGGCTGTACTCGCTGCGCCGGCTGCTGTCGTCGCGCGAACGCAAGGAAGGCGACTGACCTCCGCGTTGTTTGCCCTGGCCCGGCACCGGCAAGTGCATAATCGCACCAAGCCGGAACCAAGCGTCGGCAAAGCCGGCGGCGGCTGTTCCATCCGGCTCCATCCGGCTCCATCGGGCTTCATCCGGCTCATTCAGCTTCACCCTGCGCGCCGCGGCGGTCACGGTACGGGACTACGGGAGGACAAGACATGGCGTGGCTGCTGGTCATAGTGGCCGGGTTGCTCGAAACGGGCTTCGCCGTCTGTCTGAAGCTGTCGCACGGCTTCACCCGCCTGTGGCCGACCGTCGCCTTCTGCGCCTTCGCGCTGGGCAGTTTCGGTCTGTTGACGATGTCCCTGAAGAAGCTCGACGTGGGCCCCGCGTACGCGGTGTGGACCGGCATCGGCGCCGCGGGCACCGCCATCTACGGCATGGTCTTCCTCGGCGACCTGGTCTCGACCCTCAAGATCGTCTCGATCAGCCTGGTCATCCTCGGGGTGATCGGGCTCCAGCTGTCGGGCTCGGCGCACTGACCCACGGCACGGCGCCGCGTACGAGGTCGGCGACCGTTCCCTCGGCGGGCGGCGCGGCGACGCAGGACAGGGCGAGGCGCACGGCCAGTTCGCAGGAGCGGGCCAGCTCGGGGGCGTCCGGCGACCGGTCCGACCCGCTGAGCGCGGTGACGGCACGGTCGCGGACGAGGGCCACGAAGTCGCCGGGCGAGGGCAGCGGCCCGTCGGCGCGGCGCTGGGCGGGGACGACCGAGGTGGACGGCACCACCGCGGTCAGGGGCGGTGCGGGCAGGCGCTCGCTCCAGCAGCCGGTGAGCAGGGCGCGGACCAGGGGGTTGCCGTGGGCCGCCGACAGGGTCCACTCGGCGGTAGCGGTGAGCCGTTCGCGCGGGTCGCCGGGGTCGGCGAGCGCGCGCTCCACGCCGGCGAGATAGCCGTCGGCCTCCCGGCGGACCAGGGCGCGGGCGAGGCCGTCCTTGCTCCCGAACTCGTTGTACAGCGTCTGCCGCGACACCCCGGCCGCCGCGGCCACGTCCACCATCCGCACGGCGGACCACTCCCGCCGCGCCAACGCCGTACGAGCGGCGTCCAGCAAGGATTCCCGAGCCGCAGGCACCATCGCCTCCCTCGCCCCACACCGTTCCCCCACATTTGGCGCCCCCACCCCCTCTGTCAACCCTCCGCGCTCCCCTGAGCCGCGGGCAACCCATCCCGCCGAGCTGCGGGCGATCGTGCCTCCCCCCGTGCCCGAACGGCCTGGGAGGTGTCCCCGGGCGGCACGGGTGGGCGCAGCGGCACCCGGCGAGCGCCGGCGAGCGAAACCCACCCCCGCCCAGCCGCCACGCCGGTCACCCACTGAACGCCCTATCGACAACCACCCCGCGCCCCCACCCCCGCCGCACCCGCCACGCCCGCCCAGAGCCCTGGTGGCCCCGCCCCGCCCCCGCCGGATACCGTGACCGCATGCCCGACTACCTCGACGACCTCCGCCTAGCCCACGTCCTCGCGGACGCCGCCGACGCCGCCACGATGGACCGTTTCAAGGCCCTCGACCTCAAGGTCGAGACGAAGCCGGACATGACCCCGGTGAGCGAAGCGGACAAGGCCGCCGAGGAGCTCATCCGCAACCACCTCGCCCGCGCCCGCCCCCGCGACGCCGTCCTCGGCGAGGAGTACGGCGTCGAGGGCACCGGCCCCCGCCGCTGGGTGATCGACCCGATCGACGGCACCAAGAACTACGTCCGCGGTGTCCCCGTCTGGGCCACCCTCATCTCCCTGATGGAAGCGGGCGAGGGGGGCTACCAGCCGGTCGTGGGCCTCGTCTCCGCCCCCGCCCTGGGCCGCCGCTGGTGGGCGGTGAAGGACCACGGCGCGTTCACCGGCCGCAGTCTGACCTCCGCCCACCGCCTCCACGTCTCCCAGGTAGCGACCCTCTCCGACGCCTCGTTCGCGTACTCGTCGCTCAGCGGCTGGGAGGAGCAGGGCCGCCTGGACGGCTTCCTCGACCTGACCCGCGAGGTGTGGCGCACGCGCGCGTACGGCGACTTCTGGCCGTACATGATGGTCGCCGAGGGCGCGGTCGACATCTGCGCCGAACCCGAGCTCTCCCTCTGGGACATGGCCGCCAACGCGATCATCGTCACGGAGGCCGGCGGCACCTTCACCGGCCTCGACGGCCGCCCCGGCCCGCACAGCGGCAACGCGGCGGCGTCGAACGGCCGCCTCCACGACGAACTCCTGGGCTATCTCAACCAGCGCTACTGACGGGTCGGCGGGATCAGGCTTCAGGTAGATCAAGTCCAAGTCGGGAATCGTTCCAAAGTCACACCCGTTCGGGTTCTGGTCCCCTGCTGTTAAGCTGGTCCTATGAGTGACCTTCTGGAGCGACTGCGCGGGCGCGGATGGCGCCTGACCGCGCAAAGGCGCGTCGTGGCCGAGGTGCTCGACGGCGAACACGTCCACCTGACGGCCGACGAGGTGCACGCCCGTGCGGTGGACCGCCTCCCGGAGATCTCCCGGGCGACGGTCTACAACACCCTGGGCGAGCTGGTCTCGCTCGGCGAGGTGCTGGAGGTCGCCACGGACCAGCGCGCCAAGCGCTACGACCCGAACGCGCACCAGCCCCACCAGCACCTGGTCTGCGCCCAGTGCGGCGCGATCCGCGACGTCCACCCGACGGGCAACCCGCTGGCCGACCTCCCCGACGCGGAGCGCTTCGGCTTCACGATCTCGGACGTCGAGGTCACCTACCGCGGCATCTGCCCCAACTGCGCGGCGGCGTGACACCTACATACATACACATACACACCGAGGGCCGGAACCCGTTAACGGATTCCGGCCCTCGGCTTTCAGTAGCGGGGACAGGATTTGAACCTGCGACCTCTGGGTTATGAGCCCAGCGAGCTACCGAGCTGCTCCACCCCGCGTCGGTGAACCAGACGTTACGCCACCCGAACGACCAGAAGCAAATCCCGACTGCCCCAGCTGCGGGCAATCGTGCCGCTGGGGCGATGGGGGTCCCCCCGCTCGGGGGAGGGTGGGCGCGGCGGCACCGGCCAGCGCCGCAAGCGAAACCCACCCCCGCCCGGCCCCGGCACAGGGCACGTCACAACCCGGCTCAGCCGAGCGCGCGCGTCACGCCGACAACTCCTGCCGCAGCGCATCCCGCAACCGAGCCGCCCGCTCCCCCACCTCCGCCGGCCCCAGCGACACCGCGAGGTCCGCCCACCGCTGCCCCTCCGCCAGCTCCCCCCGCCGCGCGCACACCAGTGCCAGCCGCAGCGCGGCCCGCCCGTGCCCGGCGTCCGCCGCCCGCCGCCACCACACCACGGCCTCCGGCTCGCTCCCCTCCCGGGCCAGCAGCAGCCCCAGATTGAACGCCCCGTTCCGCGACCCCGCCTCCGCCGCCTTCCGGTACCACCCCGCAGCCTCCACGACGTCCCCCCGCGCCGCGGCCAGCATCCCGACCCGCACCTGGGCCCGCCGGTGCCCCTGCGAGGCCGCCCGCTCGTACCACTCCTCGCACTCGGACTTCTCCTGCGCCGGCTCCCCCAGCTCGTGCGCGGGCGCCGGCGGCCGCCGCGCGTCCAGCACGGTCGCCAGCCGGTACGCGGCCTCCGCGTTGCCGCCCCCCGCCGCGCACCGCAGGAACCGCTCCGCCTCGCGCTCGTCCCCGCCCCGCAGCCGCGCCATGCCGACCTGGAGCGCCGCCTCGGTGTGCCCGGCCGCGGCGGCACCCTCGTACCAGCGCAGCGCCGCCCGCTCCTCGCCCCGGCCCGCGTGCAGGATGCCGAGGTTGAAGGCCGCGTCGACGCTGCCCGCCTCGGCGGCCTTGGAGAACCAGGGCTCGGCCCCGGCCTCGTCCCCGGCGCGCAGCAGCAGGATGGCCAGCGCGTTGGATGCCTCCCGGTGCCCGGCGTACGCCGCCCGCCGGTACCACTGCTCGGCCTGCGCGGTCCGCCCCTGCTCGGCGCAGAGCAGCCCGAGGTTGTACGCCCCGTTGTCGTCCCCGGCGTCCATCGCGGCCCGGTACCAGCGCTCGGCGGTCTGCGGCTCACCGCGCTCGGCGTGCAGCGCGCCCAGGGCGTTGGCGGCGTTCCCGTCGCCGTCCTGGGCGGCGCGCAGCCACCACACGGCGGCGCTCTCGGTGTCCCCGGCATCGCGCAGCAGGAAGCCGAGCGCGCACGCGGCGCGGGCCTCGCCGTCCTTGGCGGAGGTCAGGTACCAGCGACCGGCCTCCTTGAGTTCGCCCCGCTTCTCCAGGATGGTCCCGAGGTGCAGCGCGGCCCGCCGGTGCCCGCGCGCGGCGGCCTGCCGGTACCACTGCTCGGCCTCGTCGGTCGCCGAGGTTCTGCCGTCGTCGCGCTTCGCGTCGGCCCGCCGGTCGACCGCGCGCGCCAGCCGGTACGCGGCCTCCCGGTGCCCGCGTTCGGCCGCGGCCCGCATCCAGCGCGCGGCGCCGGTGTCGTCGCCGCGGTGTTCGAGCAGGTCGGCGAGGGCGTAGGCGCCCAGGACATGGCCCTGTTCGGCGGCCTGGCACAGCCAGTACTCGGCGGCGGGCTCGTCGCCGCGCTCGCGGAAGTGCCGCCCCAGCGCGTGGGCGGCGGGGGCGGAACCGGCGACAGCGGCGATCCGCCACCACCCGGCGGCCTCGTCGGCGTACCCCCGCTGGTGCAGCAGGACGCCCAGGTTGTTGGCGGCGGCGCGGTCACCGGCCGCGGTGGCGGCACGCAGAGGGGACTCGGCGCCGTCGAAGTCGCCGCGGCGCAGCAGCATCGCGCCGAGGACGCTCATCGCCTCGACGTCCCCGGTCTCGACGGCGAGCCGCAGGCGTACTTCCTCGGCGGCCTCGTCGGCTGCTTCCTGAGCCTCGTCCGCGGTCTCCTCCTGACCGGTCGGCTGGGCAAAACGCCCTGTCCCGAACAGATTTGCCATGTCCCCCATAACGTCCATCGTCGCACCACCTGCTACCTGGGTACATCCGGTATACCGCAGCCAGTGAGGTCACTTCAGCGTTTTGTCGACATGCCCACAGGGAGACAAGTCAAACACAGATGGCCCCAACTCCCCCTGGCGGCACGGCCGTAGGCGCCCGAGTACAGGCGTTCGCACATCACAAAGGCCCGGATTCCTTTGGGAATCCGGGCCTTTGTGGTCGCTCGCACATGGCTCACGACTTCAGTAGCGGGGACAGGATTTGAACCTGCGACCTCTGGGTTATGAGCCCAGCGAGCTACCGAGCTGCTCCACCCCGCGCCGTTGTGTTCACAACCCTAGCACGGCGCGGGATGGGCTCTGACCAGCTCGGACGGGCGACGGATCAGCCGCTGTCCGAGCCGCCGCCTCCGGCATCATCGGTGGGGGTCGGACTGCCGCTCGGCGTCGCGCCGGCCCTGTCGTCGCCGTTCTTGCCGCCGGCGCTCGCGTCGGCCTTGGCCTGGGCGTCCTCGGCCCGCTTCAGCGCCGCCTCCAGATCCTTCTGCGCCTCGGCGTACGCGGCGAGGTCCTTCTGCTCCAGCGCCTTCTGGCCGGCGTCGAAGGCCTTCTGCGCGTCACCGAGCGCTTCCCGGACCGTCGGGTTGTCGGCCGTCGGCGGGGGCGGCTGGGTCGTATCGCCCTCGTCGGCCGGTGGTGGCTCCGTCGGCTCCGCCCCGAAGACCTTGGCGAGGGCCTCGTCGAGGGTGTTCTCGAAGGCGGTGTTGCCCCCGTAGCTCACCAGCACCTTGCGCAGCAGCGGGTACTTGAGGTCGCCGCCGCGGACGTAGACCGGTTCGACGTAGAGCAGTCCGCCGTCGAGGGGCACCGTGAGCAGGTTGCCGTACTCGACCTCCGAGTCGCCGCCTCTCAGGAGCCTGATGGACTCGGCGATGTCCTGTTCGGAGTTGAACTGGCTCTGGACCTGTTTGGGTCCGTCGACGGTGGTGCTGGTCGGCAGTTTCAGGATTCTGATCTTGCCGTAGTCGCTGGTGCCCGCCTCGGCGTCGACCGCCATGAACGCGCTGAGGTTGTCGCGCCCGTTGGGCGTGAACGTCGTCGTCAGCGAGAACGCCTGCTGCTTCTGGTCGGGCATCTTCATGCTCAGGTAGTACGGCGGTACCGCGTCACCCGACCTGTTGGTCGGGTCGTCCGGCACCTGCCACACCTCGCTGCCGCTGAGGAACGTGTTGGCGTCCTTCACGTGGTAGCGCGTGAGCAGCTCGCGCTGGACCTTGAACAGGTCCTGCGGATAGCGCAGATGCGCCATCAGATCCTTGGAGATCTCGCTCTTGCCCTGCACCGTGTCCGGGAACGCCTTCATCCAGGTCTTGAGGACCGGGTCCTTGGTGTCCCACTGGTAGAGCTTCACGTCACCGCTGTACGCGTCGACGGTCGCCTTCACGGAGTTGCGGATGTAGTTGACCTGGTTCTGCTGGGCCACCACCGCGCGGGAGTTGTTGTTCGCCGTCAGCGAGTCCGCCGTGGTGTCGCCGAGCGTCGTACGGGAGGCGTACGGATAGCCGTTCGTCGTCGTGTAAGCGTCGACGATCCACTGGATGCGGCCGTCCACCACCGCCGGGTAGGCGTCGCCGTCGATGGTCAGCCACGGGGCGACCGCCTCGACGCGCTCCTTGGGCGTGCGGTTGTAGAGGATCTTCGAACCCTCGCCGATCGCGCCGGAGTAGAGGATCTGCGGCTCGCCGAACGCGGCGGCGTACGCCGCGCGGTTGATCGGGTTGGACAGGTCGACGCCGCCGTCGCCCTTGTAGCTGAAGGTCTTCTCCCCGTTGTCGTCGGAGTAGTCGATCTCCTTCTGGGGACCGCCGACGATGGAGTACGTGGTGGTCTTCTCGCCGTAGTAGATCCGCTGCTCGTACGTGCCGAGGTCGCCCTCGGAGGGCAGGTTGGACTCGGTGAAGACGGGACGGCCCTCGGAGTCGACCTGGGTGCCCTTGGCCGCGACCACGCCGTAGCCGTGCGTGTAGCGGAAGTGGTTGTTGATCCAGTTCTTCTTGGGGATGCCGGCGAGGTTCAGCTCGCGCAGACCGACGACCGTGTCCTGGTCCTTGCCGTCCTTGGCGTACCGGTCGACGTCCAGGTTGGTGGGGAACGCGTAGTAGTTACGCATCTGCTGGAGCTGCTGGAACGTCGGCGAGATGATGTTCGGGTCCATGATCCGGATGGACGCGGCGGCGTCCACGTCGTCCCGGAGGTTGGTCTTGTCCTCGGTCTCGCTCTTTCCCGGGTACTCGGTGACCTGGGTGCCCTGGATGTCGTACGCCTCGCGCGTGGCGGTGAGGTTCTTCTCGACGTAGGGCGCTTCCTTGGCCTGCTCGTTCGGCTGGACCTGGAACTTCTGGACGAGCGCCGGGTACAGGCCGCCGATGAGGATGGCGGAGAGCACCATCAGGCCGAAGCCGATCACGGGCAGCTGCCAGGTGCGCCGCCACAGGGTGGCGAAGAACAGCAGCGCGCAGATGACGGCGATGCAGAACAGGATCGTCTTGGCCGGCAGGTACGCGTTGGCGTCGACGTACCGCAGACCGGTCCAGTTGTCGGTGGCCTTGAAGTCGCTGGACTTCACCGCGAGCCCGTACCGGTCGAGCCAGTAGGCGACCGCCTTGAGGGCGACGAACACGCCGATGAGCACCGAGAGGTGCCCGGTCGCGGCGGCCGTGGCGCGCGCGCCGGGACTGGTGACGCGCAGCCCGCCGTACAGGTAGTGGGTGAGCGCGGCGGCGATCACCGAGATGATCACAGCTGCGAAGCCGAAGCCCAGCAGGAACCGGTACCAGGGCAGGTCGAAGGCGTAGAAGGAGACGTCCAGCTTGAACTGGGGGTCCTTCTGGTGGAAGGGAACGCCGTTGACCCACATCAGCCAGGTGCGCCACTGGCCGGAGGCGGAGGCACCGGCGATCAGACCGACCAGGGCGGTGATGCCGAGCAGCAGCCACTTCTTGTACGGGGCGATGCCCATCCGGTAGCGGTCGAGGTTCTGCTGCTCCATCGACATGGCGCTCAGCGGCGGGCGCAGCCGGTGGGCCAACCAGATGTTGAACCCGACGGCGAGCGCCATCAGCAGGCCGAACACGAAGAAGAGCCCGATCTTGGTCCACAGGGTCGTCGTGAACACCGACGAATAGTGGACCGACCGATACCAGAGCCAGTCCGTCCAGAATCCCGCGAACATGGTGAACGCCATAACGAGCACGGCGAGGACACCAAGTGTCAGCAGCAGGGTTCGGACACGCCGGGACGGGCGGCCCACTCTCATCCGCGGCCCCGACGGGGGGCCTCCGCCGCGGTCCGGCATCTGGAAAGCCAAGGTGCGCACCTCGAAGTTCGCTGTTGATCCGTCAGGCCCTCGGGTTCGCGGGCCCCCCGTGCGCCCCCGTGATCGTGGGCCCACACCTATGCAACTTACTCATCGTTTACTCGGTTCCCGATTCGGGCTATGAACGAGGCAGGATTGTGACCATGTCCAACACCCCCATGGCGGCGAGCCCCCTCACGCGGGCCGTCCTCGAGATCGACGAATACGTCTCCGGCCTCGGCTGGGACCAGCCCGCCCGCCTCTTCGCACTGGTCGACACCGCGCGGCTGAGGGCCGATCAGCCCTCGCTCGCCGACAAGCTCGGTCTGGCGGCCGAGTCGGAGAACTCCGCCCTCACCCCGATCGAGCAGGACGAGATCCCGGCGAGCCGGCCGCTCGACGAGTTCCTCGGCACCATCGCCTGGCCCGACGCGGTGGTCGGCTGCGCGCTCGCCGTGGAGCGTCTGATGCTGCCGCCGTCCGCCGAGGCCCAAGTGCCGGAGGGCCTGGACGAGGCGGGGCTGGCGCGGTGGGTGGCCAAGCACCCGGACCGCCAGGAGGTCCGCATGACGGTCGCGGTGCTGCGCGACGGGGCCCGTGACTCGGCCCTGCGGCTGCGGGAGAAGGACGCCGCCACCGAGGTCCTCACGGGCGCCGACCTGGTGCCGGGGCTGGCGCAGGCGCTGACGGCGACCTTCGAGGAGTAGCCCGCGAGCGACGTCGAGGGGCTGCCCGGGAGACGCCCGGTCAGCCCTTGGCGCACTTCGGCAGGTCGGAGGTCTTCCCGGAGCGGATGTCCGCCAGCGCGCCGAGGGCGTCGTCGATGGTGTCCACCTTGACGAGCGTGAGCCCGTCGGGGGTGTCCTCGGCGGCGGTGGCGCAGTTGTCGGCGGGCGTCAGGAAGTACTGCGCGCCCTTGTCGCGGGCGCCGATGGTCTTCATGCCGATGCCGCCGATCGGACCGACCTTGCCGTCGTCGTCGATGGTGCCGGTCCCGGCGACGAACTTGCCGCCGGTGAGGTCGCCCGGGGTCAGCTTGTCGTAGATGCCGAGGGCGAACATCAGACCGGCGCTCGGGCCGCCGACGTCGGCGAGCTTGATGTCGATGGAGAACGGGAACGTGTGGTCGGTCCCGGCGGAGATCCCGACGATGGCGCGCTTCTCGCCCGCGTCGTCGGAGGCCCGGGTGGTGATGGTGATCTGCTCGGTCTTCGTGGGCGTCCGGCGTTCCTTCTCGGCGGCGGACTGCTCCTTGGCGGGCACGATCGTGAAGACGACGTCCTGGCCGGCCCTGTGCTTGGTCACCAGGTCGGCGACGTCACCGGGCTTCTTGACCGCCGTGCCGTCCACGGCCTTGATGACGTCGCCGGCGTGCAGCCTGCCCTCGGCCGGGGAGCCCTTGACGACGGTGGAGACGATCACCCAGGACGTCACCGGGATGTCGAGCGCCTCCAGGGCCGCGACCTTGGCGCTCTCCTGGGACTGGCTGAACTCCTCGGCGTTCTCCTGGGTGGCCTCTTCCTCGGTCTTGCCGTCCGGGTAGAGCGTGTCGTGCGGCACCACGTTGTTGTCGTGGGCCAGCCAGCCGTAGACGGCCTCCACGAGGTTCATCTTGTACTCCGCGCTGGTGACGCGGACCGTGGTCATGTTCAGATGACCGCTCGCCTCGTAGGTCTTGCGACCCGAGATCTGGAGCACCGGCTCGCCGTCGTGGTCCCCGAGCGTGTTCACCGTCGGCCCCGGTGACATCTCCGCGTACGGCACGGGGATGAACACACCCGCGCACAGGAGCGCGATCAGCATCAGGGTGGAGGCGAGCATCGTCGCGGTGCGGCGTGGCATGGCACGACAGTACGGGACGTTGCTGTCAGAGCACCGTCAGGGCGGCCACCGGGGTCAGGCGCCGGTGCGGGGCTTCTCCATCGCCTCACGGAACCGGGCATATCCGTCCAACTCGGGACCGTCGCCGCGCATCTTGCGGGTCCGGTTGGCCCAACTGCCCCACAGGCCCGCACCCACGGCGGCCACCAGCGGAATCAGCAACCAGGCAAGGGCTCCCATGCCGACCTCCCCTTGAGCGTCCGCGACTGACTGATCAGCAGATTAACCATCCGCAGTGACAACGCTCACGCCGGGGGGCGGGTTACGCAACCGGAGCCATGCAGGTGACGCCCTTGATCAGCAGGCGCCGACCCACTCCTCGGTGCCGTCCGAGAAGGTCTGGTGCTTCCAGATCGGGACCTCGTGCTTGAGGTCGTCGATCAGCTCGCGGCAGGCGTCGAAGGCCTCGCCCCGGTGCGGGCAGGACACGGCGACGACCACGGCGAGATCGCCGACGGCCAGATCCCCCACCCGGTGGACGGCCGCGAGCGCCCGTACGGGGTACTGGGCGACGACCTTCTCGGCGACGCGGCGCATCTCGGCCTCGGCGCTGGGGTGGCACGAGTAGCCGAGCCGGTCGACGTCGGCGCCCGAGTCGTGGTTGCGCACCGTCCCCACGAAGAGCGCGGTCCCGCCGGCCGCGTCGTCCCCGACGGCCCGGAGGACCTCGTCCACGGACAGCGGCGTGTCGCGGACGGCGATCAGCTTGACGGGGTCCGGCGCGGCCGACTCGCCGGGGTGGTCGTTGGTGGATGGCATGCGTCCATCGTGCCCCACGGCACGACGGCGCGGAACAGCGTGATCGCCCGGCACACGCGCGTACCGCGTCGGAGACTCCTACAGGGCGCCGGTCCCGCGAAGGGCGTGCCCAGGGGTGCGGCCTCCCGCGCGGTGGCCGCTCAGATGCGGCGCCGGGCCTTGCGGGCCCGCCGCACCACGGCCGCCGCGCCGAGCAGCGCCACCGTCGCGCCCGCGGCTCCCGCGGCCGTCGCGTCCTTGCGTCCGAGGCGCCGTCCGGCGACCGTGTGCCGCCCGGCGACCTCCTCCAGCAGCTCCGCGAGCACTTCCTCGTTGGTGTACTTCGGCCGCCACCCGGCGTCGTGCAGCCGGCTGCCGCTCACCACCCAGGGGTACATCGTGTACGCCAGGTCGCCGGCCGGGGAGGGCGTCAGTCCGATCCGGTGCAGCCGGGCCGCCGCGCCGAGCGCGACCGCCGAGGGCAGCTCCATCCGGCGGATGCCGCTCAGCTCCTCGACCTCCTCCTGCTCCAGCCACCCGTCGCAGCCGACGGCGAGCTCCCCGTCGGCCTTCTCCAGGACGGCGTACTCCAGGGCGCTGCACAGGTCGTCGATGTGGCAGAACTGCCAGGCGGGCCGCGAGCCGGCCACGACGAGCAGCCGGGGCGACTCGAAGTACCTGGTCAGCGCGGTGTCCATGCCACCGACCAGGACGGCGGGGCGGACCACGGTCACGTTGAGCCCGGGGTGCGCGCGGGGTGCCCGCCGGGCGAGCCGCTCGATCTCCAGGAGGTCGCCGACGCCGGTGGCCTCGGCGGTGGCCCGCAGCTCGGCGTCCTCGGACAGGGGCAGTTCGTTGTCGGGGAGCGCGCCGTAGACCATCGCGGAGGTGCACAGCACCACGCGGTGCACGCCGGCCGCCGCGGCGGCGGTGAGGACGGTCTGTGTCCCCCGGACGTTGTAAGCGGTCCGCGCGGCCGCGTCGGTCTCCAGGTCGAGATCGAGCGCCAGGTGCACGACGACGTCCGCACCTCGGAGTTTCTCGGCGATGGCCGGGTCCCGGACGTCCAGGATCTGCCACTGGGCCGCCGCGCACTCGCCGCGCCGCTCGTCGATGGCGACGACCTGTCTGACCTCGCCGGACGCGGCCAGCCGCGCGGTGAGCAGCGCGCCGATCCCGGACGCGGCACCGGTGACCGCGACGACGGGTCCGCGCGCGCCGGGGCGGGGGGAACTGGTTGACTGGTTTCGCGCTGCGCGAACCTGCGGATCTGGGGAACTCACCGGGCGTCTCCAGCGGTTGTCTTCAGTACGAGCGCGAGCGACGCGTGCGTACCAGGTGGCATCCATCCTGCCGCAGGCCGTCAGTCGGCGAAGCACCGAGGCCCGAACCGCCCCGGGTGTCTACGCTGGGTGGTGAAAGTCGGGCAGCCGTGCCGCCGGAGAGAACCGGCGGCCCTACCAGCCGAGGAACCCCGTGAGTGACACCCCATTCGGATTCGGCCTTCCGCCGGAGGAGCCGGACGACGGCGACGAGGGCAAGAAGAAGGACCAGCAGAGCGGCGGTGGTCAGGGACCGGCCAACCCGTTCGGTTTCGGGATGTCCGGAGCCGGAGGCTTTGGCGGCCCCGGTGCGGACAACCCGTTCGCTGCCATGTTCGGTTCCATGAACCCCAACGACCTGGGCGCCGCGTTCCAGCAGCTGGGCCAGATGCTCTCCTACGAGGGCGGCCCGGTGAACTGGGACATGGCCAAGCAGATCGCCCGCCAGACGGTCTCCCAGGGCACGCCGGACGGCCGCAAGGACGCCAGCGTCGGTCCCGCCGAGCGCAATGCCGTCCAGGAGGCCGTCCGCCTGGCCGACCTGTGGCTGGATGACGCGACGGCGCTGCCGTCGGGCGCGGGCACCGCGGTGGCCTGGAGCCGCGCGGAGTGGGTCGAGGCGACCCTGCCCGCGTGGCGCGAGCTGGTCGACCCGGTCGCCGAGCGCGTCGGCAACGCCATGGGCGACGTGCTGCCCGAGGAGATGCAGGCCATGGCCGGCCCGCTGATCGGCATGATGCGGTCGATGGGCGGCGCCATGTTCGGCACCCAGATCGGCCAGGCCGTCGGCGTGCTCGCCGGCGAGGTCGTCGGCTCGACCGACGTCGGCCTGCCGCTGGGCCCGGCCGGCAAGGCCGCGCTGCTACCGGTGAACGTCGAGGCGTTCGGCAAGGACCTCGGCGTCCCCCAGGAGGAGGTGCGGCTGTATCTCGCCCTGCGCGAGGCCGCCCACCAGCGCCTGTTCGCGCACGTGCCGTGGCTGCGCTCGCACCTGTTCGGCGCGGTCGACGGCTACGCGCGCGGGATCAAGGTCGACACGGCCAAGCTGGAGGACGTGGTCGGCCAGTTCGACCCGCAGAACCCCGAGCAACTGCAGGAGGCGCTCCAGCAGGGCATGTTCCAGCCGGAGGACACGCCGGAGCAGAAGGCGTCCCTGGCCCGGCTGGAGACGGCGCTGGCGCTCGTGGAGGGC
The DNA here is from genome assembly GCA_049998335.1 of Streptomyces sp. cmx-10-19. GTDB lineage: Bacteria > Actinomycetota > Actinomycetes > Streptomycetales > Streptomycetaceae > Streptomyces. The sequence continues at coordinate 118,321 of JAEBFB010000004.1, forward strand.
TGGGTGGACGCGGTGGTGCACACCGCCGCCAAGCCGCGGCTGTCCTCCGCCGACGCGCTGCGCGAGACGCTGCGCCGCCGTCGCGCCTCGGGCGGTCCGGCGGAGCAGACCTTCGCCACTCTGATCGGCCTGGAGCTGCGCCCGCGCCGGCTGCGGGACGCGTCCCGCCTGTGGGCGTCCCTGACAGACGCGCACGGCGTCGACGGCCGGGACGCCCTGTGGGCCCACCCCGACATGCTGCCGACGGCGACCGACCTGGACGACCCGGACGGGTTCGTGCACCGTGAGCAGCTCGACTTCTCCGAGCTGGACAAAATGCTCGGCGAGGCGGCCGACAAGCCCGACCTGAAGAAGGACGGGAAGGACGGTACGGACGAGAAGGGGCGCGACGAGGCCGACGGCAAGGGCGACGGCACCGAGTGAGCCTCCATGACGACGCGGTGCTGGTCCTGAAGGGGTACGAGGGCCAGGACGAGCTGCGTCAGGTCTACCTCGACCACCTCGCGGCCCACGCCGACGGCCTGTGGAAGGCGTGCGGGGACGGGCACATCACGGCGAGCGCCCTGGTGATCGACCCGTCCCGCGAGCGGGTACTGCTGACCCTCCACAAGAAGCTGCGCATGTGGCTCCAGATGGGCGGCCACTGCGAGCCGGTCGACGAGACGCTGGCTCGCGCGGCCCTGCGCGAGGGCACGGAGGAGTCGGGCATCGCCGGACTGACCCTGCTGCCCGGCGGCCCGGTGCGGCTGGACCGGCACCACACGCCCTGCGCCTGGCACCTGGACGTCCAGTACGCGGCGCTGGCTCCGGCCGGGGCCGTGGAGGCGATCAGCGACGAGTCCCTCGACCTGCGCTGGTTCCGGTACACCGAGGTGGCGGACGTCGCCGACGACTCGGTCGTACGGCTGCTGGAGGCGACGCTCGCGCGGCTGTGACCGCGTGACAGGGGATGTGCCGTGACGGGGCATGTGTAAGGGGTGATCACCACGGCGATCACCCCTTACAGACTTCGGCGGCGCGGGCTCAGCTCCAGACGTTGCCCTGGTTCTGGCCGCGGGCTCCCTGCTGGCCCATGCCGTACTGCGCGGCCAGGCCCGAGCCGATCTGTGCGTTCTGCGGCGGCAGCAGCTCGCTGGGCTGGACGAGCGCGAAGCCGCTGCCCATGAAGCTCAGCTCCCAGCCCTCACCGGTGTTGCCCCGGCGCCGCCACACCCCCGAGGAGTGCGTCTGGGCCTGCATCTGCACGCGCAGACCGGTGGACCAGGCGACGATCGCGTCGGCGTCGCAGTTGACGTACTTGTCGGGCGTCACCTGCATCAGCAGCGGGGCGCCGGAGGTCATCAGGGCGACCTTGCCCCGTCCGGTGATGTTGAGCTGGTACTTCCCGGAGCCGGAGATGCCGTACAGGCTGTCGACGGCGATGACCTCGTGGTGGAGGGACGAGTCCATCGCCAGCACGTAGCTGCTGTCGACGGTGAGCCCGTCCTGTTCGACGTCCATCACATGGACGTACTGGGCGAGGTTGGCGAAGTAGACCGTCCCCTGCCCGTGGCAGCGCATCAGGTCCAAAGCCTCGCCGGTGTGCGCACGCGCGCGTGACTGATTGCGGCTCTGGTATTCGGCGTCGAACTCGACGAGCCCCTGGTAGGCGACCATCGTGCCCTTGCGGGCGAGCACGTCGTCGTGGCCCTGGAGGGCGATGCGCAGCATGTGCTTGTTCTGGAGGCTCCACGCCTCCTGCGTCTGCTGGTCGTTGTGGGCGAAAAGCGGGCTCTGCATGATGTTCTGACTCCCCCTCAGCCCCGGACCCGGAGGCGGTCGGTGCTGTCCTCGCTGGGCTGGACGACGACGATGCCCTGACCGGAGAAGGCCATCTGGAAGGCCTCGCCGCTGCCGCGGCCGATCAGCGACTGCGCCTTGAAGCTGCGCTTGCCCTTCACCTTGAGGTTCGGGGACCAGGCGACGAGCGCGTCGGGGTCGACGTACGTCTCGTCCTCGCCGCCGCCGCAGTCGACCACGATGGGCTTGCCGCGGGAGGTCAGCGCGACCCAGCCCTGTCCGGAGATCTTGGTGTTCCACAGGCCCTGGCCGGCGAACTTCGCCAGGCCCTTGACCCGCTCCACGCCCCAGGTGAGGTGGGCGTCGAAGGCGAGCAGGTTGGTGGCGTTGACGGAGATGCCGTCGCCGTCGAGGTTGATGACGACGACGTTCGCGCCGTAGTCGGCGAGGTAGAGCAGTCCGTCGCCGGAGCACTTCATCAGGGGCGCGCCCTCGCCGGTCATCCAGTCCTTGGCGATCTGGCGGACGGCGGGCGGGTTGGGCTCGTACTGGACGAAGCCCTCGTAGGCGACCATCGAGCCCACGCGCGCGAGGAGGTCGTTGCCGGTCTGCATGGCGACCTTCAGCATGTGGTTGCCGTGGTTCTCCATGCGGGCGGAGACGGGTGCGGGGGCGAAGCCCGCGAGCGGCTGGTTCATGTCGGGCTCTCCCTCAGATCTCGTACGGCTGGACGACGACGAAGCTGCCGGGGGCCGCCCGGAACTGCAGGTTGACGCTCTCGCCGGTGTCGCCCGCGTAGGCGTTGCGGCGCATGCGCACCTGGCTGGAGACGACGACCTGGGCCGCGGCGGACCAGGCGACGACGGCGTTGCAGTCGGCGAACGTGGTGGGCGTGACCGGCAGCACGACCGGCACCCCGCGCGTCTTGACGACGACCGTGCCGGTGCCCTGGAACTGCATCGTGAACAGCGCGCCCCCGGGGATGCCGTGTCCCTCGATGCGGCGGACCTCGTACTGGAGGCTCTCGTCGAAGGCCAGGACGTTCTCTGCGGAGACGCACACGGCGTCGCCCTGGAGCTCGATCGGGTGGAGCAGCGCGGAGTTGTCGGCGAGGAACACCTGTCCCTTGCCGGTACAGCGCATGAGCTGCATCTCCTGGCCGGTGGCGTTGCCCACGACACGCCCGGCGAATCCGGCGCCCTTGTAGCTGAAGTCGACCTTGCCCTGGTACAGCACCATGCTGCCCTGCCGAGCCAGTACGGGCTGGCCCTCGGCGCCGAGGTCGACGCGGACCAGCTTCTTGTTCTGCTGGGTCCAGCGCCGGCCGGCGTCGGTCTCGCGGAACTGCTGGAGCGCGGCCGACACGCCGGCGCCCTGGGGGGCGCTCTGCGGGGCCGGGTGAGGGACGCCGGGCGGGGGCTGCTGACCGTAACCGGGCGGTGGGGTCGACTGGCCGTAGCCCGGGGGCGGGGTGGGCCGGCCGTAGCCGGGAGGGGCGGTCGGCTGACCGTGGCCGGGCGGCGGGGCCGGGGCCTGGGGGGCCTGGGGGGCCTGGGGGTGGCCGTAGCCGGGGGGCGGTGGGGCGGTCTGGCCGGGGACCTGGCCGTACGGCTGCTGCGGCTGACCGGGCTGGCCCGGGTGGCCGAACGGCGCGGGGGCCGGGGACGGGGGCGGCACCTGGGCGCCGCCGGGCGGCGTGTGCAGGGGCGCGACGATCGTCTGCGCGGCGTGCACGTCCGGGGCGGCCGGCGCGGGAGCGGGGGGCGGCGTGGCGCCGGGAGGGGGCGCGAAGGGCTGCGGGGCGGGGTGCGCGGGGGCCGGTGGGGACGGTGCCGGGCCGGCGGGCGCGCCGAAGGCGGGCGGGGCCGCGGCCTGGGCGGGCGGGGCGAAGCCCGGGGCGGCGCCGGCCTGCGGCTGCTGCTGCGGGGCGGGGGCCTCGTCCTCGGCGACCTCGCCGCCGAAGTTCCTCAGCAGCGCGTCCAGCCCGCCGTCGAAGCCTTGTCCGACGGCCGCGAAACGCCACACGTCCTTCAGATAGAAGTCGCCCAGCATCACCGCGCGCTCGGTGGAGAACTCCGAGCCGCTGAACGGGTACCGGGCCACCTCCTCACCGCCCGCGACGATCCGGAGGTAACCGGGGCCCACCTGCGACATCTGTCCGGCGCCGTCGATCGTCGCCGTGAAGGACAGCTTCTGGATCCGCGGCGGGATCTTGTCGAGGGTGACGCGGAAGGACTCCGTGTCGCCCGCCTGCGCCCCCAGGAGCTGGACGGACTCCTCGGGGGTCTTCGGCTGGTTGAAGAACACGAAGTACCGGTCGTCCGACAAGCGCTCCTCGGCGTCGAGTCCGAAGCAGCTGATGTCGAAGCTCAGCCCGGGGCCGGAGATCTGCACGCCTACGTACAGATCCGTGCCCGCGGTGAGATCGCTGATCCTGGCCTTGTGGCCGCGCTGGAATTCCCTGGCCATGCGTTACGACCGTCCCCCATCCGAATGTGAGTGCGTCGCGTCAGGCTAACGGCAATCCCGGACACCGGAAGATGTCGGTACAGACCCGGTACAGAACCCGTGCGCACCCGTACCGGGCATCCGGCCGGCGTGGCGCGCTACTCCCCGCGCGCGCCCGGGACGTGCGGCAACCGGTCGGCGGCGACCACGCCCTCCAGGTAGCCCCGGGCTCGTTCGGTACGCGGATACGCCTCCAGCAGCCGCCAGAACCCGGGCCCGTGTCCGGGCACAAGCAGGTGCGCCAGCTCGTGGAGCAGCACGTAGTCGACGACGTACTCGGGCATGCCCTGGAGCCGGTGCGACAGCCGGATGCTTCCCTCGGACGGGGTGCACGAGCCCCAGCGCGTGTTCTGGTTGGTGACCCAGCGCACGGAGCGGGGCCGGGCCCGTCCGTCGAAGTACTGGTCCGAGAGGCGCTCCGCGCGTTCGGCCAGCTCCGCGTCGCCGAGGACGCGCTTGCTCTCCTGGGCGGCCAGCTTGTCCAGCATGACGCTCACCCAGCGTCGCTCCTCCGCCTCGGACATCCGGGCGGGGATCAGGACGACGGTGCGGTCGCCCTCGCGGTACGCGGAGACCGTCCGGCGTCGCCGGGTGCTCCTGCGGACCTCGATCGCACTCGTCCCCGAGCCGGTCGGCGGTGGATTCGTCGGTGTGCGCTGGGACGCCCCGGCGCGGTGCAGTGGGTCGGCGGACACGCCACGACGTTACCCGCTGCACCCGGGGAAGTCCCGACTCCGGGAGGGTTCGGTGCCGATCGGCCGCTCCTCGTCCGGGGCGGACGGCGGATCGTCTCGGGCGTCGGACTGATCATCCCGGGCGGACGGCTGATTCGTATGACGAACATCCACCGCCTGTGGACAACTTTCGACGCCCCGAAACGCGACCGGGCATGCTGGCACTCGCCGGCCGATCCACGACCGACGATCTACGGGGGAGCTGCCATGCATCCGATGGTGAAGCCCGCGCTGCGGCGCGGCTGGCGGGATCTGAACACCGTGCAGTTCGGGATGACACCGGCGCACGCGCTGACCCTGGCGCCGGTGGACACGGCGACGGGCAGCTTCCTTGAGCTGCTCAACGGCACACGGGGTCCGGCGCTCCTGCGGGAGGAGGGGCACCGCATGGACCTGCCGGACGGGCATGTCGACCGGGTGCTGGAGCGGCTGGCGCGGTTCGGCCTCCTCGACGACGCCCGGGGCGGCGGGCCGGACGCCGATGCTCTGCGCGAGAAGAAGGAGGTCCTCGACCGGCTCCGCCCCGACCTGGCGTCGCTGTCCCTGACCACTTCCGAGCCGGGCGACGCGATGAGGCACCTGGCCGCCCGGCGCGCGCTGAAGGTACGGGTGAGAGGCGCCGGACGGGTGGGCGCGACGGTGGCCGGACTGCTGTCGGGCGCGGGCGTCGGCGAGGTCGACGTGCGCGACGGCGGCCGCGTCGAGCCGTGGGACGTCGCGCCGGGCGGGCTGCCCGTCGAGTCCGTCGGCGACCGCAGGGACGAGGCGGCCCGCCGGGCCGTGCGCCGGGCCGCCCCCGACCGGCCACCACGCCGCGGCCCGGCCGCGCCGGAGGAGGAGAACCCTGGTTTCTCCCTGGTGATCGTCGCCCCGCGCGACGACGTGGCGGTCCACACCCCGGACCCGGCCGCCGTGGAGTCCCTGATGGCCTCGGGTACGCCCCACCTGTACGCCGGCGTGGTGGAGGGGACCGGTGTCGTCGGCCCGCTCGTGCTGCCCGGCGAGACCGGCTGCGCCGGCTGCCTGTACGCGGAACGGGCCGAGCGGGACCCGGCCTGGCCCCGGCTGGTGGCGCAGTGGCGCTCGGGCCGGCAGCGCCAGGTGCGGTCCTGCGACCTCACCCTCGCCGCGTCCGTCGCGGGGCTCGCGGCGGCCCACGCGCTCGCCTTCCTGGACGGCATGACGCCTTCCGGCGCGGGCGCGCTCTGGGAGGTCTCGCTGCCCGGTCTGCACTGGCGGGAGCGGGCGCTGCGGGCGCATCCCGACTGTCCGTGCGGGGCCGCCGGGAAAGGTAAGCGAGAACACATCCCCGAGGAAGGCGGGCGGCGCGCGACAATGGCTGGGCAAGGGCCGTCAGCGGAAGTACGCCAGAAGGCGGAACCGGCGCGGCCGGCTGGGACTTGGAGGGCGCATGTCTGATCTTCCGCGCAAGGCGGTCACCCGGACCGCCAAGCTCGCCGCGCTCCCGCTCGGTTTCGCCGGGCGGGCCACCTGGGGGCTCGGCAAGCGGATCGTGGGCGAGTCCGCGGAGATCGTCGGCCAGCAGTTGCAGCAGCGCACCGCGGAGCAGCTGTTCAAGGTGCTGGGCGAGCTGAAGGGCGGGGCGATGAAGTTCGGGCAGGCCCTGTCCGTCTTCGAGTCGGCGCTGCCCGAGGAGGTCGCCGGCCCCTACCGGGCCGCGCTGACCAAGCTGCAGGAGGCAGCGCCGCCGATGCCGACGCGCACGGTGCACGCCGTACTCACGGAACGCCTCGGCGAGGACTGGAAGGACCTGTTCCAGAAGTTCGACGACAAGCCCGCCGCTGCCGCCTCGATCGGCCAGGTGCACCGGGCGGTGTGGCACGACGGCCGCGAGGTGGCGGTCAAGGTGCAGTACCCGGGCGCCGGCGAGGCGCTGCTGTCCGACCTGAACCAGCTCAGCCGCTTCGCCCGCCTGCTCGGCCCGCTCGTCCCCGGTATGGACATCAAGCCGCTGATCACGGAGTTGAAGGACCGGGTCTCGGAGGAGCTGGACTACGACCTGGAGGCGCAGGCCCAGCGCAGCCACGCAGAGGAGTTCGCGGACGACCCGGACATCGTGGTCCCCGACGTCGTCCACCAGGTCGAGCAGGTGCTGGTCACCGAGTGGATCGACGGCGTCCCGCTGTCGGAGATCATCGCTGACGGCACCCCGGAGCAGCGCGACCGGGCCGGTCAGCTGCTGGCCCACTTCCTCTTCTCGGGCCCGGCCCGCACCGGCCTGCTGCACGCCGATCCGCACCCCGGCAACTTCCGTCTGCTGCCCGGCGGACCGGAGGGCGAGGACGACTGGCGCCTCGGCGTGCTGGACTTCGGCACGGTCGACCGGCTGCCGGGCGGTCTGCCCGAGCCCATCGGTCAGGCCCTGCGGATGACGCTGGACGACGAGGCGGAGGCCGTCTACGAGATGCTCCGCACCGAGGGGTTCGTCAGGGAGTCGATAGAGCTGGACCCCGACGCCGTCCTCGACTATCTCCTGCCGATCATCGAGCCGGCCCGGGTCGACGCGTTCCACTTCACCCGCGGCTGGATGCGCGGCCAGGCCGCCCGCATCGGCGACCCGCGCTCCCCCGCGTACCAGCTGGCCAAGCAGCTCAACCTCCCGCCGTCCTATCTCCTGATCCACCGCGTGACCCTGAGCACGATCGGCGTCCTGTGCCAGCTGGGCGCCACGGTGCGGCTGCGCGACGAACTGGAGGACTGGCTGGTGGGCTTCGTCCCCGAGGACGAGGCGGAGGAGGCGTGAGCCACCGGGGGTGAACACGCCCGTGGGGGCCGGCCCGTTCGCACGGACCGGCCCCCACGGGAGGTGCTTCGGTTACTGCATGACGGCCATGGCCAGCGCCCGCCGGGCACGCAGCGAGGCGCGCTCGGCCCGGCGCTGCATCCGGCGAGCGGTCACCAGGCGCAGCGCCCGGCGTTCCTGCTCCGCCTCCCGCAGGCGGTCGTGCATATGCGCACGAGCCAGGGCTTCTGGGATGAGTTGCATCTCACGGGTCCTGTTCTGACGCGAGTCCTTCGCGTCGCTGATGGTGAAGTCTTCAGGCGTGGTGCCTGCGATGTCGTGGGTGGACGGCTTCATCGGGGCCTGCTTCTGGGGGTCGTACGTGAGGGGACGGTCGATCGTTCCTGCGATGTTCATGCGGAAACCGGGTTCTTGCGCGGGCGGCCACGGGGCCGCTTCCGGGCGACGACGACACCCTGGACGAACAGCTCTCCGCCCCAGACGCCCCAGGGCTCACGCCGCTCCTTCGCCCCGGCGAGGCATGCCTCGATCAGCGGGCAGGTGCGGCAGAGGGACTTGGCGTACTCGACGTCCGCGGGCGACTCGGCGAAGAAGACCTCCGGGTCGTAGGAGCGGCACGGGACGGGTACACCGAGGTTCTCGATGGCGTCGTCGAGCGCGGTGAGCGCGGTGAGCGGGATCAAGGCGGGGTCCTCCGTGGAGCAGGGCTTGGGGATCGTGTCGGAAGGCGGTACGGACGGGGCGTGCGCTTCGAGTTGCACGGGTGTTCTTCCTCGTCTGTTCGTTCCGGCCGGTCGGCCGGGTGGTTGGTGTACCGGGTTCTTTTCTTGTCCCGAGGCTCCTTCGTGCTGTTGTCCGTGTGAGCGGACAAACAGAAGGGCCGCGGATCCCGGATGGGGTTCCGCGGCCCTGAAGGCGCCGGCCTGATCGATCAGGCTGGATCACTCCAGGGTTCTGGCCCACGGAAGGCCCACATCAGGTGGTGCTGCGTCGTCTGCTTCCGGAATCCGGCACCGGTCGCGGTAAAGGCATAGGCATGAGCCTGTGCCGATACTGCTGCTTCCAGTGCCTTGGTCGGTCGCTCATTGCGCTCGCGGACAGGAAGGCCCGCGGGAGCAATGGAGAGGGAGGCGGCCGGACGCGCGGCACGAATGCCGGACAGACCGGTGCCCGAGCCGGCAACGCCGAGCATGCCCAGGGAGACGGCCGAGCGATCGGTCAGTTTGGCGGTGAAGCCGCTGATGGTGCTGGAGTTGATGGTGATCACTGGACTCGCCTCCTCTCGGCGTCTTGGGGACTGGGACGAACCAGTCCGCGGATGTGCAAGTACAACACGGATTCAGGGCCTTCGGGAAGGCCGCTGCTCCCGTGACCAAGAACCTATGGGGATTCCCGGGGCATGCGCAAACTATTTTTGCGACGAGTTCGGATCAGTCGTCCTCATCAAGTCCCACGCCCCCCTGGCCTGCGCAGATGGCGAGGACATCGGATCCGTAGCGGTTCAGTTTGCGTGCCCCGACACCCGGGATGCGCGCCAGCTCCCGCTCGTCCTCCGGGACGGACTCGGCGATCGCCACCAGCGTCTTGTCGGTGAAGACGCAGAACGCGGGTTGCCCGCTGCGCCCCGCCTGGACCGCACGCCACTCGCGCAGCCGCTCGTAGACGCCCTCGTCCATGTCGGACGGGCAGTCCTCGCAGCGCATCAGCTTCATCTCGCCGGCCCCGGTGAGGCTGCGCCCGCAGACCCGGCAGCGGGCGGGCGTCCGCTGGGCCCGTCTCGGTGCGGGAGCCGAGGCCGCCGAGGCGCCCCCGAAGCCCCGCTCCACGCCTCCGGGACCGCCGGCGGCGGCCCGCCCGCCCGTCGTCCCCGAACCGGGCCGCAGCCCCTTCAGGAAGCGGCTGGGGCGCCGGCTGGGCCTGCCGCCGGGCGAGCGGGCGAGCGCCCAGGACAGATGGAGGCGTTCGCGCGCGCGGGTGACGCCGACGTAGAGCAGCCGGCGTTCCTCCTCGATCTGCTCGTCGGTCTTTGCGTAGGTGATCGGCATCATGCCCTCGGCGACGCCCACCAGGAAGACGACGTCCCACTCCAGGCCCTTGGCCGAGTGCAGGGAGGCGAGGGTGACGCCCTGGACCGTCGGGGCATGCTGGGCGTCGGCCCGCTCGTCGAGTTCCGCGACGAGGTGGCCCAGCGCGGCGCCCGCCTTGGCCGCGGCGAAGTCCTGGGCCAGGTTGACCAGGGCGGCCAGCGACTCCCAGCGCTCCCGGACCGCGCCCGATCCGGCCGGGGGCTGCGGGGTCCAGCCCTCTCCGGAGAGCACCGCGCGCACCTGGGAGGGCAGGTCGACGGCGTCGTCGAGGAGGGAGTCGTTGCCACCGAAGCGCGCGGCGGCCCGCAGGGAGCTGATGGCCTTGCGCACCTCGGGCCGGTCGAAGAAGCGCTCGGCGCCGCGCAGCTGGTAGGGCACGCCGGCGTCGGCGAGCGCCTGTTCGTAGGTCTCCGACTGGGAGTTGGTGCGGAACAGGACGGCGATCTCGGCGGCCGGGACGCCCGAGGCGATCAGCTCGCGGATCCGGCGGGCGGCGCCCTCGGCCTCGGCGGGTTCGTCGGTGTACTCGGTGTAGACGGGCTCGGGTCCGGCGGGCCGCTGGGAGAGCAGTTCCAGCCGGTGGTCGGCGGCGCGGCCGCGGGCCTGGGCGAGCAGGCCGTTGGCGAGGTGGACGACCTGGGGGGTGGAGCGGTAGTCCCGGACCAGCTTGACGACGGTGGCTCCGGGGTGGCGGGCACGGAAGTCGAGCAGATGGTCGGGGGTTGCTCCCGTGAACGAATAGATCGTCTGGCTGGCGTCGCCGACCACGCACAGGTCGTCGCGGTCGCCGAGCCACAGCTCCAGCAGGCGCTGCTGGAGGGGGCTGACGTCCTGGTACTCGTCGACCACGAAGTGCTGGTACTGGGCGCGGACCTGTTCGGCGACGTCGTGCCGGTCCTGGAGGACGGCCACCGTCAGCAGCAGCACGTCCTCGAAGTCGATGACGCCGCGCGTCCGCTTGAGATCCTCGTAGGCGGCGTAGAGCTGGGCGATCTCTGCCGGGTCGCGGGGTGTCTCCCGGCCGGCCTTCGCGGCCGCGAGGGCATAGTCGGCGGGGACGGTCTGGGTCACCTTAGACCACTCGATCTCCGCGGTGGCGTCGCGCAGCTCGCCCCGGTCGAGGCGGATGCGGCAGGCGGCGGCCGCGTCGGCGACGAGCTGGATCTTGCGGTCGACGAGTCTGGGCAGGGCGCCGCCGATCGCTTTCGGCCAGAAGTACTGGAGCTGACGCAGTGCCGCCGAGTGGAAGGTGCGGGCCTGGACGCCGGCCGCGCCGAGCTGGCGGAGCCGGCCCCGCATCTCGCCCGCGGCGCGGTTGGTGAAGGTGACGGCGAGCACGCTGGAGGGCTGGAGGATGCCGGCGCGCACCCCGTAGGCGATGCGGTGGGTGATCGCCCGCGTCTTGCCCGTGCCGGCGCCCGCCAGCACGCACACCGGGCCGCGCAGGGCGGTCGCCACCTCGCGCTGCTCGGGGTCGAGCCCGTCGAGCACCGCGTCGGCCGAGTCCGGTACCCGCGGGAAGAGGGTGGAGTGCGTTGCTGCTGTCACACCGCCATGCTGCCAGGTCGCGCGAGACGGGTGAGTCGGTTGTCCACAGGCACGTGCTGATTGTCGTATCGATGCGACGGGCATCACGCGGCGGGCCGGGGCGCACGGCCGGCGGGGAGCGCACGGTGGCCAGGGGCGCACAGTGGCCCGGGGGCGCACGGCCGGCGGGAATGGTGGCGCCGCCCCGCGCGTTCCCCTGCTGCGGCCTCATCCCCGGCCGCGCGATCCTGAGCCGTCGAAGGAGCACGAGAGACATGCCGGGCACTGTGACGATGTACAGCACCACGTGGTGCGGCTACTGCCGCCGGCTGAAGAGCCAGATGGACCGCGAGGGCATCGCGTACGACGAGATCAACATCGAGCAGGACCCGGAGTCCGCGGCCTTCGTGGAGAAGGCGAACGGCGGCAACCAGACGGTGCCGACCGTGCTCTTCCCGGACGGCTCGACGCTGACGAACCCGTCGCTGGCGCAGGTCAAGCAGAAGATCGGCGCGTAACGGGCGGGCGGTACCGCCCGACGGCGCACGCGAAGGGGGCGGCCTCTCCCTGACGGGAGGGCCACCCCCTTCCTCGCGTTCCTGCTCAGAAGGCCCCGCGTGTCGGCAGCGGCCTGCCGTACCAGAGCTCGATGAGGCGGGCCGCGATGGAGATGCCGTAGGGCGGGAGCACCTCACCGGACTCGAAGGCGGCACCCAGTTCCTCGCGGGAGAACCAGCGGGCCTCGTGGATCTCGTCCCCGTCGACCTCGATGTCGGTCGAGGTGGCGCGGGCCATGAAGCCCAGCATCAGGCTCGACGGGAACGGCCAGGGCTGGCTTGCGACGTACTCGACCGGGCCGACCTGGATGCCCGCCTCCTCGAAGACCTCGCGGCGCACCGACTGCTCGATGGACTCGCCCGGCTCCACGAAACCGGCCAGCGTGGAGAAGCGCCCCTCGGGCCAGTGGACCTGGCGGCCGAGCAGGATGCGGTCCTCGTCGTCCGTGACGGCCATGATCACGGCCGGGTCGGTGCGCGGGTAGTGCTCGGCGCCGCAGGCGGGGCAGCGGCGGATGTGGCCGGCGGCGGCGATGACGGTGCGTTCGCCGCAGCGGGAGCAGAAGCGGTGCAGCCGCTGCCAGTTCTCCAGGGCGACGGCGTGCGCCATCAGGCCCGCGTCGCGGGGCGACAGCAGCAGTCCGGCCTCGCGCAGGCCCGCCGGGCGCGCGGACTGGTCCATGCGGCCGGGCAGCGAGTCCTTCTGGAGGGCGAAGTAGCTGACGCCCTCCTCGTCGGTGCCCAGGAAGTAGCGGTGCGCCTCGGTGAGCGGGGCCTCGAAGGAGGGGGTCATGACGAGTTCGGTGCGCCCGTCGGGCGTCTCGTCGATGAGGACCTGACCGCCGGAGACCACGAAACAGCGCGTCGAGGGGTGGCTCCACGCCGCCGCGAGCCAGGCCTCGTCGAGCCGGTGGTGGGCGGCGCGGTCGATGCCGCTCGGCGCGGTGAGCGAGATGGGACGGTCGGCGGTGTGGTCGGTCCAGGTGGTCACGGGTGCTTCCAACTCCCCCGGTGAGCGGTTCGGTTCGGCAGGCGGTCAGGCGGGTCGTGCGGCGGGTGGCGACCGGGTCCGGGAGGGCTCGGCGGTGCGGGCGGCGTTTCCAGTGTGCCGCGCGCGGTGCCGGTGCGGACCGGGTCCGTGCGGTGCGCTCAGGGTGCGTGGCGCCAGTGCTCCGCCAGATCGCCCCACAGGTGGGCGGAGGTTTCGACGCCTTTGAGGAGCAGGTCGAGTTCGACCTTCTCGTCGGGGGCGTGCCAGCCGTCGGAGGGGACGGAGATGCCGAGGAAGAGCACCGGCGCGCCGAGGACCTCCTGGAGGTCGGCGGCGGGTCCGGAGCCGCCCTCGCGGGTGAAGCGGACGGGCTGGTCGAAGGCCCGGCCCATCGCGCGGACCACCGACCGCAGCGCCGGGTGGTCCAGTGGTGTCAGGCACGGGCGGGTGGCGCCGCTGAAGGTGATCTCGCAGCGGATCCCGGCGGGCACCTGCTGGTCGGCCCACGCGCGGACGGCCTTCTCGACGTGTCCGGGGTCCTGGCCGGCGACCAGCCGGAAGGAGAGCTTCACCATCGCGGAGGACGGGATGATCGTCTTACTGCCGGGGCCCTGGTAGCCGCCGCCGATGCCGTTGACCTCGGCGGTGGGACGGGCCCAGACGCGCTCCAGGGTGGTGTGTCCGGCCTCGCCGGCGGGGGCGTACGACTTGGCCGTGCGCAGCCACCGCTGCTCGTCGAAGGGCAGCTCGGCGAAGAGGGCACGTTCCTGGTCGGTGAGTTCGACGACGCCGTCGTAGAAGCCGGGGATCGCCACGCGCGCGTGCTCGTCGTGCAGGGCGGCCACCAGGCGGGCGACGGCGGTGGCCGGGTTGGGGACCGCGCCGCCGAAGGAACCCGAGTGCATGTCCTGGTCGGGGCCGTACAGGCGGATCTCGCATTCGGCGAGGCCGCGCATGCCGGTGCAGACGGTGGGGGTGTCCTCGGACCACATGCCGGTGTTGGAGACGATCACCGCGTCGGCGGTGAGACGGTCGGCGCGCTTCTCCACGAGGGCGCGGAAGTGCGGGGAGCCGGACTCCTCCTCGCCCTCGATCAGCAGCTTGAGGTTGACCGCGGGGCTCGTACGGCCGGTGGCGGCGAGGTGGGCGCGGACGCCGAGTGTGTGGAAGAACACCTGCCCCTTGTCGTCGGCCGCACCGCGCGCGTAGAGGCGGTTTTCGCGGACGACGGGCTCGAAGGGCTCGCTGCTCCAGCCGTCCTCGCGGGCGGCGGGCCGGACGTCGTGGTGGCCGTAGACGAGGACCGTCGGCGCCCCGGGGTCGGCGGAGGGCCACTCGGCGAAGACGGTGGGGGCGCCCGGAGTCGGCCAGACCTCGGCGGTCGGGAAGCCGGTCTCCTTCAGCTTGGCGGCGAGCCAGTCGGCGCTGCGGCGCACATCGGTCGCGTGGTCGGGCTGGGCCGACACGGACGGGATGCGCAGCCAGGCGACGAGGTCGTCGAGGAAGGCGGCGCGGTGCTGCTCGATGTACGTACGGACAGCGCTGACAGCATTGTCAACGGGGTGGCTCATGCTCACGAGCCTATCGGCCCGCACGGACACCCGGATCGTGCGGTTCGTCACCGGCCGGTTCGGCGAGCAGCAGCTCTTCGAGCGCCGCGCGGTCGGGCAGCCCCTCGGGCCGGACGACCTCGCCGGTGCGCACGTACAGGAAGGCGGCCGTCACCGACTCCAGCGGTACGCCCTGCTGCTCGGCCCAGGCCAGGCGGTACAGGGCGAGCTGGAGCGGGTCGGCGGTCGCGGCCCGGTTCGTCTTCCAGTCGACGATCTCGTACGTGGCCGTACTGCCGTCGCCTTCCTTGTAGACGGCGTCCATGCGGCCGCGGACGACCCGGCCGGCGAGCGAGAGCTGGAACGGCGCCTCGACGCGGTAGGGGGTGCGCCGGGCGTACTCGGTGCGTTCGAAGGCGTCCTTGAGGAACTCCAGGTCGGCCTCGTCGGCGATCTCGGCGTCGCCGCCGGGCAGCTCCCCGGGTTCCAGCAGGGGGAGGGTCAGTGGTTCGAAGCGGGTCTCGACCCAGGCGTGGAAGCGAGTGCCGCGGCGTGCGGCGGGCTGCGGCGGGCGGGGCATGGGGCGGGCCAGCTCCTGGGCGAAGCCGTCGGGGTCGGCGGCCAGGCTCAGCAACTGGGTGGCGGTCAGGGACGCCGGCAGGAGTACCTCTGTCACGCTCTCGCGGGCGCGCAGCAGCTCGCCGGTGAGCGCGTCGAGGTCGCGGTCCCAGGAGGCGATGGTGCGGGCTTCCTCCGGGGTGAGGGCGGGCGCCTTCGAGGGCGTCGCCTGATGGGGGATGGCGGGGGTGGGGGCGTGCCGGGGCGCTGTGGGGCGGGCCTCGGTCCAGGAATCCCAGCCGGCGGGGTCCTCGTCGGCGAGGGCCTCGTCGGGCGGGCCGGGCTCGGCGTCCTCCGGGAGCGGCTCGGCGTAGTCCGGGAGCGGTTCGGCGTACTCCGGGAGCGGTTCGTCGTCCTCCGGGAGCGGTTCGTCGTCCTCCGGGAGCGGTGGCCACTCCGGGTCGTCGTAGGTGCCGGGGCCGGGCGGGGCGGCCGCGTCGGGGCCGTCTTCCAGGGAGGCGAGGTCGTCCAGGTGGGCGAGGACCGTCTCGGCGGCGGCGCGGCGGCGGGCGAGGGCCTCGTCGTCGAGGGGCAGGGGCCAGACCTGGTCGGCGCTCGCGCGGTGGAGGGCCGGGTTCTCCTCGCCCTCGACGGGTTCGTCCGCCCATGCCTCGATCTCCCCGTGCCCGGCGGCGCAGTGCTCGTACAGGGCGGTGAGGAACGCGGACGGTCCGCGCGGCTTCTTCTGGGCCGGCCCCCACCAGTGGCCGGAGCCGAGGAGCAGGGAGCGGGGGCGGGTGAAGGTGACGTAGCCGAGGCGGAGTTCCTCGGTGTGCTGGTGCTCCTTCATGGCCTCGTGGAAGGCCCTCAGCCCCCGGGAGTCCCAGGAGTCGACGTCGGGCAGGGTGTCGGCGTCACCGCGCAGTCCGTGCGGCAGCACCTTGCCCTGGGCGGTCCACTTCTCGCGGCCCTGCCCGCTGGGGAAGGTGCCGGTGACCAGCCCCGGCACGGCGACGACGTCCCACTCCAGGCCCTTGGACTTGTGCGCGGTGAGCACCTTGACGGTGTTCTCGCCGCCGGGCAGGGCGTTGTCGAGGCCCTTCTCGTACTGGGCGGCGGTGCGCAGGAAGCCGAGGAAGGCGAGCAGGGTGGCCTCGCCGTCGCCGGCGGCGAAGGACGCGGCGACGTCCAGGAAGTTCGACAGGGTCTCGCGGCGGCGGGCGGCGAGCGCGTGCGGGGACGCCGACAGCTCGACCTCCAGGCCGGTGACGGCCAGGACGCGGTGCAGGACGTCCATCAGGGGGTCCGACAGGGCCCGGCGCAGATCGCGCAGCTCGGTGGCCAGCCGGGCGAACCGCACGCGCGCGTCCGGCGAGAAGGGCAGTCCGTCGTCGTCCCCGGTGCCGTCGAGGGGCGTCTCCAGGAAGGTGTCCAGGGCGTCCGCGAGCGATATCACCTCGGCCGGGTCCACGCCCTCGACGGCCGCGGCGAGCCGCCGGTCGGGGTCGTCGTCGCCCGTCACGCGCGCGTGGCTCACGAGGAGCCGGGCGCGGCGCCCCAGGAGGGCGAGGTCGCGCGGCCCGATGCGCCAGCGCGGGCCGGTGAGCAGGCGGACCAGGGCGGCGTTGGCGCCGGGGTCCTGGAGGACCTCGCAGACGGCGACCAGGTCGGCGACCTCGGGCAGGTGCAGCAGCCCGGACAGGCCGACGACCTCGACGGGGACGTCACGGGCCACCAGCGCGCCCTGGATCTCGGCGAAGTCGGTCGCCGTACGGCACAGGACGGCGATCTCCCCGGGCGCCTTGCCGGTGCGCACGAGATGGGCGACGGAGTCGGCGATCCAGTCGACCTCCTCGGCGTGGGTCTTCAGCAGGGCGCAGCGGACCAGGCCGTCGCGTTCGGCGCCGGGTGCGGGGCGCAGGGCCTCCACGCCCGCGTGCATGGCGCGCAGGGGCTCGGCGAGTCCGTTGGCGAGCTCGAGGAGGCGGCCGCCGCTGCGCCGGTTCTCGCTGAGCGCCTGGCGGGTGGCGGGGCGGCCGTCCGCGCGCGCGAAGTGCTCCGGGAAGTCGTCGAGGTTGGCGACGGAGGCGCCGCGCCAGCCGTAGATCGCCTGGCAGGGGTCGCCCACGGCGGTGACGGGGTGTCCGGTGCCGCCGCCGAACAGGCCCGCCAGGAGGATGCGCTGGGCCACGGACGTGTCCTGGTACTCGTCGAGCAGGACGACCCGGAACTCGTCGCGCAGGACGCGGCCCACTTCGGGGAGCCCGGCGAGCCGGGCGGACAGGGCGATCTGGTCGCCGAAGTCGAGCAGATCCCGCTGGCGTTTCGCGGCGCGGTAGCGGATGACCAGGTCGGCGAGTTCGCGGCGGGCGGCGGCGGCCTCGGGGACCCTGCGCAGATCGGCGTTGCTGAGCCTGACGCCCGCCAGGGAGTCCAGGAGGCCGGCGTCCCAGGCACGCAGGTCCTCGGGGCGTACGAGGTGCTCGGCGAGTTCGGCGTCGAGAGCGAGGAGGTCGCTGACCAGGTCGGCGAAGGAGCGGGTCAGCGCCGGGTAGGGGCCGGGCGCTTCGCGCAGCACCCGCGCGGCGAGCTGGTAGCGGGTGGCGTCGGCGAGCAGCCGGGAGGTCGGCTCCAGCCCGAGGCGCAGGCCGTGGTCGGTCAGGAGGCGGCCCGCGAAGGAGTGGTACGTCGAGATCACCGGCTCGCCCGGCGGGTCGTCCGGGTCGATCACGTCGGGGTCGGTGACGCCGGCCCGGACGAGGGCCTTGCGGACGCGTTCGGCGAGTTCGCCGGCGGCCTTGTTGGTGAAGGTGAGGCCGAGCACCTGTTCCGGGGCGACCTGGCCGGTGCCGACCAGCCACACCACGCGCGCGGCCATCACCGTCGTCTTGCCCGAGCCGGCTCCGGCCACGATCACCTGCGGGGCGGGCGGCGCGGTGACGCAGGCCGTCTGCTCCGGGGTGAAGGGGATGCCGAGGAGCTCCTTGAGCTGCTCGGGATCGGTGATGTGGGCGGGCATGTCGAAGAGGCTAGTGGCGGGCACTGACAGCGGGTGCCGTATCAGTCGCGGGGGCGGGGGAGTCGCAGGTCAGCGACTGTGGTGCGGATTGTCACACCGGGCGCGCAGGTATGAGGGGGGTGGCGGTGTGCGGGGCGGCACTGGGGTGCGGGGCGGTGGCGGGGTGCGGGGCGACACCGGTGTGATCATCGCCAGGCAGCACGTATCGCGCAGCAGACGTCAGGCACCGCTCACTCCACCACGTGGCGCCCCTCGGGCCGGACGCTGCACGACGCGCGGAAGGCGCAGTGGGTGCAGTGCTGGCCCGCGGTGGGTGTGAACCGCTCGTCCAGGACCTTCCCGGCGGCCGTGGCCAGCAGATCGCCGACCCACTCCCCCTCGGGCCCCTCCAGGGATGCCTGCGCCTGCACCTTGGGCAGGGTCTCACCGCCGTCCCGCTGGGGCGCGCCCTGGCGCAGCTGGACGAGTTCGGCGCCGCCCGGCGCGGGGTGTACGCCGTCGAAGGCCTCGTCGACGGCGCCCTCGCGGACGGCGAGCTGGTAGACGGCGAGCTGGGGGTGGCGGGCCACCTCGGCGGAGGTGGGCGACTGTTTGCCGGTCTTGAAGTCGACGACATAGGCGCGGCCGTCGCCGTCGGCCTCGACGCGGTCCATCTGGCCCCGGATGCGGACCTCGTAGTCGCCGGCGTCCAGGGTCACGTCGAAGTCGTGCTCGCTCGCCACCGGCGTACGTCCGGCGCGGTCCATGACGTGCCACTTCAGGAAGCGTTCGAGCGCCACGCGCGCGTTGGCCTTCTCCTGCGCGGACTTCCACGGCGCGTCGAAGGCGAGGGCGTTCCACACGGAGTCCAGGCGCTCCATGAGGACGTCGAGGTCGGCCGGGGTGTGTCCGGAGGCGACCTCGTCGGCGAGGACGTGCACGACGTTGCCGAAGCCCTGGGCGGCGGTGGCGGGCGCGTCGGCCTTCACCTCGCGGCCCAGGAACCACTGGAGGGCGCAGGTGTTGGCCAGCTGGTCCAGGGCGCTGCCCGAGAGGGTGACGGGCTGGTCGCGGTCGCGCAGCGGGACCTTGCTCTCGGTGGGGTCCCACATGCCCCACCAGCGGTACGGGTGGGCGGACGGCACAAGGGGGCGGCCGTCCTCGTCGGAGAGGGCGGCGAGTCGGGCCAGCCGGCGGGCGGCGGCCGCCCGGAGGGTTTGCGACGCGCGCGGGTCGACGGTGGTGGCCCGCAGTTCGGCGACGAGGGCCGCGACGGCGAGGGGGCGGCGGGGGCGGCCGGTGACGTCGACGGGTTCGACGCCGAGTTCGGTCAGGAACCGGGAGGGCTGGTCGCCGTCGTCGGCGGGTGCCTTCACCGCGGTCACCACGAGGCGTTCTCGCGCGCGCGTGGCGGCGACGTAGAACAGGCGGCGCTCCTCCGCGAGCAGGGCGCCGGGGGTGAGGGGTTCGGCGAGTCCGTCCCGGCCGATCCGGTCGGCCTCCAGGAGCGAGCCGCGGCGGCGCAGGTCGGGCCAGAGCCCCTCCTGGACGCCCGCGACGACGACGAGCCGCCACTCCAGCCCCTTCGCGCGGTGCGCGGTCATCAGGCGGACGGCCTGGGGACGTACGGCGCGCCGCATGAGGGTGTCGGCGGCGATGTCCTCGGCGTCGATCTCCTCCAGGAAGTTCAGGGCGCCCCGGCCGCCGATGCGCTCCTCAGCGCGGGCGGCGGTCGCGAACAGCGCGCACACGGCGTCGAGGTCGCGGTCGGCGTTGCGCCCCGCGGCACCGCCGCGCCGGGCGGAACGCTCCAGGCGCGAGGGCCAGGGCGTGCCGTTCCACAGGTCCCACAGCGCCTCCTCCGCGCTGCCCCCTCCGGCCAGGCGCTCACGGGCCTTGCGGAGCAGCGCCCCGAGACGCTGCGCGCCCCGCGCGTACGCAGGGTCGTGCACGGCGAGCCGCTCGGGCTCGGCCAGCGCCCGCGCGAGCAGCTCGTCCGAGGGCGGTGGCAGCGGATTGCCGGCGGCCCGCTCCTCGTCCCGCAGCGCCCGCCCGAGCCGCCGCAGATCTGCGGCGTCCATACCGGCGAGGGGGGAGGTGAGCAGGGTGAGTGCGGTCTCGGTGCGGAGCCAGCACGGGGCGTCGGCGGGGGTGGCGGGGTCCGGGGTGGCGGGGCCGGGCGCGGCGGATCCGCCCGGCGCGACCTCGGGCTCCGGCTCCGGTCCCGGCGCGGACTCGGGCCCGGGCGTCGCATCGGCGTCGGCGTCGGACGGTGCCGGGCCGAGGTCGTCCTCGGCCGCGGCGGCAACGAGCACGGCCTCTGCGGCGGCCTCGGTGCCGCCGTCCGGCGCGGCTGCCGCGGCGCCCCGGGAGACCTCGGGGAGGCCCCCGTCCGCCGCCGGGCGGACAACGGCCGTCACAGCCGCCGCGCTCTCACCATCAGGTTCGGCGTCACCTTGGGGCTGGGCCCCCGCAGCGGCGCCCCCGGCGGCATCCCGCCCGTCCCCGGGACCGGCCGCCCCCACCCCCGCTTCCGCCTCCGCCACCGCACGCAGGGCCGTCAGCAGCGGGGCCACCGCCGGTTCGTGCCGCAGTGGGAGGTCGTCGCCGTCGATGTCCAGGGGAACGCCCGCCACGGTGAGGGCGCGCCGCACGGCGGGGATGGTGCGGGAGCCGGCGCGGACCAGGACGGCCATGTCGCCCCAGGGGACGCCGTCCTCCAGGTGCGCCCGGCGCAGGATGTCGGCGATGTTGTCCAGCTCGGTGCCGGACGTCGGGTACGTGTACACCTCGACGCGCCCCCCGTCCCGCACCGGCGTGGGCTCGCGGTGGGCCCGTACCGCGCCGGCGGGGAGCCGGGTGAGCGGCATGCGCCGGGTCAGCAGCCGGGTGGCGGCCAGCAGACCGGCCCCGGACCGGCGGGCGGTCCGCAGCACCTCGACCGGCGCCGGACGCCCGTCCGCGCGCGGGAAGGCGGCCGGGAAGCCGAGGATGCCGTTCACGTCCGCGCCCCGGAAGGCGTAGATCGACTGGTCGGGGTCGCCGAAGGCGACGAGGGTGCGCCCGCCGCCGGCCAGGGCGTGCAGCAGCCGCACCTGGGCCGGGTCGGTGTCCTGGTACTCGTCGACGTAGACCGCGTCGTACTGGGCGGACAGCCGCGCCGCGACCTCGGGACGGTGGGCGAGGAGCACCGCGCGGTGCACGAGTTCGGCGTAGTCGAGGACGCCCTGGAGGTCGAGCACGTCGAGGTACTCGGCGAGGAAGACGGCGGCGGCCCGCCAGTCGGGGCGGCCGATGCGCCGCGCGAAGGCGGCCAGGGCGTCGGGGCCGAGACCCAGTTCGCGACTGCGGGCGAGCACCGCGCGGACCTCGTCGGCGAAGCCCCGGGTGGTCAGGCAGGCGCGCAGTTCGTCGGGCCAGCGCACATGGGCCAGCCCGAGCCGTTCCAGGTCGACCTGCCCGGCGAGCAGCTCGCGCACCGTGACGTCCTGCTCCGGACCGGACAGCAGCCGCAGGGGCTCGACGAACAGGTCGCTGTCCTGGTGGGCGCGGACCAGGGCGTAGCCGAAGGAGTGAAAGGTCGTCGCGCGGGGGGCGCGCGCGGCGCCCATGCGCAGCGCCATGCGCTCCCGCAGCTCGATGGCCGCCTTGCGGCTGAAGGTCAGCACCAGGATGCGTTCGGGGTCGCCGCCCCGCTCGATCCGCTCCGCCACGGACTCGACGAGCGTGGTGGTCTTGCCGGTGCCGGGGCCCGCGAGGACGAGCAGCGGGCCGGTGCCGTGGTCAACCACGGCACGCTGCGCGGCGTCAAGACGAGGGGGGTCCATACGCGCCGGCGGGGTACGCACGAGTCGGTAAGCGCCACGGCTCCCCCGTCGCCCCTGGTGGTGCGACGGGTGTCGGGTGGAGGAAAAGGAGCTCACGTGGTTCGCCGGTCCTGGTGGGTGTGCTGGTGTGCCGTCCGCCCCGCGGACACGACGGTGGCCGCGGGATGAGGGGGACGCGTGCGGCCGACGCTACGCCGGGGGACGAGTCGGAAGCAGCGCCTCCTCTTCTTCCCTCGGGTCACACGGACCGCGCGGGCCTCTCGGGCCCCTCACGGCGCGCGCACCTCCCGCTCCACGAACGCCCCTCGCCCCACGAACGTACGTCATGGCACAGACATGTCCGAACTGCCCGTTTCCCTCGTACGGATCACCGGTCACACACCGGACGGCCGGATGCCGGAAGCTGTCAGGTGTGACCCTGCGCGTGTCCGTCCCCGTCCCACCGCGCCCGTTTCAGGTCGAGGCGCGGCAGATGGCCCTCCGCGGCTCTGCTCGCCCCCTTCAGGGGCGTGCCCTCCTCTCGGTAGCGGGCGAGCGCCTCCAGCTCGTGTCCGGCGAGCAGGGCCCCGTCGGCGCGTACGACACGCCACCAGGGGACGCCTCCCCCGTAGAGGGACATCACCCGGCCGACCTGACGGGGCCCGCCCTCCTCCAGGTATTCGGCGACGTCGCCGTAGGTCATGACGCGGCCCGGCGGGATCAGCTCGGTCACGTCGAGGACCCGCTCGGCGTACTCGGGCAGCGCGTCGGCGTGCTCCGCGCGGGCGTCGTCCGGAAGGCTCTGCTCGCTCATCCGCCCCATCCTGCCGCACCCCACCGACAGCGCGCGGGCCTCCGCGCGGTGCGCGTCCCTCGCCCGCGAGCGCCCCTTGGGGCAGACTGTGCGGCCCGCACGGGCACCCTGATGCCCATCGAGACCGGCGTGGCATGCCACCATCGTGCGGGCGGTGACCAGTGATACGAGAGCAAGAAGAGGCGATGAAGCAGCAGGGTGCGCACCCCGAGGACGCCGAGGGCACCTCTGACGCTTCGCCGCGCCCGGACGCCGCGGACGGCGGCGACGGGAAGGCCGCCGAGCGAGCGTCCGGGGGCCCGTCGGCGACGGCCGCCGATCCCGACGACGTGGCCCACATCGACGAGGTGGAGGGCGACGAACCGCTCCTCCCCGCGCGCGTGCACCGTCCCTCCGACCTGATGCGCCTCCTGGTGGGCGTGCTGGCCGTGGCCGTCCTGCTCGCCGTCGCCGCCTTCGCGCACGGCACCACCTCCGGTCTCGAACAGGACATCAACAAGGGCACCGGACAGGCGCCCGACCTGCTGATCAAGATCGCGGGGCTGGTCTCCAGCATCGCGATCCTCCTGGTGCCGGTCGCCTTCGCGATCGAACGGCTGATCAAACGCGACGGGCTGCGGATCGCCGACGGCGTCCTCGCGGCGGTCCTGGCGCACGGCGTGACCCTCGCCACCGACCTGTGGGTCGCCAAGACCGCCCCCGGCTCCATCCAGGAGGCGCTCACCCAGCCCTCGCCGGGCGACATCCACGCCCTGACCGACCCCGTGCACGGCTACCTGGCCCCGGTCATCGCGTACATGACGGCCGTCGGCATGTCCCGCAGACCACGCTGGCGCGCGGTGCTGTGGATCGTGTTGATGCTGGACGCCTTCTCGATGCTCGTCACGGGCTACACCACACCGTTCTCGATCATCCTGACCGTCCTGATCGGCTGGACGGTGGCCTACGGCACGCTGTACGCGGTCGGCTCCCCCAACGTCCGCCCGACCGGCAGGACGCTGATGGCGGGCCTGCGGCACGTCGGGTTCCGCCCGGTGACCGCCGCCCGCGAGGAGGCGCCGACGGACAACGTGGAGGCCGGTGACCGCGGCCGCCGCTACTTCGTCACCCTGGAGGACGGCCGGCCGCTCGACGTGACGGTGGTGGACCGGGAGCAGCAGGCGCAGGGCTTCTTCTACCGGGCGTGGCGCAATCTGACGCTGCGCGGCTTCGCCACCCGCAGCAGCCTCCCCTCGCTGCGGCAGGCCCTGGAGCAGGAGGCGCTGCTCGCCTACGCGGCGATCGCGGCCGGTGCCAACGCCCCCAAGCTGATCGCCACGTCCGAGCTGGGCCCCGACGCCGTGATGCTCGTCTACGAGCACACCGGGGGACGTTCCCTGGACTCGCTGGCGGACGAGGAGATCACCGACGACCTGCTGCGCGGCACCTGGGAGCAGGTGCGTGCCCTGCAGTCCCGCCGTATCGCGCACCGCAGGCTGGTCGGGGACGCCATCCTGGTGGATCGTTCTGGCAAGGTGATCCTGACCGACCTGCGCATCGGCGAGATCGCCGCCGGGGATCTGCTGCTGCGGATGGACATCTCCCAGCTCCTGGTGACCCTGGGGCTGCGGGTGGGCGCCGAGCGCTCGGTCGCCTCGGCCGTGGCGGTGCTCGGCCCGGACGCCGTGGCGGACTGCCTGCCCATGCTCCAGCCCATCGCGCTCAGCCGCTCCACACGCGCGACCCTGCGCAGGCTGGCGCGGGAACGGGCCCAGCGCGAGCGTGAGGCGGTCCTGGAGTCGTCCCGGCAGGCCAAGCTGGCCCGTGCGGAGGCGGCGGCAGGGGGCGGCGACGGAACGCGCATCTCGCTGGAGAAGGCCGAAAGCCCCGGCACGGCCGGAAAGCCCGGCACGGCCGGAAAGCCCGGCACGGCCGAAAAACCCGGCACAGCCGAGAAGGCCGGCACGAGCGACGAGTCGGCCAAGGTCGACAAGCCGGAAAAACCCGACAAGAAGGCCGTGCGTGCCGAGCAGCGGGCCGAGAAGCGGGCCGTGGACGAGGCGATCGAGGAGGCCCGCGAGGAGGACCTGCTCACCCTGATCCGGCACGCGGTGCTGCGCATCAGGCCCCAGGCCCCCGTCGAGCCGGCCCGACTGGAGCGGGTGCGGCCACGCACACTGATCAGCTTCATCGCCGGCGCGATCGGCGCCTACTTCCTGCTCACCCAGCTCACCCACATCGAGGCCGGGCCACTGATCTCGAACGCCCAGTGGGGCTGGGTCGCGGCAGCCGTGCTGTTCTCGGCGGCGAGCTATGTGGCGGCGGCGATGTCGCTGCTGGGCTTCGTGCCCGAGCGGGTGCCGTTCGTGCGGACCGTGGCCGCGCAGGTCGCCGGGTCGTTCGTGAAGATCGTCGCGCCGGCGGCGGTCGGCGGTGTCGCGCTGAACACCCGCTTCCTCCAGCGCGCGGGCGTGCGCCCCGGGCTCGCGGTGGCGAGCGTCGGCGCGTCGCAGTTGTTCGGGCTCGGCTGCCACATCCTGATGCTGCTGTCCTTCGGCTATCTGACCGGCACCGAGAAGACGCCGTCGCTCTCGCCGTCCCGGACGGTCATCGCGGGTCTGCTGACGGTGGCGGTGCTCGTGCTCGTGGTGACGTCGGTGCCGTTCCTGCGCAAATTCGTCGTCACGCGCGTGAGGTCGCTCTTCGCCGGCGTCATCCCGCGCATGCTGGACGTGCTCCAGCGGCCGCAGAAGCTGGTCACCGGCATCGGCGGCATGCTGCTGCTCACCGCCTGCTTCGTGATGTGCCTGGACGCCTCGATCCGCGCGTTCGGCGACGACTCGACGTCGATCAGCCTGGCGAGCGTCGCGGTCGTCTTCCTGGCGGGCAACGCGCTGGGGTCCGCCGCGCCGACACCCGGCGGGGTGGGCGCCGTGGAGGCCACCCTGACGGTCGGTCTGATCGCCGTCGGCCTCCCCAAGGAGGTCGCCGCCCCCGCGGTCCTGCTGTACCGGCTGCTCACCCTGTGGCTGCCGGTCCTGCCGGGCTGGCTGGCCTTCAGCCACCTCACGCGTAAGGGCGCCCTGTAACCGAGTACGGGGCGGGGACCGCGTACCTCGTACGGCCCTGGCCCCGCGCGGGGGCTCCCGCGCGACCGCACGATGGACGCATGCCGAATCCCTCCCGGCTGCGCGCCGCCGCCCTGACCGCCACCGCCGTCACCCTCTCCGTCCTGCTGGCGGGCTGTGGAGTCGGATCGCAGGAGAGCGACGGGGACCTGACGGACCAGAAGCTCGACTGGAAGGACTGCCCGGCCCCGTCCGAGGCCGAGGGAGGCGGCAGCGCACCCTCCCCGCTGCCGGACGGCGGCGCGTGGCAGTGCGCCACCATGAAGGCGCCGCTCGACTGGGACGACCCCAAGGGCGACACGATCGGCCTCGCCCTGATCCGCGCCAAGGCCAGCGGCGCGGCGGACCGGCGCATCGGCTCCCTCGTCTTCAACTTCGGCGGACCGGGCGGCTCCGGCGTCACCACCCTGCCCGCCTTCGGGCAGGACTACGCGAACCTGCGCACCCGTTACGACCTGGTCAGCTTCGACCCGCGCGGCGTCGGCCGCAGCGCACCCGTCGAGTGTCTGGACGACAAGCAGCTCGACGCCTACTTCCAGCAGGACGCCACCCCCGACGACCAGGCCGAACGTACGGAACTGGTCGCCAACACCAAGGACTTCAACGCGGCCTGCGAGAAGAACTCGGAGAAGATCCTTCCGCATGTGCCCACCACGGACGCGGCCCGCGACATGGACCTGATGCGGCAGGTCCTCGGCGACGAGAAGATGCACTACTTCGGCATCTCCTACGGCACCGAACTCGGCGGCGTCTACGCCCACCTGTTCCCCGAGAAGGTGGGCCGCGCCGTCTTCGACGCGGTCGTCGACCCCACGCAGAACGCCGAGCAGGGCTCGCTCGGACAGGCCGAGGGCTTCCAGCTAGCGCTCGACAACTTCGCCGAGGACTGCACCTCGAAGGTCGAGGACTGCCCCGTCGGGGACACCGCCCAGGACGTCGAGAACCGCATCGTCCGGCTCCTGAAGGACCTCGACCGCAAGCCGATCCCGGGCATCTTCCCGCGCGAACTCACCGAGACCGCCGCGACCGGTGGCATCGCGCAGGCCCTGTACTCGAAGGACTTCTGGGAGTACCTCACCGAGGGTCTGGAGCAGGCGTACGACGGTGACGGCCGGGTCCTCATGGCGCTGTCGGACGCGCTGAACGGGCGCAACGAGGACGGGAAGTACAGCGACATCACCGCCGCCAACGTCGCCATCAACTGCGCCGACGACAAGCCGCGGTACGACTCCGCGTACGTGCAGCGCAAACTGCCCGAGTTCGGCAAGGCGTCCCCGGTGTTCGGCGACTACCTCGCCTGGTCGATGCTCAGCTGCACCGACTGGGCGGTGCCCGGCGCCGCCGACCATCCCGATGTCAGCGCGCCCGGTGCGCCGCCGATCCTCGTCATCGGCAACACGGGCGACCCGGCCACGCCGTACGAGGGTGCCGGCCGCATGGCGAAGGCGCTGGGCGAGGGCGTCGGGGTGGAGTTGACCTACAAGGGCCAGGGCCACGGAGCCTACGACAGCAAGAACAAGTGCGTGCGCTCGGCGGTGGACGGCTACCTGCTGGACGGCGAGGTCCCGTCGGCCGACACCGTCTGCTCCTGATCTTCCCGGCCCACTGAAAACCGAGCAAAGTCGCAGCTCAGAGAGTTATCCACAGGGTTCAGCGGGCCTGGCGTTCTCCGCCTACGATGACATGACTGCCATCCGCCGCACGGCGCGGACGGCTTGTCAGGGGGGAGAGGGCATGGGGCGTCTGGCACGGTGGACGGCTCTGACGGCCGCGGCCGCACTGCTGACGGCGGGTTGCAGCGGCGGCTCGTCCGGCGAGGACGAAGAGGACAGGGACGGCGGGGGTACGAGCAGCGCGGCACCGACGGAGGCGGCACCGCCCGGGGTGCCGGAGGCGCTGGCCTCCCAGAGGCTCGACTGGGCCCGCTGCAAGGAGACCGCCGACTCCCCCGCACCCGGCGGCGAGTGGCAGTGCGCCACGCTCAAGGCGCCGCTGGACTGGTCCCGCCCGGACGGCGAGACGATCGACCTCGCGCTGATCCGGGCGAAGGCCACCGGCGGTGAGCGCATAGGGTCCCTGCTGTTCAACTTCGGCGGCCCGGGCGGCTCCGGCGTCTCGACGCTGCCGTCCTACGCCGACACCGTCTCGTCCCTGCACGAGCGGTACGACCTGGTGAGCTGGGACCCGCGCGGGGTGGCCGCCAGCGGGGGCGTACGCTGCCGCGACGACGAGGCGATCGAGGACGCCGAGTCGGTGGACTCCACGCCGGACACGGCGGGCGAGGAGCAGGCGTTCCTGAAGGACGCCGCCGATTTCGGCACGGGCTGCCAGAAGGCGGCCGGCAAGCTGATGGCGCACGTCTCGACCACGGACACGGCCCGCGACATGGACCTGATGCGGCAGGTCCTCGGCGACGCGAAGATGCACTACTTCGGCATCTCCTACGGCACCGAACTCGGCGGTGTCTACGCCCACCTGTTCCCGAAGCGGGTCGGGCGCGTGATCCTCGACGCCGTCGTGGACCCGGCCGCCGACACGATGGGCCACGCCGAGAACCAGGCCCGGGGCTTCCAGCGAGCGCTGGACGACTATCTGAAGTCCACCGGGGAGGACCCGAAGGAGGGGTCGCGCAAGATCGCCGCTCTGCTGGACCGGCTCGACGCGGAGCCGCTGGAGACCTCGTCGTCGGGGCGGAAGCTGACGCAGTCGCTCGCCCTCACCGGGATCGTGCTGCCGCTTTACAGCAAGGACGGCTGGCCGGCCCTGACCAGCGCGCTCGCGGCGGCCGAGGAGGGCGACGGCTCCGAGCTGCTGGCCCTCGCCGACGGCTACAACGAACGCGACTCCTCGGGGCACTACGGCACGACGACCCACTCGCAACGGGTCATATCGTGCCTGGACGACAGGCAGCGGCCGACCCTGGAGGAGACCAGGAAGCGGCTGCCGAGGTTCGAGCAGGTCTCGCCCGTCTTCGGGGCCTTCCTCGGCTGGGACACGGCCGGCTGGTGCCACGACTGGCCGGTGCCCGGGCAGCACGACACACCGGAGGTGAGCGCGCCGGGAGCGGCCCCGGTCCTGGTGGTCGGCAACACGGGCGACCCGGCGACCCCCTACGAGGGCGCCCGCAGGATGGCCGACGAGCTGGGCAACGACGTCGGAGTGGTGCTCACCTGGAAGGGCGAGGGACACGGGGCGTACGGGAGCGGGAGCGACTGCGTCGACTCCACGGTGGACGCCTACCTCCTGAAGGGCACGGTGCCGAAGGACGGCAAGACCTGCTCATGACGACGGCGGGGGTTTCGCGCACCCGTGGTGCGCGAAACCCCCGCCGCCCGGAGAACAGGACCGGGGCCTGGTCAGGAGACGGAGCCCGGTCAGTAGACGGGCTTCTCCGGTTCGATCTGGTTGACCCAGCCGATGACGCCGCCGCCGACGTGGACGGCGTCGGCGAAGCCGGCGGACTTGAGGACCGCCAGGACTTCCGCACTGCGGACACCCGTCTTGCAGTTCAGGACGATCTTCTTGTCCTGCGGGAGGTTCTCGAGGGCCGAGCCCATGAGGAACTCGTTCTTCGGGATCAGGCGGGCGCCCGGAATGGAGACGATCTCGAACTCGTTCGGTTCGCGGACGTCGATGAGCTCGATGTTCTCACCGTCGTCGATCCACTCCTTGAGCTGCTTGGGAGTGATCGTGGAGCCGGCGGCCGCCGCCTGGGCCTCCTCGGAGACGACGCCGCAGAAGGCCTCGTAGTCGATGAGCTCGGTGACGGTCGGGTTCTCGCCGCATACCGCGCAGTTCGGGTCCTTGCGGACCTTGACCTGGCGGTACTGCATCTCCAGGGCGTCGTAGATCATCAGGCGGCCGACCAGCGGCTCGCCGATGCCGGCGAGGAGCTTGATGGCCTCGTTGGTCTGGATGGAGCCGATGGACGCGCACAGCACGCCCAGGACGCCGCCCTCGGCGCAGGAGGGGACCATGCCGGGGGGCGGGGGCTCCGGGTAGAGGCACCGGTAGCAGGGGCCGTGCTCGGACCAGAAGACGGAGGCCTGGCCGTCGAAGCGGTAGATCGAGCCCCAGACGTAGGGCTTGTTCAGCAGGACGCAGGCGTCGTTGACCAGGTAGCGGGTCGCGAAGTTGTCCGTGCCGTCGACGATCAAGTCGTACTGGCTGAAGATGTCCATCACGTTGTCGGCCTCGAGCCGCTCCTGGTGAAGGACCACGTCCACGTACGGGTTGATGCCCTTGATGGTGTCGCGGGCGGACTCGGCCTTGGAGCGGCCGATGTCGGCCTGGCTGTGGATGACCTGGCGCTGCAGGTTCGACTCGTCGACCTCGTCGAACTCCACGATGCCGAGCGTGCCGACACCGGCCGCCGCCAGGTACATCAGGGTCGGCGAGCCGAGGCCACCCGCGCCCACGGCGAGCACCTTGGCGTTCTTCAGCCGCTTCTGCCCGTCCATTCCCACGTCGGGAATGATCAGGTGGCGGGAGTACCTGCGGACCTCGTCTACGGTGAGCTCGGGGGCCGGCTCGACCAGGGGTGGCAGCGACACGGGGACTCCGTTGGTCGGTCAGTGATTACGGTTCTTCCGCCAGTAACACTGCCACGGCCTTTTTCATTCCGAGACTCCCGTCCCGACCCGCGAGACGATGTCGTCCCAGTAGCCGGGCATCGTCTCCCAGGGGTCGGTCCGGCCGTCGTGGTCCGTGCGGTCGGTGAAGTAGATCGTGGCGGCTCCCTGCCAGCGGGCGATGCGCAGCGCCTCCTCCAGATGCCCGCGCGGGACGCCGTGGACGAAGTGGCAGAAGCGCTCGGGCGAGTAGTCGGCACTCCACTCGGCCGCCTGGGACCAGCGGTAGTCGGCCCAGGCGCCCGAGAAGGTGACGAGTTGGTCGGCGTTCTCCGCGTAACCGGGGTAGGGGTGGGTGCCGTGGCCGAGGACGATGTGGGCATCGTCAAGGATCACCCGCAGCGTGCCTGTCGTGCGGCGGACCTCGGGCAGGGCGGCCTTGTCGGAGGGACAGCGGTCCAGGAGGAAGCCGTCGACCTGGTACCAGTCGAGATACCGGTGGGCTTCGGAGATCTGCTCGCCGAGGCTCCGGGCGCCGTGGGCGGCGTCGAGGTGGCCGAGGACCCGGACGCCGGCGTTGCGCAGGTGCCCGGCCGCCTCCAGGCAGCGCGGGTCGGGGTGGGCGCCGGGGCCGTCGGCGGGGTTGAGGACGACCCAGTGCAGAGGGCTGCCGGGGCAGGTGAGGCCGGCCCATTCGTCGGGGGCGACGAGAGGGTGGGCGAGGCCCGGGACGGCGAGGCCGGTGCGGACGTCGGTGGTCGCGAGGCCCGCCCGGGTGCTGGTCAGATACGGCATGCCGCCTCCATCCAGATGTCGGCGAGGGACTCTTCGAGGCCGATCCGGGGCCGCCAGCCGAGCCGGTCGCGTGCGGTGCGCACATCCGCCTGCTGCCAGCTGCCGCAGCCGTCGGGGTACGGGTAGGCGACCGGCGCCGCGTGCTCGGTGTCGCCGCGGTGGACGAGGCCGTCCGGGCGGTGGTGGGCGAGGGTGTCGGCGCGGTGGCCGACGGACTCGCTGCGGGGGTGGCCGATGGTGGGCCGCAGGGCGCCGGGCGGGGCGTCGAGTTCGTGCAGGGCACCGCCGTAGCCGGCGACGCGGGCGAGGGTGGCGGCGGCGTCGCGCAGGCGGACGGCGCGGCCTGAGCCGATGTTGATGACGCCCTGGGCGGCGGAGAGGGAGGCGGCGTGGACGGCACGGGCGACGTCGCGGACGTCGATGAAGTCGCGCTGGGCGCCGAGGCCGCCGAGCCGCAGTTCACCGTCGCCGGACTGCATGGCGCGGCGCATGGCCTCGGCGAGGCGGCCCAGCGGGGAGCCGGCGGGGGTGCCGGGGCCGGCGGGCGAGAAGACACGCAGGACGACGGCGTCGAGGCCGGAGCCGAGGACGAGTTCGGTGGCGGCGAGCTTGCTGACGCCGTAGGGGCCGCCGGGGCGGGGCACGGCGTCCTCGGCGGTGGAGGAGCCGGGCTGGCTGGGGCCGTACTCGGCGCTGCATCCGACCTGCACCAGGCGGGCGCCGCAGCCGCTGCGGCGCAGGGCCTCGCAGACGGTGGCGACGGCGACGGTGTTGTGCCGGGTGAGTTCGCGGGCGCCGCCCCGGGTGGTGCCGGCGCAGTTGACGACGACGCCGGGGTGGACCGCGTCGAGGAAGCGGGTGAGGGCGCCGGGACTGCCGGTGGCGAGGTCGAAGCGCACGTCGGCGTCGTCGCCACGGCCGAGGGCGGTGAGCTGGACGGCGGGGTCGGCGAGGAGACGGTCGGCGACGAAGCGGCCGATGTAGCCGTTGGCTCCGATCAGCAGGACTCTCATCGGGCGGCTCCCGGTGCCGAGGCGTCGGGTCGGGAGGTGCTCATCTGGGGGCTCCTTCAAGGGGTGATGCGGGGGTGGGGGGGACGGACGACGGGCCGCTGCGTGTGCGCGCGGTCGTCGCGGGGCACCACGACGCCGTGGCCGCCGGACGCGGACCGCTGCCCGTGCGCGCGGTCATCGCGGCCGCTCCGTCGACGCGTGGGCCGAGGCGAGGGTCAGGCGGCGGGCCGCGTGGACCAGGAGGGTCAAGGCGCCGGCGCCGCAGGCCGCCACCGGGACACCGGCCGGGCCGCAAGCGGCCACCAGGGTCTCCACGGGGACGGCGAGGTGGTCGAAGCCGGGGAGGCGGCCGGCGAAGACGGTGGCGAGGGCGGCCGCCTCGGCGCCGGCCGTCGTGGCGAGGACGAGCGTGGCGGCGTGGGCGTGCCGGTGCACGGTGAGCAGCCGGGCGAGCAGCAGCAGCGCGCCCAGCGTGAGGGCCTGGGCGGGCGCGGCGGGCGCGCCGAGGACCGCGCCGGTCAGCGCGAGCAGGGCGGCCAGCGCGCCCAGGTACAGGGCGAACGCGCCGAAGAGCAGGGGGCGTACGGAGGCGGAGAAGTCGGCGAGGCCGCGGCTGGAGGTGAGTTTGCGCCGGGCGCGTTCGGCGAAGAGGTGGGCGCAGCCGGCCGCCGGTGCGCAGGACAGCGCGAGGGCCAGGACGGGGGCGAGGGCGACGGGCCACGGGCCGTCGGCGGTGCCGTCGGGCAGGCCGTCGGGGCCGCCGGCGAGGGCGGCGCGCAGGAGTCCGTCGCCGAGCAGGGCGTATCCGGCGAGCCAGCAGGTCCAGGTGGCGGTGGTGCGGGTTGCGGCGCTGAGCGGGCCCCGGTGCAGCGCGGCGCCCAGGGCCGCACTCACCGTGAGGGCGCCGGCGAGGGCGGCGATCAGGCGGGGGCGGCCGTCGGTGAGGCGCAGTGCGGCCACGGTGGCGGCGCCCAGTACGCCGGGCAGCAGGGAGAGGACGATCCAGGCGGCGCGCGGCGCGGGGCCCGACGGGTCGGCCGGGGGCGCGGGGGTGTCGCCGTCGCGCGGGACGCGGGCGTACATCTCCTCCGCGAGGGAGAAGACGTCCCGGTGCCGGAAGCGGGCGGCGGTCCGGTCGGTGACGCCGTGCGCCTCCAGGCCGGCCGCGATCTCCAGTGGGTCGACGGCACGTTCGCACAGGTCGCGGTGGCGGTGCATCAGGGCCTTCACGGGGTCCGCCGCGGTACGTCGGCCCGGGGCGGGCGTCTGCTTGCCACGGGCGGCCGCCGTGCTCCGGCCGCCCGCACCGCCACCCTCGACGGCGGCCGCCTGCCGCTCATCGGCGTCCGCTCCCCCGCCCACGCCCCGCCAGGAGCGCTCGTCCCAGCCGTCCGGGTTGCCGGGCGTCCCGGGCCGGTCCAGTTCGCCGAGCCCGCTCATCGTGCCGCCCCCTCGGTGAAGCGCGCCGCCTTCTCGCAGGCGGTGACCGGTGTGTCCGTGGCCCAGGCCGGGCCGCCCCGGGCCACGACGCGTGCCGTGGGGGCGGACCAGCGGCCGGGGAGGTGGGCCTCGGCGGGCACGGAGAAGGGCAGGGGCCCGCCGGCCTCGTCCAGGGCGACACGGCGGGCGGGCGTACTGGAGAGGATCTCCAGGTAGATGCCGTGGAACGCCGCGACGTTCTGCTCGACGGTGAACAGTTCCAGTGCGCGGGCGCGCGCCGCGGCTCCCAGGCGCTCACGGCGCTCGGGGTCGCGCAGCAGCGCGACGCACGCCTCGGCGAGCGCCCGCGGATTGCGCGGCGGCACGACGAGTCCCGTGCCGCCGATGGCTTCCACGACCGCGCCCACGTCCGTGGACACCGTCGCGCGTCCGCAGAACATGGCCTCGACCAGCCCGGCCGGGAATCCCTCCACGACGCTGGAGAGGACGACCAGGGCGCCCGAGGCGTACGCGTCGGCGCGGGAGGGCAGTTCGGGGCCGCCGGTCTCCTCGAAGGACACCGGGTGCTGGCCGACGGCGTGCGGGCCGTCGGCCTCGTCGGGGAAGAGCCGGGCGGCGAGGCCCTTGCAGTGGGCGAGGTAGGCCGCGCCCTCGGGGCCGGACGGGGCGCCGACGATCCTCAGCCGCGCTCCGGGTTCCGCCCTGCGGATCGCCGCGAAGGCGTGCAGCAGGGAGACCAGGTCCTTGGCGGGCTCGACGCGCCCGAGCCAGACGAGGGTGCGCGGATCGGCGCACTCCGGCGACTCCCCCGCCTCGGCGAAGGGCCGCGCGTCCATGCCCGGCGGCACCGTGCGGAGCTTGGCGCGGTCGGCGCCGCAGCGCTCCTGCCAGCGGCGGGCGTGCGTGTTGCCGGGCGTGACGACTGCGGCACGCCGGTAGGTCTCGGCGGCGAGACGGCCGTGGAAGGCGGCCATCAGGGACCGTATCGCCGGTGGGGAGCCGGGGTCGGTGAGGTAGTGCGTCCGCAGTCGTACGCCGTACTCGGTCACCAGCAGGGGCACGTCGAAGAAGTGCCGGGCGAGCAGGCCCGGGAGGGCGGCGGTGCCGCCGGAGGTGGCGTGGCACAGGTCGACCGCGCCGAGGGCGTCGTCCTCGTACCAGTCGAGCGACAGGGGGCGCAGGGTGCGTTCGAGGCGCGCGGCGACGGTGAGCAGGTCGGGTACGCGCGCTTCGCGTGCGGCGCGGTGGGCGCCGGGCGCACGACAGGCGCGTTCCAGGGCGCGTACGGCGGTCTCCGAGCGGAGCGCGGCCGGCAGCCCGCCCTCGTCGCGGGCGAGTTCGGCGAGGCCGTACAGCGCACTGGCGAAACGGTCCGCCTCAAGGGCGGAAACGCCCCCCGAAGCCTCCGCGCCCTGCCCACACTCCGTGCCCTGCGCGCCCTCGGCCGACTCACCCGACACCGCCTCGGCCGACTCACCCGACACCGCCTCGGCCGACTCACCCGAGACCGCCTCGGACGGGTCTCCGGGAGCGGCCGCACACAGGGAAACGGCCAACTCGCCGTAGTGCTCGGCAAAGCGCCGGCGCGCACGCCGTCCGTACACGACCCCGTCGTCCTCGTGCTCCCAGAGGGCGGCGGTGAGGACCCGGCCGACCTGCGGCGGCAGCGCGACCCATCCCCCGGCTTCCTGCCGCTCGCTGCGGCTGAGCGCGTAGACCTCGAACTCGTGCCGCTCCAGCCCGCGTACGAGCCGGTCGCACCAGAGTCCGGCCTCACCGCTCACATACGGGTAGCCACCCTCCGTCAGCAGTCCGATGCGCACGCGCACACCCCCGATCTCCCGTTTGGGGAGCCGCCGTTGGTCCGGCGGCTCGCAGCGGGACGAACGTATGCGGACAGGCAGGTGGTGCGATGGACGGTTGTCCGTCGCACCACCAAAAGGGGTGAACGGTCGTAACTTTCCCGTGCGGGGCGCGTTCGATGGCGCTAAGAGATCACACGGTCACCGCATGTGACGCACGGGCCGGACCTGCCCGGTCAACTGTTCGGGTAGGCCCACTGGTTGGGGCGGCAGTCGATGCCGTCGTGGTCGACGAACTTGGTCTGCTGCTGCATGACCGGCGCGAGTTCGCCGTCCCGGTCGCAACTGACGTGGTTGTAGCCGATGCGGTGGCCGACCTCGTGGTTGATCAGCATCTGCCGGTACGCGTAGATGGCGTCGCCGTACGGCTTCGCGCCCTGGGCCCAGCGGTAGGCGTTGATCATCACGCGCTCGGTGGCGGCCGAGTCGCAGGAGACGTTGTCCTCGGTGGTGTCCAGGCCGGACTTGGCGCACCAGTCGGCGGTGGTGCCGGGGCTGGCGAGCGTGATGACGAAGTCGGGCTGCCCGGTGTGGACGCGTTCGAAGGTGCGCGCGCCGTTGTGCGCCCAGCTCCGGTCGTCGTTCAGCGTGCGCTGCACGGCCTCGGCGAAGAGCTTCCCGTCGAGCCCGAGCCCCTGCTCGACATCCACCCGGTAGGTGTACTTCCGCCCCGCCCCGGGCGCCTTGGCCACGCCGGGCACGGCGTCGAACTCGCCCGAGCCCTTGAGGGTGGCGCCGAGCGGGTACGTCCTGCCCATCTTCTGCTCGTACGTCAGCGGTGCCACGGGCGGCTTGGCGGGCGTCGGCCGGCCGTCCGTCCGCGACGCGCCGTCGCGGGCGTCCCGGGCCTGGTCGGTGGCGGACGGCGCCCGCCCCCCTTCCGCGTCCGAACCGTCGGCGGCCTGTCCGGCCACGACGACGGCCAGCACGGTGGTGACGGCGGCCGCCGCGATGCCGGTGAAGGTCCTGCCCTTGCCGCCCTTGCCCGGCGCGGGCTCGCCCGTGGGCGGCGCGTCGTCCACACCGGCGTCGACGGTACGGCCGCCGGCCCCGACGTGGGCATTCCAGTCGGTGGCGGAGGCGTACGGGTCGGCGGGCGGCGCGGGGGGAGGCGTACCGCGTGAGGGCCGGGGCGCGGACGCCTCGTCCCGGTCGTCGCCCGCGCCGAAGGCGTCCAGGTACTCCCGCCGAGGCGCGCCCCCGGGCGCCTGCCGCTGCCTCGGGAACGGCACACCGGGCCGCCCGGCCCGACCGGGAGCCCCGGACGGCGCGGGTGACGCGGACGGCGCGGGTGACGCGGACGGCGCGGGTGACGCGGACGGCGTGAAGGCCCCGGTGGCACCGGCACCGGACGGCCCTGCCGCGGGGCCACCCTGCCGACCGTCCCTCAACTCACCCCAGCCCCCGCCGGGTTCACGCTGCTCGGGATGGCCCCCACGAACGCGCGGCATCCCCCGCGCGGGGGTGCCGTCGGCGAACCTGGGAACCCCCTGCGCCGGCGTGCCGTCACCGAACCCGGGCGTGCCACGCGGCACCCCGCGTGCGGGAGTCCCGTCGTCGAAACGCGGCATCCCGGGCGCCGGAGACCCGCCGGCGCGTCCCGGCACACCATTGGCGGCCGCTCCGTCCCTGAACCGCGGCATCCCGTGCGCCGGCATCCCGTGCGCCGGGGTCCCGTCCGGCAGCCTGGGGCCGCCCTGCGCCGGAGCGCCGCCGGGAAATCCCGGAACTCCGCGCGGGGGCGTACCACCAGGAACCCCGGATCCCCTGTACGGCGCGTACGGTGCCCCGCCCGCCGAAGGCGCCGGCAGCGGCCCCTCCGAAGGTGCGCCCGCCCGGCGTCGGCCGGTCCCGTCGTCCCGCGCGGCGGCGGTTTCCGCGGCGTCGGCCCGGGGATCGGGCCCGCGGCGGCTGTGGCGTCCCACGTCGCGCCTCAGCCTCCTGATGTCTGGTTGGCGGGCTCGCCTTCGACGGGCCCGTCGGTGCTCTCGCCGACCGCCGATTCCCCGGTGTCCGCGAGGAGTTCGCGGAACGCGGTGGCCACGGTCTCCGGATATTCCATCATCGCCACGTGTCCCGCGTCCGGCAGGGTCAGCAGCCGGGAGTCGCGGAAGGCGCGGGCGGCGCGCTGGGCCATGCGATAGCCGACGAGTTGGTCCCGTCCACCGTAGACCAGCAGCGTCGGTGCGAGAACCCGTTCGGCCTGCCGCCACAGCCCGTGCTGGCCCCCCAGGGTGTACGCGTTGACGATCCCGCGCGCGGAACGCGCCATCGCGTCCCAGAAATACGGCAGTTGAAGCCGCCGCTCCATCTCCGCCACGGCGTTGCGGAAGCCCTCCGGCGACACCCGCGCGGGATCGCCGTAGCAGAGCCCCGTCACGCCGCGGACCCGCTGCTCGGCCGTCCACTCCCGGGTGAGCCGGGTGAACAGCGCGACCACCCCGGGCAGCGCCAGCAGCCCCGTCGGCACGGCGCTGCGCTGGACGCGGATCTCCGGCAGCGCGGGCGAGACCAGGGTCAGCGTCCGCACCAGGTCGGGCCGCGCCGCCGCGACGCGGGTGACGACGGCGCCGCCCATCGAGTTGCCGAAGAGGTGCACGGGGCCACGCCCGGAGGCGTCGAGGTAACGCACCACCGCGCGCGCGTGCCCCGTGATCGAGTAGTTGCCGTCGTCCGGGGGCGGGGAGTCGCCGAAGCCCGGCAGATCGAGGGCCTCGCTCCCGACGACGCCGTCCAGCAGCGGCATCAGCGCCGACCAGTTCTGCGAGGAACCGCCCAGACCGTGGACGTAGAGGGCGGGCGGCAGCCCAGCGCGGGCGGGGCGCCGTGAGCGGACCGTCAGGGTGATGCCCGGGAGGCGGACCGAGCGGAGCCGCTCGCCCTCCGCCGTACCGACGGCGGCGACCTTCGGCAGCACGGTGGCGGGCGGCGCGGACTGCGGCTCGGTCGAAGGCATGCGGCAATGTTACGAGACGATCACGCGTGGGCTCACGTGTTCGCCGTCACAGGAGCGGTGCACCGGCAGCGGTGCACCGGCGCCTGCGCCGAGTACGCATCCCGGCGGCAGCACGTCAGGGGACGCGGCACGACGCATGGCGTCCGATCCGGGTGTCTCCTACGCTCGTGAAGTGGGCACCCGCATGTGACCCCCTGAACCTTCAGGGACGTACGTTTGTAGGAAGGGAGCCCAGCATGACCGTCGACCCGACCGACCCCGAGACCTTCGCCGAGCAGACCGAGGACCCGGAGGAGATCGACGTCGAGGCGCCCGACGCCGACGCGGCCGAGCAGCAGGCGGACATCACGCCCGAGCGCGACGACCCGCTGACCGGCCTCGAACCGGACCGCGCCAACGAGGCCGACCTCGCCGAACAGGCCCGGGTCGTCTCCCACGACGAGGACGACTACCGCTGAGGAACGACCGCCACGGAGGAACAACCACCGTTGAGGAACGACCGCCGCTGAAGGCGATCGATGCTGAAGGGAGGCCGATCTCTGCCCGGCCTGGACCCTTTTGAAACCTGTTGTGCGGCTATCGCCACCGTCCGGTCCGTGAAATTCTGCGCTCGCGACGCGCACACGGCGGTTACCGAAAAGTACGATGACGACGCGGCGCACACCGCACGAGGACGATTATGGGAGGCGGCGTGACAGCCATCGAGCAGACAGAGGCGGTACGCCCGCGGGGCACACGCCTTCCCCGCCGAGCCCGACGCAATCAGCTGCTGGGCGCCGCACAGGAAGTGTTCGTCGCCCAGGGCTACCACGCGGCCGCGATGGACGACATCGCCGAGCGCGCCGGTGTCAGCAAGCCGGTGCTCTACCAGCACTTCCCGGGCAAGCTCGACCTCTACCTCGCACTGCTGGACCAGCACTGCGAGGCGCTGATCCAGTCCGTACGGCACGCGCTCGCGTCGACGTCGGACAACAAGCAGCGCGTGCGCGCCACGATGGACGCCTACTTCGCGTACGTCGAGGACGACGGCGGTGCCTTCCGCCTGGTCTTCGAGTCGGACCTGACCAACGAGCCCGCGGTGCGCGAGCGCGTCGACAAGGTCACGAACGAGTGCGCCGAGGCGATCTGCGACGTCATCGCCGAGGACACCGGTCTCTCGCGCGCGGAGTCGATGCTGCTGGCCTCGGGTCTCGGCGGCCTCGCCCAGGTGGTGGCCCGCTCCTGGCTGCACAGCGACCGCAGCGTGCCGCGCGACCAGGCGGTGCAGCTGCTGACCTCGCTGGCCTGGCGCGGCATCGCCGGTTTCCCGCTGCACGGCGTCGAGCAGCACTGACACGCGGCGCGCGACGCCCTTGTTCCCGTCGGCTGTTCGCTCCTGGCGTTCTCCGACGCTGCGTGTACGTCCCCTCACCGGGCTAATGTGTGCGGGGTACGGCGCGGAAGAACGCGCACTTCACTGACCGTCGGAGGGACATAGCCGTGGAGGTCAAGATCGGCGTGCAGCACGCGCCCCGCGAGATCGTTCTGGAGAGCGGTCAGAGTGCCGAGGAGGTCGAGCGCGTGGTGGCCGAGGCACTGGCCGGCAAGTCGCAGCTGCTGAGCCTCGTGGACGAACACGGCCGCAAGGTCCTGGTTCCGGCCGACCGGCTGGCCTACGTCGAGATCGGTGAGCCGGCTCCGCGCAAGGTGGGCTTCGGCGCGCTCTGAACGTCCGAAGGACCGGGAGGGGCCCGGCGGTGAAGCACTCTTCACCGCCGGGCCCCTCCCGTGCCGCGTCCGTTCCTCGTCTCACAGAGATCGCGGAGAACACAAAGACCGCGGAGATCGCGGAGATCGCGGAGATCGCAGAGATCGCAGAGATCTCGGGCTTCCGTACACACGGACGGCGCACAGTTCACCCACAGGGGAGGGTTGCATTCCGCAGGTCAGGGGTAGTACGGCTGTGACCGTTTCGGGCGGGCCGGCCACATGGGAGGGACCCTGACATGCTCCTGGAAGCGCTCAGCGCCGCGATCCTCGGCCTCATCCTGGCCTGGGCCGCCGCCCACCGGCTGCCGCACCGGCTGCCGCCCCGCGTGCTGGTCCTGCCGACGGGCGTCGCCGCGGCCGTGTTCGGGGCGTTCGTGACGCACACCGCGCTGGGCGCCGGCGGTCTCCTGCTGGTCCTCCTCGGCTCGGCCGCCTTGTCGGCGGCCTCGCTCAGCCTGCTGCTGCGCCCTGCGCGAAGGCTCCGCCGCAGCTCGGCGACCGCCTGACCGACCGGGTCGCGCCAGTCACGTCGGCCGTGTCGGCCGTATCCACCGTGTCGGCCCTGTCAGCCGTGTCGGCCGTGTCGGCAGCCCGATCAGGCGGCCAGCCCCAGCGCCGCCATCCGCTTGGTGTGCGCCTCGGTGATCCGGGAGAACATCCGGCCGACCTCCGCCAGGTCGAAGCCGTCCGCGACCCCGCCCACCAGCATCGTCGACAGCGCGTCCCGATCGGCCACCACCCGCTGGGACTGCGACAGGGCCTCCCCCATCAGCCGCCGCGCCCACAGGGCGAGGCGTCCGCCCAGCCGCGGATCGGCGTCGATCGCCGCGCGCACCTTCTCCACGGCGAACCCGGCGTGCCCGGTGTCGTCGAGCACGGCCAGCACCAGTTCCCGGGTGTCCGTGTCGAGGCGGGCCGCGACCTCGCGGTAGAAGTCGCTGGCGATGGAGTCGCCGACGTAGGCCTTGACCAGCCCCTCCAGCCAGTCCGAGGGGTCCGTCTGCTTGTGGAAGCCGTCGTACGCGGCCACGAAGGGTTCCATCGCCGCCGTCGGCTCCTCGCCGATCTCCGCGAGCCGGTTCCGCAGCCGCTCGAAGTGGTGGAACTCCGCCGAGGCCATCTTGGCCAGCTCCGCCTTGTCCGCGAGCGTCGGCGCCAGCTTCGCGTCCTCCGCGAGCCGCTCGAACGCCGCCAGCTCGCCGTACGCGAGCGCGCCGAGCAGGTCCACGACGGCGGCGCGGTACTGCGGGTCGGCGGCGGCGCTCGCCCAGTCCCGGGCGGCGACCGAGGTGGCCCCGGCCTCCGGGGCTCCGGCCTCCGGGGCTCCGGTGTTCTCGGCGGGGGCGTCTGCGGCGGTGCCAGGCTTGTCAGAGCTCGTCATGCAGCGCACAATAGCCCGCTCTTCGGGTCCGGTAAGGGCCTGGTCAGTCACTGTGACGACGACTACGTGACCGAATCGGCCATCACATGTGCGCGAATTCGGGGTATGGTGGTAATGCGCCTGCCGAGTATGTGACGTACGGGTACGTGACATCGTCGTCGGGCCGCACGCATGAGGATGCCCGGTCGGTGGCCCGATCGGCTCCGACCCGACAGCCCTCCCTGCCGTACGCCACGTCGCGTAGGCAATCCGGAGGGGGACCCTCAGTGGTACGAGCGCTGGAGCGTCGACAGAGGTCCCGTGTCCCACGGCCCCCGTAAGGGCGGCCGCGTCCCCGACACGATCTTGGCACGACCCGCGCGCTCGCCTCGCACCACGCACACAGAAGAGGCAGCACCCTGACTACCACGTTCCGATCCCTCGGGATCCTCCCCGAGACCGCCGAAGCCCTCGAAGCCGTCGGCATCGTCGCCCCCTTCCCCATCCAGGAGATGACCCTCCCCGTCGCCCTGTCGGGCACGGACGTCATCGGCCAGGCCAAGACCGGCACCGGCAAGACGCTCGGCTTCGGCCTCCCGCTCCTGGAGCGCGTCACCGTCCCCGCCGACGTCGAGGCCGGCCGCGCCGCCCCGGAAGCGCTGACCGACGCCCCGCAGGCCCTCGTCGTCGTCCCGACGCGCGAGCTGTGCCAGCAGGTCACCAACGACCTCCTGACCGCCGGCAAGGTCCGCAACGTCCGCGTCACCGCGATCTACGGCGGCCGGGCCTACGAGCCGCAGGTCGAGGCCCTAAAGAAGGGCGTCGACGTGATCGTCGGCACCCCGGGCCGCCTGCTGGACCTGGCGGGCCAGAAGAAGCTCAGCCTGGCGCACGTCAAGTGCCTGGTCCTCGACGAGGCCGACGAGATGCTCGACCTGGGCTTCCTGCCCGACGTCGAGAAGATCATCAACATGCTGCCGGCCCGCCGCCAGACCATGCTGTTCTCGGCGACCATGCCGGGCGCGGTCATCGGACTGGCCCGCCGCTACATGTCGCAGCCGACCCACATCAGCGCCACCTCGCCGGACGACGCGGGCGCGACGGTCGCGAACACGAAGCAGTTCGTCTACCGCGCCCACAACATGGACAAGCCCGAGATGGTGGCGCGGATACTGCAGGCCGATGGCCGGGGACTGGCCATGGTCTTCTGCCGTACCAAGCGCACGGCGGCCGACCTGGCCGACCAGCTCAAGCAGCGCGGGTTCGCCTCCGGCGCCGTCCACGGCGACCTCGGCCAGGGCGCCCGCGAGCAGGCGCTGCGCGCCTTCCGCAACGGCAAGGTGGACGTCCTCGTCTGCACCGATGTCGCCGCCCGCGGCATCGACGTCGAGGGTGTGACGCACGTCATCAACTACCAGTCGCCCGAAGAGGAGAAGACGTACCTGCACCGCATCGGCCGCACCGGCCGCGCGGGCGCGAAGGGTACGGCGATCACGCTGGTCGACTGGGACGACATCCCGCGCTGGCAGCTGATCAACAAGGCGCTGGACCTGGGCTTCAACGACCCGCCGGAGACGTACTCCACCTCCCCGCACTTCTACACCGACCTCGGTATCCCCGCGGGCACCAAGGGCGTCCTGCCGCGCTCGGAGCGCACGCGCGCCGGGCTCGACGCCGAGGTGCTGGAGGACCTGGGCGAGCCGGGCGGCCGCGGTGGCCGCACGCGCGGCGGCCGCGGCGGCCGGGACGAGTCCCGCTCCGGTGACCGCGACCGCACGTCGTCCCGCTCGGACCGCTCGGAGCGTACGGAGCGTACGGACCACTCGGACCGCTCGGAGCGTACGGAGCCGCGTCGTCGTCGGCGCACGCGCAACGGCGCTCCGGTGGACGCCGCCGCCCCCGCCCCGGCCGTGGCCGGCGGAGCGGACAGCGCCGCCGACGCCGCCGAGGGTCCCCGTACGCTGCGCCGCCGTCGCCGTACGCGGATCGGCGAGCCGCCTCGCCGTCCGGTGGCGGAGGCTCCCGTGACCGAGGTCGCGGACGTGGTGGAGGCCCCGGCCGCACCGGAGCCCGTGGAGGCCGCAGACGCTGTCGAGGCCCCCGCCAAGCCGCGCCGTCGCCGCACCCGCAAGTCGGCGGAGACCACCC
Source organism: Streptomyces sp. cmx-10-19 (assembly GCA_049998335.1). Lineage (GTDB taxonomy): Bacteria > Actinomycetota > Actinomycetes > Streptomycetales > Streptomycetaceae > Streptomyces. The sequence goes on from JAEBFB010000004.1 coordinate 161,995, forward strand.
CGGTCACCGAGCCGACGGCGGTCGTCGAGGCTCCGGCTGCGGTCGAGGCCCCGGTGGCCGAGGCCCCCGCCGTCGCGGTCGCCGAGAAGCAGCCGCGCCGCCGTACCCGCAAGGCCACGGAGCCCGCCGCCGAGACGGCGGTCGACACGGCGGAGGGCACCACCGAGGTCCCGGAGGTCCCCGAGACCAAGCCGCGCCGCACCCGCAAGGTGGCGGAGGCGCCGGTCGCCGAGGCTCCGGAGGCCGCCGAGGCCAAGCCCCGTCGGACCCGCAAGGCGGCAGCCACCAAGACCGCTGCCGCCAAGGCGGAGACCGCCGTGGACACGGCCGAGGGCACGGAGACCAAGCCCCGCCGCCGCACCCGCAAGGCCACCGAGGCCCCCGCCGAGACCGCCGAGTCCGCCGAAATCCCGGCCCAGGCGGCGCAGACGGTGGAGGCTCCGGAGGCCGCCGAGGCCAAGCCGCGCCGGACCCGCAAGACGGCAGCCACCAAGACCGCTGCCGCCAAGGCGGAGACCGCCGTGGACACGGCCGAGGGCACGGAGACCAAGCCCCGCCGCCGCACCCGCAAGGCCACCGAGGCCCCCACCGGGACCGCCGACGCTCCGGAAGCGGCCGAGGTCAAGCCGCGCCGCACGCGGAAGACGGCAGCCACCAAGACCGCTGCCGCCAAGGCGGAGACCGCCGTGGACACGGCCGAGGGCACGGAGACCAAGCCCCGCCGCCGCACCCGCAAGGCCGCCGAGGCCCCCACCGGGACCGCCGGGAGCGCCGAGATCCCGGCGCAGGCGACGCAGGAGCCGGAGCCCGCCGCACCGCGGCGCCGGACCCGTAAGGCCGCGGCAGCCGTCGAGGCGCCTGCCGAGGCCGCGGAGGCGACGGAGGCGAAGCCGAAGATCCGCCGCACCCGCAAGGCGACCACGGCCGCCACGGAGGCCGGCGAGAGCTGACCCCACCGCGCGCACGACCCGTCGGCCCGGTCCCGCCTCACAGGCGGGCCGGGCCGTCGGCGTTCCCGCACCCCGCCGCACCCTGGCACGCCACCCCACCCGCACCCGCTCGCGCGACCATGTGGCCCGTGCCGAGGTGACACAGCGCGGACCGTGCCGACGGGGTCAGCCACAAGAGCTGAGCCGCCGCCCGGCGAGGTCGGGCCCCGACGGGCGCACATAGCCGTACACAACCGCCACGGCCCGCGCCACCACGCCCCCCGGCGACACCGGCAACACTCCCCGCTCGACTGCCCGCCCGTCCCGGGCCCCCGCCCAGCCCCCGCCCCGCTCCCCCATCCGCCCCGCCCCCGATAACCTCTCCCCGTGAGCAGGAACGCCGCCTTCGATCCGCCCCCCGGCGCCCGCGCGTACCGGTTGTGCACGGTGCGCGGGGAGTTCGCCGTCGTCGACTCGCCGGCTGACGGCGAGGGCGCGGCGAAGGGGACCGCGCTGCTGCTGCCCGGGTTCACCGGCAGCAAGGAGGACTTCACGCTGCTCCACGAGCCGCTCGCGGCGCGCGGGTACCGTACGGTCGCCGTGGACGGGCGGGGCCAGTACGAGTCGGGCGGGCCCGAGCGCGACGAGGCCGCCTACGCGCAGCCGGAGCTGGCCCGGGACGTGCTCGCACAGGTCTCGGCACTCGCCACGCCGGTCCATCTCGTCGGGCACTCCCTCGGCGGCCAGATCGCCCGGGCCGCCGTACTGCTGGACCACGCCCCCTTCCTGTCGCTGACCCTCGTGTCCTCGGGCCCGGCGCAGATCTCCGAGTCGCAGCGGCAGCGCGTGAAGATGCTGCGGGACGCCCTGGACACGCTGACGATGGCCGAGGTCTGGCAGGTGATGCAGGTGATGGGCCCGCCCGAGGAGGCCGGCGCCCCGGCCCCCGCCCACGGCCCGGGGGACCCGCAGCGGCTCCGCGCCCGCTGGCTCGGCACCACACCGGCCCAACTCCTCGCCACCGGGCGCCAGTTGTGCACCGAGCCGGACCGCGTCGCCGAGCTGGCCGCCCTGCCGCTGCCGTACCACGTGCTGTCGGGCGCCTACGACGACACCTGGCCCCTGCCTCTGCTGGACGGGATGGCTCTACGGCTGGGCGCGCGCCGGACCGTCGTGGACGGCGCCGAGCACTCCCCCAACACCGACCAGCCCCTGGCCACCGCCCGGGCCCTCGCCGACTTCTGGGACGGGACCGTGGCGGAGTAGCGCCCCCCTGCCTCGCTGGTATCGCCTAGTACTGCGCCTGCAAGTGCTCCCAGAACCCGTCCCGCAGCGCCCGTCTCAGGTCGGCCTGGCCGCGCAGGGAGTACTGGAGCAGGCCCTCCGCCTCGACGAGGAGGTCCTGGTCCACCGAGCCGGGGAGGTACGGGTGGCCGGGGAGCAGCTCGACCAGCGCCTCGCGCCCCCGTGCCGCCAGCCACTTCGCGGCGATCTGGGCGCCGACGAAGCGGACGTCCTCGCGGGCCGGGCGGGCCGCGCCCGTGCCCTCGAAGGCGTGCGCGGTGCGCCGGGAGACGTACGGCTTGAAGAAGTCCAGGTCGAAGGTGCGCTGGCTGTCGACCTCCCAGAGCAGCGGCTCGGCCTGGTTGCGGCCCTCGGGGGCCTCGATGCCCCAGAGGTGGACGCGGGCGCCGTACCCCTGCGCGGCCTCGACCGCGGAGACCAGGTCCTCGTCGCCGCCGAGCAGGGCCGCGTCGCTGATGGCCCGGTGCCGGGCGAGGGACTCCAGGTCGGTGCGGATGAGGGAGTCGACGCCCTTCTGCTGGTTGTTGGCGTTGAGGTTGCCCAGGCGCACCTTGACGTCCGGCAGTTCGGCGACGGTCTGCTGCTCGGCGGTGTGGATGCGGCGGCGGGCGCCGTCGTACCAGTAGACGCGCAGCAGGCGGCTGTCGGCGAAGATGGTGCGCGCCTTGTCGATCAGCGCCTCGATCAGCCCCTCGGCGTCCAGGTCGAAGGCCCGCCGGTCCTCGGTCCCGGCCACCAGCCGCCCCGCCGCCGCGTAGAGGTACCCGGCGTCGACGAAGATCGCGTGGGTCGAGGGCGTCTTGGCCACCTCGGCGAGCATGCGCTGGAGCAGCTCGTTGGTGCGATCGATGCGAGCGTCCAGGGACGCGAGGTCGTCGTTCATCGCCCTCCATTCTCCCGGCGGTCACGCTATGAACACAACCGGTCCCGGTCAGTCTTGCAGCAGACTCAGGGTGACAAGGGGGCGACACCGGGGCGGCATAGAGAGACCCAGGGGGTTCAGGGAACTCCCGGGGAGGACACGCAACAAACGTCTTACGTATCAGTAATTAGTTGTTCGAAAAATTTCCTTAGCGTAGGGAATGTTCTTGGTGCGCCGCCCGTTGTGTCCTGTGGAAGCCCGGGCACCGACGACCCAGGAGCCACACCAGTAGTTCTCCTCTGGAGGATGACCAGATCAAGGGAGAGGCCATGCGCTTTGAAGTGATGCGACTGGACGACGTCGACGGGACCCCCGTGGACACCACCGTCGTGGACGCCGCCTCCGTCAACCTCATCGTTCAGCAGGCCGCCGCCATCGGGCAGCGCCTGTGGATCCGCCCGGCCGACACGTCGGCCCTGTAGCGCGGACACCCCGCACACGAAGGGCCCCGCACGGAACACCGTGCGGGGCCCTTTCGCGTGGGGGCGCGGGCGCTCAGGCGCCCTGGATCACCTGGGTGACGCCGTTGATGATCTGCTGCACGGCGATCGCGGAGAGCATCATGCCGGCGAGGCGGGTCACCAGGACCACGCCGCCCTCCTTGATGATCCGGATGACCAGCAGCGAGTACCGCATCACCAGCCACAGCACCACGTGGATCGCGAGAATCGCCGCCCAGACCGACACCTGCGTGGTCACGCTGTCCGCCTTCTGCACGGCGAGGATGACCGACACGATCGCGCCGGGCCCGGCGAGCAGCGGGATGCCGAGCGGGACGAGGGCGACGTTGACGTCCTTGGTCTGCTTCGGCTCGTCCGTCTTGCCGGTGAGCAGGTCGAGGGCGATCAGCAGGAGCAGCAGCCCGCCCGCGATCATCAGGGCGGGGACGGAGACGTGCAGGTAGTCGAGGATGTGGTTGCCGAGCACGCCGAACACCGTGATGACGCCGCCGGCGACGCAGACGGCCTGGAGGGCCATCAGCTTCTGCACCTTGGCGGGGCGGCCGGAGGTCAGCGCGAGGAAGATCGGGGTGATCCCGGGGGGATCCATGATGACGAAAAGGGTGACGAACAGGGAGCCGAAGACGGCGACGTCGAACATGGGTGAGCTACGAGCCTTGCGGGAGAAGAGGAAGTGGACGCGCGAGAGGTGAGGCTCAGGCCCCGCCGGCTCCCGGCACGGGGAAGGCCCCGAACGCCCGTCGCGTGATCTCCCCGTACACCTCGGGGTCCGTCGTGTACTCGCCGAGCACGCAGGTCTTGCGGCTGCCGTGGTAGTCGCTGGAGCCGGTGACCAGGAGCCCCAGCTCCTTCGCCGTCGCGCGCAGCCGTGCCCGGGTCTCCGGGTCGTGGTCCATGTGGTCGACCTCGATGCCGTCGAGGCCGGCGGCGGCCAGGTCGGCGATCGCCTGCTCCGGCACGGTGCGGCCGCGCTTGGCGGCGGCGGGGTGGGCGAACACGGCGACGCCGCCTGCCCCCTTGATCAGCCGGAGCGCCTCGAAGGGGTCGGTCTCGTGCTTCGGTACGAAGACGCGGCCGCCGTCGGCCAGCCACTCCTCGGTGAAGGCATCGCCGACGGTCGGCACGACGCCGAGTTCGACGAGCGCGGAGGCGACGTGCGGGCGGCCGACCGAGCCGTCCCCGGCGATCCGGGCGACCTGCTCCCAGGTGACCGGCACGCCCAGTTCGTTGAGCTTGGCGACCATGCCCCGGGCACGCGGCACGCGGTCGTCGCGGACCAGCTCGCGCTCGGCGAGCAGGGCGGGCTCCTCGGGGTCGAAGAGGTAGGCCAGCATGTGCATGCTGACGCCGTCGAGACGGCAGGACAGCTCGGCGCCGGTGACCAGGGTGAGGCCCTCGGGCAGCGCGGCGACGGCCTCGGCGTGGCCCCGGGTGGTGTCGTGGTCGGTGAGCGCGACGACGTCGAGCCCGGTGGTGGCGGCCTTGCGGACCAGCTGGGCCGGGGTGTCGGTGCCGTCGGACGCGGTGGAGTGGGTGTGCAGATCGATGCGCACGCTGCTCACTCCAAGCGGGGACGGGACGGACGGGGACGTTGGGCGGGACCGGCGACGGGGACGTTCGACGGACAGAAGGATAACCGGAACTCCGCCACCACCGTCACACCCGCAAAGCCCCCGCACCCCCTACGCCGCCAGCCCTCGCCCCCCTACACCGCGAGGGCCCGCACTCCCGGGGGCTCCGCCCCCTACTCCCCCGCCGGCCGGATCAACTGCGGTGACAACGCCCCGCACGGCACGAGGTCCACCTCGGCGCCCGCGTCCCGCAGGTCGGCCAGGACCAGCTCCTCGTACATCAGCAGCCCCGACCGCTCGGGCCACACGACCGCCCACAGCCACAGGCCGAGGGCCTCCCCGGCGAAGACCGCGCGGTCGGCCGGGGCGCCGGGGACGTGCCAGAGGGGGGTGGGGCGGCCGGCCGCCAGGACCTTGGCCTGGGCGGGTTTCCCGACGTCCAAGTACGGGCCGGGGTCGGGGGCGTCGAGGCCGGCGTAGCGGGCGCCGAGGCCGACGCCGAGTTCCTCGGCCACCAGGATCAGCTCGCCCATGCCGCCGAGGGGCCCGGGTCCGGAACAGGCCACCGCGGTCGCCCGGCCGCCGCTGCGGTCGTCGCCCGCGCAGGCCACACCGGTGAACAGCCAGCCGACCGGCAGCGGCCAGGGCATCCACACCGGCACCTGGGTGCGGCGCACCACGACGGCGAGCGCCTCCACGCTGGGCGGGAGGACGGGTTGCAGGGGGTGGACGGTGCCGTGCAGATCGCACTGCCAGGTATCGGCGAAAAGGCCGGGAGCCCTGACCCGGCCACCACACTTCGGGCAACTGGGTTCGCCCCTCATAGAGCCCCACGGTCCTACCCCCGCTCCCCCGCGTCAAGGACGATCACCCATCCGGGGCGGAAGCGCGCCGACCGGCCGCATTAGATGTCTGTTGCATTAGCTGCTGGGCCTCGCGTTCGTCGTCGTCTTCGCGGGCCTCGCCGGCACCTCCGACACGGTCGGCCAGCTCGTCGGCTACCGGGCCGGCTGGGGCCTCGGCAACGCGCTGTTCGTCTCGACCGCCCTCGCGGTCATCGTCGGCGCGGCGGTCGGCGGCAGCGCCGCGGCGATCCTGCTCTACGAGTCCGCCCTCGGCCTCGGCCTGCGGCCCGCTGCTGGGCGCGCTCCTCGGCGACGCCAGCTGGCGCTACCCCTTGTTCGGCACCGCGTTCCTGACGGCGATCGGCTTCCTGTGCATCAGAAGCGGCTCGGCTCGCTGAAGGTGCTGGGCGGCTCGCTGGTCCTGCTCGCGGCCGACGTCCTGGTGCTCGGGTACGGCAACCACGCCACGGCGATCGTCTGCACGGTCCTGTCCGGCGCGTTCATCGGCGTGAACAACACCGTCTACACCGAGCTGGCCCTCGGCGTGTCGGACACGCCGCGCCCGGTGGCGAGCGCGGGCTACAACTTCGTGCGCTGGTTCGCGGCGGCCGCCGCCCCCTACTTCGCGCCGAAGATCGAGGAGTGGACCGACCTCCACAACCCCTTCGTGGTGGCGGCGGCCACGGCCGTGCTCGGCGCGGTGGTCGTCCTCGTACGGCGCAACGCGCTCACCCACCGCGCCGAGGAGCTGGAGCCGGCGCACGCCACCGAGGACGGGGGGGTCTTCGCCAACTGACCGGCCACGGACGGGCCTTGGTGAGTTGCGTCACTCCAGCGGGACGGACCCGCGCAGCGGATCGCGCAGGTCCGTCCCGTGCGTCAGCCAGCGCTCCTGGAGGGCCGGCGCGCCCTGCACCCGCTTCCAGGCGGCCTCGTTCGGCGTCATCGGCAGCAGCGGCAGGAACCGTACGGCGTCCAGCGGGGCGTCCAGCTCCAGGTCCTCGACCAGGCCGCCCGGCTCGGCGACCAGGACCGAGGTGAAGGGCGCCCCGGGCCACAGCGGCTCGCCGGTGTCCAGGGAGGCGCCGGGGGCCACGATGACGCCCTCGACCTGCGGGGATGCGGCCAGCACGGCGAGCGGGCGGAGCACCTTGTCGGTGTCGGCGAGACCCGCGCGCACCGAGAGGACCAGCTCGGCGCGGGGGCCCTTGACCGGGTCGGCGAGCACCGCCGTGGGGTCCGCCATGGGCTGCGCCGACATGCCGAGCGTGGCGTACCGGACGATGTCGCCCTCCTGGCCGGAGGCGGGAAAGCGCAGCACCTCGATGCGGTCGGTGCCGAGGAAGGTGACCGCCGCGCGCGCGTCCGGCTCGCCCAGCGCGCCGCGCAACCGGGCCTCGACCAGAGGAAGAACATCAGCCATGCGGCGAGCATAGGACGCGTCGTGAAGAGGCAAAGCGGCGCCTTGACACGTCGGGTGACTGGTACTGTGGGCCAGCGGTTCGGGGCAGCACGCAGCGCGTCGCGATCAAGTCCCCGACGCTGTGAACACTCCCCTACGGGGAACCCCTCCAAACAAGGGGAATGGATCGTCCCTCACGAGGGACCGGCCGGAGGAGGTGGGGCTGGCATGGACCGAAGTCGACCGTGCAGTACCACCCGCTCTTCCGGCCGCTGACGCAGCAGTCCCGGTTCTTCTCGCCGTCACTTCCCGTCTGCGCCCCTTCCACGAAGAGCACTTCGTTTCGTTTTGCCTGATCCGGCCGGCTGTGCCGCCAGGGCGGATCAGCCGCTGAATCAGCAGCGAAGTCGGCCACCGCGACGATGCGGTGCCCCCCGCTTTGTGGACGCGCCCCGCACGCGTGATCAGGACGTCCTCATTCCGGGCGGTTCCACCCGTCACCGGCCTCGTTCGCTGCCCGTCGCGAAGGAGCCTGCCATGTCGATGATCCGTGACCTGCGCGCCGCGGTCCGCCCGTCCCGCGTATCGCTGCGCAAGGACACCGGCGTCTACGACACCACCCGTGACCCGGCGACGGCCTCCGCCGTCGTCGACTGCGCCGTCTACCGCGACGGCACCCGCGTCGAGACCGGCGCGCCACTGAGCCCGCACCTCGCGATGCGCCAGGTGCGCCGCGACGGCGGCTTCGTGTGGATCGGGCTGCACGAGCCGACCGAGGACGAGTTCGCGGGCATCGCCCGGGAGTTCGGGCTGCACCCGCTGGCCGTGGAGGACGCCGTCCAGGCCCACCAGCGGCCCAAGCTGGAGCGGTACGACGACTCCCTGTTCACGGTCTTCAAGACCATCCACTACATCGAGCACGCCGAGCTGACCGCCAACAGCGAGGTCGTCGAGACCGGCGAGGTCATGTGCTTCACCGGCCGGGACTTCTTCATCACCGTCCGGCACGGTGGCAAGGGCTCGCTGCGGACCCTGCGGCACCGGCTGGAGGAGGACCCCGAGCTGCTGCTCAAGGGCCCCTCGGCGGTGCTGCACGCCATCGCGGACCATGTCGTGGACGGCTACATCGCGGTCGCCGACGCGGTGCAGGACGACATCGACGAGGTCGAGACGGAGGTGTTTTCGCCGGGCCGCAAGGGCGCGCCGCGCGGCACGGACGCCGGGCGGATCTACCAACTCAAGCGTGAGGTACTGGAGTTCAAGCGGGCGGTGGCGCCGCTGCTGCGGCCGATGCAGCTGCTCAGCGAGCGGCCGATGCGGCTGATCGACCCCGAGATCCAGAAGTACTTCCGGGACGTCGCCGACCATGTGGCGCGGGTGCAGGAGCAGGTCATCGGCTTCGACGAGCTGCTGAACTCCATCCTCCAGGCCAACCTCGCCCAGGCGTCCGTCGCGCAGAACGAGGACATGCGCAAGATCACCTCGTGGGCCGCGATCATCGCCGTGCCGACGATGGTGTGCGGGGTGTACGGCATGAACTTCGACTACATGCCGGAGACGCACTGGAAGTTCGGCTACCCGCTGGTCCTGTCGATCACCGTCGGGCTCTGCCTGGGCATCCACCGCACGTTGAAGCGCAACGGCTGGCTCTGACGTCGCCCGCCGACCGCTGGATAGGCTGGCCGCATGACTAGCGAGCTGCTCGACCAGGCCCTCGTCGAGGAGGCCACCAAGAAGTCCGGCCTCCTGTGGGCCGCGGGTCCCGGTGGGCCGGCGCGGGCGCTGTGGCACGTGTGGCACGAGGGGGCGGCCTGTGTCGTGGGCGACGGGCCCGGTGAGCAGCCGCTGCCGGAGCTGGCCGACGGCGGCAGCGCCGAGGTGACGGTACGCAGCAAGGACAAGGGCGGCCGGCTGGTCTCCTGGACGGCCCGCGTCGTGGAGCTGCCCGCCGGTTCCGAGGCGTGGCAGGCCGCGGTCGCCGACCTCAAGGGCAAACGCCTCAACGCCCCGGACGGCGAGGCGATGACCGACCGCTGGGCCCGCGAGTGCCGGGTGCTGCGCCTGGAGCCGACGGGTGCGACGGCACCGCTCCCCGACGGCTCCCTGGCCGAGCGCCCGCTCCCCACCCCGGCGACGACCCGCGAACCGGTCCCGGCGGGCCTGCCGAAGCTGCTGTTCAAGCGGCGCCGCAAGTAGCCGGCGGCTCGGTGGCCGGTGGTCCGACAGCCGGTAGCCGACGGCCCGGTAGCAGATGGCCGGTCGCCCGACAGCCGGTAGCCGTGGCCTGGTAGCTGGTGGCCCGACAGCCGATGGCCGATGGCCGATGGCCGGTGGCCGGTGGCCGATGGCCGGTCGCCCGACGGCCGGCAGCCGGCAGCTCGGTAGCTGGTGGCCCGGTAGCTGGTGACCGGCAGCCGGTGGCTCGGTAGCCGGTGGCTCGGTAGCCCGGACGCCCGACGGCCGGCAGCCAACGGCCCGGTAGCCGGCGGCCCGGTCACTGGTGGCCCGGTCACTGGTGGCCCGGTAGCCGGTGGCCCGGTAGCCGGTAGCCAGCGGCCTCATAGCCCGGTGGCCGGCGGCCCGATAGCCCGGTGGCCGGTCGCCCGGCAGTCGGTAGCCGGAAGCCGGCGGCTCGGTAGCCCAGTGGCCGATAGACGGTGACCCGACAGCCGGCAACCGGCGGCTCGGTAGCCCGGTGACCGATCGACGGTGACCCGACAGCCAGTAGCCGGCGGCTCGGTGGCCGGCGGCCCGGTAGGGGTCAGGACGTCGGCAGTTGCTTGCCGTAGTCCAGGGTCTCGTCCTTCGCCGGCTCCTGGAGGGGGAAGTCGTTGTTCCAGTCGGAGAAGTCGAGCGTGCCGCCGCCGCCCGCCCGGACGAGGCGCAGGGGGTACGGGGTGCCCTCCAGGGAGACGTCCAGGGAGCCGCCCGCGCCCTCGTCGCCGGTGATGCGGACGGTGCGGACGCCCGCCTGCTCATGGCGGCCGTCGGTCGTCACCGTGCCGTGCAGGGTCAGCAGACCGCCGAGGAGGTCGTCCTTGTCCGTGAAGCCGCTGAACCGCTGGTACGCGGGGTCGCCCTGCGGCACCTTCACGTACTTCCCGGCGAGTTTCCCGGCCGCGGTGGCGTCCCCGCCGTCGTGGGTCCAGAACCCGGCGTCGGCCTTGAGGAACAGCTGGTCGCCGACGCGCAGCAGCCCGAACGTCGTCCCCTGCGCGGCGACCGACCCGGTGCCCCCCTCGGGCTTGAGCCGCATGTCGAGGGTGTACGTCTTCCCGCCGGCGGCGACCGTGCCGTGCAGGCGGACCGCCCCGGCGGACGTGGCGGCCGTGCGGGCCCTGCCCTGGATCTGGTCCGCGGACAGCTTCCCGACGCCGTTGGTGCCCGCGTCCGGGTCCTCGCCGCTGCATCCCGTGAGCCCCGCGCCCGTCACCGCCAGGGCGCACACCGCGCCCAGCCAAGCGGCCCTGCGGACACGGCGCCGGGGAGTCACAGACACAGGGGGGACTGCCTTTCTCAGGGGAGGCGAAGGCACCGGAGCGGAACCGGCCGGGGTCCGCGCGGCAAACCGCAGCGTACCGGGGCCGCCGACGGCGAACCGAGCCAGTCCGTCCGGACGGCCTGCCGGAGCGAGGCCGATCGGGACGGGCTAGCCTGAAGCCCGTCCGAGCGGGCAATGCGGAAAAGGGACACCGTACGAAACAGTGCTCACGCACCTCCGGGCGGGCTTGCCGGCAAGCTCGCGCGCACGCTGGTGAGCACGCATACGAAAAGGAGCCGCGGCCATGGCAGCGGGCGCCCCCCGGATCTTCGTCTCCCATCTCTCCGGCATCGCCGTCTTCGACCCGGCCGGCGACCAGGTGGGGCGGGTGCGCGATCTGGTCGTGATGCTCCGGGTCGGCCGCAAACCGCCACGGGTGCTGGGCCTGGTCGTCGAACTGACCACGCGACGGCGGATCTTCCTGCCCATGACCCGGGTCACCGGCATCGAGTCCGGCCAGGTCATCACCACCGGCGTGCTCAACGTCCGCCGCTTCGAACAGCGGCCCACCGAGCGCCTCGTCTTCGGCGAGCTGCTCGACCGGCGCGTCACCCTCACCGACACCGGCGAGGAGGCCACCGTGCTGGACCTGTCGGTGCAGCAGCTGCCCGCCCGCCGGGACTGGGAGATCGACAAGGTCTTCGTCCGCAAGGGCAGGAAGAGCGGCGCCTTCCGGCGCAACAAGGGCGAGACGCTGACCGTCGAGTGGTCCGGCGTCACCGGCTTCTCGGTGGAGGAGCAGGGGCAGGGTGCGGAGAACATGCTGGCCACCTTCGAGCAGCTGCGCCCCGCCGACCTCGCCAACGTCCTGCACCACCTGTCCGCCAAGCGCCGCGCGGAGGTGGCCGCCGCCCTCGACGACGACCGCCTGGCCGACGTGCTGGAGGAGCTGCCGGAGGACGACCAGATCGAGATCCTCGGCAAGCTCAAGGAGGAGCGCGCGGCCGACGTCCTGGAGGCGATGGACCCGGACGACGCGGCCGACCTGCTCGGTGAGCTGCCCGAGGCGGACAAGGAGCGGCTGCTGAGCCTGATGCAGCCCGACGACGCGGCCGACATGCGGCGCCTGATGGCGTACGAGGAGCACACGGCGGGCGGGCTGATGACGACCGAGCCGATCGTGCTGCGGCCCGACGCGACCGTCGCCGACGCCCTCGCCCGCATCCGCAACCCCGACCTGTCCCCGGCGCACGCCGCCCAGGTCTACGTCTGCCGCCCGCCCGAGGAGACCCCGACCGGCAAGTACCTGGGCACGGTGCACTTCCAGCGGCTGCTGCGCGACCCCCCGTACACGCTGGTCGGCTCGATCCTCGACGCCGACCTCCAGCCCCTGGACCCGGACGCCGCGCTGCCCGTGGTCGCCGGGTTCTTCGCCGCGTACGACATGGTCGCGGCGCCGGTCGTGGACGACTCCGGGTCGCTGCTGGGCGCGGTCACCGTGGACGACGTACTGGACCACATGCTGCCCGGCGACTGGCGGGAGACCGAGTACCACCTGGAGGAGACGACGGGGGAGGTGGGCGCCGGTGGTGCCTGAGCGTGAGACGGCGGCCCGGGAGCGGGCCACGGCGGGGGCCACGGCGTCCTCCCGGTCCCGAACCCGCCTGGACCAGCCGCGGCCGCCGCGCCGCCGGTTCCTGCCCGAGTGGGATCCGGAGTCCTTCGGGCGGCTGTCGGAGCGGGTGGCGCGGTTCCTGGGCACCGGGCGGTTCATCGTATGGATGACGGTCGTCATCATCCTGTGGGTGGTGTGGAACGTGTCCGCGCCCAGCGGGCTGCGCTTCGACCAGTACCCGTTCATCTTCCTGACCCTGATGCTGTCCCTCCAGGCGTCCTACGCCGCCCCGCTGATCCTGCTCGCGCAGAACCGGCAGGACGACCGGGACCGGGTCAACCTGGAGCAGGACCGCAAGCAGAACGAGCGGTCGATCGCCGACACCGAGTACCTGACCCGGGAGATCGCGGCGCTGCGCATCGGGCTCGGCGAGGTCGCGACGCGGGACTGGATCCGCTCCGAGCTCCAGGACATGATCAAGGACCTGGAGGAGCGGCAGAACGGCCACCGTCCCGAACGCGGGGTATTCCCGGCGGACCGGACCCCGGGGCGTGACGTACACGACCGCTGACGGGCTTTCCGTGCCCCGTGTGCGGCGCCGTACCATCGTTCCCATGGCTACGGAAGACGCGGTGCGCGAGGCACTGGCGACGGTGAACGACCCCGAGATCCACCGGCCCATCACCGAGCTGGGGATGGTCAAGTCGGTGGAGATCGGCGCGGACGGAGCGGTCGCGGTCGCCGTGTACCTGACGGTCTCCGGCTGCCCCATGAGGGACACCATCACACAGCGCGTGACGGACGCCGTCTCGCGCGTCGAGGGCGTCTCGCGCGTCGACGTCGAGCTGGACGTGATGAGCGACGAGCAGCGCAAGGAGCTGGCCACCGCGCTGCGCGGCGGGCAGACCGAGCGCGAGGTGCCCTTCGCCAAGCCCGGCAGCCTGACCCGGGTGTACGCGGTCGCCTCCGGCAAGGGCGGCGTCGGCAAGTCCTCGGTGACGGTGAACCTGGCGGCGTCGATGGCGGCGGACGGGCTGAAGGTGGGCGTCGTGGACGCCGACATCTACGGCCACTCCGTGCCGCGCATGCTGGGCGCCGACGGGCGGCCCACCCAGGTCGAGAACATGATCATGCCGCCGTCGGCGAACGGCGTGAAGGTCATCTCCATCGGCATGTTCACCCCGGGCAACGCCCCGGTCGTGTGGCGCGGCCCGATGCTGCACCGCGCGCTCCAGCAGTTCCTGGCGGACGTGTACTGGGGCGACCTGGACGTCCTCCTCCTCGATCTGCCGCCCGGCACCGGTGACATCGCGATCTCGGTCGCGCAGCTCGTGCCGAACGCCGAGATCCTCGTCGTGACGACCCCTCAGCAGGCCGCCGCCGAGGTAGCCGAGCGGGCCGGCGCGATCGCCGTGCAGACCCACCAGAAGATCGTCGGCGTGGTCGAGAACATGTCGGGACTGCCCTGCCCGCACTGCGGCGAGATGGTCGACGTGTTCGGCACGGGCGGCGGCCAGATGGTCGCGGACGGCCTGACCCGTACGACCGGTGCCTCGGTCCCGGTCCTCGGCTCCATCCCGATCGACGTCCGCCTGCGCGAGGGCGGCGACGAGGGCAAGCCGGTCGTCCTGTCCGACCCGGACTCCCCGGCGGGCGCGGCCCTGCGCTCGATCGCGGGCAAGCTGGGCGGGCGCCAGCGCGGCCTGTCGGGGCTGTCGCTGGGGATCACGCCGAAGAACAAGTTCTGAGGGCTGTGCTTCAGCTCGAAGGGGGCGCCGTCCGGCCGGACGGCGCCCCCTTCGACGTACTCGCCGCTCGCGGCCTTCCGTGCTCAGGCGTCGTACGCGGCGACATCCTTGACTGCGGAGAAGGCCAGGCCGTACGCGCTCATGCCGCGTCCGTAGGCGCCGAGGTGGACGCCCTGCTCGGTGGAGCCGGCGAGGATCCAGCCGAACTCGGACTCCCGGTAGTGGAAGGTGGTCGGGACGCCGTCCACGGGCAGGGACAGCGTCGACCAGTCCTCGCCGTCGAGGTCGTCCGCGAGGACCCACGCGGTCTCGGTCTGCTGCTCCAGCCAGTCGTCGCGCAACGAGTGGTCCATCTGGCCGGGCCAGGTGAACGACAGCAGCCCGACCCCGGCGAGCCAGGCCGCCGAGGAGACCGAGGTGGCCTCCAGCAGGCCGGTGCCGTCGGCGCTGCGCCGGTCGGGGTTGGCCGCGACGGTCACGACGACCGCGAACTTCTCCTTGGCGTCCTGGTCGTCGCCGGACACGTGCTCGTTGCGCACGGTCGGCTCGTCGCCGTGCCCGATCGAACCGTGCTCCACGGTTCCGTCGGCCGCCGTGCCGACCTGCATCAGCCAGCGCCGTCCCGTGAAGGCCTCGTCGAGGCCGTACCAGGGGAAGGGCGCACGCAGATAGGCGTCGACCGTACGCAGGGCGGCGGGGGTCGGTACCCCGCCCTCCGCGGCCGGCGTCTGCTCGACTGCCCGACTCGTCGTCTCCATGTGCCCGGACGCCTCCTCGCTCCCGTCGGCCCGGCACGGCCCGCCCCCCTTCGGGCGTACTCGTCCGGACCGCACAACAACTCGGGCAGCATAGCCACACCGGCGGCGGCAACCGGGAAAGCGCCCGGCGCGTGGGACGTGCGGACGCCGACTGCGGGAACGGTGCGCCCCGTCCGGAGTATGAGACGCGTCACGTACGGCGGGGTGAGCGGAGGCGCGGAGGAGGGCTCAGGTGGCGTCGGCGTCGAAGGGCGGGCGGTCGTCGAGCGCGGGGGTCTCGGGCTTCTTGGTCATGTCGGTACGGCCGCCGGCGCCGGCGCCGCCGCCGCTTCCGCTCCCGTTGGCGGCCGAGGAGGAGTCCGTGTCGCGGCCGTGGACCGCGTCGGTGACCTCGGCCATCTCCTTCTTCAGGTCGAAGCCGTTGCGGATCTCCTTGAGCCCCAGGTCGTCGTTGTCGAGCTGCTTGCGCAGGAAGGTCTTCGGGTTGAGGTCCTCGAACTCGAAGTCCTTGAACTCGGGGCCCAGCTCCTGGCGGATGTCCTGCTTGGCGCTGTCGGAGAACTCGCGGATCTTCCGGATGGTGCGGGTCACATCCTGGATGACCTTGGGGAGCTTGTCCGGACCGAAGACGAGCACGGCGAGGACAACGAGCGTGACCAGCTCTAGTGGCCCTATGTCATTGAACACCTGAAGCTCCTTGGGATGTCCGAACCGCCACCACGGTACCCGCCGACCCCGTCCGACGGGTACTGTCCCGGCGGCCACGGGTTCGTGTACGCGTTCGCTTTCCGAATTGTTTGCCTTCCTGGTGCCTTGGGGGGACTCGGGTGCGGGCCCAGGCGTGGTCAGTCGCCGTCGGAGGAGCCGAGCACCAGTGAGACCTTCGTCTCCTCGCCGCCGCGCTCCAGGGTGAGTTCGAGGCGGTCGCCGGGGCGGTGGGCGCGGGTCTTGACGATGAGTTCCTCCCCGGAGTGCACGCGCTGCCCGTCCACGGCGGTGATGACGTCCCCCGCCTTGAGGCCGGCGGCGGCACCGGCGTCGGCCACGCGGGCGCCGTCGCCGGTGTGGTTCATGTCGAGGGTGATGCCGATGACGGGGTGGACGGCCTTGCCGGTGTTGATCAGTTCCTCGGCGACGCGCTTGCCCTGGTTGATGGGGATGGCGAAGCCGAGCCCTATGGAACCGGCCTGGGCGCCGTCCGGCTCGCTGACGCCGCCGTCGGCGGAGCGGATGGCGGAGTTGATGCCGATGGCGCGGCCCCGGGCGTCCAGGAGGGGGCCGCCGGAGTTGCCGGGGTTGATGGGCGCGTCGGTCTGGAGGGCGTCGACGTACGCCACGTCGCTCGCGTCGCCCTCCTCGCCGCCGGCGGTGATGGGCCGCTCCTTGGCGCTGATGATGCCGGAGGTGACGGTGCCGGCCAGGTCGAAGGGGGCGCCGATGGCGACGACGGGGTCGCCGACCCGTACGTTCTCGGAGTTGCCCAGGGGCATGGGGGTGAGGCCGTGGACGCCCTTCACCCTGACCACGGCGAGGTCGTACCCGCTGTCGCGGCCGACGACGGTGGCCTCGGCGGTGTCGCCGCTGTTGAAGGTCACGGTGATCTCGCCGCCGTCGCCGGCGGGTTCCACGACGTGGTTGTTGGTCAGGATGTGGCCGCGGTCGTCGAGCACGAAGCCGGTGCCGGTGCCGGCCGCGTCGCTGCCGCTGACGTGCAGCGTGACGACGCTGGGCAGGGCCCGTGCGGCGATCCCGGCCACGCTGTCCGGGGCCCGCTTCCCGTCCTCCTTGCCGGCCTGCGGCAACTCCACGGTCCTGACGCCGCCGTTGCGCTCCAGATACGCCCCTATGGCCCCGCCGACCCCACCGGACACCAACGCGAGCACGAGCCCACCCCCGACCAGCCCCCGCGCCACCCGCCTCCGCCGAGGCCCAGGCACCCCACTGTGCAGAAGCGGCGCGGCAACAGGGGTGGCCCAGGGGTCATGACGCCGCCGGAGGTTGGGCTCGGCGGGGCCGCCGGGGGACGGGGCATCGGCGAACGCCGGGGCGGGCCGAGCGCCGGGAGGCGGCGGGGTGGCGTACGCCGGGGCGGGCTGGGCGCCGGAAGGAGGCACGTCCGCGTACGCCGGGGCGGGCTGGGCGCCGGGAGGCGGGGCGGTGGCGAACGCGGGGTCGGGCTGGGCGCCCGGGGGTGGGATGTCGGCGAAGCCGGTCGCCGGCTGCGAGGACGTCGGCGGGGCATCCGCATGCGCCGGGTTGGTCTGGGCGCCCCCGGGTGCGGTTTCGGCGAAGCCGGTGGCGGGCAGCGCTCCGTGCGCCGGGGCATCCGCGTGCGCCCGCGCGGGCCGAGCGCCGGGAGGCGGGGCGGTGGCGTGGGGCGGGGCGGGCTGCGGGGGCATGCCGTGGGGTGGTGTCGCCGTCGGGTGCTGGACGGGCGGCGCGGGGGCCCAGGGGCCCGGCTCGCCGTACGGCGGGGTGCTGTAGGGGTCCGGTTCGTGCAAGGGCGTAGGGCGCCCGGAGGCGGGCTCGGCGGCAGGGGCGCTTCCGCTCGAAAGGTCGGCGCGGACTGCGTCCACGGGGTCGTCGCCCTCGCTCGCCTGCGCGCCGACGGCCGGGGTGCTTCCGCTCAGGCGCGGGTCGGCTCCGTCCGGGGCACTCCCGCTCGGGAGGTCGGCGCGGGCAGCGTCCACGGGGCCGTCACCCTCGCTCGCCTGCGCGCCGGTGTCGCCGCCCACCCTCCGACGTCCCCCGGTGTCGGCGCCCGCCTCCCGGAGCCCCCCGGTGTCGGCGGCCGCCGTCCGGAGCCCCCCGGCGTCGTCCACGGCGGTCCCTGCCCCGCTCGGGTGCGCCGTCGGCCGGTGCAGTTCGTAGTCGCCGTCGGGTGCGGGGGCCGGGTGGGCCAGTTCGTAGTCGCCGTCCGGGGTGGGGCGGGGTCGTGTCCACCACTTGGTCTTCGTGGGTTTCCCCTCGTTCATGTTCTCCCCCGCAGCCGGACGCAGTTCCTCGTCCCGGATTCAATCAGGTCCCGGTCCGGCGGCGCAGGCCCCGGTCAGGGAAGCCGGCCGTGCGACGGGGACGGCTCGGGCGCGCCGAACAGGCCCGGCGGCCGCACCTCGGGCGCCGGTGCCCAGGAGGTCAGCGCGGCGAGCGGCGGCACCGCTTCGAGCGGGCGTATCAGCGGGGACATCGCGGCGGCACCGGCGGTGACCGGGGCGGTCAGCGCGCGCACCGTCTCGGCGGGCGTGGGCAGGCCGGGCAGCAGCGGCGCCGAGACGCTGGTGGGCGCGGCGGGGGCGTCGCCGAGCGCCCGCTGTCCCTGGACCTGCCCGAGCAGCGGGGTGCCGGTGCGGCGGCGCTGGGTCTCGGAGCCCGTGACGGCCCCCGTGCCGGCCGCGCGGGTCGGTGTGACGTTGCTGCCGCTGCCGGAGCCGCGGGCCTCGGTGGTGGTGTCCGGGGAACCGACGGTGACGCCGCCCAGCGCGATCGCGGCGAGCGACACCGCCCCGGCGGCGGCGACGGCGAACCGCAGGCCGCGCGAGGAGGACCGCTCGGTCTCCTGACGGGTCACGTCGTGGACGCGGAAGCCCCGTCCCTGCGCCGCGGACGGCAGGACCGCCGCGCGCGCGCGGGCGGGGACGTAGTCGAACTCGAACCGCTCCTCGCGCCCGGCACCGAAGACCCCGGAGCCCGCCGACGGGCCGAACCGTCCGGCGAGCCCGCCCGGCGGCAGGCCGCGGCCGTCGGGGTCGCCGCCCCCGGGAAGTCCCTGGAGACGGGCCAGGAAGCTCTCCGAGGGGGCCGGCGGGGCCGCTTCGGCGAAGACGTTCTTCAACCGGCGCTGCGCGTCGACCTCCGCCTTGCACTTCGCGCAGGTCGCCACGTGTGCCAGCACGCGCTCGCGCGCGTCATGACCGAGCTCTCCGTCCACCAGGGCGGAGAGTCGGTCTCCCAGGTGCTGCTCTGCGAGGTGTCCCTCGGATTCCGGCCGTGACCCACTCACGCGCTCGTGCCCCCTCCTCCCAGTGCGGGAACGCCGGCCGCGAACGGGCGACGCCCGGCACGCGCCTTGGGGGAACGGTGGGCGAGCGCCTTGCGCAGCTGGGAGCGGCCGCGGTGGATCCGGGAGCGGACGGTGCCGAGCTTGACGCCGAGGGTCGCGGCGATCTCCTCGTACGACAGCCCCTCGATGTCGCACAGCACCACGGCCGCGCGGAACTCGGGCGCGAGGGTGTCCAGCGCCTGCTGGACGTCCGCGTCGAAGTGGGCGTCGTGGAAGAGCTGCTGCGGGTTGGGCTCCCGGCTGGGCAGCCGCTCGGCCGCGTCGTCGCCGAGCGCGTCGAAGCGGATGCGCTGCTTGCGGCGGACCATGTCCAGGAACAGGTTGGTCGTGATGCGGTGCAGCCAGCCCTCGAAGGTGCCGGGCGTGTAGGTCGACAGGGAGCGGAAGACGCGGACGAAGACCTCCTGGGTGAGGTCCTCGGCGTCGTGCTGGTTGCCCGTGAGGCGGTAGGCGAGGCGGTAGACCCGGCCGCTGTGGGTGCTGACGATCTCCTCCCAGGTGGGCGGAGTCCACACCTGCCCGTCCGCGTCGCTGGTGAAGGTCGCGGTCTGGGCGGGTCCCGGCGCCGGGGCGCCGGCGTGGCTGTGGTCAGCAGTGTCGTTCACGGATTTCGGCCTGCCTGCCGATCCGAGGAAGCGCCGCAGCACTCCGCCCCGATCCGCGCGTGCGGCCGCACCTCCCCTGTCGGCTCTGGTGGTGTCCAGTGGAGCCCCTACCATAGCCACCTCGCCCGTTAGCTCCGGATAAGCGGTTTTACGAGAATTTGATCTGGACCGGCACGGCTCGTACGGCCACGTCAGCACGTGCTCGGCACGCTCACCCATGCACGCTCCCCGGTCGCCCGTCACGGCCGTCCGGCCGTGCTTCCCGTCCCCCCTTGAACGACCGGTCCCATCTGCGGGTTCCCGACGCCAACGGATACAGTCACCGCCGAGGCACCGACGGGGACAGGAGAGGGTCATTACCGGCAACCGGCAGACGAGCTGGGCGTTCTCCGACGCCTATGTCGCCGAGGACGACGCGCTGCTCTGGGCACGCGACCGGGCCCGCGAGGCGGGCCTGCGCTCGGTGGCCCCGGGCACGGGCTCCGCGCTGGGATTGCTGGCCGCCACCGTGGACGCCAAGGCGGTCGCGGAGATCGGCACGGGCTGCGGCGTCTCCGGGATCCATCTGCTCCAGGGCATGCGGCCGGACGGGGTGCTGACCACGGTCGACCCGGAGCCGGAGCACCAGCAGTTCGCCCGCCAGGCCTTCCGCGCCGCCGGTTTCGCCAGCAACCGGGCCCGCTTCATCCCCGGGCGCGCCCTGGAGGTGCTGCCCCGGCTCGCGGACGCGGGATACGACCTCGTCTTCTGCGACGGCGACCGGCTGGAGTACCTGGACTACCTCGCTGAATCGTTGCGCCTGCTGCGGCCGGGGGGGCTCGTCGCCTTCGAGGGCGTCTTCGGCGCCGGGCGGACGATCGACTCGGGACCGCAGCCCACCGAGGTGCTGCGGCTGCGGGAACTGCTGCGCGCGGTGCGCGAGAGTCAGGAGCTGGTGCCGTCGCTGCTGCCGGTCGGCGACGGGCTGCTGTGCGCCGTCAGACGCTGACGCGGGCCGTAAGACAACCGGAGAACACCGGAGAACACCTGGAGCGCCCCCGGCGTGGCGGGAAAGACAACCGCCCCGGCACCAGCTTCGGTACCGGGGCGACTGCACGGGTGTGGTCGCTCGCGCGTCAGCCGACGACCTTCTTGAGGGCGTCGCCGAGCGCGTCGGCCTCGTCGGGGGTCAGCTCGACGACGAGTCGACCGCCGCCTTCGAGCGGAACGCGCATGACGATGCCCCGCCCCTCCTTGGTCACCTCGAGCGGGCCATCGCCCGTCCGCGGCTTCATGGCCGCCATGCTCGTTCCCCTTCCTGATACCAGCTCACCGTCACCGCCGACGGCCCGTGAGGGCACACGCAGTCCGGCTGGAACGCGCGACACCGGCATCGAACACATTGCTTCCCAGCCATTATCCCGCATCGCAGGGCCCGATGACCAACAGCGGTCGGCATCGCTTGGGCAACGCACGCGAGCAAAACCACTCAATTCGGCGATGTGGCTGCGATACTGCGCGCCCTCGCCCACTTCCGCCGAATGGATACGGACCGGAATTCTTTGACGCAGCTCACATCCCCCGGGCGGTTCCCGGCCGGCGGTTGCCGTCATGCTGTGTCCGACCGATCACGACGCGGAAGGGATTCTCATGGCCGACACCGTGCTCTACGAGGTGGGCGACGGGCTCGCGACGATCACGCTGAACCGCCCCGAGGCGATGAACGCGCTGAACATCGCCACCAAGGTCGCGCTCCGGGAAGCGGTGCGCGCGGCGGCGGCCGACCCGGCCGTGCGGGCGGTGCTGCTGACCGCGGCCGGGGAGCGGGCGTTCTGCGTCGGGCAGGATCTCAAGGAGCACATCGGGCTGCTGGCGGCCGACCGGGAGACGGGGTCGGGCCGGACCATGAGCACGGTACGCGAGCACTACAACCCGATCGCGCGGGCGCTCGCCGAGGCGGCGAAGCCGGTGGTCGCGGCGGTGAACGGCGTGGCGGCCGGGGCCGGCCTCGGGTTCGCGCTCGCCGCCGACCACCGGATCGTCGCGGACACCGCGTCGTTCAACACGTCCTTCGCCGGGGTCGCGCTCACCGCCGACTCGGGCATCTCCTGGACGCTGCCCCGGGTCGTGGGCCCCTCGCGCGCCACCGACCTGCTGCTCTTCCCGCGCACCATCGGCGCCCAGGAGGCGTACGACCTCGGGATCGCCAACCGGATCGTGCCCGCCGCGGAACTGCGGGCCGAGGCGGAGCGCACGGCGCGGGCGCTGGCGCAGGGGCCGACGGTGGCGTACGCGGCGATGAAGGAGGCGGTGGCGTACGGGCTGACGCACTCGCTCGCCGAGACGCTGGAGAAGGAGGACGAGCTCCAGACCCGGGCGGGGTCCTCCGAGGACCACGCGATCGCGGTGCGGGCGTTCGTGAACAAGGAGAAGCCGGTCTACACGGGCCGGTGAGCGACACCCCCTGAAACCCGTTGGATCCGTCCGACCCGTCCGACCCGTCCGACCCGTTCGCCCTGTCAGCCCCGTCGTGCCACGCAGGTCGCCAGGTGGTCGTCCACCAGGCCGCACGCCTGCATCAGCGCGTACGCCGTCGTCGGGCCGACGAAGCGCAGGCCCCGCTTCTTGAGGGCCTTGGACAGGGCCGTGGACTCGGGGGTGACGGCGGGGACGTCGGCGAGGGTCCCCGGGACTGGGCGGGCGGCCGGGTCCGGGGCGTGGGACCAGATCAGCTCGTCCAGCTCGCCGGGGGCCCATCCGGCCAGCTCGCGCGCGTTGGCGAGGGTCGCGTCGATCTTCGCGCGGTTGCGGATGATCCCGGCGTCGGCGAGCAGGCGTTCGCGGTCCTCGTCGGTGTACTCGGCGACCTTGGCGATCTCGAAGCCGGCGAAGGCGGCACGGAAGCCGGGGCGGCGGCGCAGGATGGTGATCCAGGACAGCCCGGACTGGAAGGCCTCCAGGCTGAGCCGCTCGAAGAGCGCGTCGTCGCCGTGGACCGGGCGGCCCCACTCCTCGTCGTGGTACGTGACGTAGTCCGCGGTGGACAGGGCCCACGGGCAGCGCAGGGCGCCGTCCGGACCGGCGACGGCCTCCCCGGCACTCATGGCCGCTCCTCCGGGCCCTGCTGCTCCGGACCGGCGTGGCGGTGGGCCGCCGCGGCGCGGGCGCCGTCGAGCGCGGACTCCAGGTCGGCGATGCGGGCGTCCCGCTCGGCCAGCTCGGCGCCGAGGCGGCCGAGGGCGTCGTCGACGTCGGCCATGCGGTACCCGCGGGCGACGAGGGGGAAGCGCAGGCGTTCCACGTCGGCGCTGCCGACCGGGCGGTCCGGGGGCAGGGTGTCCCGCAGCCGCTCGGGCGGCGCGTCGGGCAGCGCCCCGCCGTCGCCGCCGCTCACCACGGCGAGCGTCACCGCGGCCACCACGACGGCCAGCGCGATGACGAGGAAGAGGAACATGACCATCGCTGGAGCCCCCACGGTCGTGGTCGAAGTCGTAGCCGGAGTCGGTTGTGCCGGGTCCGATCGTGCCATGCGAGTCTGACACTCGGGGCCGCAGGCGTCGAAGGGCGTGTGCGAGCGGGCGCTACGGCCTGCCCCGAGGGCGAGAAGCGGGACGGGAGAACGGTGTGGACGACGTGATGTCACAGGGGACGCTCAGGCTGGGCCGGCGCGAGTTCGCGGCGCACGAGCCGGTGATCATGGCGATCGTGAACCGGACCCCGGACTCCTTCTACGACCAGGGGGCGACCTTCCGCGACGAGCCCGCCCTCGCGCGTGTGGAGCAGGCGGTGGCCGACGGCGCCGCGATCATCGACATCGGCGGGGTGAAGGCCGGGCCGGGCGACGAGGTGTCCGCCGAGGAGGAGGCGCGCCGCACGGTCGGGTTCGTCGGGGAGGTGCGGCGGCGCCACCCGGACGTCGTGATCAGCGTCGACACCTGGCGGCACGAGGTCGGGGAGGCCGTGTGCGAGGCGGGCGCGGACCTCCTGAACGACGCGTGGGGCGGCGTCGACCCGAAGCTCGCGGAGGTCGCGGCGCGGTACGGCGCCGGGCTGGTGTGCACGCACGCGGGCGGCGCCGAGCCGCGCACCCGGCCGCACCGGGTGACGTACGAGGACGTCATGGCCGACATCCTGGAGGTGACCCGGGGGCTGGCCGAGCGGGCGGTGGCGCTGGGGGTGCCGCGGGAGTCGGTGCTGATCGACCCCGGGCACGACTTCGGGAAGAACACGCGGCACAGCCTGGAGGCGACGCGGCGGCTCGGGGAGATGGTGGAGACGGGGTGGCCGGTGCTGGTGTCCCTGTCCAACAAGGACTTCGTCGGCGAGACCCTGGACCGGCCGGTCAAGGAGCGGGTGCTGGGCACGCTGGCGACGACGGCGGTCTCGGCGTGGCTGGGCGCGCGCGTCTACCGGGTCCACGAGGTGGCGGAGACCCGCCAGGTCCTGGACATGGTGGCGACCATCGCGGGCCACCGCGCGCCGGCGGTGGCCCGTAGGGGACTGGCCTAGGGGGCCGGAAACCGGCGGCCGTGCTCTAGCGGCCGGCCTCCTTGGAGACCAGGGCCACCGCCTCGTCCACGTCGTCCGTGAGGTGGAACAGCAGCAGGTCCTTCTCCGCGGCCTTGCCCTGCGCGACCAGGGTGCCGCGGATCCAGTCGACCAGGCCGCCCCAGTACGCGGAGCCGAACAGGACGATGGGGAAGCGGGTCACCTTCTGGGTCTGCACCAGCGTGAGCGCCTCGAACAGCTCGTCGAGGGTGCCGAGCCCGCCGGGCAGGACGACGAAGCCCTGCGCGTACTTCACGAACATCATCTTGCGGACGAAGAAGTACCGGAAGTTGAGCCCGATGTCGACGTACGGGTTGAGGCCCTGTTCGAAGGGCAGCTCGATGCCGAGGCCGACCGAGGTGCCCTGGGCCTCCAGGGCGCCCTTGTTGGCGGCCTCCATCGCGCCGGGCCCGCCGCCGGTGATGACCGCGAACCCGGCCTCGACCAGGCCCCGGCCCAGCCGCACGCCCGCGTCGTACTCCGGTGAGTCGGCCGGGGTGCGGGCGGAGCCGAAGACGCTGATGGCGGGCGGGAGTTCGGCGAGCGTGCCGAAGCCCTCGATGAACTCCGACTGGATGCGCAGGACCCGCCAGGGGTCGGTGTGCACCCAGTCCGTCGGCGCCCGCTCGTCCAGCAGCCGCTGGTCCGTGGTGCTCTTCTGCACCTGGCCGCGCCGCCGGAGGACAGGGCCCAGGCGCTGCTCCTCCGGTGGCCGCTTCTTGCCCTCGGGGTTGCCGGTAGCCATACGCGCTCCCTCCAGTAGCGGGTGATTCCACCTCAGCGTAGATCTACGCGGGTTACGTACGAGGGACGTGAGCATGTCCGCCACGCGCCGGGCGAAACCACATCCCGGTCAGGCCGTCAGCCAGGACCGCAGCCGTTCCTCCCCGGCGAGGATCTTCGCCGTCTCCACCCGCTCGTCCCGCTTGTGCGCCAGGTGCGGGTCGCCCGGGCCGTAGTTGACCGCGGGGACGCCGAGCGCGGAGAAGCGGGCGACGTCCGTCCAGCCGTACTTGGGCTGCGGGGTGCCGCCGACCGCCTCGATGAAGGCCGCCGCGGCCGGGTGGGACAGGCCGGGCAGGGCCGCGCCGCTGTGGTCGTCGACCACGAACTCCGCCACCCCGCAGTCCGCGAAGACCTCGCGGACATGGGCGAGGGCGTCCTCGGGGCTGCGGTCGGGGGCGTAGCGGAAGTTGACGGTGACGACGCACTCGTCGGGGATGACGTTGCCCGCCACCCCGCCCGAGATGCCGACCGCGTTGAGGCCCTCGCGGTACTCCAGGCCGTCGATCAGCGGGTAGCGGGGCTCGTACGCGGCGAGGCGGGCGAGGATCGGGGCGGCGGCGTGGATGGCGTTGGACCCCATCCAGGAGCGCGCCGAGTGCGCGCGCTCCCCCGTCGTCTTCAGCAGCACCCGCAGGGTGCCCTGGCAGCCGCCCTCCACCTGGCCGTCGGAGGGCTCCAGCAGCACCGCGAAGTCGCCCTCCAGCCACTCGGGACGCGCCTCGGCGACGTGCTTGAGGCCGTTCAGCTCGGCGGCGACCTCCTCGTTGTCGTAGAAGACGAAGGTCAGGTCGCGGTTGGGGGCCGGGACGGTGGCCGCGAGGCGCAGCTGCACGGCGACGCCCGCCTTCATGTCGCAGGTGCCGCAGCCCCACAGCACCCCGTCCTCGTCGAGCCGGGAGGGGACATTGCCGGCGATCGGGACCGTGTCGATGTGACCGGCGAGGATCACCCGCTCCGCGCGGCCGAGATCCGTACGCGCCAGCACGTTGTTGCCGTACCGCTCGACCGTCAGGTGCGGCAGGGCGCGCAGGGCGGTCTCGACCGCGTCTGCCAAGGGCTTCTCGGAGCCGCTCTCGGAGGGGAAGTCGACGAGCCGCGCGGTCAGCTCCGCGGCGTCCAGCGTGAGGTCAAGCGGGGTATCGGCCATAGTCCGACCCTAACGCCCCCGCCCCTTCGGGCACGGTGCGCACCATGGGGTCACCACTGGCTACCCTCCAGTACCTTGTACGGGTGCCTGAGCCGTCCCGTCCCCGCAATCGCCGTGGCCGCCTCCTCCGTACCGGGGCGGCTTCCCTCGTGCTGCTCTCCGTCGCCGGTTATCTGGCGGTGCAGTACGTCACCGGGGGCGGTGGCGCCCCCGGGTGCAAGGTGGTCTCCGGCGAGGACGGCGGTACGGCCTACGAGTTCACGCCGGAGCAGGCGGTGAACGCGGCGACGATCGCCGCCGTCGGCACCGCGCGGAGGCTGCCCGAGCGGGCGGTGACGATCGCGCTGGCGACCGCGCTCCAGGAGTCGGCGCTGCGCAACCTCGACCACGGCGACCGGGACTCCCTGGGCCTCTTCCAGCAACGCCCCTCGCAGGGCTGGGGCGAACCCGCGGAGATCATGGACCCCGTGTACGCGGCGGGCGAGTTCTACGACCACCTCGTCAAGGTCCCCGGCTACGGGGGCATGCCGCTGACCGTCGCCGCCCAGCGCGTCCAGCGCAGCGGCTTCCCGGAGGCGTACGCGAAGCACGAGCCGGACGCCACGCTGCTCGCCGCCGCGCTCACCGGCCGGTCCGCCGCGACCCTGACGTGCGACGGGCGCCCCGGCGCGACGAACGAGAAGGGCCCGGACGCGGTACGGGCGGCGCTGGTACGGGACTTCGGGCGCACGGTGCTCCAGCCGGCCGCCGCCGAGGTCGGCGGGACGGCCTCCCCGGCGCCCTCGGCCTCGCCCACCGGGGGCGCGCGGGACGGGGGCTCCGGCGGGCGGACCGTGACGCTGCCCGTGGCCGGCGGCGCGGACGCCGGGCAGCGCGGCTGGCAGCTCGCGCACTGGGCGGTCGCCAACGCCTCCTCGCTGCACATCCAGCGTGTCTCCTACGCGGGCCGGGAGTGGAGCGCCGGGAACACCGACAGCAAGTGGTCCTCGTCGGCGTCCGGCGGCACGCGGGGCGCGCAGCGGGACGCGGGTGCGGGCGCCGTGCGGATCACGTCGATGCCGTAGCGCTCACGCGTACGAGGCGTCACCCCGGGGAGTTGTCCGGGCGGGCGCCGGGGCGACGTGGTGGGCGGGTTTTCGCGGTGTCCCCTCCGCATGCGGCCCAGGCCCGGAAAATCAAGGGCTGTAAGGATTCGGCAGACTTTCCGACCGGCGCCCTTTTGCCCGTTTTTCTGTGCACCTGATAATGCGACGCATTACCAACTCTTTACGTTGGACCGCCGCAACCTTCGACGTTCTCGAGCGGTAGTCACTGCGTCCGAGCCCGGACGCCACACGTCTCATACGTCTCATGCATCTCATGCGTCTAAGGAGCAACATGTCCCTCCCCCTGACCCGCCGGATCGCCCGTGCCGCGCTGCTCGTCGCTGCGGGAGCGGCTGCCGGGGTCGGTGCGGCCGGTTCCGCCGGCGCGGCGCCCGAGCTGCCGGCCACCCCGAACCTCGGGGGACTGACCGCCCTGGACGGCGCGAACGTCGGCAACACGGCCGACTCGGCGGCGCAGAACGTGACCAAGTCCGCGGGTGACACCGGCGGCAAGGCCGTGAAGAAGGCGGTGCCGGCCGCGGGCAAGACCGGTGGGTCGGCCGTGAAGAAGGCGACGCCGGCGGCGCAGGACGCGGCGGGGACGGCCGCCGGGGCCGCGGGGGACATCGTGGGGGACACGGCGTCCGGCGCGACGAAGGGTGGGCTGCCGACGGACTCGCTGGGTAAGGGCGGGCTGCCGGTGCAGGGCCTGCCGGTCGGCTGACGCCGGGTCTGGTAGCGGTGACGGGGTCTGGGAGTTTCCCGGGCCCCGTCTCCGTGTGCGCCTGCGTCGGTGCGGCGGGCCTGTGCTGAGCCGGGCCCGGCGTCGGGGCTGTGCCGACCCTCCCCCACTGCCTGAGGGGCATGGGAGGTGCCCCCGTCGCCCTGCGGAACGATTGCCCACAGCCGGACCTACAGGCGGGCTGCCGCTGCCTGGATGCGTTCGTCTGTTGCCGTGAGGGCTACGCGGACGAAGTCGCCGCCTGCCGGGCCGTAGAAGTCGCCGGGGGCGACCAGGATGCCTCGGTCGGCGAGGTGGGCGACCGTGTCCCAGCAGGACTCGTCGCGCGTGGCCCAGAGGTAGAGACTGGCCTCGCTGTGCTCGATGCGGAAGCCGTGGGCGAGCAGCGCCTCGCGCAGGACCGTGCGGCGGGCGGCGTAGCGCTCGCGCTGGACGCGGACGTGCTCGTCGTCGCCGAGGGCCGCCACCACCGCGGCCTGCGTCGGCGCCGAGGTCATCATGCCGCCGTGCTTGCGCAGCTCCAGGAGCGGGCCGAGGACCGCCGGGTCGCCGGCGAGGAAGGCCGCGCGGTAACCGGCGAGGTTGGAGCGCTTGGAGAGGGAGTGGACGGCGACCAGGCCGTCGCAGGAACCGCCGTTGACGTCCGGGTGGAGGACGGAGACGGGGTCGGCCTCCCAGCCCAGCTCCAGGTAGCACTCGTCGGAGACGACGAGGACACCG
This sequence comes from Streptomyces sp. cmx-10-19, assembly GCA_049998335.1. GTDB lineage: Bacteria > Actinomycetota > Actinomycetes > Streptomycetales > Streptomycetaceae > Streptomyces. The sequence continues at coordinate 190,704 of JAEBFB010000004.1, forward strand.
TGCTCGCGGGCCCAGGCCACGACCCGGGTCAGCTGGTCCTTGGGCAGGACCTCGCCGGTCGGGTTGGACGGGGAGTTGAGCCACAGCAGCTTCAGGTTCGCCGGGTCCAGCTCGGTGGGATCGTCGTACGCGACGTGGTCGGCGCGGGCCAGGCGGGCGCCGACCTCGTACGTCGGGTAGGCGAGGCGCGGGAAGGCCACCTTGTCGCCGGGGCCGAGGCCCAGCTGGGTGGGGAGCCAGGCGACGAGTTCCTTGGAGCCGACGATCGGCAGCACGTGCCGGTGGGTGACGCCGCGGGCGCCGAGGCGGCGCTCGACCCAGCCGGTGATCGCGTCGCGCAGGGCCGGGGTGCCCCAGACCGTCGGGTAGCCCGGGGAGTCCGCCGCGTCGATCAGCGCCTTCTGGATCAGCTCGGGCACCGGGTCGACCGGGGTGCCCACGGAGAGGTCGACGAGCCCGCCGGGATGCGCCGCGGCCGTCTTCTTGTACGGCTCCAGCTTGTCCCAGGGGAAGTCGGGAAGGCGGTCGGTGACTGCGGACACGGGTGGCTCTCTTTCGTCTTCGTCCGTACGGCGAACGCCTCGGCCCCGTACCGCGCCGGTCGGGGTGACCGGGCCGTACGGGGACCGAGGCGGCGCGGTTGCTTACGCCTGGGGCGGCAGCGCGGCGACGAAGGGGTGGTCGCGCTCGATCAGACCCAGCTTGCTGGCGCCGCCCGGCGAACCCAGCTCGTCGAAGAACTCGACGTTCGCCTTGTAGTAGTCCTTCCACTCCTCGGGAGTGTCGTCCTCGTAGAAGATCGCCTCGACCGGGCAGACCGGCTCACAGGCACCACAGTCGACGCATTCGTCCGGGTGGATGTACAAGGACCGCTGGCCCTCGTAGATGCAGTCGACCGGGCACTCCTCGATGCACGCCTTGTCCTTCACGTCGACACAAGGCTGCGCGATGACGTAGGTCACGCTGTCGTTCCTCCTCGATAGGGCGCTGGCGGGCCTCCGTAGGCTCCGCCGCCTGGCGCGCGGGAGCGCGGCGTCGTCGATGCCCGCCCCTAGTATCTCCGTTCTTGGGCATGATCCGAACAGGAGGGGTGAACCGACCCGTGGAAATCTCGGCCGCCGGACGTCTTGAGGTCCGTATCACCGCTGCTGACGTGGGCAAACGGGTATCCGTGCGGCGCTTGAGCGAAACGGGTGTGGCGGGGGAGAAGTTCACGGACACGGTCGGCGTTCTCACATCATGGACCGACGGTGTGCTGCTGATCACACGGAAGAGTGGCGAGTCGGTGCGTGTCGCGGAGTCGGCGCTCGTCGCCGGGAAGGTCGTACCGGCCGCGCCCGCCCGCCGTCGGGGTCCCGCCGCGTCGTACGCGGAGCTGGCGCCGGTCGTGGCGCGGGCGTGGCGGCCGGTGGAGAGCGAGCGGCTCGGCGGGTGGGAGCTGCGGGCCGCGTCCGGCTTCACGCGGCGGGCCAACTCCGTGCTGCCGCTCGGCGATCCGGGGCTGCCGCTCGACGAGGCGCTCAGTGCCGTACGCCGTTGGTACGCCGCGCGCGGGCTGCCCGCGTACGTCCAGACCGCGACCGGTGCCGCGGGCACGGAGGAGCTGCTCTGCGCGGAGCTGGAGCGGCGGGGGTGGGTGCGGGAGGTGACGGCCGAGGTGTGGACCGGGGAGCCGGCGCCGGTCGCCGACCGGGCCGAGGGGTCCGGGGTGGTGCTGTCCCGGGAGGCCGGCGAGGCGTGGCTGGCGCGGTACCAGCGCAAGGGTGTGAGCGAGGTTGCCCTGAAGGTGCTCGGGAGTGGGGCGTCGGTGTGGTTCGCGACGGTGCCGGGGGCAACGGAGGGGGACGCGCCCGCGGCGATCGGGCGGTGTGTCGTGGACGGGCGGTGGGCGTCCTTCGCGGCCGTCGAGGTCGATCCCGCGCGGCGGCGCCGGGGGCTGGCGACCACCGTGATGGCGGCGCTGGCCCGGCGGGCCCTGGAGGAGGGCGCGTCGGCGGCGTGGCTCCAGGTGGAGGCGGACAACGCGGGGGCGCGGGCGATGTACGCCGCGATGGGGTTCGCGGCGCATCACACGTACCACCACTACCGGGAGCCGGTGGGCGACGACGGGGTGGGGCGGTAGTCATGGGGCGCGGTCACGAGCACGGGCGCGGTCACGGGCGCGGTCACGTGCGTTCGCCTCGGCCGCCGTCGGCGGAGCGGTCCGCCGAGGTGCGGCGGCGGTTCGCCGAGGAGGCGCGGTCCGAGCGGCCGGATCTGGCGACGCTGTGCCTGCTGGTGGGGGCGGAGGCGGACGGGGCGCTGGACGAGGCCGGTCTCGACGCGGCGCAGGTGGAGCTGGACCGGCTGGCCGGGGAGTTGCCGTTCCGGCCGGGTACGCCGCTGGCGTGGGCGGAGGCGCTGCGGGATCTGCTCGGGGAGCGGTACGGGTTCCACGGCGGGGCGGGCGACTATCAGCGGCTGGAGTCGTCGTTGCTGCACGAGGTGCTGCGGCGGCGGCGCGGGTTGCCGATCCTGCTGTCGGTGGTGTGGCTGGAGGTGGCTCGGCGGGCGGGCGCGCCGGTGTACGGGGTGGCGTTGCCGGGGCACTTCGTGGTGGGTTTCGGGGCGGGGGGTGAGCGGGTGCTCGCCGATCCCTTCGACGGGGGGCGGGTGCTCGGTGCGGGGGACGCGGACGCGCTGGTCGCGGGGATGGTGTCGGGGGTGACGGAATCGATGCTGTCGCCTGCGGCGCCGTTGGACGTGGTGGCGCGGGTGCTGAACAACGTCCGGGCGTGGGCGGCGGGGCGGCCGGAGGAGTCCGCGGTGGGGCTGTGGGCGGTGGAGTTGGGGCTGCTGTTGCCTGCGCATGCGGCTCGGTTGCGGTATGAGCGGGCGCGGATGCTGGTGCAGCGGGGGGAGTTCGTGGCGGGGGCCCTGGAGCTGGAGGCGTATGCGGAGGTGGTGGGGGTGGTGGACGAGGCTGTCGCGGAGGAGGTGTTGGGGGAGGCGCGGGTGGCTCGGGCGATGCTCAACTGAGTTCGCCCGTGCGCCGTGGAACGACTGCTGTCGTGCGGCGGCCGCAGGAGTGCGGCTGGTCGCGCCCGCGCGGCGGAGCCGCACAACGACAGAGCCCCGCGCCCCTTCAGGGTGTTATAGCCAGCCCTTCTCCCTCGCGACCCGTACCGCCTCCGCTCTGTTGCGTACTGCCAGTTTTTGGATGGCTGTGGAGAGGTAGTTGCGGACTGTGCCCTGGGAGAGGTGGAGGGTGGTGGCGAGTTCCGCGTTGGTGGAGCCGTCGGCCGCCGCGCGGAGGATCTCGCGTTCGCGGTCGGTGAGGGGGTTGGCGCCCTCCGCCAGGGCCGCTGCCGCGAGGGTGGGGTCGATGACGCGCTCCCCCGCCAGGACCGTGCGTACGGCGGCCGCGAGTTGGGCGGCGGGGGCGTCCTTGACCAGGAAGGCGTCGGCGCCGGACTCCATCGCGCTGCGGAGGTGGCCGGGGCGGCCGAAGGTGGTGAGGACGACCAGCTTGACGGCCGGGAGTTCCCGGTGGAGCAGGGCCGCCGCCTCGATGCCGGTCGCGCCGGGCATCTCGATGTCCAGGAGGGCCACGTCGACGCCGTGGGCACGGGCGGCGGCCAGCACCTCGTCGCCGCGGGCGACCTGGGCCACGACCTCGATGTCCTCCTCCAGGCCGAGCAGGGCGGCCAGCGCCTCGCGGACCATCGTCTGGTCCTCGGCCAGCAGGACCTTGATCGTGGCGCTCATGCCCCGGATCCTACGTCGCCGGAGCGCGCCGCCGGGACCCGTGCGACCAGCCGGAACCCCTGCCGGGACCCGTCGGTGTCCAGGGTGCCGCCGGCCTTGTGAAGGCGTTCGGCGAGGCCGGTCAGGCCGTTGCCGGGGGTGCTCGCGGGGGCGGGTCCGGGCGCCCCGTCGTCCTGGACGGACAGCTCCAGGACGGGTCCGTCGAGGGTCTGCCGGGGCAGCAGTTCCACCACGCAGCGCCGGGCGCCGCTGTGCCGTACGACGTTGGTGACGGCCTCGCGCAGTGCCCAGGCGAGGGCGGCCTCGGACTCCTCGGGGAGGTCGGCCCGGTCCGGCTCGGCGGGGAGTTCGGCGGCCACCCCGGCCGCCGCCAACGCGACCTTGGCGCCCGCGAGTTCGGCGGCGAGCCGGGGGCGCCGGTAGCCGGTGACGGCCTCGCGGACGTCCACGAGGGCCTGGCGGCTGACCTGTTCGATGTCGGCGACCTGCTGGGCGGCCCTGTCGGGGTGGGCGGGGAGCATACGGCCCGCCAGCTCGCTCTTGAGCGTGATCAGGGACAGCGAGTGGCCGAGGAGGTCGTGCAGGTCGCGGGCGAGCCGCAGCCGCTCCTCGTTGGCGGCGAGCTGGGCGACGGTGGCGCGGGCCTCGCGCAGCGCGACGGTGGTGCGGATCAGCTCCCGTACGCCGGTCATCGCGAAGCCGCCGAGCAGCGCCGGGACGAGCAGCCCGCCGAGGAACGCCCTGCCGTCCGGCACGACCAGGGCCAGCGCCGCCATCAGCGCCGACGTGCCCGGGATGGTCCAGCGGGCCAGGCGCGGCGGCAGGGCGGCGCCGGAGGCGATGGAGACGTAGACGAACAGGACCAGCCAGGACCGGCCCAGGGTGAGAACGAGGGCGGTGGACTCGGCGGCGAGGACGGCGAGGGAGCCGAGGACGACGTCGGTCCGGCCGCCGCGTCCGGTACGGAAGACCAGCAGCATGTACCAGACGACGAAGACGGCCAGGCCGCCCCACCCGAGGACCCGTACGCCGACGGTGTGGCCGCCGTGCAGCAGGTCGTCGACGGGGGCGCCGAGGTAGGCCAGCCAGATGGCGGTCCACATGACCTTGACGGCCTTCTGCGTGCGGCTCTCCGGGCGTTGCCCGAGCCCGACCCCGGTACCGCTCACGTCGTCCGACCGCCTGTCCTACGACCGCCTGTCCTACGGCCGCCTGTCCCGCGACCGCCTGTCCCGCGACCGTCCGTTCTCGTCATGCCGCCATCCTGGCCGTGCGGGGCCGGTCCCGGCAGTGCCGGGCGTCCCCGGTGCCGGATGACAGGTGTCATCCGGGCGCCGTACGGGGGTCGTACGGCGCCCGTGGACTCCCCCGGTCAGGAGGGGTTGGTGTCGATGACCGCGACGCGGTCGGTCTTGCTCTTCAGGGCCTCGCGCAGGGCGACATAGACGTCCTGCGGGGTGACCGGCGTCTTGTCGCCGTTGGCACGGGTGACGAGGACGCCGTCGAAGGCGCCGCCGTAGAGGTCCTGGAGGGCCTTGAGGTCGGGCTGGTCGACGAGCTTGCCGCCCACCGCCGTGACCCGGAGGAACTTCCACAGGGACTTCTCGGGGCTCATCGGCACCGGCGCGACGCCGGGGGCCTGCACGGTGACCTGGCCCGACATCGCCGGCTCGGCGAACTCCTTCATCATCCGGTCGACCTCGGCCCTGGAGACCGTCGGCTGCCGGGTGGTCGTCGGCACGTTGACCGCGGTGGCGGTGCCGGTCTCCACCTGGGCGCGGTACGCCGCCCGCACGGCCTCGGTCGACTCGGCGACGTCGATGCCCTTGCCCGGCTTGCCGTACACGGGGACGGCCTTGCCGGACTCGAACTTGATCGTGCCCTCGGTCACCGACCCGGCCCCGCCCGCGGCGTCGCCCAGGGCGGCGTGCAGCTTCTCCTCGTCGACCGGCATGACGGGGTCGACGACCCGGTGCCGGCCGAAGAGGGAGCCGATCACGGAGACCGGGTTGTAGTCGCTGGTGGCCGCCGAGCTGGCGGTGGCCTGCGTGTCGAGCTGGAGGCCCGCCTGGTCCGGCTTGAGGGAGACGGCCTCGCCGCCCACCGTGAGCTTGAGGGGCTTGCTCGCGCGGGGGCCGAGGACGTCGTCCAGCTTCTCGACGGCGTCGTCGCGGGTGCCGCCGCCGATCTCGACGCCGAGCACGGTGGTGCCCTTGGGGACGTCCGAGCGGTTCATGAGCAGACCGGCGCCGTAGACGACACCGGCGACGACGACCAGGCCGCCGACGAGCAGCGGGAGCTTGCCCCGCTTCTTCTTGGCCGGCTTGGCGGGCTTGGCGGAACCCGCCGGGGGCGTGGCGGCCGGCTCGGGCGCCTTCGGCGGGGTGTACGGCGTCGGGCCGTCGCCGGGGCCGCCCGGGAAGGGCGTGCCGCGGTCTCCCGGGACGACGGGGATGCCGCTGGTCACGGTGTTGCCGGACACGTTGTCCGGGTTGCCGTAGCCGGGGCCGGGGGGCTCGGGGGCGAGCTGCTGCGGGGTGAGGATCGCGGTGTCGTCGCTGAGTCCGCCGCCGGGTCCGGGGCGGGCGGCGTCCGGCACCTGGGGGCGGGCCGGGGCGCCGGGACCGCCCGGGGCGCCGGGTCCCGCGGGGCCGTGCAGGGCACTGGGGGCGCCGGGGCCGCGCCGGCCGCCCGGTGCGCCGGGACCGCGCTGTCCGCCGGGGGCGCCGGGGGCACCCGTGCCGCCGACCGGGCGCTTGGGGAGCGCGCCGTCGCCGGTGACCGGGCCGGTCGTGGGGCCGGAAGGGCTGCCGGTACCGCCCGGAGCACCAGGCCCGCCCGGAGCACCAGGCCCGCCCGGAGCACCGGGACCACCGGGAACACCCGCACCACCGGGAACACCCGCACCGCCGAGGGCACCGGCACCGGCACCGCCGGAAGCTCCGGAGCCGCCGCGATCGCCGTACGGGGACTGCCCGTTCGGGCCGGTGTGGGCGGCGGCGTCGGTTCCGGACGCCGGGCCGGGCGTGCCCTGGCCGTCGCCCGAGAAGAAGGGGAGGTCGTCGCGGCGGGGCTCGGTGCCGGGGGCGGAGCCCGGCCGGGTGCCGTTGCCGCCCAGCGGGCCTGCGGCCAGCGCCTCGGTCACGTCGAAGGAGCCGGTGCCGCCGCCGTGGCCGGGTGCCACGGGTCCGCCGGTGGCGCCGGAGCGCGCCGGGGCGTTGCCGGACCCCGGCCGGGAAGCGCCGGGTGCGCTCATGGAGCCGACGACGCCACCGGGACGGCCGCTCCCGCCACCCGGTCGCGCACCGGCGCCGCCGTTCTGGCCGGCGGGGGCGGTGGGGGCGGCCGGTGCGGGGCCCGAACCGGTGGGCCGGCCGGTGCCGTTGGCGGAGCCGCCGCCCTGAGCGCCCTTGGCCGGGCCGGACTTGCGCGGGGCGAACCAGTCGCTGGTCGGCTTCTCCCCGGCGGGCCCGGCGGACTGCTCGGCGGGGGCCTCGGCGGCGCCCCTGGGCGCGGTGGGGCCCGGCGCGGGGGTCGGTGCGGGCGTCTGCGCGGTCCGCTCGGCCGTCGGCTCCGCGTCGCCCTCGGCGCCGTCGCCCTCGGTGACGGGCTTGCGGACGACGACCGGCGGGATGGGCCGGGACCCGGGGATGTTGATCCGGATGCGGGTCGTCAGCGTCGTCTCGGTCTTGCGCTCCTCCGGCCGCGCGGCCGAACGGGCCGCGTCCACACCGGCGTCGGAAGCCGCGGGGGTCCCGTAGGGCGGGGTGCCCGAGGGGTATGCGGCTCCGCCGCGCCCGTGGGGCCCGGAGGACGAACTGTCAGTTTCACGACTCAAGGCAGGTTCTCCCGGTTGGCTCCGCCGCCCGGCACACCATCACTGCGGGCGGCTCGGCGGCGCGCACCACCATACTGGCCACTTCTCACGCGTATCCCGTGACCGCCGGGGAAACCCCCACCGGACTCGCACGGCCGCGACATGGCGAAGTAGTACGTCACTTGCGAAGTCGGGCGGCGTCGTCGTCCGGTTGCCGAACCGGCGCGAGGGTGGCGCAGATCACAGCCACGGCGATGCCGCCGAGCAGGAAGAGATACGAACCGCTGCCGGCGGCGAACAGGAAGTCACCTTCCGGGCGGCTGGCGGTGAGCAGCACCACGGCGAGCGCCCAGCCGGCGGCGGGGGCGACGGACCCCGCCCGGCGTCCCACGGCCCGGCCGGCGCCCAGCAGCAGCCCCGCCTCGGCGACCAGCGTGAGCAGCAGTCCGCCGGGGAACCAGGCCGGCTGCACCAGCGCCCCGGCCGCCCCGATCACGGCGCCGAGCACGAAGAGGCCGAGGTAGAGCAGGCCCCGCCCGACGGAGGGCGGCCGCAAGGGCTGGGCGAGAGCGGACCCCGCGGGCTCCCGGCGCCCGCTCATGAGGCCGCCCCGATCCCGGCGAACAGGTCGCTCTCGCGCGTCCCGTCGCCGCGCTCGCCGCGCTCGCCGCGCACGAGTTCGTAGTACTCGGTGGTGAAGAGAGGCTGGGCGAGGTCGTTGGAGAGGACGAACCAGGGCTCGGCGACGGTGATCTGCGTGGCGTGCGCGCGCATCGCGGCGGCCTTCGCGGCGTGGGTGCTCCCCTCGCCGTGGATCTCGGTGGTGATCCGGTCGTCCTCGACGACACCCGGTACGTCGCCGATCGTGGCGGCCTGGTCGAACGGCAGGCCGGGCAGCTCGTCGTCCAGGCGGGCGAACGCCTCCTCGGCGACGGAGCGGGGGACGCGGTTCCAGTAGACCTTGGCGACCGGTACCCCGGCCTCGGCCGCCAGCTCCACCGCGCGCATGGCGATGCGGTGGGCCTGGATGTGGTCGGGGTGGCCGTAGCCGCCGTTCGGGTCGTAGGTGACGAGGACCTGGGGGCGCACCTCGCGGATGACGTCGAGGAGGAGCGCGGCGGCCTGGTCGACGTCGGCCTGCCAGAGGCAGCCGGGGTCGTCGTTGTCGGGCAGGCCCAGCATCCCGGAGTCCGCGAACCGTCCCGGCCCGCCGAGCAGCCGGAAGTCCTCGACGCCGAGTGCGCGCATCGCGGCGGCCAGCTCGCCCCGGCGGTGCCCGCCCAGGGCGGCGCCGGTCAGATGCCGCAGGTCGGGCGGGATGACCTCGCCCCGCTCACCGAGGGTGCAGGTCACCAGCGTCACGTGGGCGCCTTCGGCGGCGTACCGGGACATGGTGACGCCGTTGTTGATCGACTCGTCGTCCGGGTGCGCGTGCACCAGCAGCAGACGCCGAGCGCAGCGAGATGGGGGCGCCCCCGGCCGAAGGTTGGGGGAGGGCAGTTCCGTCATGGGACCACCCTATGAGGCCGCGGAGCCGTCCACGTCACGCGGGAGACGTTCCGGGGACCGGCTCAATCCTTGCCGTCGAGTACGTGGGCGATGGCGAGGGCGATGCGCTCGATCCAGTCGATGGCGTCCGTCACCTCGGCCTCGTCGATGGGACGGCGCTGCTTCAGGTCTCCGTCGACCAGGTCAGCGTCGTGCGCGATCCTGTTGCGGCGCTGGGTGATCTCCAGGTACCGGCCGCGCAGCGTCTTCTCGTTGAAGGTGGTGCGCCCCTGGAAGAAGTGCTGGTTGATGCAGCCGGCCGTCTCGTACCAGACCTTCTTCTCCAGGATCGTCCCGTTCAGGCTGGGTGGCCTCCAGATGATGGGTTCGGCAGTCGCGGCAGCGGCCGGGGCGGGGTGCGCGGAATCCGCGGTCGCAGCCGTCGCAGTTCTGCACGGGATGGCGTACGGGTGACGATGGGGCAGCGGTCGCAGCCCGGCTGGGGGCCGGGACCGGGGGCGGGGGCGGGAGGTGGGTGGCGAGCCGGTGGGCCAGGAGGGCGGCGGGCCGTCGTACGCCCTCGGGGGGCAGGTCTGCGGTCAGGGCGCGCCGTACGGCGGTGGGGGTGACCTCGCGTTCCAGCCACGCGGCGACGCCGGGGGCCAGGTGGGCGGTGTCGCTGGCGGAGAGCAGCAGGCTCGGGTCATGGCGGCGCAGGCTCGAGAGGAGGTCGGTGGCGGCCTGGAGGATCCCGGGGCCGGAGTACGCCGGGCGCGGGACGGCGGGCAGTGCCTTGCGCGGGCGCCGCACGGGCGTTCCGGGCTCCGCCGTGCCCTCCTCGTCGCACATCTGTCGGGCCCCTCGGGGCTCGGGGTGGGGCTCCGCGACATCCTCGGCGGCTTGCTCTGCTGCGTGGCATCGGGTGGCCGGCGTGGCCTTCGTGGCCGTCGGCTGGTTGCAGGAGACCGTGCGGGTGACGATGCGGCCGGCGGGCGTGCGATGGCGTTCACGGCGCAGGTAGCCGTGCGTCTCCAGTTCACGCAGGGCGGCGGCGATACGGGTGGCCCCCTCGGGGAACCGGGCGGTGAGGGCCTTGATGTCGGCGGCGGCACCCTTGGGCAGCGACTGGAGATGCGTGCCGAGCCCGATGGCGAGGAGTGAGAGCTCCCGGTGCTGGGCGAGGTGGTTGCCGATCACGGTGAAGCGGGTGGTATGACGGGTGTTGTCGTGGACGATCCCGCCACTGGTGCGGTGAGCCGTGCCGGGGGCCCGGTTCGGGTGCGTGTTGCCCGCGGGGCGGGCCTGGGCGCGCGGGGGCGCGCTAGGGTTCTGGGTACCCATCTGGAAGCTCGATTCTTCCTCGGTGGCTAGGCCCTCGCTTTGGGATTGCCGTCCCGGCGGGGGCCGTCTCATGCCTGGAGTGGTCGTGTTGGTCGTGGTGGTCGTGCTGGTGGTGCGTTGCGCTGAGCGTCGGGCCTCGGCGGCCCGGAAATCCAGCCGGAGCGGAGATGTTCACCCGCCCGAGTGAGTACGGCCACGGGCGGGAGGGTCGGGTTTGGTCGGGGTGTTTTCCCGCAGTTCTTTGGTCTTCAGCCGCCGCCGACACCGGAGCAAGGGGGCCCGGGTTCCGGTGGTGAGCAGCCCAGTTCGGCCCATACGGTCTTGCGCGGGAACCTCTCCTCCCTCACACCCCAGCGGTCCGCCAGCGCCTCGACCAGCAGCAGGCCCCGGCCAGACTCCGCCTCCGCGCCTGGCACCTGCGCCACGGGCATCTTTTCGCCGCGCGTGTCCGTGACCTCGACGCGGAGTGTCGTGCCGATCACGTACAGCATGAGCCGGAAGCTGCGGCCGGGGAGGCGCCCGTGGGTGGCCGCGTTGGCGGCCAGTTCCGCGACGACATGCCCCGCCCGCTCGTACGGGAGCCCCCAGCTCCGGAGCGTGTCCACAGCGAGCAGGCGGGCGAGGCGGGCACCGCGCGGTGTGGACGACAGCAGCACGCTGAAGTTCCGGACAGTGGCCTCGGGTTCGGGTCGTGTCCCGCGCTCGGCAAGTCTCTGAGTTTGCTCATTCACGTCACCGAGCGTGGCCGACTGGACATACTGAAATGGGTAATCGAGCTATTACGTAGAGCTACGGTCCAGGGCTCAACGGACCCTGTCCAAGCTGTCCATGCGGCTCGCGGGAACAGGCCGGAACAGTACGTCACGCCACAACGGAGGAGCGCGCATGTCGGTGAGCGATGAGACGGTACGGGTCGGGACCGAGGCGGCCCGGCCGGACCAGGCGGAGGAGCCGGGCTGGGAGGTGGACCCGGACGACGACTGGGCGCTGGCCGTCGTGGCCACCGTGGGGCGGCAGTTGAGGCTCCGCCGGGAGGCAGCCGGGATGCGGGTCAACGACTTCGCGTTGGCGGCCGGGTACGGGGCGGACCTCGTGTACAAGATCGAGACGGGGAAACGCATCCCCCGGCCCGAGTACTTGGACAAGGCGGACGCGGTACTGGACGCCGGCGGCCTCATCGCGGCCATGCAGGAGGACATCAAGAAGGTCCGGTACCCGAAGAAGGTTCGGGATCTCGCACAGTTGGAGGCACGGGCGGTTGAGCTTCAGCTCTATGATCCGCTGCACATCCATGGCCTGTTGCAGACCCCAGAGTGCGCACGTGCACTCCTGTCCATGCGGCGCCCCACCTACTCCGCGGAGGAAGTGGAGCGCTTCATCGCAGCACGCATCGCGCGCAAGGTGATCTTCGAGCGGGATGCGCTACCCGACCTCAGCTTCGTCCTGGAGGAGTGGACCCTTCGACGTCCGCTGGGCGGCAGGGAGGTTCTGCGTGGCCAACTTGAACACCTACTCGAAACAGCGCAGTTGTGTAACGTCGAGCTTCAGGTAATGCCGCTGGAACGCTACGAGCACGCTGGAGTGGACGGCGGCATCGAGGTCCTCAAGTTCGAGGACGGTTCGGCAGTCGGACGCTCGCCAGCAGTGGCCAACGGGCGACCCGTTTCCGACCCACGACACCTCCGTATCCTGGAACTCCGGTATGGCATCATCCGGGCGCAGGCGCTTACACCCCGTGAGTCGACTGCCTTTATCGAACAACTGCTGGGGGAGACATGATCCGCAAGACCTCGTACGAGGACGCCTCCGACCTGGCCTGGTTCAAGAGCAGTTACAGCAGCGGCAGCGAGGGCGACTCCTGCGTCGAGATCGCCACCGAGCCCGCCACCGTCCACGTCCGCGACTCCAAGACCCTCGACGGCCCTCAGCTCGCCTTCGCCCCCGCCGCGTGGGTCGGCTTCGTGTCTCACGCGGTCGGGGGCTGAGCCGGTCGGCGATCTGCTCTACTCGACGTCGGCCTCCGGTACGTCCACGTCGCCGCCCAGGGAGCGGGCGATGGCCGTGAACCCGGTCAGGGCGGACTGGAGGTCGCGGACGATCTCCTCGGCGATCACCTCGGGCGGCAGGCCGCTGTCGGCGTCGTCCATGAGCGGAGCGGGGCGCTGGGCTCGCTCCACGATGGCGTCGCGGGCGGTGGCGGCGACCGGGCGGGGGCTGAGGCGTTCCCGGTCGTACTGCCGCTGGTGCGCTGCCCTCAGCTCGGTGATCTGGGTCCGCAGCTGTTCGACCTGCGCGGCCGCGGCCGCCCTCGCGTCCTCCGCGTGGGCGATGATCCGCTCGGCCTCGGCGCGGGCCCGGCGCTCGGCCTCCAGGCGGTCACCGGCCTCCGCCCGCTTCACCCGGGACTCGGCGAGCGTGCGCCGGTGGCCCTCCAACGCCTCGCGCAGTTCGGCGATCTCCTGCGGATCGGTCTCCGGGGTCTCGGCGGGGAGGGCGGGCGGTACGAACGCGGTCACGGCGCGGGAATCGCCCACGGCCCGGTCGAACAGGTCGCCGAGCTGCCAGCACAGCTTCAGCGCCTCCAGGGCCATGGTCGTGTCGAAGAGGTGGTGGTGCGCCGCCTCGTTGCGGCCCCGGCGCAGTTTGAGGAAGGCGTCACGGCTCCAGCCGACGAGGACACCGGCACGGGTGAGGGCGTTGATGCGGTCGACCTGGTTCGTTCCCTCGACGCGCGTGCCGGTCCGGGTGACGAACTCCTCGGCCAGCACCTCACCGAACTGCCCCGCACTGACGTACGCGGCGTTCCCGGACACGCCAAGCTTACGAAGCCCACGCGCGGGAGGCGGTCGAACAGGTCAAGCCGGGGCGCTGCGAAGGGGGCCGCTCTGGACAGGGTCCCTGTGGCCGGGTCGGGGCGCCGCGCGCCCGGCCGACAGGACCCGGCGTCAGAACTTGATGCTTCCGATCATGCCCGCGATGTTCGTCGTCAGGTCGCTGATCGTCGGGGCGATGGTCGAGGAGGCCAGGTAGAAGCCGAGGAGCATGCAGACCACCGCGTGCCCCGCCTTCAGGCCGGACTTCCTGACCAGCAGGAAGACGATGATCGCCAGCAGCACAACCGCCGAAATCGAGAGTGCCACGGCGGCTCACCTCCAAATAGCCCAGGGACATGGGGGGGTCGGTCGCAGTCAGAGCTTGGGGCAGATAAATCCGCACAGCGAGCATCTGGTTGATACCCACTATGCGCTAGTGATCATAACTATCCGTACGCGCGCATCGATCGGCGCACGGCCGCACAAGGGGGCGCATGGCCAATATGGTCGAGGCATGACGACCGAGTCCGACTCCTTCCCCAAACGGCACGCCCGCACCCAGCGGTTCACGCTCGGCGCGCCGCGTTCGTTCACCGTGGCACCCGATGGTTCGCGGGTAGCCTTCCTGCGCTCCGGTACCGGTACGGACCGGGCCAATTCGCTCTGGGTGCTTGATGTCGAGGACGGCACCGAGCGCGTCGCCGCCGACCCGCGCGGCCTGCTCGGCGGTGCCGAGGAGCGCCTGTCCCGCGAGGAGCGGGCCCGGCGTGAGCGCAGCCGCGAGGGCGGCGCCGGCATCGTCGGGTACGCCACCGACGCGGCGGTCGAGCTGGCCTCTTTCGCCTTGTCAGGGCGGCTTTTCGCGGCCGAGCTGCGGGCCGGCACGGCACGCGGGCTGTCCGTCCCCGGACCGGTGATCGACCCCCGCCCCTCCCCCGACGGCCGGCACATCGCCTACGTCGCCCGGGGCGCCCTGCGCGTGGTGGGCGCCGACGGGAACGGGGACAGGGTGTTGGCCGAGCCGGACGGCGACGGGGTCACCTACGGGCTGGCGGAGTTCATCGCGGCCGAGGAGATGGGGCGCGGCCGGGGCTTCTGGTGGAGCCCGGAGTCGGACCGGCTGCTGGTCGCGCGGGTGGACGACACGCCGGTGCGGCGCTGGTGGATCTCCGACCCGGCCCACCCCGACCGTGATCCACACCACGTGCCGTACCCGGCGGCGGGCACCGCCAACGCGGACGTACGGCTGTTCGTCCTGGGGCTGGACGGGGAGCGCACGGAGGTCCGCTGGGACCGGGCGCGCTATCCGTATCTTGCGCGAGTGCACTGGTCAGCGGCGGGTGCGCCGCTGCTGCTCGTACAGGCGCGCGACCAGCGCAGCCAGTTGTTCCTGGCCGTGGACGCCGCCTCCGGGGCGACTCGGATGGTGCACGCCGACGAAGATCCAAAATGGCTGGAACTCTTCCCCGGCGTCCCCTGCTGGAGCCCCTCCGGGAACCTCGTACGGATCGCCGACGAGGGAGGTGCGCGCGTGCTGGCGGTCGGTGAACGGCTGCTCACCGGGGCCGCGTTGCAGCTGCGGGCCGTACTGGACGTCGGCGCCGACGACGTGCTGGTCTCCGCGTCGGCGGGCGAGGAGGCGGCCGAGGCGGAGACCGGCGAGGTGCATGTGTACCGCGTGAACGAACTCGGCTCGGAGCGCGTCTCGCAGGAGCCCGGCGTGCACACGGCGGTGCGCGCCGGGGGTGTGACGGTTCTGGTCTCCGCCACCCTGGAGCGAGCGGGGGCCCGAGTGCGGGTGCTGCGGGACGGCAAGGAGGTGGCGACCGTCGCCTCGTGCGCCGAAGACCCCGGTTTGTCCCCGCGCGTGACGCTCACCCAGGGGGGCGCACGGCGCATTCCGTGCGCCGTGCTTATGCCAACGGACTACCACGGTGACACCCCCCTCCCCGTCCTGCTCGACCCGTACGGTGGCCCGCACGGCCAGCGTGTGGTGTCGGCGCACAACGCCCACCTCACCTCGCAGTGGTTCGCCGACCAGGGGTTCGCGGTGGTCGTCGCCGACGGGCGGGGCACCCCGGGCCGCTCCCCCGCATGGGAGAAGGCCGTCAAGGACGACATCGCCGCCGTCGTCCTCCAGGACCAGGTGGACGCGCTGCACGCGCTCGCCGAGGAGTTCCCGCTGGATCTGGGGCGGGTGGCCATCCGCGGGTGGTCGTTCGGCGGGTACCTGGCCGCGCTGGCGGCGCTGCGCCGGCCCGACGTCTTCCACGCCGCCGTGGTGGGCGCCCCGGTGACCGACCTGCGGCTCTACGACACGCACTACCAGGAGCGGTACGTCGGGCATCCCGACGAGCAGCCCGAGGTGTACCGCCGCAACTCGGTGATCGACGACGCCGGACTGGTGGACGCGGCCGAGCCGCACCGGCCGATGATGATCGTCCACGGGCTGGTGGACGACAACGTGGTCGTCGCCCACTCGCTGCGGCTGTCCTCCGCCCTGCTGGCGGCCGGCCGTCCGCACGAGGTACTGCCGCTGTCCGGGGTCACGCACATGACCCCGCAGGAGGAGGTCGCCGAGAACCTGCTGCGGCTCCAGGTGGACTTCCTCAAGCGGTCCCTGCGGCTGCCCGCGCACGGGTGAGGCAACCGCCTTAACACGCAGGCAACTTCGCCGACGCGGCACCGATATACGGACGCGGCATGCTGAACAGCGTACGGCCGTGCGGGTGCCGTAAGCGGGCCGGGGAGCGCCATGTCACCCCGGCCCGCTGCCGTGCTCAGCCGTCCGTGTCGTCCACGTCGCCCGTGCCTCCCGTGTCGCCCTGGACGTCCTCGCGGTGCGCGCCGTGCGGGCCCGGGGGCTCCTCCGGCGGGACCACCTGCTTCTCCTCCGCGAAGTGGCACGCCGAGTCGTGGGCCGCCGGGCCCCGCACCGAGCGGAACTCTGCGGGGACCGCGAGCAACGGGACCTCCAGGGCGCAGCGTTCCCGCGCCTTCCAGCAGCGGGTGCGGAAGCGGCAGCCGGAGGGGATGTCGGTCGGGGACGGCACGTCGCCGGAGAGGATGATCCGCTCGCGGTGTTCGCGGGCCTCGGGGTCGGGGACGGGGACGGCGGAGAGCAGGGCCTGGGTGTAGGGGTGGGTCGGGTGGTCGTAGATCTCCGCGTCCCGGCCGGTCTCCACGATGCGGCCCAGGTACATGACGCCGACCCGGTCCGAGATGTGCCGGACGATGGACAGGTCGTGGGCGATGAAGATGTAGGACAGGTCGAACTCGTCCTGGAGGCGGCCCATCAGGTTGATGACCTGGGCCTGGACGGAGACGTCGAGGGCCGAGACCGGTTCGTCGGCGACGATGATCTCCGGGCGCAGGGCCAGGCCGCGCGCGATGCCGATGCGCTGCCGCTGACCGCCGGAGAACTGGTGGGGGTAGCGGTTGATGTACTCCGGGTTCAGGCCGACCACGTCCAGCAGCTCCTGGACGCGCCCCCGCCGGTCGCCCTTGGGGGCCACCTCGGGGTGGATGTCGTAGGGCTCCCCGATGATGTCGCCGACCGTCATACGGGGGTTGAGGGAGGTGTAGGGGTCCTGGAAGACCATCTGGATGTTGCGGCGGACCGCTTTCAGCGCACGGCCGGACAGGCGGGTGACGTCCTCGCCCCTGTAGCGGATCTCGCCCGCCGTCGGCTTCTCCAGGTTGACCAGCATCTTGGCGACCGTGGACTTGCCGCAGCCGGACTCGCCGACGATGCCCAGCGTCTCGCCCCGGTCGAGGTGGAGGTCGACGCCGTCCACGGCCTTGACCGCGCCGACCTGCTTCCTGAAGAGGATGCCGGAGGTCAGCGGGTAGTGCTTGACCAGCCCCCGCGCCTCCAGGATCGGCTCAGCCATGCAGGCACTCCCTCCAGAAGTGGCAGGCGCTCCCGCGTTCCGCGTCGGACTCCGTCACGTCGTACAGCGGGGGTACGTCGGTGCGGCAGACGTCCTGGGCCATCGGGCAGCGGGGGTGGAAGGCGCAGCCGGGCGGGATGCGGGTGAGGTTGGGCGGCAGGCCCTTGATGGCGTACAGCTCCTGGCCCTTCTGGTCCAGACGCGGGATCGACTCCAGCAGGCCGCGGGTGTACGGGTGGGCCGGGGCCTTGTAGATGTCGTGGACCGGCGCGGTCTCCACGATGCGGCCCGCGTACATGACGGCGATCTTGTCGGCGACGTCGGCGACCACGCCGAGGTCGTGGGTGATGAGGATCAGCCCCATGCGGAGTTCCCGCTGGAGCTCCGCGAGCAGGTCCATGACCTGCGCCTGGACGGTGACGTCGAGGGCGGTGGTCGGCTCGTCGGCGATGATCAGCTTGGGCTCCAGGGCCATCGCCATCGCGATCATGATGCGCTGGCGCATACCGCCGGAGAACTGGTGCGGGTACTGGCGTACGCGCTCCTTGGCGGCGGGGATGCGGACGCGGTCCATCAGCTCGACGGCCTTGGCGCGGGCGTCCTTGCGGGACATGCCGCGGTGGACGGTGAACATCTCGCCGAGCTGGTCGCCCACCGTCAGCACCGGGTTGAGGGACGACAGCGCGTCCTGGAAGATCATCGCCATCTCGGCGCCCCGGACCTTCCGGCGCTCCTCCTCCTTGAGCTTCAGCAGGTCGCGGCCCTCGAAGAGGATCTCGCCACCGGTGATCCGGCCCGGCGGGACGTCGAGGATGCCCATGACGGTCTGGGCGGTGACGGACTTGCCGGAGCCGGACTCGCCGAGCACGGCGAGGGTCTCGCCCGCGTCCACCTCGTAGCTGACGCCGTTGACGGCCTTGGCGACGCCGTCGCGGGTGCGGAACTCCACGTGCAGGTCGCGTACTTCGAGCAGCATGGCGGCGCTCACCTCAGCTTCGGGTCGAGGGCGTCGCGCACCGCGTCGCCGAGCATGATGAACGCCAGCACCGTGATCGCCAGCGCGCCCGACGGCCACAGCAGCGCGTGCGGGGCGTTGCGGACGTAGGGGGCGG
The DNA here is from genome assembly GCA_049998335.1 of Streptomyces sp. cmx-10-19. GTDB lineage: Bacteria > Actinomycetota > Actinomycetes > Streptomycetales > Streptomycetaceae > Streptomyces. The sequence goes on from JAEBFB010000004.1 coordinate 208,915, forward strand.
CGGCGGAGATGTCGATGCCCCAGGAGACGCTGGGCGGCTTCAGACCGACGCCGAGGAAGGACAGGGTCGCCTCCAGGGAGATGTAGGTGCCGAGCGCGATGGTCGCCACGACGATGACGGGCGCGACGGCGTTGGGCGCGATGTGCCGCAGCAGGAGCCGGGAGTTGGAGGCGCCGAGCGCGCGGGCGGCCTGCACGTAGTCGTTCTGTTTGGCGGTGATGACCGAGCCGCGGGCGATACGGGAGATCTGCGGCCAGCCGAGCAGCACGATGAAGCCGATGACCGGCCAGACGGTGTTGCTGGTGATGACGGAGAGCAGGACGAGACCGCCGAGGACGACCGGGATGGCGAAGAAGACGTCCGTGATGCGGGAGAGGATCGAGTCCCCGATGCCGCCGAAGAACCCGGCCAGTCCGCCCAGTACGGAGCCCAGGACCGCGACGCCGAGCGTGGCGAGGACGCCGACCGCCACCGACGTACGGGCGCCGTAGACGGTGCGGGTGTAGACGTCGCAGCCCTGGCCGTTGAAGCCGAAGGGGTGGCCGGACTGGGAGCCCTCCTGTGCCTTGGACAGGTCGCACTTGAGCGGGCTGCCGGAGGCGATGACGGACGGCCAGATGGAGATGAAGACGAGGAAGAGGATGACCAGCGCCGAGATGATGAAGACGGGGTTGCGGCGCAGGTCGTGCCAGGCGTCGGACCACAGGCTGCGCGCCTTCTCCTGCGGGCCGGTGCCCTCGGGGCCGCCGGGGGCCCGTCCGCCGGAGGCGGCTGATGACTGCCGCTCGAGAGTGACCGCTTCGCTGGTGCCGAGGTCCATCGTCCCGCCCATGCCGGTGCCGGCGATGGCGCGTTCTGGCTCGTAGGGCTCCTGTTCAGGCATAGCGGATCCTCGGGTCGAGTACGGCGTACAGGAGGTCGACGAGGAGGTTGGCGACGAGGAAGACCAGGACCAGGATGGTGACGAAGCCGACGACGGTCTGCGTGTTCTGGCGCAGGATGCCCTGGTAGAGCTGGTAGCCGACGCCGTGGATGTTGAAGATCCGCTCGGTGACGATGGCGCCGCCCATCAGGGCGCCGATGTCGGTGCCGATGAAGGTGACGACGGGGATGAGGGAGTTGCGCAGCAGGTGCCGGGTGATGACCCGGCGGCGCGGCAGGCCCTTGGCGATCGCGGTGCGGACGTAGTCGGAGCGCCGGTTCTCCGCGATGGAGGTACGGGTCAGGCGCGTGACGTACGCCAGGGAGACCGAGGCGAGGACCAGGCCGGGCACGATCAGCTCGTCGAAGGGCGCCTCGGAGGAGACGGCGGGGTCGATCCAGCCCCACTTCACGCCGAGCAGCAGCTGGAGCAGCAGGCCGGTGACGAAGGTGGGGACGGAGATGACGACCAGGGTGAGCAGCAGCACCCCGGTGTCGATCGGGCGGCCGCGGCGCAGGCCCGTGACGACGCCGAGGATGATGCCGACGACGATCTCGAAGAGGATCGCCACGATCGTGAGCCGGATGGTGACCGGGAAGGCCGTCCCCATCAGCTCCGTGACCGGCTGGCCGTTGAAGGCGGTGCCGAAGTCGCCGGTGAAGACGTTGCCCATGTAGGTGAGGTATTGCTGCCACACCGGCTTGTCGAGGCCGAAGTCCCGCCTCAGCTGGGCCGCGGTCGCCGGGTCGCACTGCCGGTCGCCGCACAGGCCCGCGATGGGGTCGCCCATCACGTTGACCATCAGGAAGATCAGCAGCGTCGCCCCGATGAAGACCGGGATCATCTGGAGCAGCCGCCGGACGACGTAGCGTCCCATGGCGCGCCTCCTCAGCCGACCTTGATCTCGTTGTAGACCGGGACGCTGAACGGGTTGAGCTTCACGTCGGACAGCCGGTCCGAGTAGCCGGCGCTGCCGTTCTGGTACCAGAGCGGGATGGCGCCCATGTTGTCCCGCAGCACCTCCTCGGCCTGCTGGAAGGTCTTGACGGCCTCGGCGGTGTCGGTCTGGCCGTTGGCCTTGTCGACCAGGTCGTCGAACTGCTTGTCGGACCACTTGCCGTCGTTGGACGAGGCGTCGGTGTAGTAGAGCGGCTGGAGGAAGTTCTGGATGAGCGGGTAGTCCATCTGCCAGCCGGCGCGGAAGGGGCCGCTCATCTTCTGGTCGGTGATCTGGTTGCGGAAGTCGGCGAAGGTGCCGACCGGGTTGCCGGCGCAGGCGCGGTCGTTGTCCAGGGCGTTGTTGATGGAGTTGCAGACCGCGTCGACCCACTGCCCGTGGGAGCCGGTGTCGGCGTTGTACGTGATCTTGACCTGGCCGCCGGGGAGGCCGCCGCCCTCCCTGATCAGCTTCTTCGCCTCGTCGGGGTTGTACTCGCAGGCGTCACCGCACAGGCCCTTCTTGAAGCCGCCGTCCTCGCCGAGGACCGGGGAGGTCCAGTCGGTGGCGGGGGTGCGGGTCTGCTGGAAGATCGTGTCGGTGATCTGCTTGCGGTCGATCGCCATCGACAGGCCCTTGCGGACCTTCTCCGAGCCGGGCTTGTTCCAGGCGTCGTCGTAGAAGGGGAAGGCGAGGGTCTGGATGATGCCGGCGGGGGTGTTGATGTAGCGGCCGCCGAGGTCGTTCTCGACGTTCTTCAGCTGGGAGGCCGGGACGTCGTCGGAGAGGTCGAGGTTGCCGGCGATCAGGTCGGTGTAGGCGGTGTTGTTGTCGGTGTAGACCTTGAGGTCGACGCCGCCGTTCCGGGCCTTGTCGTCACCGGGGTAGCCGTCCCACGTGCGCAGGGACATCTGGGAGCCGCGGGCGTAGTTGTCGACCTGGTACGGGCCGTTGCCGACGGGCTTCTTCAGCCAGGCGTCGTGGTCGTCGAAGAACGCCTTGGGCAGCGGGGCGAAGGCGGCGTAGCCGAGGGTGTCGGGGAAGCTGGAGAACTTCTGGTCGAGCTTGACGGTGAAGGTGCGCTCGCCGGTGACCTTCAGTCCGGAGAGGGTGTCGGCGCTCTGCTTGCCGCCGTCCTCGGGGTGGACCTTGTCGTAGCCGTCGATGTAGGCGAAGAAGTACGCGTTGCGCTGGTTGTTCTTCAGGCTCGCGCCGTAGTTCCAGGCGTCCACGAAGGACTGGGCGGTGACCTTCTCACCGTTGCTGAACGTCCAGCCGTCCTTGACGGTGACCGTGTAGTTCTGCGAGTCGGTGGTGTCGATCTTCTCGGCGAGCATGTCCTTGGCCTCGCCGGTGTCCGGGTCGTACCGCTTCAGACCGCGGAAGATCATGTCGAGGACCTTGCCGCCCTGCACCTCGTTGGTGTTGGCCGGCTCCAGCGGGTTCTGGGGGTCGCCCCAGGAGGAGCTGAGCACCGCGCCGCTGCCGCCGCCGCTGCCGCCGCCGTCTCCGCCGCCTCCGCAGGCCGTCGCCGCGAGGGCTGCCGCCGCCGCGCATGCGGCCCATCTGGCGTGCGTGGCTCCGCGCATGGTGCCTCCTCGTGCCCTGACTGTTCCGCTGGTGCGTACTGGGTCAGCTTCGGGGGGCGGTCGGGGGGCTGCGCGGCGGTACGGGCCGTACGGGTTGCGGGTGTGGGCCGTACGGGTGTCGGGGGCGTCGGTCGGTTTCCCGGTTGCCCGGCGTCGGGGCTGGGCGGGGGCGGGTGCACTTGCCGGAGTTGGCCGGGTGCCTCCCCCAGTGCCTGAACGGCCTGGGAGGTGCCCCCGGCGCCCACCCGTGCCGCCCCGGCGGCACGACCGCCCGCAGCTGCGAAGGGCGGGCGGCTGCCCGCAGTTACGAGCGGCAGGCCGCTGCCCGCCGCTGCGAGCGCCGGGCGCCCGCAGCGGCAGCGACGTGCGTCAGTCCTCCAGGGCCTTCAGGCCCGGGTCCAGGACGATGTCCTCGGACCTGGCCTCCGTCGTGGGGGCCTCCGGGAAGTGGCAGGCCGTCAGGTGGCCGGGGCGGTTGCCGGAGAGGTGCACCAGCGGCGGCTCCTCCGTCGCGCACTTGTCCTGCGCCTTCCAGCACCGGGTGCGGAAACGGCAGCCCGACGGCGGCGAGATCGGCGAGGGGACGTCGCCCTCCAGGCGGATGCGCTCCCGCTTGTCCGCGTCGATGTCGGCGTCCGGAACCGCGGACAGCAGCGCGTGCGTGTACGGGTGGCGGGGCCGGTTGTAGAGGGAGTCGCGGTCGGCGATCTCCACGATCTTGCCGAGGTACATCACCGCGATGCGCTGCGAGAAGTGCCGCACGATCGCCAGGTCGTGGGCGATGAAGACGAAGGCGATCCCCATCTCCCGCTGCACTTCCTGGAGCAGGTTGACGACCTGCGCCTGGATCGACACGTCGAGCGCGGAGACCGGCTCGTCGGCGACGATCAGCTTCGGCTCCAGGGCGATGGCGCGCGCGACGCCGATGCGCTGGCGCTGGCCGCCCGAGAACTCGTGCGGGAAGCGGTTGTAGTGCTCCGGGTTGAGACCCACGATCTCCAGCAGCTCCCGGGTGCGCTTCTCGCGGCCGCCGGGCGGGTTGATCCCGTTGATCTCCATCGGGCCCGAGATGATCGTGCCCACCGTCTGCCGCGGGTTCAGCGAGGCGTACGGGTCCTGGAAGATCATCTGGATCTCGGACCGGATCGGCGCCAGCTGCTTCCGGTTGGCGCGGCTGATGTCCTTGCCCTGGTACTCGATGGTGCCCTCGGTGGGCTCGTACAGGCGGGTCAGCAGCCGGCCGGTGGTCGACTTGCCGCAGCCGGACTCGCCGACGAGGCCGAGGCTCTCGCCGGGGAAGACCTCCAGGTCGACGCCGTCGACGGCCTTGACGTGGCCGACGGTGCGCTTGATCGGGAAGCCGCCCTTGATGGGGAAGTGCTTCTTCAGTCCGCTGACCTTGAGGATCGGTTCGCGCTCACCCTCCCGCTGCTGCGGGACGGTGTCGGCGACCGCCGTGTTCGTTGTGTCTTTGTCGCTCATGGTGATGCCCCAGTCGCCGGTTTCCGCTCAGCCCAGCCGGGGCTGAATCTTCTCGATGAACACCTGCTGCCGCTGGTCGCCCGTCAGATGACAGGCGGCGTCGCGCCCCGTCCCGAGCAACGGGCGCTCGCCCGAGCAACGGCTGCCGGAGACCAGGTCGGTGAAGCCGCACCGGGGGTGGAACGGGCAGCCCGACGGCGGGTTGAGCAGCGAGGGCGGCGATCCCGGGATCGGCATCAGCGGCTCGTCGACGTCCGAGGAGAGCCTCGGCATCGAACCCAGCAGACCCCAGGTGTACGGGTGCTGGGGCGACTTGAGCACCTCGCGCGTGGTGCCGCGCTCCACGGCCCGGCCCGCGTACATGACCATGATGTCGTCGGCCATGTTGGCGACCACGCCGAGGTCGTGGGTGATCATGATGATCGCGGAGCCGAACTCCTGCTGAAGGTCCTTGAGCAGGTCCAGGATCTGCGCCTGCACCGTCACGTCGAGGGCCGTGGTCGGCTCGTCGGCGATGAGCAGGTCCGGGTCGCAGGCGAGCGCCATCGCGATCATCGCGCGCTGGCGCATACCGCCGGAGAACTGGTGCGGATAGTCGTCGACGCGCTGGTGCGGGTGCGGGATGCCCACCTTCCGCAGCAGGTCGATGGCGCGGAGGCGGCCGTCCCGCTTGGATGCGCCGTTGTGCTTCATGAACGGCTCGGCGATCTGCCGGCCGACCGTGTAGTACGGCGACAGCGCGGTGAGCGCGTCCTGGAAGATCATCGCCATCTTCTTGCCGCGCAGCTTCTCCAGCTGCTTCTCGCCGGCGTCGGTCAGCTCCTGGCCGTCCAGCCGGATCGAGCCGTCGATGGCGGTGGTCTTGCGGTTGTGCAGGCCGAGGACGGCCAGGTTGGTCACCGACTTGCCGGAGCCGGACTCGCCCACGATGCCGAGGGTCTTGCCGCGCTCCAGGTCGAAGGAGAGCCCGTCCACCGCCTTGACGACGCCGTCCTCGCTGGAGAAGTGGACCTTGAGGTCGCGCACCGAGAGGAACGCGTCCCCCGCGGCGGCGGCCGGTGCCTCTTCGGGCTTGGTCTGAGTGGTCACGGTGGTTCTCCTAGGACAGGCGCACGCGCGGGTCGATGACGGCGTACAGGGCGTCCACGATCAGGTTGAAGACGACGATGAGCGCGGCGCTGACCAGCATGACGCCCATCAGCATCGGCAGGTCCTTGTCGATGACTGAGCGCAGTGCCAGCCGGCCGAGGCCGGCGAGGCCGAAGGTCAGCTCGGTCACCATGCCGCCCGACAGCAGGGTGGAGAGGTCGATGCCGAGGATGGTGATGATCGGGATGAGGGAGCCGCGCCAGGCGTAGCGGAAGAAGACGTAGTTGCTCGACATGCCCTTGGCACGGGCCGCCTTCACATGCTCTTCCTGGAGCTGCTCGATCATCGACGAGCGGCCCATGCGGGTGTAGTTGGCGGTGAAGATGGTGGCCATGACGATCCAGGGGATCAGCAGGCCCATGAACCAGCCGCCGGGGTCGTCGGAGATCCGCACGTACTTCGGCTTGTCCAGCCAGCCCGTGTTGTAGACCAGCGCGAGCAGGACCAGCGGGCCCAGGAAGTAGATCTGCATGGAGCTGATGACCAGGGAGCCGGAGCTGAGGACCTTGTCGATCCAGGTGCCGCGGTACTTGGCGGCCAGCAGGCCGGTGCTGAGACCGACGATGAGGAAGACGATCAGTCCGCCGACGGTCAGCGACAGCGTCAGCGGGAAGCGGTCCATGATGGTGTCCCAGACGTTCTGGTCGTTGGCGAAGGAGACACCGAAGCAGGGGGCGTCGCAGTGGCCGACGGCGAAGTCACGGCCGGTGAAGATGCCGGTGAGGAAGTGCCAGTACTGGACGGTGACCGGCTGGTCGAGGCCGAGGTTCTTGTGAATGATCTCCAGCGCGTCCGGAGTGCAGTTCTTGCCACAGGCCAGCAGGGCGGGGTCCTGCGGGATCGCGAAGAACATGAAGAACGTGAATGCACTGATCAACAGCAGAATCAGCGCCGCGCCGAACGACCGGCGGATGAGGAATTGAAGCATGGCAGGCAGCTGCTCTCAGGACGGCGGCATTCGAAAGGAGGAGGTCGGGGAGGTGTCCGGGGCCGGGGGGCGGGCGCTCCGCCGCGCTGCCCGCCCCCCGGACTCCGCCTGACGGTTACTTCTTGAGGAAGACCCGGGTGACGTCCACGTAGCTCGAGTCGGAGCTGTAGCGGAGGCCGCCGACGTTGGAACCGAAGATCTGGAAGACCTTGGTGTAGTAGATCGGGGCGGCCGGGTTGATCTCCTTGGAGATGTACTCGTTCAGCTCGGCCCACGCCTTGGACGACTCGGCGTTGTCCGTGATCTGCTCGATGCGCTTGATCTCGGAGTTCACGTGCGCGTCGTTGATGTGCGAGTAGTTCGCCGAACCGTCCTGGATCTGCGCGCCGTCGTAGGACGGCGGGATGACCGTGGAGGCGGACGGCCAGTCCTGGCCCCAGCCGGTCATGTAGAGGTCGTAGCCGTTCTTGACCTTGCCGACCTGCTCGTACCAGGTGGCGGAGTCGATCTCCTTCTTCTGGATGTCCAGACCGATCTTCTCCAGCGCGGTGCTGATGAGGACGGCCTGCTGCTGACGGACCGGCGTGTTGCCGTAGGCGTAGACGAGGCTCTTGCCCTTGAAGCCGCCTTCCTCGATCAGCTTCTTGGCGGCCTCGATGTCACCGTTGGGCTTCTTCACCCGGTCGAACGGGTCGAACTTGTCGTCGTAGCCCGAGATCGTGGGCGCCATCAGCGAGTGGGCGACCTCACCGCCGTAGGCACCGCCGTCGGCCTTGAAGACCGCGTCGGACGGCAGGGCCAGGGTGATGGCGTCGCGGAGCTTCTTGTCCTTGACGCGGTCCAGGTTGAAGTTGAGCTGCCACACGTAGGGCGCGTAGCCCTGGATCGTGCGGTTCTGCATGGCCTGCTTGTCGCCGACGACCTTCTGGAGCTGGGTGGTGGCGACCTGGCCCGTGAACATCATCGCGTTCTTGGCCTCGCCCTGGTCGGCGAGGAGGGTCTTGGTCTGGTCCTCGTCGTCGTGGTTCATCTCGATGTCGAAACCGTCGACGTACTGGTGGCGCACCGAGTCGGACTTGGGGTCCCACTGGGTGTTCTTGACCAGCTTCATGGACTTGCCCGGCTTGAAGTCGGCGATCTTGTACGGGCCGACGGCGACCGGGGCCGAGTCGTACTTCTCCTTGGTGTCCGTCTCCTCCGGGACGACGCTGTAACCGGGCATGGTCAGCATCTGCGGGAGGTCGGGGCGGGCGACCTTGAAGTGGAAGACGATCGTCTTGTCGTCCGGGGTCGACAGGACGTCGTCGGGCAGGTGCTTGCCCTTGTCCGGACCCGCGTACGCCTTGCGGTAGGTCGTGCCGTCACCGGACAGCCACTGCTGGAGGTAGGTCGGACCGTCGGTGATGTAGCTGGAGTACAGGCGCTCGACCGTGTTGCGGATGTCCGCCGCGTTGATCGGGTTGCCCTTCTCGTCCTTCAGGTTGTCCTTCAGGGTGTACGTCCAGGTCTTGCCCCCGTCCGTGGTCTTGCCCGCGTCGGTCGCGAGGTCGCCCACGACGGTGAGGTTGCCCTTGTCGTCCTCGTTGTACTGGGTCAGGCCACGGAAGATGAGGCGGCTGAGCAGCTTGCCGTCCGAGACGTAGATCTGCCCCGGGTCCAGGTGCGAGAAGTCCGCCTCCTGGTAGACCGACATGGTGCCGCCGGGCTTGGCGCCGGGAACCTCTGCGGCAGGGCCGGTGGACGCCTGGGCATCACCGATCTGGACCGGCTTCGACTGCGACTTGGCGTCCTCCTTCTGCTTGCTGTTGTCCTTGGAGGAGCTGTCGCTGCCGCCACCACCGCAGGCGGTGAGGGTCAGGGCGCCGGCGGCGACCGCGACTATGGCGGCCGAGGCGGTGCGGTTACGGAAGATGCTCATGAGGACGGATCCACCTGCCTGTGAGTAGTGAGCACTGCTGGTACGGCCGGGGGCGGGCTGAGCGGCGCCGGGCCGGCCGGGCGAGGATGTGGGGGGATTCCCCTGGGGTGTCAGCGGTTGCCCTTGGGGTCGAAGGCGTCCCGCACCGAGTCACCGAGGAGGTTGAAGGCCACGATGAAGACCACCATGGCCACACCGGGGAAGAGCATGTAGTACGGATCCTGCTCGATGATGCCGGCGCCGATGCTGAACATCCGCCCCCAGTCCGGCGTGGGTTCGACGTACCCGACGCCCACGAAGGACAGGAACGCGATGCTGAGGATGGTGCTCGGCAGCGTCAGCGTGGCCTGAACCAGCGTGGGGGTCACGATGTTGGGCAGCAGTTCCTTGCGGATGATGCGCCAGGGCGAGGCCCCGGAGATGCGCGCCGCCTCGACGAACTCCCGGTCCCGCAGGGACAGGGTGGCGCCGCGGACGATGCGGGAGATGCTCATCCAGCCCAGGAAGGACAGCACGATGATGATGGCGCTGGCCCGCACGTAGGTGGGCGTCTCCTTGTCCGGGGCGACGAAGACCGTGGTGATGACGGGCATCGCGGCGACGAAGAAGAGCTGGCTGGGCAGGGCCATGAAGAAGTCGGTGATCCGGCCGAGCCAGTAGTCGGTCTTCCCGCCGAAGTAGCCGCCGGCGAGGCCGATCAGCACGCCCAGGATCGTCATGATGAGGGTCGCCGCGAGCGCGGTGGCCATCGAGTTGCGCATCCCGTACAGCAGTTGGGTGAACACGTCCCGGCCCAGGCCCGGTTCGATGCCGAACCAGAAGTCGCCGGAGACGCCGCCGAACGGCGCCGCCGGCATGGTGAACATGTCCAGGAGATCGGGGTTGTCCTGGCCGTACAGCGTGTACGGGTCCTTGCCGTACACCTTCGAGATCAGCGGCGCGGCGGCCGCGACCACGAAGAAGAACAGGACGACGATGCCAGAGATCACACCGGCCCGGTCGCGCTTGAAGCGCGCCCACATCAACTGGCTGGGCTTGCGCCCCTCCGGCTGCTTGGGCCCCGGGGCGTCACCCGGGGGCACGCTCTCTTTGTCCAAGACGGAAGAGGCTTGAGCACCCTCGATCTCGATTGGACTCGTCATGATTCGTCCGTTTCACAAGTTGGAGGTCGTCGGGAGCGCACGACGGTCCGACGGCCTTCGCACGGCGTACGTCAGGCGCAGCGCGCGAGGGGGGAACAACGACGGAGGGGCGTCACCACCCCTGGAGAACCCTGGCTCGCGGTCGGCTTCTACCGACCGACCGCCCACGTCGTCAAGGAAGTTCGCGACGCCGTGCCGCTGCCGCGTCCACCGTGCCTCGCATGGGTTCCTCCTCATGAATCCGCTGGTTCACCGCAAAGGGGAGCACGCGACGCGTCCCGTCCACTCACCGGTGGCCGGAGTTCGTCAGGTGCCCCCACGCCCGCGGTCCGCGCTGTCGCGCGTGACCCGTTTATCCGAGCTCTACGCGCCTAACTATCTGCCATTTCCGGGGGCACGAACCACACTCTTGAGGTCTCGGTTCGATCACACCTTGCGCGCACATCTTCCAAAAGCCGGACAAACCCTTTGCAGAAAGATCCCTGCGAAACGGACTTGTTACACATCTGGCGGTGCCGACTGTCCGTATATCGGACGTCTGAATGACGGAATGTGATTGCGCGTAGCGCGCAGGCACGGCAGGCTGCCTCGCAGGTGTGTCTTGCGGTGGGCAGGTTAATGCCGGTGGGACCGGTGGACGCCGTCTCACCGGTAAATCGAGGGTTTCCCCTATGTCTCCCCGCCGCATGTCTCCCTACCGCCCCCAACACGACGGCACCGGACGCCACGTGAGGCCGTGGCGCCCGGTGCCGGGGGTGTCGCGAGGGGCCCTTACGCGGGGCCCTGCGGGGTGGTTCAGCCGTGCTTGGCGCGGCTCGCGGCGCGGGCGCGCTCGCGGGCGTCCAGGTTGACCTTGCGGATGCGGACGGCCTCCGGGGTCACCTCGACGCACTCGTCGTCGCGGCAGAACTCCAGGGACTGCTCCAGGGAGAGCTTGCGCGGCGGGACGATCGCCTCGAAGGAGTCGGCCGAGGACGACCGCATGTTGGTGAGCTTCTTCTCCTTGGTGATGTTCACGTCCATGTCGTCGGATCGGGAGTTCTCGCCGACGATCATGCCCTCGTACACCTCGGTGCCGGGGTCGGTGAACAGCACGCCGCGCTCCTGGAGGTTGGTCATCGCGAAGGCGGTGACGGCACCGGAGCGGTCGGCGACCAGCGAGCCGTTGTTACGGGTCGTCAGGGTGCCGAACCAGGGCTCGTGGCCCTCGTGGATGGAGTGGGCGATGCCCGTGCCGCGGGTCTGGGTGAGGAACTCGGTACGGAAGCCGATCAGGCCGCGGGAGGGCACCACGAACTCCATGCGGACCCAGCCGGAGCCGTGGTTGGACATGTTGTCCATCCGGCCCTTGCGCACGCCCATGAGCTGCGTGACGGCGCCCATGTGCTCCTCGGGCACGTCGATCGTCATGCGCTCGACGGGCTCGTACGTCTTGCCCTCGACCTCCTTGGTGACGACCTGCGGCTTGCCGATCGTCAGCTCGAAGCCCTCGCGGCGCATCTGCTCGACCAGGATGGCCAGCGCCAGCTCACCGCGGCCCTGCACCTCCCAGGCGTCGGGGCGCTCGGTGTCCAGGACGCGGAGCGAGACGTTGCCGATCAGCTCGCGGTCCAGGCGGTCCTTGACCTGACGGGCCGTGACCTTGCGGTCCTTGACGACCGCCTTGTTGTCGGCGCCCTTGCCGGTGGCGCCGCGGCCGACCAGCGGGGAGGTGTTGGTGCCGATGGTCATGGAGATCGCGGGCTCGTCGACCGTGATGAGCGGCAGCGGGACCGGGTTCTCGACGTCGGCGAGGGTCTCGCCGATCATGATCTCGGGGATGCCCGCGACCGCGCAGATGTCACCGGGGCCGGCCTTCTCGGCGGGCTTGCGGGTGAGCGCCTCGGTCATCATCAGCTCGGAGATGCGGACGCTCTGCACGGTCCCGTCGCGCTTCATCCAGGCCACGGTCTGGCCCTTCTTCAACTCGCCCTGGTGCACGCGCAGCAGCGCGATACGGCCGAGGAAGTTGTCGGCGTCCAGGTTGGTCACGTGCGCCTGGAGGGGGGCGTCCTCGTCGAAGGTGGGCGCCGGGATGTAGTCCAGGATCGTCGAGAAGAACGGCTCCAGGCTGGTGGAGTCGGTCGGGACGGTGCCGTCCTCGGGCTTGGTGAGGGAGGCGACGCCGTCACGGCCACAGGCGTAGACGATCGGGAACTCGATCTGCTCCTCGTCCGCGTCCAGGTCGAGGAAGAGGTCGTAGGTCTCGTTGACGACCTCGTCGATGCGGGCGTCGGGGCGGTCCGTCTTGTTGATGCACAGGATGATCGGCAGCCGCTGGCTGAGCGCCTTGCGCAGCACGAACCGGGTCTGCGGGAGCGGACCCTCGGAGGCGTCCACGAGCAGGACGACGCCGTCGACCATCGACAGACCGCGCTCGACCTCGCCGCCGAAGTCGGCGTGGCCGGGGGTGTCGATGATGTTGATCGTGATCGGGTCCCCGCCGTCCTTCGGGTGGTACTTCACCGCGGTGTTCTTGGCGAGGATCGTGATGCCCTTCTCACGCTCCAGGTCGTTCGAGTCCATCATGCGGTCGTCGACGGAGTCGAGCTGGTGGGCGGCGAAGGCACCGGCCTGCTTCAGCATGCCGTCGACGATGGTGGTCTTGCCGTGGTCGACGTGGGCGACGATGGCGACGTTGCGGATGTCGTGGCGCGTGGCCATATGAGGCGTACTCCCGGAGGGTGTGAGGACGGCCCTCGCGTACGTCCGTGTCACGCGGGCCTGCCGGGCGCTGCATGCCACGGCCTCACCCAATGGTACGGGGCCCCGGGGGCCGGGGCCCCACGGGTGGGGTCCGCGCACCCCCGGCGAGCGGGATCGGTGCAGGTCAAACGGGTTCAGGACGAGGGCGATGCGGAGGGCCGGGAGCCCTGTGCGCCCTTCTTGAGGAAGCCCATGTCCTCGTAGAGGGGGGTCTCGAAGCCGAAGGCGCCCGCGTTGGCGAGGTTCTCGCGGGCCGCGACCAGCTGGGGGCGCTGGTAGAGCGGGATGGAGGCGGCCGACGCCCAGATCCGCGAGTCGGCCTTGCGCAGCAGGCTCCTGGCCTCGCCCTCGTCCAGCGTGGTCAGGGCCCGGTCGAAGAGCTGGTCGACCTGGTCGGTGCCGACCCGGGTGTAGTTCTGGGCGACGTTCAGGGAGCCGTCGGCGGCCGGGACGGGCTTGGCGTAGATGGGGCGGGCGTCGGTGGCGGGGAAGGCGGAGGCCGGCCAGGAGTAGAGGGCCAGGTCGTAGGCGCCGGAGGCGATGTGGTCCTTGAAGTAGCTCTCGTCGGAGACCTTGGTGATGTCCGTGGTGATGCCGAGCTTCTTCAGCATGCCCGAGACGCGGTCGGCGACCGTGCGCAGCGCCTCGGAGCCGGGGCCGGAGGGGAGGACGAAGCGCAGGGTGAGGGCCTTGCCGTCCTTGGCGAGGGGGGCGGACGCCTGGCCGGCGGGGGCGGCGGTGCCCTTGGGGGCGTAGGCGCCGGGGGCGCCGCCCTGGGCGGTGTTCTTGCCGCCGTCGCCGTCGCCGTCGCTCTTGTCGCCGTCGTCCTTGTCGCCGTCGTCCTTGTCGCCGTCGCCCGCGTTCTTGTCGTCCTCGCCGACGATGTACGTGCCGTCGTCGCCGCCCGGGGACTCCTCCTCGTCCTCGCTCTTCTCGGCGTCCTTGCCGTCCTCGCCGTCCTCGCTCTTCTCGGCGCCCGCCGCCTTCTCGCCGTCCCCCTTCTTCTTCACGGGCCCGCCGGGCACCCATCCGGCGTCCGCGAGGAGGGCCCGCGCCTCCTTGATGTCCTGGTCGCCGAGCGCGTCGCTGCCGTCGGCGTAGGCGGGCTGGCCGGCCAGGGCGAGGTGGCTGCCGACGGGCTCGGCGGGCAGGCCCAGCGGGCCGAGGACCGCCTTGGCGAGCTTCTTGCGGTCCAGGGCGCGGGCGACGGCACGGCGGATGCGTTCGTCGGCGAGGGGGCCGTCGGCGCCGTTGAGGGCGAGCTGGGTGTAGGCGGGCTCCAGCGACTTGCGGACCTCGAAGCCGCTGAGGGCCTTCTGCCGGCGCGCGGCCTTGGCCTCGGCCTTGCTCCGCTTCTCCCGGGCGAGGACCTCCTCCTCGGCGGCCTCCTCGTCGGAGCCGTGGGCGACCGCCCAGGAGCGCAGTGCCTCGGCGGCGGACCTGCCCTGCGGCCCGGCGTGCGGCGAGGCGCCGGTGCCCGTGGTGGACCCGGGGCCCATGAGGGGGGTGGCGGAGCCGGCGCCCGGGTCCCGGGGGCCGGCGGCGCGGGCGACCTCGTCGGCGGTCTCCGGGTCGATCTCCGCGAGGTCCAGGTCCCCGGAGACCAGCTTCGAGACCCGCTTGTCGCGGGGCACGGCGCGCAGCACGATCTTGTCCAGCTTGGCCGGTTCGCCCCACCAGCGAGGGTTGCCGGCGAGGACGACCTCGTCGGCGTCGGTGTCGACCTTCTTGAGCGCGAAGGGCCCGGCGGTGACCTTGAGCTTGCGCCGGGCGCCGTCGTTGAAGGCGTCCGGGGTGCCCATGACGTCCTTGGGGTACAGCGGCGCGAACAGCGACTGCCAGTCGGCGTAGGGGCGGCTGAAGGTGACCTTGACCTCCAGGTCGTCGGCGCCCCGCTCGATCTTCTCGATGCGGTCGTACCCGGCGTTGCGGGCGGTCCAGTACGCGCTGTCCTTGCCGGACAGGGCGCGCCACTGGGCGGCGAAGTCGGCGGCGCCGATCTCGCGGCCGTCGCTCCAGACGGCCTGCTGGTTCAGTTTGTAGAGGACGACCTGCTTGGGCTCGGTGTCGACGACCTTCGCGGACTCCAGGTAGTCGGGGTTGCGCACCGGCCTGCCGGTCGGGTCCGTCCGGTACATCGAGGGCAGCACGGCCTGGGCGACGCGGGCCGTGGTGGCGTCGGCGTCGGACTGGAAGGTGTTGAGCGTCTCCGGTACGGCGTCCACGGCCCAGCGCAGGGTGCCGCCGTCGGCGATCCGGGCGCGGGCCGCGGCGCCGACGTCCTGGGCGGCGAGCGGCTTGCCCGAGGAGTCGTCCTCGGAGGTGCAGCCGGCCAGCGCGGGGACCGCGAGCACGCCCGCGGTGAGGAAGGCGACCGAGCGCATCACCGCGCGCGGTCCGACGCCGACGTGGGACATCTGAGCTACCTCCGGAAGGCCGCGAGCAGTGTGATCGCTTGTGGCGGCATATGTGCGATACGCCTTATTTGCGGTATTCAAGTTGATCATTTGTATCCGGACGTGGATGCGGCCACTGAAGAGGAAACGGTTCGGCGACGGGGGGAGACACGACGGCGGCGGCGCGCAAGGCCACCCGTGCGGCCCAACGCGCGGGCCGGCGCGCGCACCGGCGCCCCGGCCGATCGCCGCACATGTCCACGAGGCCGCCGGACTGGCGGCAACAGCCTGCGGAGTGCCGGAGCGCCGGTAAGACCAGAACCCGTTCTGGCACAGCGATAAGAAACAGGAAGCCATAACCCCCGGCCGAAAACCGCCGCAGGGCGTGCACCCCATACCTGTACCCGGGCCGGCTCACCGGCGGGGTGTGGCTGGGGGCGAAGATCCGGCGCCGGCCGTCCTAACGGACCCAGCCGTCCTGGTACTGCTTCCAGTCCTGCTCCGTCGCCGCGAAGTCGATGTACGCGGCCACGCCGAAGCGCTCCCTGTCGGCTTCCGTGCGGGAGAGGCCCAGGCGGACGCCTCGTACGGCGGCCTCGACCGTCTCCGCGTGATTCCAGTGGCCGAAACGGTTCTCGTGGTAGAAGGGCAGGCCCATCAGGAGCTGGGTGGTGGGCGGGGTGACCTCCAGGGCGAGGGAGGTCTGCTGGGCCACGTAACCGCCGTACAGGCTCTCCGGGGGCTGCATGGTGTCGTACGACATGACGGCGATCTGGTCGACGCGGCGGGCCACCTGGCCGAAGAACTTCTGGGACCACCACTTGGGGTGGCCGGCGACGGTGCCCCAGAAGGAGTGGAAGCCGGGGAGCGGGTCGATCTGGTGGGCCGCGACGGAGAGTTGGGCGTGGTGGGCGCGGGTGACCTCGCGGACGTCGTCGAGGAGGGTGAGGTAGTTCTCGTCGTCCGAGTGGAGGGGCTCCAGGTCGAGGTGGACGCCGTCGTAGCCCGCGTCCAGGACCTGGCGGGCCGAGGCGGCGACGGCGGTGCGGGTGGCGGGGCTCTCCAGGCGCATGCCGTCGGGGGTCTCGGTGGCGAGGACGTCGCCCAGGAAGGCCTGGACTCTGACATCGGGGAGTTCTCGGTGGACGGCGTCTATCAGCCAGGTGGCCTTCGGATAGAGGGACTTCGGCAGGATGCCGTCGTGTTCCATCGGGCCGGTGTGGACGTAGAGGTCGCGGATGCCGGTTGCTTCGAGGCGGGTGGCCAGGGCGGACAGGTCCGCGTCCTTCTTGCGTCCGTCCACCCATGCGTGGCCCAGCCAGAGGGCGTCCTGGCCGCGGGTGTGGGTGCCCTGGGCGGGGTCGCCGGTGTAGTTGACGCGGAGGGCTGTTTCGGCGGTGAGGGCGGGGATGAGGAGGATGAGGAGGAGGGTGACGGCGGTTCTGCGGATGAGGGTGCGGGTGCGGGTACGTCTGGGTTTCTTCGCCTCGGCTTCGCCTTCGGCGTCGGTGTTCCCACTCGCACCACCCGTGGGGCCTTCGCCGTCGGGTGCGGATGGCCCCCGTGGGGGCTGAGCGCCGTCGGCGGCTGCGGGTTCGCTCGTCTTCCGGTCCGGGTGCGGCACTCGGGTCCCCTTGCTGTGGGCGGTGGTGTCAGCGGGGACGAGTCGAACCCTTGTTCCGGTTGCGGTCAGAAGAGGCTCAGCAACGCCTCCGCCGGGTCCGTGAGCTGGGTGTCGGCGCCCGGCAGGGGGAGTTCGAACCAGACCGTCTTGCCGCGTGGCGTACGGCGTGAGCCCCAGGCCGCGCTGAGGAGGCCGACCAGTTGGAGGCCGCGGCCGCCCTCGTCGGTGTCGCGGGCGCGGCGTCGGCGGGGCTGGACCAGGCCGGAGTCCCAGACCTCGCAGACCAGGGTGCGGTCGAGGAGGAGGCGGAGCCTGATCTCGCCCTCGCCGTAGCGCAGGGCGTTGGTGACGAGTTCGCTCACGAGGAGTTCCGTCGTGTCGACCAGGGGCTCCAGGTCCCAGGCCAGGAGCTGGGAGCGGGCGTACTCGCGGGCGCGGCCGACGCTGCGGGGCTCACGGGGCAGGGCCCAGTCGCCGACCGAGTCGCCGGGCAGGCCCTGGACGCGGGCCATCAGCAGGGCGATGTCGTCCTCGCCGTGGTGGCTGTCCAGGGTGTGCAGGACCTGGTCGCAGACGTCCTCCAGGGGCTGGGTGGGGTCGGTGAGGGCGCCCACGAACGCCTGGAGGCCCTCGTCGAGGGGGTGGTCGCGGCTCTCGACCAGGCCGTCGGTGTAGAGGGCGAGCAGGGCGCCCTCGGGCAGTTCGACCTCCACCTCCTCGAAGGGTTCCCCGCCGACGCCGAGCGGCAGGCCCGGCGGCACGTCCAGCATCAGCGCGGTCTCGCCGGGCTCGACCAGGACGGGCGGCAGATGGCCCGCGTTGGCGAAGGTGCAGCGGCGGGTGACCGAGTCGTAGACGGCGTACACGCAGGTCGCCAGGTACACCTCGGAGAGGTCGGCCTCGCGGGGGCGGCGGGCGGCGCGGGTGGCCTGCTGGACGCCGCCCGGGGCGCCGAGGCCGCGGGCGATCTCGTCGAGCTGGGAGAGGACCTCGGCCGGTTCCAGGTCGAGCTGGGCCAGGGTGCGTACGGCGGTGCGCAGTTCGCCCATCGCGACGGCGGCGCGCAGGCCGCGGCCCATGACGTCGCCGACGACCAGGGCGGTGCGGTGGCCGGGGAGTTCGATCACGTCGAACCAGTCGCCGCCGACCTCGCTGGACCGGCCGGTGGCCGCGTTGCCGGGCAGGTAGCGGCAGGCGATGTCGAGGCCGGACGCCTCGGGGTCGCCGGGCGGGAGCAGGGAGCGTTGCAGTATCAGCGCGCGTTCGTGCTCACGGCGGTAGAGGCGGGCGTTGTCGATACAGACCGCGGCGCGCGCGGCCAGTTGCACGGCGAGGCCGCGGTCCCGGTCGCCGAAGGGCTCGCTGCCCTTGGTCCGGGCGAACTGCACCAGGCCGACCACGGTGTCGTGGGCGACCATCGGCACGGCGAGGGTGGACTGCACCAGGCTGCCGTCCTCGGCGGGGACAGCGCGCGGGCGGGCCGTGCGCAGGGCGTCGGCGCAGGGTGAGTTGAAGGGGTAGTGGTGGACGGCGCCGAGCTGGATCTGCTCGCCGGTGCCGTGGAAGGGGGCGTCGGAGACGGCGCTGGAGAAGGCGACGCGGCGCAGTTCCGCGCTGCCGTCGGCGAGGCCGGGCGGGGTCTCGTCACCGGCCAGGAGCCCCTGGTAGAGGTCGACGGTGGCCAGGTCGCAGAAGCCGGGGACGACGACGTCGAGGAGTTCGCGGGCGGTGGTCTCCAGGTCGAGGGAGTTGCCGATGCGGGCGCCGGCCTCGTTGAGCAGGGCGAGGTTGCGGCGGGCGGCGGCGGCCTCGCGGGCGGCCTCGCGGCGGGCGGTGATGTCGGTGCCGAGCCAGGCGACGCCGATGGGGCGGCCGGAACCGCTGTGCACGCGATAGAGGTTGACCGACCAGTGGCGGCGCTCCTCGCTGCCCGGCAGGAAGCCGGTGACGTGCATGTCGGTGATGGAGTCGCCGGTCTCCAGCACCCGGCGCAGGGTCGCGGAGACCCGGTCGGCCTCGGCGCGCGGGAGGTAGTCGTGGACGCCCTTGCCGCGGTGGGCGTCGGGTGTGCCGCCGAAGATGGAGGCGAACCGCTGGTTGGCGCGGCGCACCCGCAGGTCGGGGTCGATCAGCAGGAAACCGAACGGAGACTGGCCGAAAATGGCCTGCGAGGCGGCGAGGTCCGTCTCGATGCTGCGCAGGACGCGGACGTCGACCACGATGCAGACGGCGGCGCGCTCCCCGTCCTCGGTGCGCGTCGGCATGACGTACACCTCGGCGAGGCCGCGCGGTCCCCGGCTCCGGCCGGCGGGGTCGGGGGCGCGGAAGGGGACGACGCCGGTCCACTCACGGCCGTCGAGGATCTCGGCCATCTTCCGCTGGCCCCGCTCGCGCAGGTCGGGGTCGATGAACGCCTCGATCGGGTCGGTGCCCACGGCGTGCTCGGCGGGGATGCCGAGCAGTTGCTCGGCGCGCAGGCTCCACTGGTCGACGAGGCCGTCGGGGCCGATGGAGAAGGAGGCGACCTTGATGTAGTCGTAGATGGAGCCGGGCGGGCTGCTCTGCCACACGGCGTCGCCGAGTGGCGCGCCGTACGTCGGACCCTCGGAATCCGTGGCCCCGGACCCCGCGGCCCTCGCTGGTATCTCGCTCACGCGAACCGTCCCCTCCAGCTCACCGCGTCCGGCACCGGTCACCGGAGGCGGCTGTCCGCAGTATCCAGCACTACGGCGCCGCACGACACGGTGTTCACGATCACAGCACGGTCCCGATGGTTCTCGGCCCGGACCGTGACAACACTTCCAGTCTTCTAACCAGCGGACACGTCATCGAATCACGCAGTTTCGTGACGGGCGGTCAGTGGGGGTGAACGGCCGTGACGGCCGGGGGCGGTGGTCAGCGGGGGAGGGCGAGTTCGAACCAGACCGTCTTGCCGACGTCACCGGGGCGGGTGCCCCAGCGGCGGGCGGAGGACGCCACCAGGCCGAGGCCCCGGCCGTCCTCGTCCTCGGGACGGGCGACCCGTTCGCGGGGCGGGTCGGGGAGCGGGTCGGAGACCTCGACCCGCAGGATGCCGTCCGGTGAGGCGGGGTGGCGGACGAGGCGGACGCCGATGGGGCCGGTGGCGTGCCGCAGGGCGTTGGTGACCAGCTCGCTGACCAGGAGGGCGGCCACGTCGCCGACGCTGTCGAGGTCCCAGCCGCGCAGGGTGTGCCGGACCACGGAGCGGGCGGTGCGCACGGCGTCCGGGGCCGCGGGGAAGACCCACTCGGCGGTGGCGCCGTCGCTGTCGTTCACGCCGATCACTTCCCCGGCAGGCGACCCCCCACCCTGACCCGGTCACCCTTGTCCGATTTCGTCGGGTTAAGGGGCACATACCCCTTATTCGGGCCGGGGTACCGCTCAGGGGCCGGTGAGTCCGAGGTGTGCGAGGGTGCTCTCGACGGCCGGGACGTCCGGGTCGAGCCAGGGCACGTCCCAGATCTCGGCGGGGGTCAGCCAGCGCAGCGCGTCGTGGTCCTCCAGGGGCGCGGGGGCGGGGGAGCCGGGGAGCAGGCGGGCGGTCCAGACGTGGAGGACGAGGGGCGCCTTGAGGGGCCACTGCCCCGGGACGCGCTCGCCGGGTTCGGCGCTGACGCCGAGTTCCTCGCGCAGTTCGCGTACGAGGGCCGCGTCGGTGCTCTCCCCCGGCTCGACCTTGCCGCCGGGCAGTTCCCACCGTCCGGCCAGTTCGGCCGGCGCGCTGCGCCGCGCGGCGAGCAGCCGTCCGCCGTCGAGCAGGGCGGCGCCTACCACGATCCGTTCCGTCATGGCCGGGAGCCTACGGCCCGCGGGACCAGGGGTGTTCGCCGTGGTCAGTCCGGCGTGCCCGGTCCCGTGCCGCCGAGCCGCTCGACCCAGTAGAGCTGCTTGTGGCCGCGGCCGTCGAGGGAGTCGGCGATGTCCTGGGCCTCGGCGCGGGTGGCGTACCTGCCCACGCGGTAGCGATTGCCGTTGTCGTCCTGGCGGAAGACCAGCCAGGGAAGTGTGACCGTGCTGTCGTTCATCGCGCCCCTCCACTTCCCGCCCGCGTCCCGCGCCGCGCTCCACCCGCTGAGGAAACCGCAATCCGCATATGCCCGAGCGTACGCCCAACCTTCACGCAGCGAACACGGGTTTGCACAAAGAGGTACGCAACCAGCCAGAACGCAGGGGGCGCACGATGCGGAACGCGCCCTCTGCGCGCACCTTCGCCTCCGGTCGTGGCGGTACGGGGGCATGCCGGGGGCGGCTCGGGCGACCTGCGAGAACGACCGGAATCCGGCGCCTGGGAACGGAGCGTGCGGAGTCGGGCAGGTGCGCGGGCACGGGAAAGGGGGCGCGGGAGGCGCACGGGTGGCGTGCGCCATCTCACACTCGGCGACTGGCCCCGAACTCCCTTTGCGGGGGCGCTACTTGACGGGCAGGTGGTACGCCACCCGGTAGCGGTCGGCAGGGACGACCACGTCGGCGGTCTCGACGGCGCGGCCGGAGGCGTAGAAGGTGCGCTGGATGACCACCACCACGTGGCCCGGGACCCCGCCCAGCGCGAGCAACTCCTCGGCGAGGCCGGGGCGGGCGCCGACCTCCTCGGTGACGTTGTCCACGACGACGTCGATGGCGGCCATCCGCTCGACGACGCCCATGCCGCCGAGCGGCCCCTCCTCGGGCAGCATCACCGGTGTACGCCCGGTGAGGTCCAGCGGCTCCCAGGAGGTGGAGAGCATGACCGCGTCGCCGCCCTCCCGGAAGACGTACCGCGTGCACATCACGCGGTCGCCGGGCTTGATGCCGAGCCGCTCGGCGACGGGGCCGCTCGCCTCGGCCTGCTCGCTGCGCGACTCCCAGGTGCCGCGCGCGCCGCCGTCGGCCTGCTCCTGCCGGAAGGGCGTGGCCCCGCCGGACGGCCGGTACCCGGAGCGGGCGATGCGGCGGGGCACCGGGCGCTCGCGCACATAGGTCCCGGAGCCGGAGCGGCCCTCGACCAGCCCCTCGGCCATCAGCACCTTGCGCGCCTCCAGGGCGACGGTGTCCGAGACGCCGTACTCCTCGCGGATGCGGGCCTGGGACGGCAGCCGGGTATGGGGCGGCAGCAGGCCGTCGGCGATCTTCTTGCGGAGATCACCCGCGACACGCAGATATGCCGGCTGCTCACCGAATGTCACTGGCCGCTCCCATCAGGCTGTACAGACAGCAACAGCGTGGCAACCGTAGGTTGTACCAGGCAAGCAAAGGCCAGAGAATCACTCGATGTGATGACGCAGGTTTCGGGCGGGCCCTGCGCAGGCACTTTCTCCCCGCTGTGGCCGCCGTCACACCTCGATGTCCGCGCCCCCTCCCCCGCCGGTGCCCTCGCCGCCCTCGCCGCCGCCGTCGTCCGGGGGCGTGTCGGCCAGACCCAGGGCCTTGCGGGCGGTGACCGTGGTGTCGGCCACGATCAGGTCGTAGCCCTGGCCGTAGTGCTCGTAGTACGCGTCGGCGTCGGCGGCGGCCGCCGCCCGGCCCCACTCCTTCCGCGCCTCCTCCAGGTCCGCGACCAGAGCGGCGACGGGCCGCTCGGCGCCGGCGGGCCAGGGGTGGCCGTTCAGGGCGGCGACCTCGGTGCCGAGCGCCTTGGACACCTGCCCCGCCCAGACCCGGTAGCCCTCTAGGTCGTCCTCGACGGCCTCCGCCTCGGGCATGTCGTCCATCGCCCGGTTGAGATGGCCCTCCGCCCGCAGGTAGGCCTGCTGGTCGGGGTCGAGCTTCGCGCCGTCGTTGCGCAGCGAGCCGGTGAGGGAGCCCTTCTCGTCGACGTTGCCGAACAGGCAGGTGATCTCCCGGTCGCCGGTGCGCCAGCTCTCGGGGGTGGGCGTCAGGTAGTACACGTCGACCTCGGCGGGCAGCGCCCAGCGGTCCAGGGCGTAGGCGTCCTGGAGGGCGTAGCAGCGCTCGTCGGCGTCCCGGGTGACGGCGTCGTCGCCGGGGTAGGCGCCGCCGGTCAGCTCGAAGGCGGCGAAGACCTCGCCGTCGTGCTCCTGGTCGCAGGGCACCTCGTCGACGTCGTAGGTGACGCCCTGGAGGGAGCCGCTGGGGGTGGTGAAGCACTGGCCCTGCTCCAGCGCGTAGGCGGTGCCCTCGCCGCTCGCGCCGTCGCGGAAGCCGTCCCAGAAGTCGCCGGCGGCGCCGGTGGTCAGCGCGACGACCCACAGGGCGAGTCCGAGGGTGGACAGTACGGATCCGGCCACGGCGAAGCCCTTGCCGCGCTCGCCGCGCCGCCTGATCTGGGCCAGCGCGATCAGGCCCAGCACCAGTCCGAGCGCCGGGACGCAGCACAGGACGCCGAGCACGAACGCGGCGATGGCGACGCCGTTGACCGGGGGGCGGGCGGGATAGGCGCCGTACCCGCCCTGGGGCGGCCGGCCCCAGCCACCGCCGGAGAGGCCGGGGCCGCCGGAGCCGCCGGGGTAGGGCTGGGGGTAGGCGGCGGGGTACGGCCCCTGGGGCGGCCCGGGCGGGTACGGGCCGTGCGGTGGTCCGGGCTGACCGGGCTGACCCCCCTGGTACGGCCCCTGGGGGAACGGCCCTTGCGGGTAGGGCTCTCGGGGGCCGGGCGGCGGCGGTATGGACACGAGTACCGTGCTCCTGGTTTCGGGCGGTGACGCGCAGGCGCCGCGAGACGGGGGGCCGGGTCCGCGAGGTGGCCGGCCGATCACTGAGCGCATCGTAGGCGCGGCGGGGGCGGGGAAGGTATGCGGGTCGCGGGCGCGACGGTCCGCGCGGTGAACGGTCGCACCGCGCGCTGGGCGGCCACGGCGGACGGCGCCACGGTCTGTTCGGCGGTGGGGGTGCGGCCCCTGCCGGCCTTCCTCGCGGCCGGCGCGGCGGGCGCGGTCCGCGCGGAGGCGGTGGAGGCGGTGGGTCTGCCCGCCGACCGCGCGGCCGGTGCCGCCGACGCTGGACGTGACGACGGTGGCGTACGAGGTGCGGGCCGAGCAGGACCTGCTGGCGCGACCGGAGTTGTCCGGCCTGGCGGCGGCCGCGCGGGCGGTACCGGGGGACTTTCCCGGGGTCAGCGCGTATCCGCTGCGGGTGGCGGCGGCGTGGCAGGCGGCGTTGGCGCGGGGCCGGGGGTTCGGGGGGCCGGGGGCCGGAGGCCGAGGGGCCGAGGCGGTGGCGGTGGCGGTGGGCGTGATGCGCGCCGGGGCGGCGCCGCCCCCCGAGCGCCGGTGGCGGACCGTCGTACGGGCCGTGCGCGGCCGGCCGTTCGGCTTCCTCGCCGTGCACCGGCACCACACGGCTCGTCCTCGCGGCGGGCTGGGTCGACGACCCGGAGCCCTACCGCGAGGACGCGCTCCGATCAGTCGTCCAGGGCCGTGGCGCGGGTCTGCTTCTCCCAGGCCTCGACGTCGGCGCGGACCTGGTCGAGGTGGCCGAGGACGGCGGTGACGCCGTCGTCGCCGAGGGGCAGCCGCAGCGGGGTGTGCTCGGCGGCCAGGGCGGCGCGGATGACGGCCGCCGCCTTGGCGGGGTCGCCGGGCTGCGTGCCGTCGCCGGCGGCGATCATCGCGCGGGTCTCGGTGACATTGGCGTACAGGCCGCTGTCGGCACTGATCCCGGCGTTGCCGGCCTCGAACAGGCCGGTGCGGAAGGCGCCCGGCTCGACGATGAGCACCTTGACGCCGAACTCCCGTACCTCGTCCGCGAGTCCCTCGGACAGGCCCTCCAGGGCGAACTTGGTGCCGCTGTAGGCCGAGAAGCCCGCGAAGGACATCTGCCCACCCATGCTGCTCATCTGCACGATCGCGCCCGAGCGCCGCTCCCGCATGTGCGGCAGCACGGCCCGGGTGAGCGCGGCCGGCCCGAAGACGTGCACGTCGAACAGCGCGCGCAGCTCCTCCTCGCCGGTCTCCTCGAAGGCGCCGACGTGCGTGCGGCCGGCATTGTTGACCAGCACGTCGATCCGCCCGTGCCGCGCCACCACGTCCCGTACGGTGTCGGCCGCGGCGGCCGTGTCGGCGACGTCGAGGCGCACCACCTCCAACTGGTCGGGGTGTTCGGCCACGAGGCCGTCCAGCGCCTCGGGGCGCCGTACCGCGCCGACGACCACGTCGCCTTCGGCCAGGGCCGCCTCGGCGAGCGCCCGCCCGAAGCCGCTGCTCGCGCCCGTGATCAGCCACACCTGGTTCATGTCGACTCCATCGTGATCCGTGTCCCTGTTGCCGCCGACCACCTTGCCGGGGAAGCGGGTTGCCGGTCCAAGACCTTTACTGATAGCCAACGGGCATGACTACGGACGTCCATGTGCGGGAGCTGCGCTACTTCGTGACCGTGGCCGAGGAACTGCACTTCACACGGGCCGCCGAGCGGCTGTACGTGTCGCAGCCGGCGCTGAGCAAGCAGATCCGGGTGCTGGAGCGGCAGGTGGGGGCGGAGCTGTTCGGCCGGGAGGCGCAGGGCGTGACGCTCACCGAGGCGGGCGCGGCACTCCTGCCGTACGCCCGGCGGGTGCTGGCCGAGTGGGCGGAGGGCGCGGCGGCGGTGGAGGCTGCGGCGCAGGCGCTGCGGGGGACGCTGGTGGTGGGCATGAGCACCAGTCCCGGGCGCGGGGGGCTCCTGCCGGCGATCCGGTCCCGTTTCACGGCGGCCCGTCCGGAGGCGGTGGTGCGGCTGCGGCAGATGAGCTGGGAGGACCCGACGGCGGGCCTGGCCGACGGCACGGCGGATGTCGCGTACGTCTGGCTGCCGCTGCCCGACGCCGAGCGCTACGCGTGGACGGTCGTCGCGGAGGAGCCCCGCCTGGTGGCACTGCCGAAGTCCCACCCCCTGGCCGCCCGCCCCGCCCTCGACTTCGCCGACCTGCTCGACGAGCCCTTCCTCGCCCTGCCGCCCCAGGCCGGCGTCCTGCGCGACTTCTGGCTGGCCCTGGAGGAGCGCCGTGCCCTGGCGGCCGGGGCGCCCCGGGTGGGGGCGGAGATCTCCGGTACGGAGGAGACGTACGAGGCCCTCGTCGCCGGTCTCGGCGTCTGCCTGGTCGCCGCGGGCAACGCACCGCTGATCACCCTGGGCGGTGTGACGACGCGTCCGGTGCGGGGGCTGTCGCCGAGCCGGTACATCCTCGCGTGGCGGCGCCGGGACCAGGGGCGGGTGCTGGTGCGGGCGTACGCGGAGGCGGCGCGGCGGGTGACGCGGGGCGCGGCGGACGGGGGCACCGACTTGCCATGACGGCAAGACGGGGAGCGTCAATGGGGCGCCCTTGGCCCAGGACTTGCCGAAGAAGTTGGTGCCCTGGTCGCCCGCCGTGAGGGTCGTGGTGCCGGCCGGGTCGACGCCGTACTGGCCGAGCTTCCACGCGGCGACCCGGGCGACGGAGACCATCGCGGCCTGCGAGGGGGCTGCGTCGGTGTAGGTGCCGAGGACGGAGATGCCGGTGGTCTCGGTGTTGAAGCCGTAGGCGTGCGCGCCCATCACGGGCCGGTCCACGCCGCCCTTGCGGCCCTCGTAGACGACGCCGCACTTGTCGACGAGGAAGTTGTAGCCGACGTCTTTCCAGCCGAGCTGCTTGACGTGGTAGGCGTAGATGCCGCGCACCACGGCCGGTGCCTGGGCGCAGGTGTAGGTGTTGGACTCGGCGGTGTGGTGCACGACCACCGCCTTGATCCTGCCGCCGGGCAGGTAGCCGGGCTCCTCCGGGCTGATCGTCTCGTCGGCGCCCCAGGCGGCCCGCGAGGTGATCGGCGGGCGTACGGCGGTGGACGGCGGGGCCGGGGGCAGAGAGGCCGGCGCGGACGGGGCCGGGGCGCTGGGCGAGTTGCTCGTGTTCGACGGCGTGGGAGCCGCCGAGGACGGGGCCGGGGTCGGCGGCGCGGTGGTGGGCGTCTCGCTCTCCACCGGGTCGGTCGACGGGGCGGTGCTCGCGGGCGCTTCCGGGGAGGCGTCGGGGGCGGGTCCGGTGGACGGCGGGGTGTCGGAGGGCGCGGGTTCCGCCGGGTCCTCGGGCTCCCCGGGCTCACCGGGCTCACCGGGCTCACCGGTCTCCTCGACCGTGAACGCCGCCGGTTCCAGGCTCCGTACGCCGCCCGTGCCGGGGTCGACCATGTCCAGGCGCAGGCCGGCGGGGAGTCCCGCGGTGGCCTTCCCGCCGGAGACGACCCGTGCCTCGACGCCGTCGGACGGTCCGACCCACGCCGGTTCGGTGCCGCCGCGGGCCGCGCCGCTCTCGCCCTGGCCGCTGTCGCCGTCCAGCCGCAGCCAGGACGACCACTTTCCGCCGTCGGCGGCACGGGTGCGGACCTCGACCGTCCCGCCGACGTGCGCGGCGGGGTCGGTCCAGGTGAGGCCGACCATGCTGAACGGCTCGGTGCCCTCGCGGCGCAGGGCGGCGCTGCGGCCGTCGCCGCTCGTCGCCAGGTCGGCCGTGCGGGCGTCGGTCCCGACCGGCCCGCTCCGGGCCGCCCCGTCCCCGCCCCCGTCCGTGCCGCGCGGACGGGGGCGGCGGCGTTTCGCCGCCGTGCGGCGAGAACGTGCAGGTCGGCGGGTTGAGGTGCCACGAAGGAGACATCGCCGTACGCCCTAGGTTGTCTGTTTCCCCGGCGGCCGCCGCTCCTAGAGTCCTGTCATGTCGCAAGTCGGCACATCTGCCCGCTAGTTCCGGCGTCACTCCACAGGCCGGCGAGCGTGGGACCCGTCAACCGGCCCGGGGGGAACCTCCGGTCCGGGCTGCCGGGACTCCGAGGCTCTCCGCACCCGACGGGGCGGCTCCGGCCCCCATCCGAAAGGAGTGCCGTGTCCCGCCCCCTTCCGCTACGCGTCGCGGTAGCCACCGCGGCCGTCCTCACGACGGTCGCCCCGATAGCTCTCCCCGCCCCCGCCGCCGTGGCAGGAACCGCCCCCTCATCCGTCACGACCGACCGCCGGCCGGGCCAGGACGTCATCGTCAGCCACGCCGCCGACGTCTACCCGGAGGGCATCGCCTGGGACCCCACCCGCCGGGCCTTCGTGGTCGGCTCCGCCCTCAAGGGCACCCTGTCCGTGATCCGCCTGGACGGCACCGTCACCGAACTCGCGCCCAGCGTCGGCATGGTGTCCACCCTCGGCGTCCGGATCGACACGGCACGGGGCCGCATCCTGGTGGCCTACAGCGACTTCTGGATCCGCCAGCGCCTGCCCGTCGGCGACCAGCCGCCCACCTCGGGCGTCGCCATCTACGACCTGCGCACCGGCGAGCTGAAGCAGAAGATCGACGTCTCCGGCGGCCGGGAGCGGACCTTCGCCAACGACCTGACCTTCGACCCGCGCGGCAACATCTACGTCACGGACTCCGTCTCCGACACGGTCCAGCGCATCGACCTGGCCGGCCGCGTCACCAAGGTGGCCACCGACCCGCGCTTCGCCGCGGACATCGTCGGCCTCAACGGCGTCGTCTGGCACCCGGACGGCTACCTGCTGTCCCTGCGCTACGACACCGGCAAGATGTTCCGCATCACGCCCGGCGCCCCGGCCCACCGCAGGGTCGCCGAGGTGAAGCTGGAGAAGCCGCTGCTCGGCACGGACGGCCTCCAGCTGCGCTCCGACGGCTCCCTGGTCGTCGTCACCAACTCGATCGGCGCCGCCGTCGGCGTCCCGGGCGGCGAGGACGGGGTCTCGGTCCTCAGCTCCCGTGACGGCTGGCGCAGCGCCCGCGTCACCGCCGACGAGCGGCCGTGGTCCGTCGGCGGCCCCACCACGGTGGCCTTCACGCCGTACGGCGACTACGTGCTCAGCGGCGAGGTCGGCGTCGCCCTGACCGGCGGCGTCCCGGACCTGATCACCCTGCGGCGCATGGCACCCCCCACGAGGAACAAGGAGAACATCCGATGACCGATACGAAGGGCAGAGCAGCGCTCTGGGCGCTGATCGCCACCTCGCTGCCCATGTTCATGGTCTCGCTGGACAACCTCATCGTGACCAACGCGCTGGTGGACATCAGCAAGGACTTCGACGTCAAGCAGTCCGAGCTGCAGTGGGTGATGAACGGCTACGTGCTGGCCTTCGCCGGCCTGCTGCTGGCCGGCGCCGCCCTCGGCGACCGCTTCGGCCGCCGCCGGGTCTTCCTCGGCGGTGTCGTCCTGTTCACCGCCTCCTCCGTGGCCTGCGCCCTCGCCGGCTCGGTGGAGACCCTGGTCGTCGCACGTGTCCTCCAGGGCGCGGGCGCGGCGGCCATCCTCCCGGTGTCCCTCACCCTGGCGGTCGCGGCCGTCCCCCGGGCGCAGCGCAATCTCGCGGTCGGTGTGTGGGGCGGCGTCAACGGCCTCGGCATCGCGATCGGCCCGCTGGCCGGCGGTCTGGTGACCGAGCAGATCAGCTGGAGCTGGATCTTCTGGCTGAACGTGCCGGTCGGCATCGTCACCCTGCCGCTCGCCCTGTGGGCGGTCCGGGAGAGCCGGGGCAACGAGCGCTCCCTGAACGTCGTCAGCATGCTCCTGGTGACCGCCGCGGTCGTCACCGCCGTCTGGGGCATCGTCTCCGCCGCGGACCACGGCTGGGGCGAGACCACCACCCTGGTCGGCATCGGCCTCGCCGTCGTCCTGGCCGTCGCGTTCGTGATCTCCGAGCGGGTCAGCGAACAGCCGCTGATCCCGGCGCACATGTACCGGGTGCGGGCGTTCGTGCTGAGCAACGTCGTCTCGATCACCATGTACTTCGGGGTCTTCGGGTCGATCTTCTACCTGACCCAGTTCCTCCAGGGCCCGATGGGCTACTCGCCCTTCGAGGCCGGGCTGCGCACCCTGCCGTGGACGGTCGCCCCGATGATCGTCGTGCCGGTCGCCAGCCAGCTGGTGGACCGGATCGGCGGCGGCGTGATGCAGGCCGCGGGCTGCGCCCTGCAGGGCGTCGGCCTCGGCTGGATCGCGCTGGTCGTCACCCCGGACGTCGGCTACGGCGCCCTGGTGCCCGCGCTGGCCCTGGCCGGTATCGGCATGGGCCTGGTCTTCGCCGGCAACCCGCACACGGTGATCTCCTCGGTGCGGGAGAGCGAGCACAACAAGGCGTCCGGCGCCAACAACACCAGCCGCGAGTTCGGCGGCGCGCTCGGTGTCGCCGCGCTCACCACCGTCTTCAGCCACCAGTTCAACGCCGGCGCCTCGGGCGATCCGAGTGTGGCGTTCACCGACGGCCTGGAGTCGGCCCTGTGGATCGGGGTGGTCGTGGTCCTGCTCGGCGCGCTGAGCGGCCTGTTCATCAAGCGGGGCGCGGTGCACAGCGAGGACGACGTCGCCGAGCCGGCTCCGGTGCCGGCCCCGGTCGTCTGACCGGTCCAGCCCCACCCCACGTGCGAACCGGTCAGGAGGAGAACTGATGACCACCCAGGTGCCCCAGGCGCCCCAGGTGCTGGACGAGGTGACCGAGTCCGCGGTCCCGGCCGTCGGCTACGGCCGCACCATCGAGCGGTCGCTCGCGCACCGCTCGGCGATCTCCGAGGTCTTCGTCACCGACGTGCAGACGATCCGCCCGATGGCGGTGACGGCGGGGATCCACCTGCCGCTGACCCACCTCTACTACAGCGACCACCCGCAGCGGCCGAAGGCGCACGACGCGCTGCTGCTGCTGGAGGCGGGGCGGCAGGCGGCGATCGCGGGGTCGCACACCAACGCCGGGGTGCCGCGGGAGACCGTGGCCATCGTCGACGCCTTCGCGTTCACGGTTCGCGCACCGCATGCGCTGCGGATCGGGCGGGAGCCCGGTCCGCCGCGCATCGACACCGACTTCTACGGCAAGACCTCCCGGCGCAACGGCCGGTACCGCAAGGGCCGGCTGGAGCAGCGGATCTTCCTGGGGGACGTGCACGTCGCCGACCACTGGATGGACGTGCTGTTCCTGCGGGCGGAGGAGAACGAGATCCTGCGCCACGCCCAGCGCGGCACACCCGCCCCGCTCAGCTCCGAGGTCACCGCCGTCCCGGGCCCCGTCACCCCCCTCGCCCCGGCGCTGGTGGGCCGGGATAACCCGCTCAACGTCGTTCTCGGCGAACCCGAGTTCACCGAGGACACCGTCACCGCCCGGGTCGCCCCGCGCTTCGACAACCCGGCGCTCTTCGACCACGACTACGACCACCTGCCGGCCATGACCCTGGTGGAGGCGGCCCGCCAGCTGGCGCTGCTCACCGCCCGGGCCGCCGCCTCCGCGTCCGGCACCGAGGCCCCGGCGTACGCCGTCGGCTTCGAGGGCGCCTTCCACCGCTTCGCCGAGCTGGACGTGCCGGTCACCGCGACCGCGCACCGGCAGCCCGGCGGGGCCGGCCCGCAGGAGGTCCGGGTCCGCCTGACCCAGCAGGAGCAGGAGATCGCGGTCCTCACCGTCACCGTCGTCGACGCCACGTACCTCGACGCGCCCGGAGGAAGCCATGTCTGAGACCGCAGCGCCCCCGCTGGCCGTCTGGTCGGACTTCGGCGGGGTCCTCACCCCGCCGCTGGCCCACACGATGGCGAAGTTCTGCGCCACCACCGGCGTCGACGCCCAGGTCCTCGGCCGCGCGCTGGCCAAGGTCACCGCGCGGTACGGCACCGAGGACATCATGGAGCCGATCGACACCCCGCTGGTCAGCGAGGAGGAGTGGCTGCGCGAGATCGGCGACGTCCTGAAGGCCGAGCACGGCGTCACGCTGCGGCTGACCACAATGGCCGACATCTGGTTCGACGGGCGGGAGACCAACCACGCCTGGCTGGCGCACCTGCACAAGGCGCGCGACCGGGGGGCGTTCGTCGGGCTGCTCTCCAACATGGTGCCCACCTGGGACACGCACTGGCGGCGCATGGTCGAGCCGGACGGCCTCTTCGACGACGTACTCCTCTCCTTCGAGGTGGGTCACCGCAAGCCGTCGGCCGCCATGTTCGAGCTGGCCGCGCGGCGGGCCGGGGTGCCCGCGGAGCGCTGCGTGCTCGTGGACGACCTGGCGCACAACTGCGAGGGCGCCGAGGCGGCCGGCTGGCGGGCGGTGCACTTCACCGACGCCGACAGCGCCGGCGACCGGCTCACCGCGCTCCTCGACAGCGCGCTCCTCGACAGCACCGTATGAGCCACCATCCAAGGGGGAAGCACACATGAGCCGTTCCGTGCTCGTCACCGGCGGCAACCGGGGCATCGGCCTCGCCTGCGCCCGCGCCCTGGCGGCCGAGGGCAACAAGGTCGCCATCACCTACCGCAGCGGTGAACCGCCCGCCGGCTTCTTCGCCGTACGGTGCGACGTCACCGACGCGGACCAGCTGAAGGACGCGGTGGACGAGGTGACCCGGCAGCAGGGCGCCGTGGAGATCCTGGTGTCCAACGCGGGCATCACCCGGGACCAGTTGCTGATCGGCATGCCGGAGGAGGACTTCCGGGCGGTGATGGCGACCAACTTCGAGGCCGCCGTCGCGCTGACCCGGCTGGTCGTACCTCCGATGATCAAGGCCCGCTGGGGCCGGCTGATCTACATGTCCTCGATCAACAGCATGTCCGGCGCCCCCGGGCAGACCAACTACGCCTCGGCCAAGGCGGCGCTGATCGGCTTCGCCCGGTCGATCGCCATCGAGGTCGGCCGGCGCAACATCACCGCCAACGTGGTGGCCCCCGGCATGATCGAGACCGACATGGTCGGGAACGTCACCGACGCCCGCCGGCAGGCCGCCCTCGCCCGCACCGCCCTGGCCCGCACCGGCACCGCCGAGGAGGTGGCCGCAGCCGTGCGCTTCCTCGCCGCCGACGACGCCTCCTACGTCACCGCCGGGGTCATCCCCGTCACCGGGGGCCTCGGCGCGGGGCACTGACGTCCCGGAACCCACGCTTCCCCCCACGCTCCACCCCCGCATCCCCGGACCCGGGACCACCCGTGTCCGTCCACGTCACCACCGGAACAGGAGCACAACGATGGCCAGCGAAGCGCTCGAACTCTCCATCAACATGGGCCTGATCTTCAACGACCTCGACGAGGAGGCGGCCCTGCGCTACGTCGCCCCCGAGTTCGTCGACTACGAGGCCCAGCCCGGCGTCCCGGGCGGCCCGCTCGGCTACCTGGGCACCGCCCGCTGGGTGCACAGCGTGTTCTCCGGCGCCAAGTGGGAGCACCTGGACAGCTTCTCCGAGGGCGACCGCGCCGTGCTGCGCCTGCGCTTCACCGGCAAGCACACCGGCGACTTCCTCGGCGTCGCCGCCACCGGGCGGGACGTGGACGTCGAGCAGACCCACATCTACCGCATCGAGAACGGCCTGGTCGTCGAGCACTGGGGCTTCCGCCAGGACCTGCTGCTGCTGACCCAGATCGGCGCCTTCACCCCGGTTGCGCCGACCCGCGCCCCGGCCCCGGCCGCGGCCTGAACCACCGCCCACCCCCACTCGCCCCCACACGCACGCAGCACCCGCCGTCCCGTCCCATCGCGGTGGAACCGTTCCGCCGACACGACCGAGAGGAACGCTCATGAGCACGCAGAGTGTGGAGATCGACGCCGGACTCCGCGACCAGGTGATCGACATCGTCAACGAGGAGCTGGAGCTGGAGGACGGTGAACTGACCGACGACGGCCACTTCATCGAGGACTACGACAGCGACTCGCTCACGCTGATAACGGTGGTCTCCCGCATAGAGAAGGAACTCGGCCACGTCCTGCCCAAGGAGGAGCTGGAGTCCCTGACCACGCTGCGGGCGCTGCTGGCCGCCGTCGAGGGCGCGGCGGCGCATGCCTGAGACCGCGGCACGCCGAGTCGTCATCACGGGGCTCGGAGCGGTCAGTCCGGTCGGCATCGGCGTGCGGGACTTCGCCGATGCCGTCCGGACCGGCCGGGTCGGCATCGGCCCGGCCCGCAGCTTCGACGCCACCCCGTTCCCGCGCCGCAAGACCGCCGAGGTCCTCGACTTCGACCCGGCGGCCCTGCTGGAGAACCTCGACCCCGACCGGTGGGGCCGCAGCGCCCTCCTCGCGGCCGCCGCCTCCCGGCTGGCCGTGCGGGACGCGGACCTGGACCCCGGGGTCCTGTCCGCCGCCCGGTCCGGTTCCATCATGGGTACCACCAGCGGCGAGTCCGCGGTCGCGCAGAGCCTGGGCGGCCAGTGGGTCGACCAGGGGCTCAAGGGCCTCGAACCGCGGCTGGTCGGCCAGTTGCCGGCCGGTCAGATCGCCGCCGCCGTCAACGCCGAACTGGGCCTGTCCGGCGACGCCCAGACCATCCCGACCGCCTGCTCGGCGAGCAACTACGCGCTGGGCTACGCCTACGACATGGTCCGCTTCGGCGAGGCCGACCTGATGCTGGCCGGCGGCGCCGACTCGGTCAACCGCCTCACCCACGCCGGGTTCTACGCCCTGGGCGCGATGGCCGAGGAGCTGCCGCAGCCCTTCGACGCCGGGCGCTCCGGCATCATCACCGGCGAGGGCGGCGCCGCGCTGCTCCTGGAGCCGTTGGACGACGCGCTGGCCCGCGGCGCCCGGATCTACGCCGAGGTGCTCGGGTACGCCGCCAACTGCGACGCCTCCCACATGGTGCACCCGGAGGCCACCAGCATCGCGGCCTGCATCGAGACGGCCCACCGCAACGCCGGGGTGCGGCCGGAGCAGATCGACTACATCTGCGCCCACGGCACCGGCACCCCGACCAACGACGCCACCGAGGTGCGGGCGGTGCGCCAGGTCTTCGGGGACCGGCTGCCGCCGATCAGCTCGATCAAGTCGATGCTCGGCCACACGATGGGCGCGGCCAGCGGCTTCGGCGCCATCGCCTGCTGCACCGCGCTGGAGCAGGACTTCCTGCCGCCCACCGCCAACCTGGTCGAGACCGACCCGGAGCTGGGCCCCGGCGTGGACTGCGTGCCCGGCCAGGGCCGTCCGGCCCGGGTGGACATCGTGCAGAACCACGGCTTCGCCTTCGGCGGCAACAACGTCATCACCATCCTCGGGAGGTACACGTGACCACGGCCGCGCCCGTACGGCCCCTGCTGCTGGTCGGCGCCGGAGTGGTGTCCAGCGCGGGGTACGGGCTCACCGCCCTGGCCGCCGCGCCGGACCCGGGCGGCGCGTCCGCCGGCGCCGGCGAGCCGGACGCGGCCTACCCGCCGCGGCCGCTGCGCCCGGTCGCCGGTTTCTCCGCCACCGAGCACCTGGGACGCAAGGGCACCAAGATCCTGGACCGGCTGGCCGGGCTCAGCCTGGTCGCCTGCAAGCAGGCGCTGGAGGCGGCCGGCGCCGCCGAGGGCGACCGCACCGGTGTGGTGCTGGCCACCAACACCGGCAGCATCCAGGGCTACTCCGACCTGCTGTACGACACGCTCACCCTGGACAAGCCCTATCTGATCAACCCGGGCAAGTTCGCGGGCAGCGTGATGAACTGCAGCGCCGGCCAGATGGCCATCCGGCACAAGCTGACCGGCCTCAACGCCACGGTCGCCGGCGGCCGCGCCGCCAGCCTCTACGCCTTCCGGCACACCCGGCTGGCGATGGCGGCGGGCCGCGCCGGGACCCTTCTGGTGGGCGGCGCCGAGGAGTTGAGCGCCCCCGCCGCCTGGGCCTGGCACCGCGCCGGGACCCTGCGGGAGGACACCCCGGTCGGCGAGGGCAGCGCGGTCTTCGTCGTCACGGCCGAGGAGCCCGAGGACCGGCCGGTCCTCGCCGAGCTGCTGGCCTGCGAGGTCGGCTACCACGGCTGGACCGGCACCCGGCAGCCCCCGCCCGGCCGGCGCGGTCTGGCCAACGCGCTGGCGGCCACCGTCACCCGCGCCCTGGACCGCAGCGGCGTGCGCCCCGAGGAGGTGGCCGCGGTGTCCCTGGGCGCCACCGGCCACGTCGGCCTCGACCGGGTGGAGGAGCGCGCGGTGCGCCTCGCCCTGGGCGACCGTACGCCCGAGGAGGTGCGGGTCGGCGAGGTGCTCGGCGAGACGTACAGCGCGGGCGGCGCCCTGCAACTCGCCGCGCTCCTCGCCCACTGGGAGCGCACCCCGGCCGGCGCCCCGCGCACCGGCCTGGTCACCGCGGTCGGCCACGACGGCAACGCCGGCGCCCTGGTCGTCCGCGAGCGGAGCTGACCGCGGGCGCCCCTCTTCCGGAAGCGCCCGCCACGACAGAACGGTTGAGCTGGATGACTGAGCACGACAAGTGGGACGCCATCGTCGTCGGCAGCGGCATGGGCGGCCTGGTGTGCGCGGCCTACCTGGCCGTGAGCGGGCGCCGCGTCCTGGTACTGGAGCAGCACGACGTGGCGGGCGGCAACAGCCACGTCTTCCGCCGCCGCCGGGCCTACGAGTTCGACGTGGGCGTCCACTACCTGGGCGACTGCGGGCCCGGCGGCGTCCTGCCGACGATCTTCTCGGGGCTGGGCCTGGACGGCCGGGTCTCCTACCGGGAGATGGACCCGGACGGCTTCGACCGCATCCAGGTGCCCGGCCTCACGGTGGACGTGCCGGTGGGCTGGGACGCGTACACCCGAAGGCTGCACGCGGCCTTCCCCGGCGAGGGCGAGGGCATCGACCGGTTCACCCGGATCTGCGCCGCCGTCGCCGGGGAGACCCGCTCGATGATGTTCGCGGACGGGGAGCCCTCGCTGGCCGAGCTGCTCGCGCGGACCCCGGTCACCGCCGAGTGGGGCCGCCGCACCCTGACCGAGCTGTTCGACCACTGCGGGCTCACCCCCCGCGCGCGGACGGTGCTGGCCGCGCAGTCCCCCAACTACGGCATGGGCCCGCGGGTGGCCACGGTCGCCACCCACGCGGCCGTCACCGACCACTACCTGCGCGGTGCCTACTACCCCGAGGGCGGCGGCCAGGTCCTCGCGGCGGCGCTGGTGGAGGCGCTGGAGGCGCACGGCGGGGAGCTGCGGACCAAGAGCCGGGTGGCCCGCATCCTCGTCGAGGACGGCAGGGCCACCGGGGTCGGCATGACCGACGGGGACGTCCACGAGGCGCCCCTGGTGGTGTCCAACGCCGACTACTCCCGGACCGTGTTCGACCTCGTCGGCGAGGAGCACTTCGGCCGCCGGGTGGTCTCCCGGACCCGGCAGGCGGCCATGGCGCTGCCGCTGGCCACGCTGTACGTCGCGCTCGACACGGAGCTGCCGGCCCGCCCCAACGCCAACCTGTGGTGGTACCGGGACGACGACATCGAGCACTACTACGACCGGCTGGCCGAGGAGCACATGGCGCCGCTGCCGTTCCTCTTCGTCTCCTTCGCCTCCCTCAAGGACCCGGGCGCCCGCGCGGTCTGCCCGCCGGGGCACAGCAACTTCCAGGTGATGACGCTCTGCCCGCCCTCGTACGAGTACTGGGGGGTGGAGCGGGGTCCGGCGGCAGGGGAGCGCTACCGGCGGGGCGAGCGCTACCTGGCCCGCAAGGCGGAGCTGACCGAGACGATGCTGAGCGCCGCCGAGGAGGCGCTCGGCCCGTTCCGGGACCGCATCGTGCACCTGGAGACGGCCACTCCCATCACCCACGAGCGCTACATCCTGGCCAGCGGCGGCACGCCGTACGGCCTGGCGCAGTGGGGCGGTTCGGGCTCGCGCCCCGACACCCGCACCACCGTCGAGGGGCTGCACGTGGTGGGCACCAACACCCGCTACGGCACCGGCATCACCGGCTCCGCCGTCGGGGGTCTGGCCTGCGCGGCGCAGATCCTCGGCCGGGGGCTGCTCTCGGAGGTGCACGGCGGGGCGCTGCTCGGCGACCCGGACCTGCTGCCGCGGCGCGCGGAGGACTGGGATCCGCTCCTGGTCTCCCGTGGTGCGGGCCGGCGCAACGCGCGCGGACTGGCACGGATCGGATAGGGAGACGTCCGCCGTCGAAAGCACGGAGCGGCAGAGAAATCCCCGTGCGGCCGGTATTCCGGCCGCACGGGGATTTCCCGCGTGCGCTTTCCTTCTGCTACTTCGGCCTGCCCATTCCGAGCTGCGCCGCCCATCCCCCGTCCACGCGCAGGAGTTCACCGGTGATGTACTCCGCGTCCGCGCCGGCCAGGAAGGAGACCGCGCCGGCCACCTGCTCGGGGGTCGCGAACGCGCGCAGCGGCAATTGGCGCTTCAGGGTGCGGCCGCCGTCCTTCTCCAGGAGTCCGCCGATCAGTTCGGTCTCGGTGAATCCGGCGAGGACCGCGTTGACCCGTATCCCGAAGCGGGCGAGTTCGATGGCGGCGGCCCGGGTGAAGGAGTTCACCGCGCCCTTGGACGCGCTGTAGTTGGACTGCCCGACCCAGCCGCCCTCGCCCATCACGGAGGAGATGTTGACGACGGCGCCCTCGCGCTGGGACATGAAGTGCCCGGCCGCGGCCCGGGTGCAGTGGTACACGCCGCCGACGTTGACCCGGAGCACCTCCCACCAGTCGGCAGGCGCCTGGTCGAAGAGGAATCCGTCCTTGGCGATGCCCGCGTTGTTGACCAGCACGTGCAGTCCGCCGAGGCCCGCGATCGCCTCGCGGACCAGTTCCTCGGCCGCCACCGGATCGGACACGTCGGCGCGCAGCGCGATGGCCTTGCCGCCGGCGTCGGTGATCTCCTGGACCGTGCGGTCGGCCTCGTCCTGCCGCGAGCGGTAGTTGACGGCGACGGCGACTCCCTCGGACGCGAGCCGCAGCGCGATGGCCCGTCCGATTCCTCGGGAGCCGCCGGTGACCAGCGCGGCCCGCCCTTCGAGCTTCATGAATCGTCTCCCCCTTCCCGGGATTCCCCGGACATTCCCGAATTCCTTCGGGAGTTGAATGCGGAAATACCGGGACCACGGTAGCGACGGCGGCACTCACCCGTGTTACGGGACACCTGTCACTTCCGCGACGCGCATGCGTCCTTGGAGGTATTCCGCTCACCCCGGTACGTCGGGGAAGTGGACTGCCACGGGCCGCGCCAATTGGCATGGGAGAGCGCCTCGGCCCGTTGGGAGACTTGGGGCCATACGACATCGAAGGGCGGGACATCGATGAACGACCATTCCCCTTCCGTCATCATCGGATACGGACGCGCGGGCCACCATCTGCACCATCGGGCGCTGCTGGACCTGACCGGGGGCCGTGCCGAGGTGATCGCCGTCGACCCGCGCCCCGCCGACGTGCCGAACGGGCAGTGGGTGCCGGACATACCCGCCGCCCTGTCGGTGCTGCGGGCCGGCGGACACCCGGTCGCCGACACCGTCTTCCACGTGGCGGTCCCCCCGGCGGCCCACCGCGACTGCCTGGAGCGGCTTCTGGCCGCCGGCGCCCGGCACTTCATCATGGAGAAGCCGATCGCCGACACCGTGGACGAGGCCCTCCACCTGGTGGAGCTGGCGGAGGTCACCGGCGCCGTGGTGCTGCCGATGAGCGTCTGGCCGGCCAGCAAGGTCACCGAGACCGCCGAGGAGGTGGTGGCCTCCGGGGTGATCGGCGAGCCGTTCGCCTACCACATGGAGCAGAGCAAGCCGCGTTTCCGCCGCTCCCTGCAGACCCGCTCCCACGCCAGCGCCTTCGAGGTGGAGCTGCCGCACCAGCTGCTGCTCGCCCTGCACCTGGCGGGCCCGGTCGCGGAGATCACCGCCTCGCGCGGCTGGGACCTGCCGCTGCCGGTCGGCCACCTCGCCCGCCTCGGCGGCGCCGAGGTCGAACTGCGCCACGTCTCCGGCGCGCGGACCACCCTCTACACCGACCTGTCCTCGTCGGTGCGCCGCCGCCGACTGCACATCCACGGCACCGAGGGCACCCTGGTCGCCGACTACCCGGTCTCCGGGGACGACGACTTCGGGCAGGTCCGCATCGCCGGGCGCTCGTTCCGCAAGGTGGTCCAGGACGCGCCGCTGACCCGCTTCGTCGCCCAGGCGTACGCGCACTTCCGGGGCGAGGGCCCCGCCCCACGCAGCGGCCTCGCCATGCACCTGGAGTCGATGGAGCTGCTCGACGCCGCCCGCACCGCCGCGTTCCGCCCGGCCGGCCCGCCCGTGCCGACCTGGCGCACCGAGACGCCCGCCGGAGCCGGAGCCGGGTCCACCCGCCGTACCGGGGAGGGCAGGGCCGCATGAGCACCGTCCTGATCATCGAGCCGCACTCCTCCGGTCTGGAGCTGGTGACCCGGGCCCGCGAACTGGGCCACACCGTCCTGGTGCTGACCGGCGCCGCCGACCACGACGGCGTCCTCGCCAAGGCCGACCGCGTGATCGCCTGCGACACCGCCGACCAGGCCGAGGCGCTGCGGCGTATCCGCGCCCTGCACGCCGAGACCCCGCTGCACGCCGTGCTGCCGGGCTTCGAGCACTTCGTGCCGCTGGCCGCGCACGCAGCCGCCGCGCTGGGCCTGCCCGGCATCGACCCGGACGGGGTCACACCGCTGCGGCACAAGCACCGGATGCGCCGGGCCGTCGCCGCCGCCGGACTCGACCAGCCCCGCTACCGCACGGTCTCCTGCGAGCGCTCCGCCGAGGCCGCCTACCGCGAACTGGGCCCGGTCTGCGTGGTCAAGCCCGTCGACCAGTCCGGGAGCCTCGGGGTGCGCCGGGTGTCCTCGCCGCGCGAGGCCCGGCTCGCGTTCCGCGCCGCGCTGCGCACCGGTGACCGCTTCGGCGTCCGGGGCGCCGGCCTGGTGCTGGTCGAGGAGTACGTCGAGGGCCCGGAGTACAGCGTCGAGGGGTACGTCGAGGACGGCCGGGTGCGCGTGCTCGGCGTCACGGAGAAGATCCTGGGCGCCGAACCGCACTTCGTGGAGGTCGGGCACATCGTGCCGGCCCTGCTGGAGCCCGGCACGGCGCTGGAGATCGAGCGGTACGTCACCGGCGTCCTGTACGCCGTGGCGCTGCGCACCGGCCCCTTCCACGCCGAGGTGCGCAGGGCGGCGCGCGGCCCGCTGCTGATGGAGGTGGCCGCCCGGCTGCCCGGCGACCGCATCCCCGATTTGCTGCGCCTGGCCAGCGGCCACGACCTGTACGAGATCATGCTCCGCTGCTACCTGGGGCAGCCCGCCTCCCCGGCGGCCGCCGCGCCGCGCACCGCGTCCCGCGCCGGCATCCGCTACTTCCTGCGGCCCGGCCTGGAGCGCTACCGGGAGTTCCGGGTCGACCCGGTCCTCCAGTCGGACCCCCGGGTGCGGGAGATCGGCGTGCTCCTGCCGCCGGACACCGCCCTGCCCGACCCCGGCAGTTCGGCGGGCCGGCTGGGCTACGTACTCGCCGAGGGCGCCACCTACCAGGAGACGGCGGATGTGCTGCGGCACGCCGAGAGCGCCGTCACCTTCCGCTGACATCCGGCGCCCGGCCCCGGCCCCGCGCCTGCGGCGCCCCGGGACCGGTCCACGATCCCCACCACCGACGGAGACCACCGTGAACCGCCACATACTGATCATCAACCGCTGGGCCAACGCCTTCGCCGAGTACCACCGCTACATCGACCACGGCGCCGACCGCGTCGCCTACCTGACCACCCCGGCCGGCCGGGCCCCGCTGGACGAGACGCGCGCCGAGGACGTCCGGGTGCTGCCCGACCTCCTCGACACCGCCGCCGCCCTGGCCCATGTGACCGAACTCGTCATGCTGCACGGCCCGTTCACCCACGTCCTCGCGCTCTCCGAGTTCGACCTGGAGCTGGCGGGCGAGATCCGCCGCCGCCACGGCATCCCGGGCCGCGGCCCCGCCCAGGTCGCCGCCGTCCGCGACAAGGTGGTGATGAAGGACCGGGTCACCGCGGCCGGACTGCGCGTCCCCGTCTACCGGGCGACACCGACCGCCGCCTCCGTACGGGACTTCGCCGACCGGTACGGCTACCCGTTCGTGCTCAAGCCCCGCGCCGGCGCCGACAGCCAGGGCGTGCACGTGGTGCGCGGCCCCGAACGGCTCGGGGAACTGCTGGCCAGCACCGACCTGGCCGACGCGCAGTGCGAGGAGTTCGTCGACGGCGTCCTCTACCAGATCGACGGGGTGATGGCCGGCGGCCGGCTGCTCACCTCCCGCTCCTGGCGCTGCGGGGTCAGCTGCCTGGACTTCGCCACCGGCACCGCCTTCAGCTCGATCGCCAACGACGACCCGGTCTTCGAGGCGCGGGTGACCGCGTTCGCCGAGCGGGTCTGCGCCGCCCTCGACCTCACCGACGACGTGTTCCACCTGGAGGTGTTCCGCACCCCCGCCGACGACCTGGTGTTCCTGGAGATCGGCGCCCGGGCCGGCGGCGGCCAGGTCCGCTACGTCTGGCAGGAGGTCTACGGCGTCGACCTGGTGGCGCTCTCGGCTCAGGTCCAGCTCGGCGACGACGTGAAGGTCGCGCCGATGGACCTGGACGGGCCGGTCGCCGGGTATCTGATGATGCCCGAGCCGCCGGTGCGGCCCGCCGTCGTGGACGCGGTGACCACGCTCGTGGACCGGGTGCCGGGGATGTACGCGGAGACGCTGCCGCCGCCCGGCACGGTCCTCAGCGGCAACGGCGGCGCCGTGCACACGGCCGGCACCTTCCGGTTCGCGGCCCCGGACGCGGGCACCGTCGCGGCGGCGATCGACCGGACGCTGGCGGCGTACCGCCTGGACTGGCACCCGCTCGGCGCGGAGCCGGCCGGTCCGGCCGTCGTACCCGAGGCCGTCGTCGTGCCGGAGGCCGTCGTCGTACCCGAGCACGTCGTCATGCCCGAGCCCGTCACCGTGCCCGAGCCGGTCGGCCTCGCCACGGGGGAGGCACGGGATGTCCGCCACTGAGCTGCGCGACTCCCCGGCCGGCCCGCCGGCACCGGCGGTCAAGCTCTGGCACCACGGCGACTTCCGCAAGCTGTGGGCCGGCCAGACCGTGGCGCTCCTCGGCTCCCGGATCACCGAACTCGCCCTCCCGGTCACCGCCATCGTGCTCCTGGACGCGGGCCCCGCCCAGCTGGGCCTGCTGAACAGCGCCCAGTACCTGCCGGTGCTCTGCGTCACCCTGTTCGCCGGGGTGCTGGCCGACCGGGTGCGCCGCCGGCCGCTGCTGATCACGGCCAACCTGGGCCGGGCCGCGATCCTCACCGCCGTACCGCTGCTGGCCTGGCTGGGCGGGCTCGGCATCTGGGCGCTGTGCGCGGTGGCCTTCGCGACCGGCGTCCTCACCGCCCTGTTCGACGTGGCCTACCAGGCGTATCTGCCGTCCCTGGTGAGCCGGGAGCAGCTCGTCGAGGGCAACAGCAAGCTGCAGGGCAGCCGTTCGGTCGCGGAGACCGCCGGGCAGGGGCTGGGCGGCACGCTGATCCAGCTGCTCACCGCGCCCGTGGCGATCCTCCTGGACTGCCTCGGCTACCTGGTCGCCGCCGCGGCCCTGCTGCGCATCCGCACCCCGGAGACCCGCCCGGTCCGCGCGGCCGGCGGCCGGTCCTCGATCCGCAAGGACATCGCGGCCGGGCTGCGGATGACGCTGCACAGCCGGCTGCTGCGCGTCATCGCCCTGCACGCCTGCTGGTACAACCTGTTCTGGGACGTCGTCCTGGTCGTCTTCCCGCTCTACGGCCTGCGCGTACTGCACCTCGGCCCGGCCGGGCTCGGCCTGGTCATCGCGGTCGGCAGCGTCGGGGCGCTCGGCGGCTCGCTCTGCGCGGGCCCGCTGAGCCGGCGGGCGGGGACGGGCCGCGCGATGGTCCTCGGCATGACGCTGGCCTCGGCCGCGACGCTGCTGCTGCCGCTGGCGCCCGGCACCGGCGGGTTCGCCGACTACGCTCTCCTGTGCGGCGGGTACGTCCTGAACGGCTTCGGCATCGCGGTCTTCAACATCCACTCGATCACGCTGCGCCAGGCCACGGTGGCCCCGGAGCTGATCGGCCGGGTCAGCGCCACCTTCCGGTTCCTGACCTGGGCGGTGATCCCGCTCGGCGGACTGCTCGGCGGGCTGCTCGCGGCGGCCGTCGGCCCGCGCCTGGCGCTGGCCGTGACCGCCGTGGGCCTGACCGTCGGCGCGATGGTCTTCCTGTGCTCGCGCACGGCCAACCGTTCGTGACCCGTCCCACCAGTCGAGGAGAGATGAGATTCGTGTACGTGAAGGTGTGCGGGCTGAGCCGGCCCGAGGACGTGGCCGCCGCCGTGGAGGCCGGGGCTGACGCGGTGGGGTTCGTGCTGACCCCGAGCCCCCGCCAGGTCGCCCCCGACGCGGTCAAGGCCCTGGCGGGTGCGGTGCCGGAGGGGATCGAGACGGTGGCCGTGTTCCGCGGGGAGCCGCTGGACGAGGTCCGGCGGGCGGCGGCCACGGCGGGCGTGAGCACCGTGCAACTGCACGGCGACGAGGGTCCCGAGGCGTTCGCCGCCCTGCGCGCCGACGGGTTCCGGCTGGTCCGGGCCACCTCCCCGCGCTCCGGGGCACCGCTGACGACGGGGGCGTACGGCGAGGACCTGCTGATCGTGGACTCCCCCGTGCCCGGCTCCGGGGAGCGCTGGGACCCGGCCGTCCTCGGCACCGGTCCGGGCGGTACGTGGCTGCTGGCCGGCGGACTGGGTCCGGACAACGTCGCCGAGGCCGTCGCCTCCCTCGACCCGCGCCCCTGGGGCGTGGACGTCTCCAGCGGCGTCGAGCGGACGCGGGGCGTCAAGGACCCCGTGCTGATCGAGCGGTTCGTGCGGGCGGCGAAGGCGGCCGGACGACCGGGCGGCGAACGGCCGGATGACCTCGGCGACCCCGGCCCCGGTGGCCTCGGCAGCCACTGCCCCGGTACCACCAAGAGCGAACCCGGTGTGTCTTAAGGCAGATTGAGGGCACGGCGGCGCGGCCCGCAGTATCGGATGGCCGCTTCCCGGACGCGTACGGGCGCACCCCGGCCCGCCAGGGTGCACGGCACCTGGGGCCTGTCCGGCAGGCCCCCGTCCACCGCACCCGCCGAACCACCTGGGGGAACCATGTGGCTGCCCACGTCCGGGAAGCACCAAGACTTCATCGACCGCTACCGGCTCCTGCACGAGCGCTACACCTCGGGCGCGCTGGACGAGGACGGCTGGCGCGCCTGGGCCGAGGAGCGGCTGCGCACGGTCGTCGCCCACGTCCAGCAGGGCTCGCCGTTCTACGGCCGGCACCTGGCCGGTGTGGACGCCGC
Organism: Streptomyces sp. cmx-10-19; assembly: GCA_049998335.1. Lineage (GTDB taxonomy): Bacteria > Actinomycetota > Actinomycetes > Streptomycetales > Streptomycetaceae > Streptomyces. The sequence goes on from JAEBFB010000004.1 coordinate 253,701, forward strand.
CGGGCTCACCCTGGAGGGCCTGACGCGGCTGCCGTTCACGACGAAGGACGACCTGCGTACGACGATGCACGGCATCCTCAGCCGTGACCTCGACGAGGCGTGCTTCTACTACGAGACGACCGGCACCACCGGCCCGGCCACCCCCTGCCCCCGCGACCCGCGCGAGGTGATCGCCTCCAACGCGCAGGTGACGGAGGGCTGGCGGAACATCTTCACCGACGTCTTCGGCGACCGGTCCCCGCGCGTCGGCGTGATGGGCCCCACCGAGGTGCACTCGCTGGGCGACACCCTCGGCGACGTGGCCCGCAACGTGGGCTCGGCGGTCGCCAAGATCTGGCCGTACTCCCCGGTCATCGGCTTCCCCAAGGCGCTGCAGCTGATGCGGGACCTCGCCCTGGACGTGGTGTTCTGCACCCCGAACGTCGCCCTCTCGCTGGCCAAGGCCGCGCACGTCGAGGGCCTGGACCCGCGCCGGGACTTCGCCGTCAAGGTCTTCCTGGTCACCGGCGAGATGTGCACGCCCGACCTGGCCCGCCAGATCGACCAGGCGTGGAACGCCCGGACGTACAACGCGCTCTACGGCGCCCAGGAGACGCTGGTCGTCGCCTCGGCCTGCGCCCACGGCCGGCTCCATCTGGCCCGGCCCAACTACATCGCCGAGCTGGTCGACCCGGACACCGGCGCGTACCTCGGCACCGAGGGCACCGGCGAACTCGTCGTCACCATGCTGGTCGACGGCATCAAGCCGCTGATCCGCTACCGCACCGGCGACCTGGTCGAGCTGCGCGCCAACAACTGCGGCTGCGGCATCCAGGGCCCGCTCGTGCAGGTCGTCGGCCGCACCCGGGACCGGATCGTCCTCGGCGGCCGCAGCTTCCAGGCATGGCAGATCGAGCAGGCCGTGCTCCAGGGCATCGACGGCTCCTTCGGCTACCAGGTCGTCATCGACCGGGACGAGACCGGCGAGGACCTCGTCGTCGTCCGCCTCGACCTGCCCGGCCCGGCCGCCCCCGGCACGGGCAGCGGGCACGCGGGGCGGGTCGCCTCGGCCCTCGGGGTGCGCTGCCGGGTGGAGTTCCAGGACGAGCTGGACCCGGTGACCACCACCGGCGCCTTCGTCAGCTGGAAGGCCGCGCGCATCCAGGACCGGCGCACCGGCGTCGACCACGAGACGGCCGCCGCCCGCCGGCTCGCCGGGACGCGGGTGCAGCACGCATGACCGAGTACGCAATGCGTCCCAGGGCCACGGGCGGCCCCGCCGACCAGACCCCGTTCCCCATCCTGTGGGAGCCCGCCCGGGTCCCGCACTCGCCGCTGCTGCGCCCCGGCGACCTGGCGGTGGGCACCCTCGGGCCGGACGGCACCAGCGCCACGGTGGCGCTGGGCCGGCTCACGCACCGGCTCGCCCAGCTCGGCGGCCCGACCGTGCACACCGTCACCTACGACACCTTCGACGAGCTGCTGGACGTCGTCAGCGGCCCCACGGGACCGGCGTACGCCCTGGTGCCCGGGGCCGCCGAGAGCGCCACCCGGTTCTTCTGGTCGCCCCGGCTGCGGCTGGACGCGACCTTCTCCACCGCCACCCCCGACTACGGCATCGCCGCCCGGGGGCCGCGGCTGCGGGAGGGGGTGCTGCGGCTGGCGTCGATGCACGAGACCCGGCGGCTGGTGGAGCTGCTCGACGGCGCCGACGGCGGCCGGGGCGACTTCGACATCGCCTGGGTGCCCGCCGAGTCCACCCTGCACGCCGCGCGGCTGGCCGCCGAGGGCCAGGCGGACGCGGCCATCACCAACGAGCCGGGCCGGGCCGCGAACCGGCTCGTCTTCCACCTCTCGCGGCCGGGCGTCCCGATGGTGTGGATGGTCTTCGGACCGGCCGTCACCCGCGGCCCCGAGCCCACGTCCGCCTCCGTCCCCACGTCCGCTTCCGTCCCCGCCTCCGTCTCCGTCCCTGTCTCCGCCTCCGTCTCCATCCCTGCCTCCGTCTCCGCCCTGGCCGAAGGAGCCGATCCCTCATGAGTGCCGACCGCCTGCTGCTGCACGACGTCACCGTCCAGGAGGGCCTGGGTCGCGCCTCGCTGCCCGCCCGCTCCGTGCTGCTCGCCGGGGACCGCGTCGAGGCCGTCCTGCCCGCCGCCGAGGCGCCCGCCGAGGGCGGCTTCCGGCGCTGGGACCTGGCCGGGGCGGCCGTCATGCCGGGCATGACCCTGGGCCACACCCACATCGCGTACGTCAACGTCACCAACGGCCGCGAGACCCTCTTCAAGTACCGGGTCCCCGAGGTCGCCCTGCACGCGGCCCGGCACTCCGCGGACCTGCTGGCCTGCGGCTACACGGCGTTCGTCGGGGCCGGTTCGGTGGCCGGGATCGACATGGCGCTGAAGAGCGCCATCGAGGCCGGCGTCATCCCCGGCCCGCGCATCACGCCGTGCAGCCGGGACCTGATGGTGTCGGGTCCGCCGGACCGGCGCAGCCCCGAGCTGAAGGCGCGGATGCCGCGCGAGCTGATGCCGGTCGTGGACGTCCTCGGCGACCTGGTGAAGTACACCGAGGAGGAGATCGACCAGGGGGCCGAGATCATCAAGGTGTTCTCCTCGGGCGACGACACCTTCCCCAACGCCCGTTCCGAGGAACTGCTGTTCAGCCGGGAGGAGCTGACCCAGGTCGTCCACACCGCCCACGCGCGCGGCGCCCGGGTCCGCGCCCACTCCCGGGGCCTGGACGGCATCCGCAACGCGCTCGCCGCCGGCGTCGACGTCATCGACCACGCCACCTACGCCGACGACGCGGCGCTGGAGACCATCGCCGAGCGGGGCGTGTTCGTGGTGCCGAGCCTCTTCCAGCCCGACCGGCTGCTCGCGCTCGGTGAGCAGTTCGGCAAGGCCCCGGACTATCTGGAGTCCCTCGACTTCCGCAAGGAGATCGAGAACACCCTGCGCTTCCTTCCGCTGGCGGAGGACCTGGGCCTGAAGATCGTGCCGGGCGACGACTTCGGCTTCGCCTGGACCCCGCACGGCACCTACGCCGACGAGTTGGTGATGTACGTCGAGCGGGCCGGGATCGCGCCGGAGACCGTCCTCAAGTGGGCCTGCGGCAACGGCGCGGAGCTGGCCGGACGCGGCGCGGACGCCGGGGTGGTGGCGCCGGGCCGCCTCGCCGACCTCGTGGTGTGGGACCGCGACCCGGCGGCCGACCTCACGGTGCTCCAGGACCGGGGCGCGCTGCGGTCGGTGCTGATCGGCGGCCGGCACGTGGCGGGCCCGCTGGCGCCGCCCGCCGCCTGAAGCCGACCCGGACCGGACTGCCCTGCCGGGCTGTTCATCCCACGGGGGTGAGCAGCCCGGCCCGTTCGTTGCGGGGCAGCGACAGCAGCCGCGCGGTGTCCTCCCGGCCGCCGTGCGGCAGCAGCAGGATCCGCAGCATGTCGATCATGCGGTCGATCAGCGCCCGCGCGGCGGCGAGCCCCTCGCGGTCCTCCTCGGGTGCGAACTGGTCGTGGACGAAGGCGGGGAAGCCGCTGCCGACCAGGATCATCCGGTTGAGCAGGATGTTGTCGACGAGCTGCCCGTAGACCCGGTCGTGGCTGTAGCGGCGGCCGGTGACGACGGCGCCGGCCACCTTGTTGGCCAGCGGCCGGTCGAAGCGCAGCCGCCCGACCCCGGCGCGCTCGATGAAGTTCTGCATCACCCCCGCCAGGCCGAACCCGTGCACGGGCGCCGCGTACAGCACCCCGTCGGCGCGGACCAGCCGGTCCACCAGGGCGGGGAGGTCGTCGTCGACCGCGCAGGGCAGGGGCCGGATGTTGCAGTCGCCGCACGCCCCGCAGGGCGCGATGTCGTACTCGGCGAGCGGGATGACGTCGACGTGCACGCCGTGTTCGGCGGCGGCCGCGGACAGGACGCGCAGGACGCGCGCGGTGAGTCCGTCGGGCCGCTCGGAGCCGTTCAGCGCGGCTATCGTCGCCCAGGGGCCGTGAGTGACCATCTCGCTGTCCCTTCGAGGAAGTTGTCGATGAACGCCGTTCCGTCGCGCGTGGTGATGCTCTCCGGGTGGAACTGCACGCCCTGCACGGGCAGCGTGCGGTGGCGCAGTCCCATCACGTGGCCGTCCTCACGGGCCCGTGCCGTGACGGCGAGCTGGGCGGGGAGGGGTTCGGCGACGGCCAGCGAGTGGTAGCGGGTGACCTCGGGGCCGGGCGCGACCCGGGCGAAGACGCCGGCGCCGTCGTGGTCGAGGTGGCTGGTCTTGCCGTGCAGCGGGCGCGCGACCCGCTCGATACGGCCGCCGTACGCCAGGCCGATCGCCTGGTGGCCCAGGCAGATGCCGAGCAGCGGGACGCGGCCGGCGAGCCGCCGTACGAGTTCGGGGTGGCCGGAGTCGGCCGGGTGGCCGGGGCCGGGGCCGAGGACCACCACGTCGGGGCGGCGGGCGAGCAGTTCGGCCGGGGTGCGGGCGAGCGCGGGCACGACGTCGGTGCGGGCACCGCGTTCGCGCAGCAGGTTCGCCACGAGGTGGGTGAAGCTGTCGCGGGCGTCCACGAGGAGGATGTTCACGCCGTCAGCTCCTCGCCGGTCAGGGCGGTGTAGACGGCGCCCATCTTGATCAGGGTCTCGCGCCACTCGCCGTCGGCCGTGGAGTCGGCGACGACACCGGCGGACGCCTGGAGGGTGTAGGTGCCGGTGGCGGGGTCGTGGACGGCGGTGCGGATGCACAGGGCGAAGGTGGCGGCCTCGCCGCGGACGTCGACCAGGCCCAGGGCGCCCGCGTAGGCGCCGCGCGGGCGGTCCTCGATCTCCAGGACGAGTTCCATCGCGCGGACCTTGGGCGCGCCGGTCATGGTGCCGGCGGGGAAGGTGGCGCGCAGCGCGGACCACACGTCGGCGTCCTCGGCGAGTTCGCCGCGGACGGTGGAGACCAGGTGGTGGACGTGGGCGAAGCGTTCGACGGCCATGAGCCGGTCGACGGCGAGGGTGCCGGGCACGGAGACCCGGGCCACGTCGTTGCGGCACAGGTCGACGAGCATGATGTGCTCGGCGCGCTCCTTGGGGTCGGCGCGCAGCGCGTCCGCCCGGCGGGCGTCCTCGGCCGGGTCGCCGGAGCGGGCGGCGGTGCCGGCGATGGGCCGCATGGTGAGGGCGCGGCCCTCGATCCGCAGCAGCAGCTCGGGGCTGGCCCCGACCAGACTGCGGCCCGCCCACGGCACCAGGTACATGTAGGGCGCGGGGTTGCTGTGCCGCAGCCTGCGGTACGCGTCGAGGGCCGGCAGGGGGGTGGTGACGTGGATCCGGTGCCCGATCTGGATCTGGTAGACGTCACCGGCCCGGACGCGCTCCAGACACCACTCGACCCGATCGCCGAACTCCTGGCGCCCCACGGTTGCGCGCACGGCCTCGGGCCGGGGCGCGGAGGGCAGCGGGTCCGGCACCTCGGGCAGGCCGCGCACCAGCGCGGCGAGACCGTCCCCGAGCAGGCCGCCTCCGCCGAACTCGGCCGCTTGTGCCGTCAGTTGACTGGTCTCCCCGGTCTCCCGGTCGTACCGGACGACATGGCGGAAGGCGGTGAGGGTGATCTCCGGGTCCCCGTTCGGCGCGTGCGGCGGCAGCCGCTCCAGGTGCCAGGCGGCCTCGTAGCCGAGGACGGCGAGGAAGCCGAAGGCGTACGACCCGGGCGGGACGTCGGTGTCCACCGTGAACGCGCCGCCCAGCGCCCGCAGCACCTCCTGCACGCCACCGTCGGCCGCCCGCTCGGTGACCGCGCGCAGCCGCTCCCGCAGCTGTGGCACCCCCTCCACCCGGGTCCGCCCGTCGTGCACGGTGATCCGGGCCAGCACCTCGGCGCCGACGGCGGCGAACCGGCAGTCGTCGCCGGGTCCGGCGAGGCTCTCGAACAGGAACACCTGGTCGTCGCCGAGCAGCCGGCGCAGTGCGGCGGCGAGGGGGAGCGGGGCGTGCGGCGGCAGCGGCCTGCGGGCCACGGTCACGCGCAGGGGCGCGGTGTCCGAGTGGTGCGGTGCCGCGACGGGCGCGACGGCGGTCATGGTCATCGTGGGCGGTCCCTCTTCACTCCGTGAGTCGGTCGGCGACGTGGCCCCAGCCAACCAACAGCCCACCCGTCCGGGGCAGTCCACTGCCCGCACCCCCCGGCGTACCACTTGCCGCCCACGGCCCGGAGGCGCGCAGTGAGCGCCGTACAGCGTCCCGGCACGTCCCGGGAGCACACCCCGGCCCGTTCCACCGACCGCACGCGCGACATCACCGGCAGCGCGCCCGACCCCGGCCCTCAACCCTGCCCGACCACAGCCGGACCGCCCCGAAGGACACGCCCCGCCCGAACCCTCCCGACACCAGCCCGGACCCCACCCACACCACCCGCCACCACCACGCGCCGTACAGCATCCCGGCACGCCCCGGCACCGGCAGTCGGCCCCCGCCCGGCGGCAGCGGGCCGCCTCCAGCGGCGGCCCGGCACCCGCCACCCGCCCCCGGCCCGCGTCGGCCACAACCGGTGTCGGCCCTCAACCTTCGCCGTACGGCGGCCCTGCACGGCGTCACCGCCCGCCCGCGCGCCGCGCCACGACTGACGCCCCCGGCGGCACACCCCGACACCAGTCCCCACCCGCGTCCGGCAGCGGCCCGTAGCCCTCGTCCGGAAGCGGACGGGCCGCCGGCGGCGCCTCCCGGCGCGAGTCAGCCGGTCCGCGTCCGGCACGAGACCGGACACCACCGGCAGCGCACCCCGGCCCCGGCCCTCGGGGCCCTCGCCCGACGACGCCCCTCAGCCCTCGGCCGACAGCAGTGCCGCCGCCTCCAGCAGCGCGTCCCGGCACTGGTCCGCGCTCACCCCCGGCACCACGCAGGCCAGCAGCAGCACGCGCCGGGTCTCCGGGGTGACCGCCTGCCACACGCCGTCCCGGTGGGCGAAGAGGGACAGGACGCGTTCGTCGTCGGCGAGGACCGCGCGGCCCGCCTCCAGGACGACCGGCCCGTCCGCGCCGAGGGCGAGGAACTCCTCGGTGCCGTCGGCGAGTCGGAGCCGTACCGGGCCGGTCAGCTTGTCGCGGTCGAAGAGGCCGAGCGCGACCCGGGTGCGGACGGCCGCCGCGTTGACGGCGTCGACGGCCGGGTTGATCCGGGGCCAGGCGCCCAGCGGCTTGGCGCGCAGGCCCCGGTCGATGAGGGCCTGCACGGACGGCGGCTGCTTGTCGGGGTGGGTGCCGAGGCGCCGGCTCAACTCCCGGTAGGCGGTGACCTGCGGGTCCGCCCGCACCTCGGCGCGGCTCGCGCCGTTCCAGCGGGCGTGCGCCTCGGCCCACACCGCGTCGGCCGGGGCGACGCCGGCCGCCGGGATCTCCGCCTCCGTGGTGAGCACCTGGACCCCGGGCATCAGCTCCCGCGCCCCGGGCGCCACGTCGATCATGCGGAAGTCCGCAGTGCGGTACAGCGGACGGGACGGGTTCATCTGATTTCTCCTTCATGGATCTCCCCGCCTTGAGACGGTGGAGGAAACGAAGCCCCCGCGGAGTCACCGGCCGCTGGCGCCGACAGCTCGCTCACACGGAAACTAATAGAGAGTGAGGTATGACGCAGCAGGTCAACGGGAGTCCTCCCGGACCGGGCGGTCGTCTGTGAAGCAGGAACCCCAGCGGGCGACCGCTGGACACCCCCGCCCTTAAGCGGGGGAGCAAGTCAACAGGTGCCTCCGGAGAAGGTGAGGGTGTCGGCGGGCCGCAGGTTGAGATCCTCGGCGGTGACGACGCGGTCGGTGTCTATGAGGATGTTGTAGTGGTTGGGCGCGTGGCACTCGTCGAATCCGGCCACCCTCCCGATCGGCCCGTCCGGGCCCGTCACCACGTCCCCGCGCTCGATCACCAGCCCGGCCGGGAACTCGGCGAAGCCGATGAACCCCACCCGGTCCACCCGGTCCCCGGTCGCCGCGGGCCGGTCCGTCGTGGTCACCAGCTCGTGCACGTCACCGGCCCGCACGCACCGCGACCGCCACTGCGAGAGCCGCATCCCGCGGTCGCTGCGCCGGTGGAACAGCAGTTTCACCAGATGCGCCGAGGCCGGGTCCTTGGCCGGCATCCGGGTCCGCTCCTCCCGGGACCGCCCGATCCCGTACGCCCCCTCGACCAGCTCCACGATGTGCGGCCCCCGGTCGGGCGCGTCGCGGCCGTCCCGTACCGCGCTGTGGAAGTCGGCCATGATGCCGACGTACTCGTGGTCCAGGGACGACTTGAACTCGGTGAAGCCGCCGAGCATGTCGGCCCGCACCTGGCGGCCGTCCTTGAGGTGGACGGTGATGTCCTTGCGCTCGCCCGTCTCCAGCGCCCAGTCCAGGTCGACCTCGACCGGGATGCCGTCCTCGGTGGTCAGCCGCAGGTCGGCGCAGAACTCGACACCGGAGCGGACGTCGCCGAGGACGGCGTCGGTGAGGGTGAGCGGGCCGAGCACGGTCTCCAGGGCGTCCAGCGCGTTGGGCCCGTTGTCGATGACGCAGCCGCCGCCGCAGCGGTCGAGGTCCAGGTACCAGCCCTCGGCCCCGGAGTGCTCCTCGATGCGCTCCTGGTAGCGGCTGGTGACGTGGGAGATCAGCTTGCGGTCCGGCAGCGCGGCGGCCAGCTCCTGGACGTGGGCGTTGTAGCGGCGGTGGAAGGCCGTGAACAGGGTGGCGCCGTGCTCCTCGGCCAGGGCGGTGAGCCGGTGGGCGTCGGCGGCGTCGATGGTCAGCGGTTTCTCGCAGCAGACGTGGACGCCGGCCCGCAGCACGTCGGCGACGACCGGGGCGTGGGCGTGGTTGGGCAGGGTGACCACCACGCCGTCCACCAGACCGGAGGCGAGCAGCTCGCGGTGGTCGGTGAAGACGGCGGTCCCCGCGCCGAATCCGGCGAGTTTCGCCTCGTCCAGGTCGCAGACCGCGGTCAGGTCCAGGTCCGCCGACTCCTCGACGGCCCGCAGGAAGAAGGGGGCGATGACGCCCAGTCCGATCACTCCGATACGCATGGCGGCGGGGCCCTTTCCGGTCGTCGGGACGGCAGCGGGGGTGGTGGCGGGAGCGGGTGCGGTGGCGGGGGGCACGGTGGCGCCCGGCGGGGTGGCGGCGCCCGGCGCGGTGGCGGCGCCCGGCGCGGTCATGCCGCCCGGCCTTCGGGTGCGCGCGCCGGCGCCGCGGCCGGGACGGTGGCCGGCTCGCGCGGGGCGAGCGCGTCGGGCGCCGGTACGCCGAGCCGGTCGGCCAGCGCCGCCAGCCCCTCCACGACCGGGCCGGGCAGGGCGACGCCCTCGCGCCGGGACTCCTCGTACTTCGCGGCCTCGGGCGCGCCGGGGTAGGTGACGCCGGTGGCGTACGCGGCGGCCGGGGAGCCGGTCACCGTGTCCAGCAGGGTGCGGCTCTCGGCGGCGAAGGCGTGGGCGGAGCCGAAGGCGGACGGGTCGATCACGATCGCGGTGTGGCCGACGTTGTCGTCGCCGGCGGGCTCGCCCTTGAGGACGCCGGGCCGGGGGCCGTAGGCGGCGCCGGAGAGCGGGCCGCACAGCAGGTCGACCAGGAGGGCGAGGCCGAAGCCCTTGGCGCCGCCGGTCGAGGCCGGTCCGCCCAGCCAGGCCACGTCCGCCTCCTCGGCCATGAAGTCGGCCGGGTCGGAGGTGGGGGTGCCGTCGTGCCGGACCAGCCACTCGCTGGGCACCGGCCGGCCCTCCTTGTACGCGGCCTTGATCTTGCCGGTGGCGACGACGGTGGTGCTCATGTCGAGGACGAACGGCGCCCCCTCGGTGACCGGCACGGCCGCGCTGAGCGGGTTGGTGCCGAGCATCCGCACGGTGCCGCCCAGCGGGGGTGCGACGCCCTGAGCGCCGCAGTTGGTCATCGCCAGGCCGATCAGACCGGCGTCGGCCGCCTTGTGGGTGTAGTAGCCGGCGCTGCCGAAGTGGGTGCTGTTGCGGACGGCGACCATGCCGATGCCGGTCTGGCGGGCCTTGGCCATCGCCAGGTCCATCGCGTGGTCCATCGTGACCAGCCCGAGCCCCCGGTCGCCGTCCAGCAGGGCGGCCCCGGCGGTCTCCTGCACGACGCGCGGGGCGGCGCCGGCGGCGATGCGGCCGTCGAGCAGGCGGGGGGCGTAGATGTTCACCAGCCCGTTGGTGCCGTGGGTGGTGAAGCCGTGCGCGTCGGCGTAGGTGATCACATCGGCGGCGGTACGGGCGGACGCGGCGTCCAGACCGCACTCCCCGAGGACACGCCGGACGAAGACGGTGAGCGCGGCGAGGGGAACACGAACGGTCATGACGGGGGCCTTCTTTCGAAACGGTCGGGTCGTGCGGCACGTGCGGGCGGGGCGGGGGGCGTTCAGGCGGTGCGGGCGGCGAAGGCGTGGACCAGTTCCTTGACGCGCAGGGCGTAGGCGTCGAGGTCGTCGAGGTCCACGTACTCGGAGGGCGTGTGCGCCCCGTTGGCGTCGAGCCGGCCGGGGCCGCAGACGGCGACGTAGCGGCCGGGGCCCGGCGCCCAGATGGCGTCGCAGGTGAAGGCGGTGCCGTCGGCGAGCCCGTCGTGGCGGGTGAAGCCGGCCCGGGCGAGCATCCCCTCGGCCTCGGGGTCGCGGTTGCGCAGCGTGGGCAGGCCCTGCTTGAGCCAGTCCAGGCGGACGATGCGCGGCCAGTCCTTGACGGTGCGCCGGGCGAACGGGTCGTGCGCGTGGGCCTGCGCGAACTCGCTGCGCGCCTCCTCCAGGAGCACCTCCAGCGCGGCGGCGAGCAGTTCGGCCTGCTCGGTGGCCGGGTAGGCGATGTTGAGGAGCAGCTGCCCGCCGCCGTAGACCCGGTTGTGGGCCGTGCCGGTGTGCAGGCCCGCGACGCAGAGCTTGGCGCCCATGCCGTGGGCCAGCGGTCCGAGCCGGCGGGCCAGGAAGTCGGCGAGAAACCCGAGGACCACGGTGGCGTTGTGGCCGTCCGCCGGGTGGTCGTCGGTGGAGTCCTCGCCGAGCACCGTGATCCGCGGGGTCATCGCGGCCGTGCACGCGTCCATGAACGTGTTGCCGGTGGGCTCGGCGAAGACCATCAGCCGCCCGGTGTGCCCGGCGTCGACGAGGGCGCGGGTGCCGTAGGTGCCCATCGCGCCGCCCTCCTCGCCGGGCACGGAGGCCACCTGCACCTCGATACGGCCGTCGAGCCCGGGGTCCTCGGCGAAGGCGGCGGCGACCCCGACGGCGGCGGCGATGCCGGGGCCCTTGTCGTCCACGGCGCCCCGGCCGTGCAGGATGCGCCCCTCCAGGCGGGGCGGCACGTGCGGGCCGACCGTGTCCACGTGGAAGTTGACGACCATCCGCCGCGCCTCGGGCTGCGGGGAGCCCCAGGCGACGACCACGGAGGGCTGGCCCGACAGGAAGGCGGGCAGGTCGCGTTCGGCGGCCTCGCGCACCGGCGCCGGCACCTCGGGGCGCCGCAGCAGCCCGGGGGCGGGGCTCTGGTGCAGCACGGTGCGGAAGCCGCGCTCGGCGGCGCCGGCCAGGAAGACCCGCTGGGCGCGGGCGGCGCCGTCCACCGGGCCGCCCTCCAGCGGGGAGACCGAGTCGACGGCCATCAGGTCGGTCAGCCACTCCACGTCGGCCGCGCTCAGGCGGGTCCCGGTACCGGTGCGGATGGTGCCGGTCCAGTCAGCCATGATGGCTCTCCTCCCAGTACAGGTGGTTCGCCGGAGTCTCGATGTCCAGCAGGGCGCACAGGCGCCGGGTGTACTCGCGGAACCCGTCGGCGAGGGCGGCGGGGTCGCCGGCCACGCCCAGGTGCGGGATGTGGGCGAGGTGCGGTTCCAGGCTGTAGTGGCCGCGGTAGCCGTACTCCTCCAGCAGGCGTACGCAGTCGGCGACCCGGGCCGTGCCGTCGCCCGGCATGGTGAACCCGGCGGTGCCGTCGGGGCGTACCACCCCGTCCTTGAGGTGCACGTGCTCCACCCACGGCAGCACCCGGCCGAGGAAGTCCAGCGCCTCGTAGCCGTACGCCAGTCCGTTGCCGGTGTCGAACAGCAGCCGCAGCCGGGGGCTCGCGACCTCCTCGAGCATGGTCATGGTGTGCTCGGCGCTCTGGCCGCCCCAGCCCTGGCAGTTCTCGTGCAGCAGGGTCACGCCGAGGCGCTCGGCCTCCCGGGCCAGCACCTTCATCCGGCGCAGCGCCTCGGTGCGCCACTCGCGCTCGGGGCGGCCGTCGTTGGGGTACGACATGACGCGCAGCCGGTCGCAGCCGACCAGGGCGGCGACCTTGGCCGAGCGTTCCAGGACGGCCAGTTCGGCGTCCAGGTCGGTGGCGACCGTGGTGGACCAGGAGCCGACCGGGGTGTCCACGACCGGGACCCGCAGATCGGCCACTATGGTGCGCCGGGCCAGGTCGGCGGCCTCGCCGGGGGGCAGTTCGTGCAGCCCGCGCCCGTCGACGGTGCGCAACTCCAGTGCCCTCATGCCCAGTTCGTGGTGGATGACGAGCTGGCCGGTCAGGTCGGGGGCGGCCTCGTCGCCGATGCCGCACAGCCGGTCGGCGGCGATGTCCAGGGCGCCGGGCACCGCCGGGGCGGCCGTCACCGGCCCGCTCCGTAGAACGCGCGGACGGCGGCCACCACCCGCTCTGCCGTCCCCGGTGCCATGTCCGGGTGCAGCGGCAGCGCGAGCGCCTCGCGGGAGAGGCGGTCGGCGACCGGGAAGTCGCCCTCCCGGTGGCCGAGGGAGGCGAAGGCGGGCTGGAGCGGGAGGGGGCGGGGGTAGTAGACGGTGGTGCCGATGCCCTGGGCCGCGAGGTGGGCGCGCAGTTCGTCGCGCTGCTGGGCGCGTACGACGTAGGTGTAGACGGAGCGGCCCGCGAAGCCGGCCGGCGGGGGCAGCAGGTCGGGGGTGAGGGAGCGCAGGCCCTCCTCGTAGGTCTGGGCGATCTCCCGGCGGCGCTCCAGGAGCCGGTCCAGTTCGGGCAGCTTGCGCAGCAGGAAGCCGGCGGTCAGCTCGTCCATGCGGCAGTTGAAGCCGAGCAGTTCGTGGTAGAAGCGCTTGCCGGGCGGCTGGCCGTGGTTGCGGAGCATGCGGGCGGTGCGGGCGAGGTCCGGGTCGTCGGTGACGATCATCCCGGCGTCGCCGATGCCGCCGGCGGGCTTGGCCGGGAAGAAGGAGTACACCCCGGCGTGCCCGTGCCGTCCGGCGGGGAGGCCGTCCACCTCGGCGCCGAGGGCGACGGCGCTGTCCTCGACCAGGTGGAGCCCCCGGCGTTCGGCGAGCGCGGCGAGGTCCGCCATGCGCGGGGAGTCGCTGAACAGGTAGGCCGGCAGCAGGGCCCGGGTGCGTTCGGTGACGGCGGCCTCGGCGGCGGCGGGGTCGAGCAGGCCCGTCTCGTAGTCGACGTCGGCGAAGACGGGGCGGGCGCCGCGCAGGGCGACGGTGGAGGCGGTGGAGATGAAGGAGAAGGCCGGGGTGACGACCTCGTCGCCGGGGCCGAGGCCGAGGGCGGCGAGGATCACGGTCAGCGCGCCGGTGCCGTTGGCGACGGCGACGGCGTGGGCGGCGCCGGTGCGGCGGGCGACCTCGGCCTCCAGGCGCTCGACCCGGGACTTGAGGATGAACTCGTCGCTCTCGGCGACCTCGCGGAAGACCTCGACGATGTCGTCGGTCCAGTCGGCGAAGCGGGCGGGCCCGTCGTAGTACGGGAGGGTGGTGGTCACGATGCGGCTCCGTAGAAGGCGTGGATCAGCTCGGCGACGCGCTCGGCCTGGGCATCGCTCAGGTCGGGGTAGAGGGGCAGGGCCACGGCGCGGCGGGCGGCGGCCTCGGCGACCGGCACCGGGTGGCGGGAGCCGGGCAGCGGGGCGAGCAGCGGCTGCTCGGTCAGGGCACGGGGGTAGTAGGTCTCGGTGCCGACCCCGTGCGCCTCCAGGTGCGCGACCAGCTCGTCGCGGCGGTCGCACTCGATCAGGTACACGTAGTAGACCTGGTTGGAGGGGGTCTTGGCGGGCGCCGTCCACGGCGTCGTGACACGGCCGGCCAGCGGGGCCAGCAGGTGGTCGTAGAGGGAGGCCAGTTCGGCGCGGCGCTCGATCTCGTCGGTCAGCCGCTCCAGGCGGTGCAGCAGGAACGCCGACTGGAGTTCGTCGCAGCGGCTGTTGTAGCCGACCTCGTGGTGCAGGTAGTCGCCGTCGGCGTCCTGGCCGTGCTGGCGCAGCCGGCGGGCGGTGGCGGCGATCCGGTCGTCGTCGGTGAGCAGCATGCCTGCGTCGCCGAGCGAGCCGAGGGTCTTGGTGGGGAAGAAGGAGAGCACCCCGCCGCCGCCCCACAGCCCGGCGTGAACTCCGCCGGCCCGCATGTCGATGCCCTCGGCGCTGTCCTCCAGCAGGATCAGCCCGTGCCGGTCGGCGAGGTCCTTCAGCACCTCCATGTCGGCCATCTGCGAGAAGAGGTGCACCGGCATGATCGCCCTGGTGCGCTCGGTGACCGCCGCCTCGGCCCGCTTGGGGTCCATCGCGTACGAGCCGGGCAGCACGTCCACCAGGACCGGGTCGGCGCCCACGTGCAGGACGGCGGAGGCGGTGGCGAAGAAGGTGTACGCCGGGACGATCACCTCGTCGCCGGGGCCGATCCCGGCCGCGCGGAGCAGGATGACCAGCGCGTCGGTGCCGTTGGCGACGGCCACCGCGTGCCGGGCGCCGGTGCGCCGGGCGATGGCCTGCTCCAGCTCGGCGGTGACCGGGCCGGAGGTGAAGCGGCCGGAGGCGGCGACCGCGCGGATACGGGCCTCCAGCGCGGGCCAGTCGCGGCGGGCGGAGGCGGCGCCGCTGAAGAACGGGATGAGGGCGGCGGCGGTGCCGGGGGCGGCCGCACCGGCGGTGTCGAGGGTGGCGGTGGCGTTCATCGGGTGGCCGCCTTCAGGGACGAGAGGAGGGCGGTGGTGACCCGGCGGCGGTCGGCGGCGTCGCGGGCGTCGCCGATCGCCTGGAGCAGCGCGCTGCCCACGATGACGGCGTCGGTCTTGCCGTGCAGCGCGGCCACGTGCTCGGGGCGGGAGATGCCGAACCCGACGGCCATCGGGGTGTCGCCCGCGGCCCGGACCCGCTCCAGGTAGCCGTCGATGCCCGAGGCCAGCTCCGAGCGCACCCCGGTCACGCCGTTGGCGGCGAGGACGTACACGAAGCCCCGGGAGGCGGTGGCCGCGGCGGCGACGCGCTGCGGGGAACTGCCGGGCGCGGTGAAGAACGCCTGGCCCAGGTCGGTGGCCTCGGCCTGGGCCAGCCACTCGGCGCCCTCGCCGACCGGCAGGTCGGGGACGACGAAGCCGTCGGCGCCGGCCGAGCGGGCGTCGTCGTAGAGCTGGGTGAGGCCGTAGCGCAGGAAGGGGTTGCAGTAGCCCATGAGCATGATCGGGATCTCGATGCCGGAGGCGCGGGCCTCGGCGACCAGGTCGAGGGTGGCGGCGGTGGTGGTGCCGGTGTCCAGGGCGGCCTGTCCGGCGGCCTGGATGACCGGGCCGTCGCCCAGCGGGTCGGAGAAGGGCACGCCCAGCTCGATGATGTCGGCGCCCGCGTCCTGGGCGGCGCGCATCAGGCCGACGGTCTCGCCGAGGGCGGGGTAGCCGGAGGTGAGGTAGGCGACCAGGGTGGTCTCCTGGCGGGCCCGGTTCTCGCTGAAGGTCTGGTCGAGTCGCTTCATCGCGGGTTCTCCTCGCGCTGCTCGAGGGCCGCCAGGGCGGAGGTGAGGTCCTTGTCGCCGCGGCCGGACAGGTTGACCAGGATGGTGCTGCCGGGCGCGCTGTCCCGGGCCACCTTGAGGGCGCCGGCCACCGCGTGCGCGGACTCCAGGGCGGGGACGATGCCCTCGTTCTCGCTGAGCGCGACGAAGGCGTCCAGGGCCTCGTCGTCGGAGGCGGAGATGTAGTCGACGGTGCCGGAGTCCTTGTAGTACGCGTGCTCCGGACCGGCGCCCGCGTAGTCGAGGCCGGGGGCGATGGAGTGGGTGAGCTGGATCTGGCCGTCGTCGTCCTGGAGGAGGTAGGTGCGGGTGCCCTGGAGGACGCCGGGGTCGCCGTAGAGCAGCGGGGCCGCGTGGCCGCCCTGGCCGCCCTTGCCCTCGCCGGCCGCCTGGACGCCGACCAGGCGGACCGGGTCGTCGAGGAAGGCGCTGAAGATGCCGGCCGCGTTGGAGCCGCCGCCGACACAGGCCACGACCGTGTCGGGCAGGTGGCCGTTCTCCTCCAGGAACTGGGCGCGGGCCTCGCGGCCGATCACCGACTGGAAGTTCCGGACGACGGTGGGGAAGGGATGCGGTCCGACGACCGAGCCGAGCAGGTAGTACGTGGTGTCGGGGTGGGTGATCCACTCGCGGATCGCGGCGTTGATGGCGTCCTTGAGGGTGGCGGTGCCGAGGTCGACCAGCTCGACCTTGGCGCCGAGCAGCCGCATCCGCTGCACGTTGGGGGCCTGCCGGGCGGCGTCGACGCTGCCCATGTAGACGGTGGCGTCCAGGCCCAGGTAGGCGCAGGCGGCGGCGACTGCGACACCGTGCTGGCCGGCACCGGTCTCGGCGATGATGCGCTTCTTGCCGAGGCGGCGGGCGAGCAGGGCCTGCCCGACCGAGTTGTTGATCTTGTGGGCGCCGGTGTGGGTGAGGTCCTCGCGCTTGAGCCAGAGCTTGACGCCGTTCTCGGTGGCGCCGAGCCGGTGCAGCTCGGTGATGGGGGTGGGGCGGCCGACGAACATCTTCAGCAGCCGGTCCAGCTCCGCGGTGAACTCCGGGTCCGCCAGGGCCTGGTGGTACTCCAGCTCCAGTTCCTCCAGCGGGCCCACCAGGGTCTCCGCGACGAACTGTCCGCCGTACTCGCCGAATCGGCCGTTCACGAGGCCACCTCCAGAATCGGGACCCCGGTGTACTGACGCAGGCGGTCGGCGGGGTCGGGGCTGCTGAGCAGGGACTCGCCGATGAGCGCGGCGTCGAAGCCGTGCGCGGCGATGCGTTCGATGTCGGGGCGGCCGGCGAGGCCGCTCTCGCTGACGGTGAGCACGCCGCGCGGGATGTCGCGGCGCAGCCGGGCCGAGTTGTCCAGGTCGACCGCGAAGGAGCGCAGGTCGCGGTTGTTGACGCCGACGATGCGGGCGCCGGCGGTGAGGGCCCGGTCCACCTCGTCCGCGGTGAAGGTCTCCACCAGGGCGTCGAGTCCCAGGCCGTGCGCGGTGGCCACCAGGTCGGTGAGCAGCGCGTCGTCCACGGCCCGGACGATCACGAGGACGGCGTCGGCGCCGGTGGCGTGGGCGACGGCCACCTGCCGGGTGTCGACCAGGAAGTCCTTGTACAGCACCGGCACGGTCACCGCGGGGTCCTCGGCGACGGCCCGCACCAGCTCCGGCGACCCGCCGAAGTACGGCGTGTCCCCGAGCACCGAGATGGCAGCGGCCCCGCCCTCGGCATACCGCACGGCGGTGGGTACGGCCTGCTCCGGCTCCAGCAGCCACCCCTTCGACGGCGACTTCGGCTTGACCTCGGCGATCACGGAGACGTCACTCCCACCGATCGCGGCGGCGAACCGCCCCGGCACGGCGGGCACGACCCGCCCCCGGGTGAGGAAGTCGCCCGCATCGGGCCCACTCCCACTCCACGCCGCGCGTTTCGCGGCGACGATCTCATCGAGATGCTTGGCCATGAGGGTTCTCCTGGGGGGTGTGTACGGGGGCTCCGTCCCGGGCTCCGGCTCCGGCTCCGGCTCGGGCGAGCCGGCCGAGCAGTGCGGCCGGGGTGCCCTCGGTGACCGTGCGGTGGGTCAGGGTGAGGGCGGAGGTGAGGGTGGGGGCGGCGCCGGCCAGGACGAGGACGGCGGCCGCGTTGAGCAGGACCATGTCGCGCAGGGGCGCGGGCGCCGTACCGGCGAGGACCTCGCGGGCGAGGGCGGCGTTGCGGGCCGGGCCGCCCCCGGCCAGGTCGGCCGGGGTCGCGGGACGCAGCGGCAGTTCGGCGGGGTCGACGGTGAACTCGGTGGCGTTCCCGCCGTCCACCCGCAGCACCCGCGAGGGCCCCGAGGTGGTCAGCTCGTCCATGCCGCCGGAGCCGTGGACGACCCAGGTCCGCCGGTGGCCGAGCAGGGCCGCCGCCTCGGCCAGGACCTCCTGGTCCCGCCGGGTCGCGGTACCGACCAGGCGGCCGGTGAGCCGTACCGGGTTGGCGAGCGGCCCGGAGAGGTTGAACAGGGAGCGGAACCCCAGCCGGCGGCGGATCGGCGCCAGTCGGCGCAGCGCCGGGTGCAGCGCCGGGGAGAAGAGGAACGCGAACCGGTGCTCGGCCAGCAACGCCGGGATGCGCTCCCCGGCGTCCAGCTCGACGCCGAGCGCCTCCAGCAGGTCCGCGCTGCCGCACCGGGAGGTCGCGGCCCGGTTGCCGGCCTTGGCGACGGTCGCCCCGGCGGCGGCCGCGACGAGCCCGGCCAGCGTCGAGATGTTGACGGAACCGCTCCCGTCACCCCCGGTGCCGACCACATCGACCGCCGGGCCCGTCCAGGCGACGGGCCTGGCCGCGGCCAGTACGGCCCGCACAGCGGCCGCCACCAGCACCGGGCTGGCCCCGCCCACCGCCACGGCGGTCAGGAAGGCAGCGGCGTCCACCGCCTCCGTGCTCTCCAGCAGCAGCTCCGCCACCGCCTCCCCCGCCGCCTCGGACGTCACCGTGCGGCCCGCCACCACATCGCGGGTGACGGCCGGCAGCGCCCGGCCGGCGAGCAGGGCCGCGGCCATCAGAGCACCGCCACATTGCTCGCCGCGGTGAGCTTGTTGTGGGTGTCGAGGACGATCGGCGGGATGCCCCACATCAGGTCCTGCTCCAGCCCCGGCACCGGCGTGACCAGCACCGCCGCGTCCTGCTGCGCCAGCTCCGGCGCCGTCCAGGGAGCCGCGGCGACCGGCTCGCCGTCCACGACGAGGTCGACCACCAGCGGGTCGTGGTACGAGACGACCGCGCCGGCCTCGCGCAGATGCCGGATCACGTCCAGCGCGGGCGCGTTGCGCAGGTCGGCCACGCCGCTCTTGTAACTGACGCCGACGACCAGCACCCGCGCGCCCCGCAGCGGGGCCCCGCGCTCGCCGACCAGCTCCGCGAGCCGTTCGACGACCTGCCGCGGCCGCTGCTCGATCCGCTCGTGCGCGGCGGCGACCAGCTCCATCCGGGTCCCGGCCGCGGCCGCCGCCTCCCGCAGGAAGTGCGGGTCGACCGGGATGCACTCACCGCCGACGCCCGGCCCGGGGTAGTGGGCGAGGAAGCCGTACGGCTTGGTGGACGCGGCGTCGATCACCTCGCGGACCGGTATGTCCAGGTGCCGGCACAGGTCCGACAGCTCCAGCGTGAGGCTGATGTTGACGAGCCGGAAGGTGTTCTCGAAGACCTTGGACAGCTCGGCGACCTCCGGCTTGCCCACCGGCACGACGGTCTCGCAGACCTCCCCGAACAGGGCCGCCGCGCGCCGGGTGCACTCCTCGGTGAGGCCGCCCACCACCTTCGGCGTGTTGGCGAGCTGCCAGCCGTTGGTGTTGGCGGGGTCGACCCGCTCCGGGGCCATCGCCATGTGGAAGTCGGTGCCGGGCCGCAGCCCGCTCGCGCGGCCCAGCCGCTCGGCCGCCGCCGCCGTGGTGCCGGGCGGCACCGTGGACTGGAGGACGACCAGCGTCCCGCGGCTCAGCAGCGGCGCCACCGAGTCGACCGCGCGGTCCACGTAGTCGAGGTTGGCGCGCTGGTCGCCGGTGACCGGCGTCGGCACGCAGATGATCAGCACGTCCGAGCCGGTGAGCTGTGCGGGGTCGGTGGTGGCGCTCAACCGCGCGGCCACGGTGACGAGTTCGGCGTCGGTGATGTCCGGCAGATACGACTCGCCGCGGCCCACCTGGGCGACCCGCGCGGCGTCCGTGTCCAGCCCGCGGACCGGGAGCCCGGCCGCGGCGAACCCGAGGCCGAGAGGAAGACCGGTGTACCCGAGCCCCACGATTCCCACCCGCAGGGTCCGGTTCGCCAGCTTCTCGTCGAAGAGGGCGGCGTCGCCCCGGAGTTGAGACGCGGGACTGAGTACGCCCGTCATCGAGTTCATTGGGTTCTCCCCTCGAAGTGCTATAAATAAGGGCCGTTGGCGTGATCAATTAGGCCAGTGGTCGCGAAGGGTCACCCAGACCACTGTGGGGGGGACGGAGCAGACCAGATGGCCTGGCATCTGTCGGTCCAAGTGGACCGGGACTCGGCTGTACCGCTCACCGCGCAGTTGCAGAACGCCATCAAGAGCCGCGTCGAGGACCGGGTGCTGCACCCCGGCGCGCGGCTCCCGTCGAGCCGCCAGCTCGCCCAGGACCTGGGGCTTTCCCGCAGCGTCGTGGTCGAGGCGTACGAGCAGCTGATCGCCGAGGGATATCTGGACGCGGTCCGCGGCTCGGGCACCCACGTCACCCGCAAACTGCCCGAGCAGACCGCCGCGTCGCCCCTGCTGGACGACCGGCCGGCCTCGAAGCCCCGCTGGGACCTGCGCGTCGGCATCGCGAACCTGTCGAGCTTCCCCCGCCAGGAATGGCTCCAGTGCTACACGAAGGTCCTCCAGAACGTCAGCCGGGAGGGCATGGACTATCCGCCGGTCGCCGGCATCGCCGAACTGCGCAACGAACTCGCCGGGTACGTCGGCCGGGTGCGCTCGGTACGGGTCGACCCGGCGCAGGTGATGGTCACGGCCGGCTTCGCGCAGGGGCTGGCGCTGCTCTCCGACTCCTTCCAGCGGCTCGGCGTGCACGAGCTGGCCATCGAGGACCCGGGCCACAGCGGCCAGCGCCGGTTCATCCTGGACACCGGGATCACGCCGGTGCCGGTGCCGGTCGACGAGGAGGGCCTGGACGTCGAGGCGCTGGCCCGCACCGGCGCCCGCGCCGTCCTGGTCACGCCGGCCCACCAGTTCCCGACCGGCGTCGCCCTCTCCCCCGGACGCCGGCGGCAGCTCCTCGCCTGGGCCGAGGAGGTGGACGGCTGGATCATCGAGGACGACTACGACGGCGAGTTCTGGTTCGACAACGGGGTGGCCCGCCCCACCGCCCTCCAGGAGGGCGACCCCGGACGCGTGGTGTACGCGGGTACCACGAGCAAGGTCCTCGTCCCGGGCCTGCGCCTGGGCTGGCTGGCGATACCCCCGCGCCTCTTCCCCCTCATGGAGCGGGTCCGCTCCCGCCAGGACCAGGGCTCCGACACCCTCACCCAGCTGGCCTTCGCCGAGATGATGCGCAGCGGCCTGCTCGACCGCCATCTGCGCCGGGTCCGCTCCCGCTACCGCTCCCGCCGCGACGCCCTCACCGCCGCCGTCCGCGAGTCCCTGCCCGCCGCCCGCATCTGCGGCTGCGCGGCCGGCCTGCACAGTTACGCCCTGCTGCCCCCGGGCACCGACGAGGCGGCCGTCGTCCACGGCGCCCTGCGGCGCTCGGTCCTGGTCCGCGGCGGCCAGCAGTTCCGCTTCCGCGGCCCCCCGGGCGCCCCCGCCCTCCTCCTCGGCTACGGCTCCCTCCCCCTGACCGGCATCTCGGAAGCGATAGCGGCCATCGGCGAGGCCTACGAGGAGGCCCGCCAGAACTGACCCGCCCGGGTCCTGCCCGTGCCGGACACGACCGGGGACGCCGTCGCTCCACGGAGCCGGACCCCGTCGAGCCCCGCCCCGGCATCACGAAGGGACAGTTCCTCCCGGACAGGCACACCGAGCGGTACGGCGTGTCGCCGGGAGGAACTGTCCCCTCTCCGGCTCCGTCCCGGACAGGCACGCCGTCAGGAGCGGACGGGGCAGCCACGCCGATGAGGTTCCGACTCGGGCGGCCGCTCCCGAGGCCGGCAGCGCCCGGGACCGCCGTACGCGACCCCCCGGGGACCGGCGTCCCGCCGAGCCCCACCTCAGCGTGCCGTCACCGGACCTCTACCGCCCGGGACTTGATCTCCGACCACCCCCCACCCCACGACACCGCGCCCCGCCACCGCCACCCCACGACACCGCGCCCCGCCCCCACCGCAGGCCCCGGCATCCGCCCGCCCCGCACACCGCGCCCCCGCACGCCACCGGCCACCCGACCGACGACGACCTGTCACCGCAGAACCGCAGAACGACCCACCCCCCGGCCGGCCCGCCGTACCCCCCAGCACCGCCGGAGGCTTACCGCATCGAACGCCCCCGAGGCGCCGCGATCAGCTTCTGCGCCAGGGCCTTGTTCACCGCGTCGATGCGCGACACCGCGTCCAGCTTGTCGAAGATGTTGCGCAGGTGGCGCTTGACCGTGCCCTCGGTGATCCCGAGCCGCACCGCGATCTGCCGGTTGCTCATGGCCTCGGCGACGCAGGTCAGCACCTCCCGCTCGCGCGGCGAGACGGGCCCGGCGTCTTGCTCGTGGGCCTGCGTCTGCCCGGCGGTGTACCCGGAGCGCGGCACCAGGATGGTGATCTGGTCGTCCTCGCGGGCCGCGTTGCGCACGGCCGTGAGCAGCGCCCCGCGCGAGACGCTCTTGTGCAGATACCCCCGCGCGCCCAGCTGCAGCAGCTCATGCACCAGCGGCTGGTCGTCGTACATGGTGAGGATGATGATCCGCAGACTGGGGAACCGTTCCAGCAGCCGCCGTACCGCCGCCCGGGGATGGTGGTCGGGCATCTCCACGTCGAGCAGCAGCACATGCGGCTGGTGCCGCTCCACCAGGTCCGCGAGCCCCCGCCCGCTGCTGGCCTCCGCCACCACCTGCAGGTCGTGCTCGGCGTTGAGCAGTTCGGTCAGTGCGGTGCGCAGCAGGGTGTGGTCGTCCGCCGCGAGGATGCGGATGAGTTCAGGTCGGGGGCTCAACGGAATCACCTGGGAGGTCCATCAGAGGGACGTTGACGGTGACCCGGGTGCCGCCGGCCTTGGGGTCGCTGGTGAACAGGATGGTGCCGCCGAGGAGTTCGACCCGCTCGGTGACCGAGGCGATCCCGTTGGCGGTGCCCGGCGGGGCGACAGCGGAGACGTCGAACCCGCAGCCGTCGTCCTCGATCAGCGCGTGCAGCCCGTACGGCGCGATGTCCACGGCCGCCAGCACGTGCTCGGCACCGGCGTGGGCGAGTGCGTTGCGCAGGCACTCCCGTACGACGAGGAAGATCTCGTCGAGGACGTGCTGCGTGGCCCACTCCTCGCTGCCGTTGATCTGGACCCGCACCTTGGAGCGGGTGATCTCCATCGACTCCAGGAACGCGGCGAACGCCGACTCCAGCGTCCCCCCGCGATCGGCGCGCCGCAGCTGGGTGACGAGGTCGCGGATGATGCCGAGCGACTGGGTGAGCGTCTCCTTGACGGCGTCGATCCGCGCGGAGACCTCCTGCGGTCCGGCGTCCATCGTCATCTCGTGCAGTTCGAGCTGGCGCAGGGCGAGGCTGACGTGGTTGCCGAGGTGGTCGTGTATCTCGCGGGCGAGCTGGCGGTGCGAGGCGGCGTTGACCTCGCGCACCGCGTTCAGCAGATGGATGTCGTGCCCCAGCGCACCGGCCTCCAGGCGCTTGCCGATGCCCTGTTGGAGGGTGCGGACCGCCGAGGTGAAGGAGCCGAACTCGTCGGGCGAGGACACCATGACCGCGGCGATCGCCTCGAAGACCAGGTCGAAGAGGATGATGCCGGCGCGGATCGAGTGCACGGCGTCGATGCCCTTGCTGACCCGCTCCGTGCCCAGGGTCTGCACCTGCTGGATCAGCGTGCCGCTGACCTCGGTCCGGCAGTGGCGCAGGCTTTCCGCGCAGTCCCGGATGATCCTTTCGGCCTGCAGCGCACAGCTGCGCCAGGTGATCTCATCGGCGACCAGCGGACTTTTAATCTCCTCCAGCCGGTGCCTGTAATTGGCTAATATCCCGCTTGACAAGGAGAGAAGCGTCACCGCTGTCGCTCGCTCCTTGCTGACTGCCGCGGAGTTCGATTGCACCAACGGAGCCCCCTCCCCCTGATCCGACCCTGCGATGATTACTGTGCGGTTATGGGTTGTCAATGTGCGCACCCCTCCGTCCCGAGTGCTGAACCCACACCATTCACGTCCACAGGAATGTCTTGAGTATCGCATCCGACGTATGCGTGGCAACGGAGCCCACATACCCCTCGGGGCACGCCACTTGATGCACGTACCACTCGGTCGCGTCCCCGGCCCGGCGGGCCCGCAGCGGCCCACCGGCCCGCGCCTCGCGGACCGAGACCGGGGTGCGCAGTCCGGTGCCCGCCGCCTTGCCCACCGCCTCGACGGCGGTCCATGTGCGGAACCCGGTGATCCGGTCCGTGGCGCCCACCTGTGGCAGCCTGCTCCAGTCGAACGAGGCGCGCAGCCGCTCGACGTCCACCCCCACCGTGCCGGGTGAGCCGACCACCCCTATGAGGGCGGCCGTTCCGGAGTGGGAGAGGCTGAACTCCACCTGGGGCCAGGGGCCGGGGACCAGAACGGGCCGTCCGCTGCCGCAGTCGCCGCACACCTCCGGTTCGGGGCAGCGGCGGACGAAGCGCGGCCGGTCCGGGGGTACGCCGAGATAGCCGGCGAGCACGGTGCGCAGCGCCACCCGGGCGCAGCGGAAGCGCCGCCGGCCGGCGGGATGGCGGATGCGCGCCGCACGGGCGCGTTCGGCGGGGGCGAGGACCGAGTCCGCGTCGTCGAGCGGGACGCGGTCCAGGGGGACGGACCAGACGTGGATGTGCCCGGACGCGATGTCGGTGCGGGTGACGCGCGGACGTGGCTGAGTGGGCGACAGGGTGCGCATGGCGGCTTCCCGGGGTCGGAACGGACCAGGGCTGCCAACGGCCCTTGTCGGGAAGCGGAGCGCCGTGAAGGACGGCGCCCGCCTGGCTCACCAGCAAAGCGCCGGTGGAGCGGGGGAAAGTGGTCCACTTCGGCGACGGGCGGACGTACCAGGTGACAGGTGGTCTGCCGGATCCGGGCGGAAGTGGTCCGGGCGTACGGCGCCGGGACGGCCCACACTGATGACGCGCCCGCCCCGCGGAAAACAGGAACGGACGTGGAGAGTCCGATTCGCGGAATCCGGAGTACCGTGATCACGGCGCCCGGCAAACCCTCGATTTCGGGGGCGGTAAGCGGCGATCTCGAGGGCGGTAAGCGGCGATGATCCCCATGCATCCGGCCGCGCGCTTGGGTATTCCCCTTTAGAGGTACGAGTGGCCCCATTGCGGAGCAGTCAGACGGGGTTGCCGCTCCCTAGGCTCCTCGCCATGACCTTCGTGGCCGCGCAGACACTGCCCGTGAACGCACCGTCCAACCTGGTATCCGGAATTCCGCGAACCATACTCCTGTGCCTCAAGGAATCTCGCCCGGCCGTATTGGCGGCCTTCCAGCTCCGCTTTGTCGCCGGCGCCGCCCTGGTCCCGGCCTCCGCACCGCACCTCGGCGTCGGATCGGTGCTCCAGGTGGCACTCTGCTTCGTGGCCTGGTTCTGCGCGATCTTCTACACGTACCTCTACAACGGCTACATGGACTACCACGAGGACCGGGTCAACGGTTCGAGCCGCCCGATAGCCAGCCACCGGCTGCCCCGGAGCAGCGCGCTGGCCGTCGCCCACGGCGCCGCCGCCGTCGCCCTGGTCTGCTCCGCGGCCGCCGGACCGGGAGCGTTCGTGCTCTGCTCGGCGCTGCTGCTCCTCGGCTACGGCTACTCCGCGCCGCGCACCGCCTGGAAGAACCGGACGCCCGCCGTCATGGGCACGGTGTTCGTGTCGGGCCTGCTCACCTACGGCGCCGGCTCCGTCACCCTCGGCTCCTCGCCCGTGTCCCCCGCGCTGCTGCTGACCGCCTTCGCGATGTCGCTGTGGATGGCCCTGGTCGGCGCGGTCGCCAAGGACTTCTCCGACATCGAGGGCGACGCCGCCTCCGGCCGCCGCACCTGGGTGATCACGCTGGGGGAACGCCGGGCCCGGATCCTGGTCGCGCTGAGCGCGTGCCTGGTGGGCGGCGGCTACACCGCCGGAGCGGCGGCCTGGGCGCCGGAACTGCTGCCGGTCGGGGCCGTGGTCCTGCTGGGGGCGCTGGCCCTGGCCGCCGTCACCCTGACCGGGCAGGGCGCCACCTCGCGCGGCCGGCGCCGGCTGCCGTACCGCTGCTTCATGAGCACGCAGCACTGCGCCCATCTCGCCCTGCTCGCGCAGGTCGTGGCCTGACCGTACGGCCGGACCCGCCGACCGGCCGGGCCGTACGAAGTCAGTGCCGCCGCACGCGGGGGATGTCGTGCGGCGGCGGTCCTGGGGGAAAGGGGGGCGCGGCTCAGATCTGCCGCAGCGCCCCGTTCAACTGCTCGTAGACCGCGTTGAGGATCTGCCCGAGCGACGGGAACTCGTCGAAGCTCTCCCCTTCTTCGGAGAACATGCTCCCGACGGTCTCACCGTCCGCGGACCAGGTGCGGTCGGCCTGCTGCTGAGTCATGACGAAACCCTTCGCTCGAACTCGATCCGAACCTGCGTCACCACGGAAACTAATCCCGCGAAATAGCCTGCGACAAGAGACATTCGACCAAAGAAACACATGCATGCCGCACGAAGACACACCGAGGAAACACCAAGGGAATACCGGCCCTCCCCAAAGGCACAGCGACCCACCACTCAAGTGCAATTCGTATACCGCGTACCGCCGCCGCAGTGGTTTCATTCCGAGAGAAATGCGCATCGCATGACATGCGGTCAGGGCGGCGGACCCCGGAAAGGGGACGGCCACCCGCACGCGGCGGATGCGGATACGGACGCGGTTCCCACCCCGGGGCAGCGCCTCGCGGTCCGCCGCAGGGAGGAGACGTAACACGATGGCAACCCCCCGACTGGCACTGATGTTTCCCGGCCAGGGCTCCCAGTGGCCGGGCATGGGCCTGCCCTGGACCCGATGCCCCGGCTGGTCAGTTGTCGCACAGGTGTCGGAGGCTGCGGGCCGGGATGTCGAGTCCCTCCTCCTGGACGCGGACACGGCGACGCTGCGGCGCACCGACAACGCGCAGCTGACCACGTTCACCCTGGCCCTGGTGGCCCTGACGGAGCTGCGCCACCAGCACCCGCTGGCCACGTTCCCCGGCGCCTGCGCCGGCCACAGCCTGGGCGAGTACTCCGCACTGGCCGCCGCCGGCATCCTGGACCCGCAGGACGCGGTACGCCTCCTGCTGGTGCGCGGCGCGGCGATGCGGGCGGCCTGCGAGCGCGTCGACGGCACGATGGCCGCCGTCCTCGGCCTGGACGCGGCCCGGGTCCAGCAGGTGGTCGACGCCTGCCACGCGGAGGGCCGCCAGGTGTGGGTGGCCAACCACAACGGCCCGCACCAGACGGTGATCGCCGGCCGCACCTCGGACATGGACCCCTGCGCCCAGCACCTCAAGGCGGCCGGCGCGGCGAAGGTCGTCCGCCTCTCGGTGGCCGGTGCCTTCCACACCCCCCTGATGGCCGAGGCCGCCGAGCCCCTCGTCGCGGCCCTCGCCACGGCCCGCTTCATGCCGGGCCACACCCCGGTCGTCGCCAACGCCGACGCCCGCGCCTACCGCGGCGGCCCCCACTGGGCGGAACTCCTGCGCCGCGGCCTGACCACCCCGGTCCGCTGGTCCGACACCCTGCACACCCTCACCTCGGACCTGGCCTGCGACCACCTGATGGAGATAGGCCCCGGCAAATCCCTCACCACCCTGGCCCGCACCACGGTCCCCCGCACCGCGAGGGCCACCTTCTCCGACCCCCAGTCGCAGGTGGCCCCGGCGGGGTGAGTCGGCGGCCTCCGCCGCGGCCCACGCAGGACAAGCACGACATCGTCCCGCAGACTCGAACCAGGGGCCGGCATTCCTCGGCCCCTCCCCCTCGCCCGCGTCTGTGAGGTCGAGCCGTGCATGACGTGCCGCTGTGGTTGTGGCTGGTGTTCGCCGTCACCGTGGTCGTGTCGCTGGCGGTGGACCTCCTCGCGCACCGCGACGCCCACGTCATCGGCTTCCGCGAGGCCGCCGCCTGGAGCGGGGTCTGGGTGGGCCTCGCGATGGTCTTCGGCGGTGTCGTCTTCCTGGTGGTGGGCACCGACGCCGGGGTCGAGTACACCACCGCGTGGCTGCTGGAGAAGAGCCTGTCGGTGGACAACCTCTTCGTGTTCGCGCTGATCTTCGCCTACTTCAAGGTGCCGCGCGCCTACCAGCACCGGGTGCTCTTCCTCGGCGTGCTCGGCGCCCTGGTCTTCCGGGGGATCTTCCTCGCGGCGGGCATCGCGGTCGTCAGCCGCTTCACCGCCGTGCTGTTCGCCTTCGCGGCCGTCCTCTTCTACAGCACGTACAAGATCCTCAAGGGCGAGGACGAGAGCTTCGACCCGGGCAAGAGCTTCGCCGTGCGGCTGCTGCGCAAGGTGGTCCCGGTCCGGGACGAGTACGCCGGCCCCCACTTCTTCGTGCGCGAGGCCGGGCGCCTGGTGGCCACGCCGCTGCTGGCCGTCGTCGCCGCGATCGAGGCGGCGGACCTGGTGTTCGCGGTCGACAGCGTGCCGGCGGTCCTGGCCGTCAGCAGCGACGCCTTCATCGTCTACACGAGCAACGCCTTCGCCATCCTCGGGCTGCGCGCCCTGTACTTCATGCTCGCCGGGATGCTCGACCGCTTCCACTACCTCGGCACGGGCCTCGCGATCATCCTCGCCTTCATCGGCGTGAAGCTCGTCCTCCAGGCCTCCCACAAGGTCATCAGCCCGTCGGTCCCCGAGATCCCGTCCCTGGTGAGCCTCGCGGTCATCGTCGTGATCCTGGCCCTGTCGGTCGCGTTGAGCCTGCTCCGCCCACCGAAGGTCAAGGGCTCGCAAAAAACCTAAAGCGGTAGCAAACTGCCATTATGAACAAGCAGCCGAAAGCCGAAGCACCCCCACGGTCCGTCTGCCACTCCTGCCGACAGCCGGTGAACTCCGTCGTGGAACGCCACAAGAACATGGGCGTCTACGTCCCCCACTGGATCCCGGGCCCCTGCCACAACCCCGACTGCGACGAATACACCCCGGAACAGATCACCGTCGACTCGATTCGCGGCACCACCTGGAAACATCTCACCGGCTGGACCCACCGGTGAACCATGCCCGCCACCCTCGTTAGCAACCTTCTCTCGGCATGGAAGCAGCCAAATGACCAGCACATTCGCCCTGTCAGCAGCGCGGTGACACGTCAACCGCTTCAGACGTTGAACCGGAACTCCACCACAAGGCTGTGACCTGTGGAAATGCGGGTGCATCCCAGCACCATCCCAGCACGGGATGCGCGACAAAGTACAAGAAGACCGAAGATCGCCAACGCTACCCGGAAGCACCCGCACATGCCTGAAGTCTGCGGAACTTCTACGAGCGCCACATCAGGCTCGTGCCACCGCACCGAACCTCGCAGAGCAGCACAGCGCTCGAGCTCACTCGCGGTCTCCCCGGACGCCAGCGGCCAGCTCCGACGCCTGGCCGCCGCCCAGAATGCACGTCCAGACCTCGGGGCCGGCGCGAGCGCCACAGATCCCGTACACCCCCGGTTTGGCGGGGATCAGTCAGAAGCTTCCGCGCGGTCGCAGGTCAGCCTACATAGCTCACCGGATGGCGCAGGCGCCTTCCAAGCGCTTGGCCGCAGATTCGAGTCGTGCCAGGGGCGCCCCAAACATGGCTGGTCAGGATTCCGTGCTCCAGAGAGGGGCAACGTGGATCAGCTCGGCATTCAGCTGGCCGAAGTGAGACGCGCCAGGCCCCCCTTCTCCAGCTCGTGCACCACCAGCTCCTCCATCACATGTCGCTCCCTCGCAGAGGCGTAGGCGAGGTCGTGCAGGGCAGCAGCACGACTGGCGAAGTCCCGCCTCACCGCATCGGTCGGCCAGGGGATCTTGTAACGGGAAAAGTCCTCGCGCCTCACCGCGCGGGCTTGCTCGCCCTGCTGCGTAACGGCCGTCAACTCCCGCCTCCGGTAGGGCAGCGAGTGCAACAACCACATCCGATCGACCTCTGACTCCGTGTAAATCGCGAACGTCCGCCGACCTGGCACTACCGGGGTAGTGGTGAGCACGGTCCGCACCTCCCCGGGGCGAGGCGCGATCAAGAGGCTGCCGGACGGGCATACAACCTCCGCTTGCGCCACGGTGCGTGAAATCACCGCACCCAGATGTACTGAGCCTTTTCCAACCTCACGCTGATGCGTGGTGAAGGGCGAGGATGGCCTTCACCACGCTGGTGATGCGGTTGGTGCTGCAGCGGAGCTTCCGTAGGAGGCGCCAGCTCTTGAGGGTGGCCATGGCCTGCTCGCCGAGACAGCGGATCTTGGCGTGAGTGGTGTTGTGGCGGCGTTTCCACTCCTTGAGGCGTCGGCCGCGGAACGGGACCCGGACGGTTCCGCCGGCGCCTTGATACGCCTTGTCCGCCCAGCACCTGAGTCCGGCATTGGCGAGGGCTTCCATGATGCCGTGCTGTCGCGCGGCGGCCAGGTCGTGAGTCGAGCCGGGCAGAGCCGGTGAGGCCCAGAGCAACCGTCCGAACGGATCGGTGAGAACCTGGACGTTCATGCCGTGGTGTTTGTGTTTCCCGGAGTAGTACGGGGTGTCAGCGCCAATGCGGTCGATCGGCAGCAGGGTGCCGTCGAGGATTACGAACGCCTTCGTGCGGATCGTCCTCATCGCCTCGGCCAAGGACGGGGCGAGCGCGGACAGGGTCTCGACGGCTTCACGTATGTAGCGGTAGACGGTCGCAATTCCGATGCCGAACCCGGCGGCGAGTTGGGTGTAGGTATAAACGCATCGCAGGTGCGCCAGGGTGAGCCGGACCAAGGGAAATCACACCGTCACGAGCCGGACCCGCTCGCCGCACAGCTTGGCCATGTCGTCAATATCGGAAGTCAGCATGACCACGGGCCGGTGCTGTCGCAGCGCGGCCTCGGCGACGGCCACATCGATCGCGTACTTGTGTCCGTGCAAGCCGGCATTCATCAGCAGCTTCGAGGCCGCCCTTGCCTCTTCGTCACCGACCGGGACGACCCGCAGCCCGGAAAGCAGCCAGCTCAGGCGGGACTTGTTCGTACGGGCATGGACGGCCTCGATGATGGTGAGCGCACTGATCACGACCTCCATGCCGCGCGAGCGCGCCTCAGCGATCAGAGCCATCACCTGCTCGTCATCGGCGAGCAGCTTCGAGAGCCCTTCGCTGTCCAGGACGAGCGTCCCCTCGTGACTCAGCCTGCGGCGGGCCACTCGGCCTCCTCGGCGAACACCTCGTCGAAGACCTGCCGCGCCCGTTGACGAGCCGGCTCGGAGACCGGCCCCTTGCGGCTCTCGTAGTCCGCCAGGTACTCGTCCAGGACCTGCCCGCGCAGCTCACGCTCGACCGCCTCGGCGATGAACGCGGAGAACTCCCGCTTGCCCACCCGAGCCCGGATCGCCTCCGCGGTCCCCTCCGGCAGCGACAAGCTCACCCGCGTCGCTGGCCCTTCCCCGATGCTGTACGTCGCCTCAGCCATGCCCTCGATTGTGTCAAACGAGTAGGAAAAATGCCACGTCCCCACTACCATCACAGCTCGGTCAGCGCCCCGCTCACACAAATCCCAGCACGGGCACCCCCATCCCATCCCCACACGATCCCAGCACCATCCCAGCACGGGAAAAAACCAAGGGCCCGACCCTGAAGAGCCGGACCCCATCTGAGCTGCACGTTTGCCAGATCAGCGACGTGGCGATACGCCAGCCGCTACACGTTGAAGCGGAACTCCACCACGTCCCCGTCCTGCATCACGTAGTCCTTGCCCTCCATGCGGGCCTTGCCCTTGGCGCGGGCCTCCGGGACGGAGCCGGCGGTGACGAGGTCGTCGAAGGAGATGACCTCCGCCTTGATGAAGCCCTTCTGGAAGTCGGTGTGGATGACTCCCGCGGCCTCGGGGGCGGTGGCGCCCTTCTTGATGGTCCAGGCGCGGGATTCCTTGGGGCCGGCCGTCAGGTAGGTCTGGAGGCCGAGGGTGCGGAAGCCGGCGTGGGCGAGGGTGGCGAGGCCGGGCTCCTCCTGGCCGACGGAGTGGAGGAGTTCGAGGGCCTCGTCCTCGTCCAGTTCGGCGAGGTCGGCCTCCAGCTTGGCGTTGAGGAAGATCGCCTCGGCGGGGGCGACCAGCGCGCGCTGCTCGTTCTTGAAGTCCTCGTCGGTCAGTTCCTCCTCGTCGACGTTGAAGACGTAGAGGAACGGCTTGGTGGTGAGGAGGTGCAGGTCGTGCAGGAGCTCGTTGCGCTCGGTGCCCTGGACGATGCCGTGGGCGAAGAGGGTGTCGCCCTTCTCCAGGATCTCCTTGGCCTCCTCGACGGCCTTGACCTTCGGACCGACGTCCTTCTTGATCCGGGACTCCTTCTGGAGCCGCGGGAGGACCTTCTCGATGGTCTGCAGGTCGGCGAGGATCAGCTCGGTGTTGATCGTCTCGATGTCCGACTTCGGCGAGACCTTGCCGTCGACGTGGACGACGTTCTCGTCCTTGAAGGCGCGGATCACCTGGCAGATCGCGTCGGACTCGCGGATGTTGGCCAGGAACTTGTTGCCCAGGCCCTCGCCCTCGCTCGCGCCGCGCACGATGCCCGCGATGTCGACGAAGTCGACGGTCGCCGGGATGACCCGCTCCGAGGAGAAGATCTCGGCCAGCTTCGT
This sequence comes from Streptomyces sp. cmx-10-19, assembly GCA_049998335.1. Taxonomy (GTDB): domain Bacteria; phylum Actinomycetota; class Actinomycetes; order Streptomycetales; family Streptomycetaceae; genus Streptomyces. Next base: position 286,311 of record JAEBFB010000004.1, read on the forward strand.
CAGGCGCGGGTCGGGAACGCCGACCACACCGACGTTGGGCTCGATGGTGGCGAACGGGTAGTTGGCCGCGAGCACGTCGTTCTTGGTCAGGGCGTTGAACAGGGTCGACTTGCCGACATTCGGCAGACCGACGATTCCGATCGTGAGCGACACGTTGCGACTTCCCGTACGTGAGGATGCGGAGGGTGGGGCGGGCCAGGCATGGGCCGATCCACCAGTCTACGGGGTGGCCGGTACCGCACGGGCGCGCAGTCGAACGCTTGGCCAAGCTCCGCCCCCCGGCGTGTCTGTCGGGCTATTGGGCACATAAACCGACCTAAGTTGGTCCGGTGGAGCAATACAGGACGCGACCTGCGCAGTACGGACCGCGACGGCCCCGGGCGCCGCTGCCCCCACAGGCACGGGGCGGCGCCTCCGCCTCCCCTCCGGCGGGGCGGCCCGCGCGGCCGGTCCAGCGGCCGCCCGCCCCCTCGCCGGTGGCCCGCGCGGTGCGTGCCGTGCGCGCGATGCCCAATCCCCGGCTGACGGGGCTGGGCAGCGGGCTGTTCTGCGGGGCGGTCATGGTCGCGCTCGGCTTCCTCGACCAGGTGCTGTTCGGGGCGTCCCTGACGGCGTACGGCGTGCTGTTCCTGCCGGTGTGCCTGCTCACCGCGCTCTGGGTGCGCCGGGGCGACCTGCTCACCGCGCCCATCGTGGTGCCGATCGCCTTCGCGGTGGGCCTGCTGCCCGTCGCCCAGGGCGGCGACGGGCTCGGCGGCCGGCTGATGGGCCTGGTGACGGCCCTGGCGACCGAGGCCGGCTGGCTCTACAGCGGGACGCTGGTCGCGGGGGTGGTGGTACTGGTGCGCCGGGTACGGCTGCTGCGGCGGCGCCGGGCCGCCGTCGCCGCGGCCGGCGCCCGCAACCGGCCGGCGCCCTGACGTCCGTCGCGCAGACGGCGGCCTGACGCCTGCCGGGCCGAGGGAGACCCGGCGTCCGCCGGAGCGCCCCGCTCAGGCCCCCGCGGCCCCCCGCTCTCCCGCCCGCATCGCCGCCCCCACGATCCCCGCGTTGTTCTGGAGCTGGGCCGGGACGATCTCGGCCTTGATGCCGTCCAGGTGGGGGAGGAACTTCTCGGCCTTGCGGCTGACACCGCCGCCGATGATGAAGAGCTCCGGCGAGAAGAGCATCTCGACGTGGGCGAGGTACTTCCGTACCCGGTGGGCCCAGTGCTCCCACGACATGTCGTGGTCCTCCCTGACCTTGCTGGAGGCGCGCTTCTCCGCGTCGTGGCCGTCCAGTTCCAGGTGGCCCAGCTCGCTGTTGGGGACGAGCGTGCCGTCGGTGAAGACGGCGCTGCCGATGCCGGTGCCGAAGGTGAGCAGGATGACCGTGCCCCTGCGGCCGCGCCCGGCGCCGAAGTGCATCTCGGCGACGCCCGCCGCATCCGCGTCGTTGACCACCGTCACGTCGAGCCCGCCCAGCCGCTCGCTGAACAGGGCCCGCGCGTCGGTGTCGACCCAGCCCTTGTCGACGTTGGCCGCCGTACGCACCGTCGCGCCGCCGGTGACCACGCCCGGGAAGGTGAGTCCGACCGGGCCGGTCCAGCCGAAGTGCTCGACGACCTCCTTCACCCCGTCAGCCACGCTGTCGGGGGTCGCCGGGTGCGGGGTCAGCACCTTGCACCGCTCCTGGGCCAGCTCGCCCTTGTCGAGGTCCACGGGAGCACCCTTGATCCCGGAACCGCCGATGTCCACACCGAAGATCTGCATGGCTCCACGTTACGACGGCCGACTGACAGTCACCCAGGCGGCAGCCCTCACGGCCCGGCCCCGCCGGTACGGTCAGGCCCCGCCGGTACGGTCAGGCCCCCGCCGCCGTGCCCGAGCCGCCGCGCTCCGCGAGCAGCGCGGCCGCCTCCTCGCGCAGATCGCGCCGCAGCTCCTTGGGCAGCGAGAAGGTGATCGACTCCTCCGCGGCCTTGACGATCTCCACGTCCTCGTAGCCGCGCTGCGAGAGCCACTCCAGGACCTGCTCGACCAGGACGTCCGGGACGGAGGCGCCCGAGGTCACGCCGACCGTGGAGACGCCCTCCAGCCAGGCGGCGTCGATCTCGTCGGCGAAGTCCACGAGGTACGCCGCGCGGGAGCCCGCCTGCTTGGCGACCTCGACCAGGCGCTTGGAGTTGGAGGAGTTGCGGGAGCCGACGACGATGACCAGTTCCGCCTCGGCGCCCATCTGCTTGACCGCGAGCTGGCGGTTCTGCGTGGCGTAGCAGATGTCGTCGCTGGGCGGGGAGATGAGCTGCGGGAACTTGTCCTTGAGGGCGTCGACGGTCTCCATCGTCTCGTCCACGGAGAGGGTGGTCTGGGAGAGCCAGACGACCTTCGACGGGTCGCGGACCTCGACCTTGGCGACGTCCTCGGGGCCGTCGACCAGCTGGATGTGGTCGGGGGCCTCGCCGGAGGTGCCGATGACCTCCTCGTGGCCCTCGTGGCCGATCAGGAGGATGTCGTAGTCGTCGTTCGCGAAGCGGACGGCTTCCTTGTGCACCTTGGTGACGAGCGGGCAGGTCGCGTCGATGGTGGCGAGGCGGCCGCGCTCGGCCTCCTCGTGGACGACGGGGGCCACGCCGTGCGCGGAGAACATCACGATGTTCCCCGGAGGGACCTCTTCCGTGCGCTCGACGAAGACGGCGCCCTTCTTCTCCAGGGTCTGGACGACGTACTTGTTGTGGACGATCTCGTGCCGGACGTACACGGGAGCCCCGTACTGCTCCAGGGCTTTCTCGACGGCGATCACGGCGCGGTCCACACCCGCGCAGTAGCCACGGGGGGCGGCGAGCAGGACACGGCGGCCAGACGAAGCGGTCATGGCACCCATCGTAAGGCCGCGTTCGGCCGCCCAGAGATCGCGTACGGACGGCGTCGGCGGCAAGACTGGCGGGAACGTTCGAGACGGTGTCCGAGGCGCTCGCGGAGGCACGATGTCGCAGACCGGTACGACGGCCCCGGCGGCCGGTGAGGAACACCAGCTGAGGCGCAGTCTGGGCTTCAGGGACCTGGTCGTCTACGGCCTGCTGTTCATCGCGCCGATGGCGCCGGTCGGCGTGTTCGGCACGCTGGACGCCAAGTCGCACGGCGCGGTGGCGCTCGTCTACATCGTCGCCACGGTCGCGATGGCGTTCACCGCATTCAGCTACGCGCAGATGGTGCGGGTGGTCCCCCAGGCGGGGTCGGTGTTCGCCTACGCGCGCGTGGGGCTCGGCAAGGAGGCCGGTTTCGTCGCCGGCTGGATGGCGATGCTGGACTACGTCCTCATCCCGGCGGTGGCGTACCTGTTCTCCGGCATCGCCATGGAGGCGCTGGTCCCGGAGGTGTCCCGGTGGGTGTGGACGGCGATCGCGGTGGTCGTGACGACCCTGCTGAACCTGTGGGGCGTGCGGACGGCGGCCCGGGTGGGCTTCCTGGTGCTCGCGCTGGAGATCGTGGTCCTGGTCGTCTTCGTGGTCGCGGCGATCGTCGTGCTCGCGCGGGACGGTGCCGCGCGGGACTGGCTGTCGCCGCTGTCGGGGGACGGGACGCGGGGGGCGTTCGCGCTGTCGGCGGTGATCGGGGCCGTGTCGGTGGCGGTCCTCTCCTACCTGGGCTTCGACGCGATCGCGACCTTCGCGGAGGAGGTCACGGGCGGGGCGGCGAAGGTGGCGCGGGCGCTGCTGTTCTGTCTGGCGCTGGCCGGTGTGCTGTTCGTGGCGCAGACGTATCTGGTGGCGCTGCTGGAGCCGGTGTCCTCGGCCGAGCTGGCGGCGCGGCCGGAACGGCAGGGGTCGGCGTTCTACGACGCCGTGGACGTGTCGGTGGGGACGTGGCTGCACGACCTGGTGGCGGTCAGCAAGGCGATCGGCGCGGCGTTCGCGGCGCTGGCAGGGCAGGCGGCGGCCGGGCGGCTGCTGTTCGCGATGGGGCGCGACCGCCGGCTGCCGGGGGCGCTGTCCCGTACGGGCTCGGGCGTGCCGCGTGTGGCGCTGCTGGTCTCGGCCGTGATCACGATGGTGGCGGCGGTCTGGGCGGCCCGCCGCGACGACGGCCTCGACCGCCTGGTCTCGATCGTCAACGTCGGCGCGCTGACCGCCTTCACGCTGCTGCACGCGAGCGTGGTGGGCTGGTTCGTCGTCCGCCGCTCCGGCGGCCCGGTGAACTGGTGGCGCCATCTCCTCGTCCCGGCCCTCGGCACGGCGATCACCATCGCGGTCATCGTCGAGGCCTCGGCGACCGCCCAGGTGGTCGGCGCGATCTGGCTGGCGGTGGGCCTGATCATCCTGGCGGCACAGGCCCGGGGGCGTACGGCGCGGGTGTGAGGGGCGTGGGCGAGCGCTCCGGCGCGTGACGTCGGGCGGGACGGACACTATTGGTGCACGTCGGTGCCGTAAACGTCCCGCGGGGGTGATTGCTGCGGGCGGAGCTGTACGCCCCTCCCCGGCGCTCGCACCACTTGAACCGGCCGCTCGCACCGACACCGGGGGGCACCGGGCCGGGGCCGCCACCGCCCCGCCGGCCTCGACACGCGCGCCCCCTCCCCCCTCCCCCCGGCCGGGCGGCCACGGGCACCGGGACGCCCGGCCGCCCGGCCGGCCCGTGGGGGCTCTGGCCCGCCCGGCCGACCCGTGCGGCCAAGAGCCGATCCGAACGGACCAGAGCCGACCCGAGCCGGCCCTCCCGGCGCGACGCACGCCCCGCTCCCTCCCCCACCCGGGAGTCCCCCTTCCCCACCCGGGAGACCCCCTTCCCCGCCCGGGTCGGATTGTCCGACCCGGCCGTTACGCTCGGCGCATGGCTGTTAATTCGACGCCCGAGAGTCCGCTGCCCGTGGGTGAGGTGTCGCGGCTGATCGGGGGGTGGATCGACCGGCTCGGGGCGGTGTGGGTGGAGGGACAGATCACCCAGCTGTCGCGGCGGCCGGGCGCGGGGGTCGTGTTCCTGACACTGCGCGACCCGTCGTACGACATCTCCGTGAGCGTCACCTGCTACCGGCAGGTGTTCGACGCGGTCGCGGACGTGATCGGCGAGGGCGCGCGGGTCGTCGTGCACGCGAAACCGGAGTGGTACGCCCCGCGCGGGCAGCTGTCGCTGCGGGCCGCCGAGATCAAGCCCGTGGGCGTCGGGGAGCTGCTGGCGCGGCTGGAGCAGCTGAAGAAGGCCCTCGCGCGGGAGGGCCTGTTCGCGCCGGAGCGCAAGAAGCCGCTGCCGTTCCTGCCGCAGCTCATCGGGCTGGTCTGCGGGCGCGCCTCGGCCGCCGAGCGGGACGTGCTGGAGAACGCCCGGCACCGCTGGCCCGCCGTCCGCTTCGAGGTGCGCAACGTCCCCGTGCAGGGCGTGCACGCCGTGCCGCAGGTGGTGCAGGCGGTCAAGGAACTCGACGCGCGGGACGACGTGGACGTGATCGTCGTCGCGCGCGGCGGCGGCAGCGTGGAGGACCTGCTGCCGTTCTCCGACGAGCAACTGGTGCGGGCCGTGGCCGCCTGCCGTACGCCGGTCGTCTCGGCGATCGGGCACGAGCCGGACAACCCGCTCCTCGACCACGTAGCCGACCTGCGCGCCTCGACCCCGACCGACGCGGCGAAGAAGGTCGTGCCGGACGTAGGGGAAGAGTACGAGCGGGTACGGCTGCTGCGCGACCGCGCGCGGCGGTGCGTGGCGGCGTACGTCGACCGGGAGGAGCGGGGGCTGGCGCACGCGCTGGCCCGGCCGTCGATACAGGACCCGCACCGGGTGATCGACGACCGGGCCGAGCAGGTGAGCGCCCTGCTGGACCGGGGCCGCCGTACGCTGCGGCACCACCTCGACCGGGCGGACTCCGAGCTGACGCACACGCACGCGCGCGTGGTGGCCCTCTCCCCCGCCGCCACCCTCAAGCGCGGGTACGCGGTGCTGCAACGGGCCGACGGCCACGCCGTGCGCGACCCGGGCGAGGTGGAGCCGGGCGAGACGCTGCGCGCACGCGTGTCCGAGGGCGATTTCTCCGTACGAGTCGACGCATAGGGTGGGTGGATGACCAGCGAGGTGGAGCAGCCGACGGCGATGTCCGAGGCGCTCGGGTACGAGCAGGCCCGGGACGAGCTGATCGAGGTCGTACGGCGGCTGGAGGCGGGCGGTACGACGCTGGAGGAGTCCCTCTCCCTGTGGGAACGGGGCGAGGAGCTGGCGAAGATCTGCCGGCGCCGCCTGGACGGCGCCCGGGCCCGCCTCGACGCGGCACTGGCCGAGGAGGGGGCCGACGGGGACGCCGGCACGGAGGACGGCGACCGCTAGCGCCGCCGGACTCTAGGCCGCCGTGTCCTCCGCGAGGGTGTGGGCCACGAGTGCGTTGGCGTGCCCGTGGCCGAGGCCGTGCTCCGTCTTGAGCCAGGCGACGAGTTCGCCGTGCCGGGTGAGGGGTGAGGAGCGGATCAGCTCCTTCCAGTCGGCGACCGGGCGGCCGTACTTCTTCTCGATCGACGGGAAGTAGGAGGCCGGGCCCTTCACGGTGGCGGTCATGACGATGCGATCCCCTCGGCCGGTGCGGTGTACGCCCTGTACGACCCCCGGGCGCCGCGGAACTGATCGGCGTGCGTGCCGGGGGCTTCGCCGTGTCCGGGTGCGCCTACGTCGGCTTCAGTGCCGCCGCCATCTTGCCCAGCTGGTCGAAGGAGCCCGTGCCGGCGACGACCGTCGTCGCGCCCTTCACACCGTCCGTGTCGCGCAGTACCAGCGCGTCGTACCGGCCGCCCTCGTACCGGGTCCAGGTCCGGCCGGCGATCCGCTCCGTCCTGTCCGTCTCCCGGGCGCCCTGGCTGGCGTCCTCGATGAACGTCGACGCCTTCTCCGTCGACTGCTCCACCGCCACGTACTCGCCGTCCGGGGCGTGGAAGCCCAGGTGCCAGGCGTCGAAGTCGTCGCCCTGGAAGCGGACCGAGGTCGGCTTCCAGTCCTCGGACAGCCCCTCGGGCGCGGCCACCGGGTACGACGCGGCGCGCCGGGCGGTGAGGAGTTCGACGCGGTAGTCGACGCGCTGGACGTCCGGTTCGCCGTCGTCGTGCGGGATGAAGATCCAGATCACGCCCGCCGCGAGGACGATGAGCCCGAGGGACAGGATCATGTCCCGGGCCGTCTTCTGCTTGCCTTGCGTTCCTGCCACGCCCCCTATCGTCGCAGGTGCCTGATCCGCTCATCCGTGGGGTCCCCTGCTCATTTTTTCGGACTGGAGATAGAGTCGGGGCACACCCTCATCCGGCCGTCGTCGTATCAGAAAGGTGCGTTCCGATGACCGAGCATCAACTGCCGTCCGAGTTGGACGTCCCCTCGGAGGCCCCCGACCGCAACCTCGCGATGGAACTCGTGCGGGTCACCGAAGCCGCGGCGATGGCCGCCGGCCGCTGGGTGGGACGCGGCGACAAGAACGGCGCCGACGGTGCCGCGGTGCGTGCCATGCGGACCCTCGTCCACACCGTCTCGATGAACGGCGTCGTCGTCATCGGCGAGGGCGAGAAGGACGAGGCCCCGATGCTCTTCAACGGGGAGCGGGTCGGGGACGGGACCGGCGCCGAGGTCGACATCGCCGTGGACCCGATCGACGGCACCACGCTGACCGCGAACGGCATGACCAACGCCATCGCCGTGCTGGCGGCCGCCGAGCGCGGCTCCATGTTCGACCCGTCGGCCGTCTTCTACATGGACAAGCTGGTCACCGGCCCCGAGGCCGCCGACTTCGTCGACATCAACGCGCCCGTCTCCGTGAACATCCGCCGCATCGCCAAGGCCAAGCGGCGCACACCCGAGGACGTCACCGTCGTCATCCTCGACCGGCCCCGCCACCAGGGGCTGATCAAGGAGGTCCGGGAGACCGGCGCCCGGATCAAGCTGATCTCCGACGGCGACGTGGCCGGCTCCATCCTGGCGCTGCGCGAGGGCACCGGCATCGACCTGCTGCTCGGCATCGGCGGCACGCCGGAGGGCATCATCTCGGCCTGCGCCGTGAAGTGCCTGGGCGGCACGATCCAGGGCAAGCTGTGGCCCAAGGACGACGAGGAGCGGCAGCGGGCGGTCGACGCGGGGCACGATCTGGAGCGGGTGCTCACGACCGATGACCTGGTCTCGGGGGACAACGTGTTCTTCGTCGCCACCGGGATCACGGACGGGGAGCTGCTGCGGGGGGTGCGGTACCGGTCGGAGACGGCGACGACGGACTCGATCGTGATGCGGTCGAAGTCGGGGACGGTGCGCAGGATCGATTCCGAGCACCGGTTGAGCAAGCTGCGGGCGTACAGCGCGGTGGATTTCGACCGGGCCAAGTGACTCCGTCGGTCGTGCGGGGCGCCTCCTGAGGTGGGGGTGCCCGGTGCGTTGGCGGGTGCGGGTGCGGGTGTCGTTTGCGGCCTGTCGCTACGTTCCCCGCGCCCCTGAGCCAGTTGCCCTTCCCGGCATCGCGAAGGCGCCCCCCGTGCGGAGGGGGCGCCTTCGTCACGTCGGTGTCTAGCCCGCCGCCGCTATGCGGCCCGACGCGCGGGACGCCTTCTTGAGTTCCACCTCGCGCCGGCGGCGTCGGGCGAGGACCACGCGGCGTTCGGCGGCGGTGAGGCCGCCCCAGACGCCGTAGGGCTCGGGCTGGAGGAGGGCGTGTTCGCGGCACTCGACCATGACCGGACAGCGGGCGCAGACGCGCTTGGCGGCCTCCTCGCGGGAGAGGCGGGCGGCGGTCGGTTCCTTCGAGGGCGCGAAGAACAGTCCGGCCTCGTCGCGCCGGCACACCGCCTCGGTGTGCCAGGGAGCGTCTTGGTCCCTGTCCCGCGCGGGCACCCGCTGGGCCGGAACGGCAGCTGCCTGCACGGACGAATGCGGCGGTTGCAGCACGGTCTACTCCTGACGACGGCTTCGCGAGCGAGAGACGATGCGTCAAGGCTTACCCGTTGTACGCGCGCCTATGCACTGGGTTCCCCACCGCCCGGGCCGTCGCGCTACAGGTGCTTGCGCAAACCCTTCTCCACCCTGCGGTGCACCCGGTCGAGGATGTCGGCGACGATCCGGCCGCGCCTCGGACGCGCCTCGACGCTGCCGAAGACCGCCCAGCCGTCGACGTAGACGACGGGGGCCTGGGGCTCGGCGGAGTCGAGGGTGTGCACCTCGAAGCTGCCGAGGACGCTGCCGCCGGTGCCGCGCAGCGTCACGTTCTCCGGGACGCGGACCTCGACGCTGCCGAAGACGGCGAAGGACTTGATCACGACCTGCTGGTACTCGAAGGCCGCCTCGCTGAGGTCTATCTCGACGCTGCCGAACACCGCGTAGGCGTGGATACGGCGGCTCGCGCGCCAGCGGCCCTTGCGGACGGCGCTGCTGAAGACCGCCACCACGTTCTCGTCGGGCTCCGGGGGGATGGCGCCGGGGGCGGGGCGGTGAAGGTGCGGCGGGGCGGCGTGGGTGTCCGGACCGGCGTGGGCGGCGGGCAGGTCCCGTACGAACCGGTCCAGCTCGCCGACGGTCTTGGCGGCCAGCACGCCCTCGACGCGCTCGGTGTGCTCCTCCGCGGTGAGCCGCCCCTCGACGAGGGCCTCGCGCAGCATGTCGGCGATGCGGTCACGGTCGGCGTCCGAGGCGCGCAGCTCGGAGACGCGCGGGGCGGCACCGCGGGGGGCGGCGTCCTGCGGCTGGGCGTGCTTGTGAAGGTCCACGGCAGCAGCGTACCGAAACGCGATAGATCGCGACCAGCCCTGTGGACGACCTCGTCGTACCCACGACGGCACCCGGCCGACCCGGCCCCACCCCGGCCCCGCCCCGGCCGCCGCCCGGTCGCGCAACTGAGCCCTACCTCACAAGCTCGGTGTCGCGGGCAGGTCCTACGCTGGTGGGCGCTGCCGATGGAGGCCAGCCGTCGTTGCTGAGGAATCCAGCCGCGCGTGATGTCGAGTGAGGAATGGGCGAGATGCCTGAGTTCGCGTACACCGATCTGCTCCCCCAGGGCGAGGACACCACTCCGTACCGGCTGGTGACCTCGGAGGGTGTCTCCACCTTCGAGGCCGACGGGCGGACCTTCCTCAAGGTGGAGCCCGAGGCGCTGCGCAAGCTGGCCGAAGAGGCGATCCACGACATCCAGCACTATCTGCGCCCGGCCCACCTGGCGCAGCTGCGCCGCATCATCGACGACCCCGAGGCGTCGGGCAACGACAAGTTCGTGGCGCTGGACCTGCTGAAGAACGCGAACATCGCGGCGGCGGGCGTGCTGCCGATGTGCCAGGACACCGGCACGGCGATCGTGATGGGCAAGCGCGGGCAGAACGTGCTCACCACCGGCGGCGACGAGGAGGCCCTGAGCCGGGGCATCTACGACGCCTACCAGAACCTGAACCTGCGCTACTCGCAGATGGCTCCGCTCACCATGTGGGAGGAGAAGAACACCGGCTCCAACCTCCCGGCGCAGATCGAGCTGTACGCGACCGACGGCGGCGCGTACAAGTTCCTGTTCATGGCGAAGGGCGGCGGCTCGGCCAACAAGTCGTTCCTCTACCAGGAGACGAAGGCCGTCCTGAACGAGTCCTCCATGATGAAGTTCCTGGAGGAGAAGATCCGCTCGCTGGGCACGGCCGCCTGCCCGCCGTACCACCTGGCGATCGTGGTCGGCGGCACGTCGGCCGAGTACGCGCTGAAGACCGCGAAGTACGCCTCCGCGCACTACCTGGACGAGATCCCGGCCGAGGGTTCGGCGCTCGGGCACGGGTTCCGGGACAAGGAGCTGGAGGAGAAGGTCTTCGAGCTGACGCAGAAGATCGGGATCGGCGCGCAGTTCGGCGGCAAGTACTTCTGCCACGACGTGCGCGTGGTGCGGCTGCCGCGGCACGGGGCGTCCTGCCCGGTCGCCATCGCCGTGTCCTGCTCGGCGGACCGGCAGGCGGTCGCGAAGATCACCGCCGAGGGCGTGTTCCTGGAGCAGCTGGAGACGGACCCGGCGCGGTTCCTGCCGGAGACGACGGACGAGCACCTCGACGAGGCCGGGGACGTCGTGAAGATCGACCTCAACCAGCCGATGGACGCGATCCTCGCCGAGCTGACCAAGTACCCGGTCAAGACCCGGCTGTCGCTGAACGGCCCGCTGGTCGTGGCCCGCGACATCGCGCACGCCAAGATCAAGGAGCGGCTGGACGCGGGCGAGGAGATGCCGCAGTACCTGAAGGACCACCCGGTGTACTACGCCGGTCCCGCGAAGACCCCCGAGGGGTACGCGTCCGGGTCCTTCGGTCCGACGACGGCCGGCCGCATGGACTCCTACGTGGAGCAGTTCCAGGCGGCGGGCGGCTCCAAGGTGATGCTGGCCAAGGGGAACCGGAGCAAGCAGGTCACCGACGCGTGCGACGCGCACGGCGGCTTCTACCTCGGGTCGATCGGCGGCCCGGCGGCGCGGCTCGCGCAGGACTGCATCAAGAAGGTCGAGGTCGTCGAGTACGAGGAGCTCGGCATGGAGGCGGTCTGGAAGATCGAGGTCGAGGACTTCCCGGCGTTCATCGTCGTGGACGACAAGGGCAATGACTTCTTCCAGGACCCGGCGCCCTCCCCGACCTTCACGACGATCCCGGTGCGGGGGCCGGGGCTGGCGTGACGCGTTCCTGTCCCTGGACGGGCGGCCCCCGCTCCGTGACTCCCGGAGCGGGGGCCGCCCGTCCGCGTGGCGCCCGTCAGCCTTCGAGGCCGGGCCCGGCCACCGGCTCCAGGCGCATGCCCTCGCGCGGCGACAGGGTCAGCAGTTCGACGGGGCCGTCGACCTCCGTACGGTGCCACCGCCCCCGCGGTACGACGACCGCCGTGCCGGGGTGAGCGTGACCGGCTCCGCCGGCCGGCCGGCGTCTCGGGCCGCAGGACGAAGCGCACCCGCCCGGTGAGCACGCACACCAGCTCGTCCGCCGCGGGGTGCGTCTCCCCGTGGTCGGCGTGCGCGTCGGCGTCGCACGTCGCGTGGAAGGCCGCCGACTGCCAGGCGCCGGGGCGACCTTCGGTCATCCGGCGTTCGCCCGGCACGACCCCGCCGTCGGGGCCGACGTGGCCGGCGGACGAGAACAGGTCGACAGGGGTGGGCGCGATCATGAGGCTGTTCCTTTTCGTGCGTGCGGGGCGGCCGTCGACTGCGGGCTCACCCCGGAGGAGGCCGTCGAGGCGTACCGCTCCCTCCGGTAGCACACGGCCGGTGAGCTGATCGTGCGGGCCACCGCCGCCCGCCGCCGTGCGGCCGGCACCCGGCCGGCCTACCGTGACCGGGTGTTCGCGGACCTCGGCCCCGCCGCCCCGCCCCGCCCCGCCGCCCTGGGCCCGCGCCGGGCTGGACCGACCGCGCGGGACACGTACGCCACGGGGCCGCGGGCACTGGTGGACGGACTGCTGGCCGGCCGACGGGCCGCGGCCGGACGGGGAATAGGCTCCCCGCACCCTGCGCTGATCTTCGTGGAGGTAGACGACGATGACGACAATCCCCACCGGTGACACCAGCGGCTCCGACGACGACGGATACCGCGTCGAGCACGACAGCATGGGCGAGGTCCGCGTCCCCGTGGACGCCAAGTGGCGGGCGCAGACGCAGCGGGCCGTCGAGAACTTCCCCGTCTCCGGGCAGCGGATCGAGCGGGCGCACATCGAGGCGCTGGCGCGGATCAAGGGCGCGGCGGCGAAGGTGAACGCCGAGCTGGGTGTGGTCGACGAGGACGTGGCCGGGGCGATCCGGGAGGCGGCCGCTGAGGTGGCCGAGGGGAAGTGGGACGAGCATTTCCCCGTGGACGTGTTCCAGACCGGGTCGGGGACCTCGTCCAACATGAACACCAACGAGGTCATCGCCACCCTGGCCAGTGAGCGTCTCGGCCGGGACGTACACCCCAACGACCACGTCAACGCGTCCCAGTCGTCCAACGACGTCTTCCCGTCCTCGATCCACATCGCGGCCACCGCCGCCGTCACCCGGGACCTGATCCCGGCCCTGGACCACCTCGCGGGCGCGCTGGAGCGCAAGGCGGAGGAGTTCGCGGACGTGGTGAAGTCCGGGCGGACGCATCTCATGGACGCGACCCCGGTCACCCTGGGGCAGGAGTTCGGCGGGTACGCGGCGCAGGTGCGGTACGGCATCGAGCGGCTCGACGCCTCCCTCCCCCGGCTCGCCGAACTGCCGCTGGGCGGTACCGCCGTCGGGACGGGCATCAACACCCCGGCCGGGTTCTCCGCCGCCGTCATCGCCGAGGTGGCCCGCGCCACCGGGCTGCCGCTGACCGAGGCGCGGAACCACTTCGAGGCGCAGGGCGCACGGGACGGCATCGTCGAGACCAGCGGGCAGCTGCGGACCATCGGCGTCGGACTGACGAAGATCGCGAACGACCTGCGGTGGATGGCGTCGGGACCCCGGACCGGGCTCGCCGAGATCTCCCTGCCCGACCTCCAGCCGGGTTCCTCGATCATGCCCGGCAAGGTCAACCCGGTGATCCCCGAGGCCGTCCTCATGGTCGCCGCCCAGGTCACCGGGAACGACGCGACCGTGGCGGCGGCGGGCGCGGCCGGCAACTTCGAGCTGAACGTCATGCTGCCGGTCATCGCCAAGAACGTCCTGGAGTCGGTACGGCTGCTCGCCAACGTCTCCCGGCTGCTCGCCGACCGGACCGTGGACGGGATCACCGCCCACCGGGAGCGCGCCCGCGAGTACGCCGAGTCCTCGCCGTCCGTGGTGACGCCGCTGAACAAGTACATCGGGTACGAGGAGGCCGCCAAGGTCGCCAAGAAGGCGCTGGCGGAGCGGAAGACGATCCGTCAGGTCGTGGTGGAGGGCGGGTACGTCGAGCGCGGCGACCTGACCGGGGAGCAGCTGGACGAGGCACTGGACGTCCTGCGCATGACCCGGCCGTGAGGGCACCCGCGGTGACGCCGGAATGACGTCCGCGTGAGCTGTGGCGATCACCGGCGCGCCGCGTGGCCGGGCCACCTAATATCTCCTCATGGCAGACGGTGAAGCGCTGAGCGCGACGACGGAGGCGGACGGCCCGGCGGGCCGGGGGGAGTTCTGGGCACCGGGGAGCCACATCCTGTGGCGCTACCGGGAGAACGGCGGCCCGCACGTCCACATCGCCCGCCCCGTCACCGTCGTACGCGACGACGCCGATCTGCTCGCCGTGTGGCTGGCGCCCGACACCGAGTGCGTGAAGCCGGTGCTGGCCGACGGCACGCCCGTCCATCTGGAGCCGCTGGCCTCGCGGTACACCAAGCCGCGCACCGTGCAGCGCGACCGGTGGTTCGGCACCGGCGTGCTGAAGCTGGCGCGGCCCGGCCAGGCGTGGTCGGTGTGGCTGTTCTGGGACCCGGGCTGGCGGTTCAAGAACTGGTACGTGAACCTGGAGGAGCCGCTGGTCCGCTGGGAGGGCGGCGTCGACTCCGAGGACCACTTCCTGGACATCTCCGTCCACCCGGACCGCTCCTGGCACTGGCGGGACGAGGACGAGTTCGCGCAGGCGCAGCGGGACCGGCTGGTGGACGCCGGGCTCGCGGAGCGGGTGCGCGCGGCGGGCCGGGCGGCGGTGGCGGACATCCGCGCCTGGGGCTCGCCGTTCGCCGACGGCTGGGAGGACTGGCGGCCCGACCCCGCGTGGGCGGTGCCGCCGCTGCCGGGGGACTGGGATCGCACGCCCGCGCACGCGTCCTCGTGAGAGTCTTGATGTGCCCCCGGGCACGAAACGTAGGATCGCCTTCCGCAAGGGAGCGCGCCGACGGCAACCGCCGGAGTGCGCACAGTGCTTGACCGATCGTCACCGAGGGGCGGCAGGACGTGAGCGAGGGGTACGAGGGCAACACGCGGACGGGCCGCAGACGGTCCGCCGGTGACACAGGAACTGCCTCTGACCACGCGGAGATCCCGTTCTCCGGGCGCCCATCGCGGGTATCGGGATTTCTGCGGGACGAACTGCACGCGCCGCGCGCAGTCCCGGACGGACGGATTCGACACGCGTGACGGAGCACCCGACCTCCTTCGACCGCCCCCCGACGGGCGCCGACCCCGCGGATCCCCGCGGGGCGTTCCCGCGTACCCCCGCGCCGCCGCGCGCCGGGTCCGCGTTACCGGCACAGGGGCGCACCGGCGCGCCGCCGCCCACCGCGGACGCCGACTCCCCCGGCTCCCCCGGCACCTTCGAGCACTCCCAGCCGGGCGCCGGGCAGTCCGCCGAGCCCGACACGCACCGCCCCCGGCCCGCGACCGAGGGCGGCGTCCCCGTCCAGCCGGGCGCCGCCGAGGGCGCGGAGCGGGCCGGCGGCGCGCCCGAGCCGGACCGGCGCACCGGGCAGCTCACCGCGCCCGGCCGGCCCACGCCGATGCGGCGGGACGGCGACCGGCTGCGGTTCGTGGGCGCGGCCACCCGGCGGATCGCCCGGGGCATGGACCTCGACGAGATCGTGATGGGCCTGTGCCGGGCCACCGTGCCGACGTTCGCCGACGCGATCCTCGTCTATCTGCGCGAGCCGCTGCCGGTCGGCGACGAGCGGCCCACCGGCCCGCTGGTGCTGCGGCTGCGGCGCACCGACCGGATCCCGGCCGAGCGCGACACGGAGAACGGCTTCATCCCCGCCGCGCAGCCCGAGCCGTCCGAGCTGGAGTCGGTCGGCGCCGAGCTGTGCGAGGTACGGCAGGGCAGCGCCCTCGCCGAGGTGCTGCGCGGGGTGCGTCCGGTCTTCACGAACACCCCCGCCGCCCGCGCCGCCCTGCCCGAACTGCTGGGCGAGGAGCGCGAGTTCGTCCTGCCCGACGGACGGCGGGCGATCCTCGCGCCGCTGCGCGGACGGCGCCGGGTGATCGGCGCCGCGCTGTTCCTGCGCGGGCCCGAGCGGGTCGCCTTCGAGGCCGACGACCTGCTGGTCGCCGCCCAGCTCGCCACGCACAGCGCGCTCGGCATCGACAAGGCGGTGCTGTACGGCCGCGAGGCGTACATCGCCGACGAGTTGCAGCGCACGATGCTCCCGGAGAACCTGCCGCGCTGCACCGGCGTCCGGCTGGCCTCCCGCTATCTGCCGGCCGCCGAGACGGCCCGGGTGGGCGGCGACTGGTACGACGCGATCCCGCTGCCCGGAAGCCGGGTCGCGCTGGTCGTCGGGGACGTCATGGGCCACTCCATGACGTCGGCGGCCATCATGGGCCAGCTGCGCACCACCGCGCAGACCCTGGCCGGGCTCGACCTGCCGCCGCAGGAGGTGCTGCACCACCTCGACGAGCAGGCCCAGCGCCTGGGCACCGACCGCATGGCGACCTGCCTGTACGCGGTGTACGACCCGGTCGCGCACCGCATCACCGTCGCGAACGCCGGTCATCCGCCGCCCGTCCTGCTCCACCTGGGCGGCCACGCGGAGGTGCTGCGGGTGCCCGCCGGCGCCCCGATCGGCGTGGGCGGAGTGGACTTCGAGGCGGTCGAGCTGGACGCCCCGGCCGGCGCGACCCTGCTCCTGTACACGGACGGCCTGGTGGAGTCCCGGCTGCGCGACGTGTGGACCGGCATAGAGCAGTTGCGGGAGCGCCTCGCCGCGACCGCGCAGCTCACCGGCCCCGACCATCCGCCGCCCCTGGAAGCCCTGTGCGACGAGGTGCTGGACATGCTCGGGCCGGGCGACCGGGACGACGACATCGCGCTGCTCGCCGCCCGCTTCGACGGCATCGCGCCCAGCGACGTGGCGTACTGGGACCTGGACCCCGAGGACTCGGCCCCCGGCAAGGCCCGCCGCCACGCCCGGCGCGCGCTCGCCGGCTGGGGCATGGAGGACCTCACGGACTCGGTCGAGCTGCTGGTCAGCGAGGTCGTCACCAACGCCGTGCGGTACGCCACGAAGCCGGTGACGCTGCGGCTGCTGCGCACGGACGTGCTGCGCTGCGAGGTCGGCGACGACGTGCCCCAGCTGCCCCGGCTGCGGCAGGCCCGCGCCACCGACGAGGGCGGCCGCGGCCTGTACCTGGTCAACCGCCTGGCCCGCCGCTGGGGCGCGACGCGGCTGAGCACGGGCAAGTCGGTCTGGTTCGAGCTGAACCGGAGTTAGCTCCCCGGCCTGCGCGAAGGGGCGCCCGGCGGGTAGCGGGCGCCCCTTCGGGCGTGGTCGCGGCTACTCCTCCCCGCTCCCGTCGGACTGGTCCGGGTCCTGCGGCTCCGTGGAGGCGCCGCCGCCCGCGGGGGGAGTGGTGGACGCGCTGCTCGACGGCGACTCCGACGGCGACTCGGACGGGGGTTCCTCCGTCGTCGGCTCCTCCGAGGGCGGCTCCTCGGTCGTCGGCTCCTCGGTGGGCGTCTCCTCCTCCGTCGGCGACTCCGACGGGGACTCCGAGGGCGACTCCTCGACCGTGGGCGTCTCGGAGGGCCGCACGGCGGCGCCCTGCTTGGTCCTCAGCTCGAACTCGGCGGTCTCTTCCATGACGCCGAAGGTGTACGTGGCCCAGATCTGCGCCGGGAAGCCACCGCCGTTGACGCGGGGCTCGCCGCCCGCCTTGTACATCGGCACCTGCGGGTGCGGCTGCTTGTCGTCCTCGCCGAACAGGCCGACGGAGGTGACCAGGCCCGGGGTGTAGCCGGTGAACCAGGCCGACTTGTTGTTGTCGGACGTACCGGTCTTGCCGGCCACCTGCTGGCCGTCGCGCAGCGGGTTGTCCCGTACGGACCTCTTGGCCGTACCGTCGTCGACCACGCCGGTCAGCACGGAGGTGACGGTGTCGGCGGCCTCCCGGCTGATGACCTGCTCACCGACGGGGTCCGGGAACTCGATCGTGCGGTCCTTGTGCTCGACGGACTTCACGACCGCCGGGGTGACCTTCTTGCCGTGGTTGTCGAAGGTGGCGTAGACGCCCGCCATCTCCAGCGGGCTGGCGCCCATGCTGCCCAGGGTCTGGGCGGGCACGGCCTGTTCGCCCTCGGTGTCCATGCCGAGCGCGCCCGCGACCTTCATGACCTCGGTCATGCCGACGTCGACGCCCATCTGCGCGAAGACGGAGTTGACCGACTTGTTCATCGCCTCCTGGACGTCGATGTCGCCGTAGTCGGCGTCGTCCTCGTTCTCGGGGGCGAACCCGACCTCCTGGTCGCCGTCCACGACCTGGCGCTTGCTCGTGCCGTCGTACATCGTGTCGGCCGTGATCGGCACGCCGTCCTGGGTCTCGGCGTCCTCGTCGACGGCGGCCGCGAGGATCACCGGCTTGAAGGTGGAGGCGGGCTGGTAGTCGTCGCGGGTGGCGTTGTTGTAGTAGTGCTTCAGGTAGTCCACGCCGCCGTACATCGCCACGACGGCGCCGGTCTTCGGGTCGACGGAGACGGCACCGGCCTGGACATCGGCGTCCACGTCGCGCTTGCCGGGGTCCAGCTTGCTGGTGAGCTGGCTCTTGACCGACTCCTCCAGCGCGGTCTGCTTCTTCCTGTCGATGTTCAGGGTGACGGTGTAGCCGCCGAGCTCCACCAGGGCCCTGGCCCGCTCCATGTCCTCAGCGGCGCCCTGGGCGACGAGCTGCCGCTCCAGCGCGGCGTTGGCGGCGTTGACCAGGTACCCGGTCTGCCCCTCCATGCCGGCGGCCGGCTTGGGCTCCTTCGGCACCGGGAACCTCATCGCCTGCCGCTTGCCGCCGTCCAGCCACTTCTGGCCGACCATGTTGTCCAGGACGTAGTTCCAGCGCTCTTGGACCAGTCGCTTGCCGGTGTCGGAGGCGATCGCCCAGTCGTACTGGTTCGGCGCCTGGAGCAGCGCGGCGAGGTACGCCCCTTGCTCGACCGTCAGGTCCTCGGCGTCGACGCGGTAGTACGCCTGGGCGGCGGCCTGGATGCCGTAGGCGCCGCGGCCGTAGTAGCTGGTGTTGATGTAGCCGGCGAGGATGTAGTCCTTGGGCTTCTCCCGGTCCAGCTTCAGGGAGATGACCAGCTCCTTGAGCTTGCGGGAGACGGTCTGCTCCTGGCTCAGGTAGTAGTTCTTGACGTACTGCTGGGTGATCGTCGAACCGCCCTGCGCGCCCTTGCCGGAGAACGTGTTGAGCAGGCCGCGCGTGGTGCCCTTCAGGTCGACGCCGCTGTCCTGGTAGAAGGTCTTGTTCTCGGCGGCGACGAAGGTGCGCTGGACGTCCTTGGGCACCTTGGCCAGGTCGACGATCTCCCGGTTGCGGGTGCCCGTGCGGGTCATGATGCTGCCGTCGCTGTACTTGTAGACGTTGCTCTGCAGCTCGGCGTCGGCGTTCCCCTCGGGGATGTCGATCACCATGTACAGCACGACGAAGGTGCCCATGCCGAGCAGGACGACTCCGAAGACCGTGCCGACGATCTTCTTCAAGGTGAACAGCCGGCGTATCCGGCCGCGGCCGTCGGCCGGCGACGAGCGGCGTCCCCCGGGCGCCGCGCGGCGGCCACCGCGCTGACGCGCTCTTCTCTCTTCCGCTCGTCCCATGAGTCCGATCCGCTCCGCTTCGGTCGTCCGTGTCCACGTCCTGCGCACACGTCACACAGGTTCGTCGCTCAGGTCAGCTCAGAAAGCTAACACCGGGAGATGTGGCATACGGCTGCGGATCCGCCCTTGTACGGACGTGAGAATCAGCACCCGCTCCACAGGAACCGACGTCCGGGAGGGGTGTGAGGTTGCCGCGAGCGCGGAAAGTCACATCACTTCGGGGGTTGAGGACACCGCCCGGGCCACCTTCGTGGTGGCCGCCGAGGTGGAGTCCACCTCCACGCGGACGACGCGGCCGTGCGGCACATCGCCATCGAGTACCGTTCCTGCCTGGTCGGCGACGCGCATCCCGTGCGCGGTCCCCGTCACACGAGGGAGCCGACGCGGCCTGAACACGCCCCGCCCCTCACGACGCCCACGACGAGGGCGGCCTCTCGCCGCGCGGCAACGCGGAGGAGATCACCGAGAAGCTCGCCGTCGAGCTGCACGCGCGCGTGGAGGCGGCCGGCGGCAGCAGGCCGGCGCGGTGGTCGCGGCGCGGCGGCAGATCGCGGACGGCGCGGTCGGCGGGGTCGAGGCGGCGCTGGTGCGGATCAGTGAGCAGGGCGTCGTGGAGCCGGACGACGAGCGCAGGGCGGCGATGGTGTCCGACCTGATGGCCGTGCTGTGCGGGGACCGCGCCGCCCGGCCGGTCCTGAACCCGGGGACGCTCCGTCAGTGACGACCCCGTCCGAGGGCGCGGCGGCTCCGGAACCGCTCCCGGAGCCGCCCCGGGAGTCCGGGGCGGCGGGGCCCGCGTCGCCCCGCCGGGCGCGGGCGGCGCGCGAGCAGGTGCTGCTGCGGCTCGACCCGCAGGTGCACGAGTCGCCGGCCCGCCGGGCGGGCGAGGAACTGCGCCCGGCCAACGACCAGAGCGAGTCCCCGCTCCGCCGGGCCCTGGCCGAGGCGGGGCGCCTGCCGGGCGGCACCGGCCCGCTGCCCCGCCGGGGGCGCCCGCCGAGGGGCGGCGCGGGCGGCGGTCCGACGGGCGGCACCGGGGGCGCTCCCCGCGCGTAGCGGAACCGTGACAAACGGCCCCGACCTGCGGTTCCACCTCCCCGGTCACCACCTCCCCACTCGGCGTATACATAGTGCGTATACACGGTGTGTAGAGTGCTCCGCATGTCCATCGGTCACACCCTCCTGGGGCTCCTGGAGTCCGGGCCGCGCCACGGCTACGACCTCAAGCGCGCCTTCGACGAGAAGTTCGGTCACGACCGGCCGCTCCACTACGGCCAGGTCTATTCGACGATGTCCCGCCTGCTGAGGAACGGCCTCGTCGTCGTCGACGGCATCGAGGCGGGCGGCGGTCCCGAGCGCAAGCGGTACGCGATCACCGACGAGGGGATCACCGACGTACAGCGCTGGCTCGCGACGCCGGAGAAGCCCGAGCCGTACCTCCAGTCGACGCTGTACACGAAGGTCGTCCTCGCGCTGCTCACCCACCGCGACGCGGCCGACATCCTCGACACGCAGCGCTCCGAGCACCTGCGGAGCATGCGCATCCTGACCGACCGCAAGCGCAAGGGCGACCTCGCCGACCAGCTGATCTGCGACCACGCCCTGTTCCACCTGGAGGCGGACCTGCGGTGGCTGGAGCTGACCGCGGCCCGTCTCGACAAGCTCCGTGAGGCGGTGGCCCGATGACTCCTCCCGCTGGTTCCCTGCTGTCGGCCGAGGAACTGACCAAGGCGTACGGGCCCACCCTCGCCCTCGACGGCGCCGAGTTCTCCATCCACCCCGGCGAGGTCGTCGCCGTCATGGGCCCCTCCGGGTCCGGCAAGTCGACGCTGCTGCACTGCCTGGCCGGCATCGTGCCGCCCGACTCCGGGACGATCACGTACGACGGGCGGGAGCTGTCGGCCCTGTCCGACGCCCGGCGCAGTGCGCTGCGCCGCTCGGACTTCGGGTTCGTGTTCCAGTTCGGCCAGTTGGTGCCGGAGCTGACCTGCGTCGAGAACGTGGCCCTGCCGCTGCGGCTGAACGGCACCTCCCGCAAGGAGGCCGAGCGGACCGCGCTGACCTGGATGGAGCGGCTGGAGGTCGACGATCTGCGCAAGAAGCGGCCCGGCGAGGTCTCCGGCGGTCAGGGGCAGCGGGTCGCGGTGGCGCGGTCGCTGGTCACGAGCCCGCGGGTGCTCTTCGCCGACGAGCCGACCGGCGCGCTGGACTCCCTCAACGGCGAGCGCGTGATGGAACTCCTCACCGACGCCGCCCGCTCCACCAACGCCGCCGTCGTCCTCGTCACGCACGAGGCGCGGGTGGCCGCCTACTCGGACCGCGAGATCGTCGTACGGGACGGGAAGTCGCGGGACATGGAGCGGGCCGTATGAACGTGCGTCAATGGGCCGCGGACCTGATGCTGGGCGTCCGCTTCGCCCTCACCGGCGGGCGCGAGGGCTGGACCAGGGCCCTGCTGACCGCCGTCGGGGTCGGGCTCGGCGTGGCGCTGCTGCTGCTGACGACGGCGCTGCCGAACGCGCTCAGCGTCCGCCACGAGCGGGAGGCCGCGCGCACCGACCTCGTCCACAGCGACGTACGGATGCCGAAGGCGGACGACACGCTCGTGGTCGCCAACGTCGGCTCCGACTTCCGCGACACCTCGGTCCGGGGCCGGGCGTTGGAGCCGGAGGGGCCGCGCGCGCCGCTGCCGCCGGGGCTGGACACGTTCCCGGCGCCCGGCGAGATGGTGGTCTCCCCCGCGCTGAAGGAGCTGCTGGAGTCGGACTCGGGTGCCCTGCTGCGCGAGCGGCTGCCGGACCGGATCGTCGGCACCATCGGGGAGAGCGGGCTGATCGGCTCGGCCGAACTCGCCTTCTACCGGGGCGCGGACGGGCTCGCCGCGCAGATCGACGGCGCCCGGGTGGCCCGTATCGACCGGTTCGGGGACCCCTCCCCCGGCTCCGACCAGTCCGATCCGGTGCTGCTTCTGCTGATCCTCGTGGTGTTCGTGGTGCTGCTGATGCCGGTGGCGGTGTTCATCGCCACGGCCGTGCGGTTCGGCGGTGAGCGGCGGGACCGGCGGCTGGCGGCGCTGCGGCTGGTGGGCTCCGACAGCCGGATGACCCGGCGGATCGCCGCCGGTGAGGCGCTGGCGGGCGCGCTGCTCGGGCTGGTCTTCGGCACCGTGTTCTTCCTGATCGGCCGTCAGCTGGCGGGTCAGGCTGAGGTGTTCTACGTCAGCGTCTTCCCGAGCTACCTCGACCCCTCGCCGCTGCTGGTCCTGCTGGTCGCGGTGGCCGTGCCGGCGGCGGCGGCGGCGGTGACGCTGTTCGCGCTGCGCGGGGTGGCCATCGAGCCGCTCGGGGTGGTGCGCGCGGGCCGTCCGGCGCGGCGCCGGCTGTGGTGGCGGCTGCTGCTGCCGCTGGCCGGCCTGGCCCTGCTCTATCCGATGGTGGGCCAGGGCCGCGACGGCGGCGACTTCAACCAGTACCTGGTGACCGGCGGTGTCGTCCTGCTGCTGGTCGGCGTGACCGCGCTGCTGCCCTGGATCGTGGAGGCCGTCGTCGCGCGGCTCGGCTCGGGCGGCGTCGCCTGGCAACTGGCGGTGCGCAGGCTCCAGATGAGCAGCGGTACGGCGGCCCGGATGGTCAACGGCATCGCGGTGGCCGTCGCCGGGGCGATCGCGCTCCAGATGCTGTTCGCCGGCGTGGACGGCGACTACACCCGCTCCACCGGCAAGGACGTGTCGCGGGCGCAGATGGAGGTGGCGCTGCCGAGCGGCCTGCCGGTGGCGCCGGCCGCGCAGAGGCTGCGGGACACCCGGGGCGTGGACGCGGTGTACGACTACTCCGAGGGCTACCTCGGCGAGAAGGCCCGGGACCCCGAGATCACCACGATGATGACCGTCGGCGGCTGCGCGGCCCTGCGGGAGATCGCCAGGCTGTCCTCGTGCGAGGACGGGGACGTGTTCGCCGTGCAGGACGCCGAGTGGGACACCGGGGTGGACATGGCGAAGCTGGCCACGGCGGGGCGGAAGCTGTACCTCGACCCGGCGTACGCGGGCGTCGCCGGCAAGCAGGTGCCCTGGGCGGTGCCGGCGGGCGTCAAGGCGGCGAAGTCGCGGACCGGGCTGCTGGCCGGGTTCGACCGGGGCGGGTTCCTGCTCACGCCGAAGGCGATGCGGGACGCGCTGACGCCCGGGCTGACCGGGCACGCGTATCTGCGCCTCGACGAGAGCGTGCCGGACGTACGGGACCGGGTGCGGAACACCGCCGCGGCCCTCGATCCGCTGGCGGACGCCATGACGTGGACGGCGACCGAGCGGGTCGGGCGGTTCGACGCCCTGCGCACGGGGCTGTTCGTGGGGGCGGCGTGTGTGCTGGGGCTGATCGGGGCCAGTCTGCTCGTCTCCCAGCTGGAGCAGTTGCGGGAGCGGAAGAAGCTGCTGTCGGCGCTGGTCGCGTTCGGCACGCGGCGCCGGACGCTGGGTCTGTCGGTGCTGTGGCAGACGGCGGTGCCGATCACGCTGGGGCTGCTGCTGGCGTCGGTGGTGGGGCTGACCCTGGGGGCGGTGCTGCTGAGGATGACGGCCACGACGGTTCGGGTGGACTGGGTCGGGGTGCTGGCGCTGACCGGGATCGGGGCGGGGGTCGTGCTCGCGGTGACCGTGTGCAGTCTGCCGCCGTTGCTGCGGCTGATGCGGCCGGACGGGCTGCGGACGGAGTAGGCGGGGCTACGGGGACGCCGCCGTGCCGTGCCGGTGCGGCGGCGTCCGGGGTTGCCGGGGGCGGGTTTCGCTGGGCGGCGCCGGCCGGTGCCGCGGCGCCCGCCCTCCCCCACGCTCGGTTTCGCTCGCGCGGGGGAGGCGCAGCTGCCCGCAGTCTCTACCGGCCCCATATCCGGACCGGCAGGTCCGCCATCGCCTCTCTCAACGCCGACGCCAGTTCCTCGTACTCCGCCGAGCGGGCCGTGCCGGTGCGCATGGTGAGGGCGATGCGGCGGGTGGGGGCCGGGTCGGTGAAGGAGGCGGTCAGGAGCTGGGGGGAGCGGGAGGTCTCGACGCGGACGGCGGTGCGCGGGAGGAGCGTCACGCCCAGGCCGCCCGCGACGAGTTGGACCAGCGTCGACAGGCCGGCGGCCGTCGTCGTCGCCGGGACGTCCGCGCGGCCCGCGTCGCGGCAGATGTCGAGCGCCTGGTCGCGCAGGCAGTGCCCCTCGTCGAGCAGCAGCAGCCGCAGCTCGCGCAGCACCTCGCGGGAGAGCCCCTCCCGGCCGCCGAGCCGGTGGTCCAGGGGCGTGACGAGCACGAAGTCCTCGTCGAAGAGGGGCAGTTCGGTGACGCCGGGGACGCCGAGGGGGACGGCCAGCAGAAGCAGGTCGAGGCGGCCGGTCGTGAGGCCGTCCAGCAGGCTCGCGGTCTGCTCCTCGTGGACCTGGAGGTCGAGGTCGGGGTAGCGGTCGTGGACCAGCCGCAGCACCGTCGGCAGCAGATACGGCGCCACCGTCGGGATGACGCCGAGCCGCAGCGCCCCGGTGAACGGCGCCCGTACCGCCTCCGCCTCCTCAAGCAGCGCGCTCATCTCCGCCAGCACCGCCTTGGCGCGCACCGCGAGCCGCTCGCCGGCCGGCGAGAGCAGCACCTTGCGTGTCGTACGCTCCAGGAGGGTGACACCCAGTGCCTCCTCCAGTGCGGAGACCGCGCCCGAGAGCGCCGGCTGGCTCATGCCGATCGCGGCGGCGGCGTCACGGAAATGCAGATGCTCGGCGACCGCGGTGAAAGCCCGCAGCTGAGCGAGGCTGGGCTGCCTCTTCTTGTTCGTCACTAATAGCCGCCTCCGATCAACCGGACCGAGTGTAGTTATTTCCGCAATCAATGCACCCTGTGCCACCATCAGGACAGTCCAACCCACGAGAAACACTCGCAAACAGGTGTTTCCTCGCTGCAAGCTGCTAGGAGAGCGCGTGCTCACTGTCGGTGACAAGTTCCCCGAGTTCGATCTGACCGCCTGCGTCTCGCTGGAGAAGGGCAAGGAGTTCCAGCAGATCGACCACAAGACCTACGAGGGTCAGTGGAAGGTCGTCTTCGCCTGGCCCAAGGACTTCACCTTCGTGTGCCCGACCGAGATCGCCGCCTTCGGCAAGCTGAACGACGAGTTCGCCGACCGCGACGCCCAGGTCCTCGGCTTCTCCGGCGACTCCGAGTTCGTGCACCACGCCTGGCGCAAGGACCACCCGGACCTGACCGACCTGCCGTTCCCGATGATGGCGGACTCCAAGCACGAGCTGATGCGCGCCCTCGGCATCGAGGGCGAGGACGGCTTCGCCAAGCGCGCCGTGTTCATCGTGGACCAGAACAACGAGATCCAGTTCACGATGGTGACCGCGGGCTCGGTCGGCCGGAACCCGAAGGAGGTCCTCCGGGTCCTCGACGCCCTCCAGACCGACGAGCTGTGCCCGTGCAACTGGAGCAAGGGCGACGAGACCCTGGACCCGGTCGCGCTGCTGGCCGGGGAGTGACCTGAGATGTCCCTCGACTCCCTGAAGTCCGCCGTACCGGACTACGCCAAGGACCTGAAGCTCAACCTGGGCTCGGTCATCGGCAATTCCGGCCTGCCGCAGCAGCAGCTGTGGGGCACCGTGCTGGCGACCGCCATCGCCTCGCGCTCCCCCATCGTGCTGCGCGAGCTGGAGCCGGAGGCGAAGGCGAACCTCTCGCCGGAGGCGTACCGGGCCGCCAAGTCGGCCGCCGCCGTCATGGCGATGAACAACGTCTTCTACCGCACCCGGCACCTGCTGTCGGACCACGAGTACGGCTCGCTGCGCGCCGGTCTGCGGATGAACGTCATCGGCAACCCCGGCGTCGACAAGGTCGACTTCGAGCTGTGGTCCTTCGCGGTGTCCGCCGTCAACGGCTGCGGCATGTGCCTCGACTCGCACGAGCAGGTGCTCCGCAAGGCCGGCGTGGACCGTGAGACGGTCCAGGAGGCGTTCAAGATCGCAGCCGTCCTGGAGGCCGTCGGCGTCACCCTGGACGCCGAAGCGGTCCTGGCCGACCAGTAGTCCCGCATCCCCTCGGGCCCCGCTCACCTTCCGGTGGGCGGGGCCCGACGGCGTTCCTACGCCCCGGACGGGCGGGTCGGCGGTTCCTCCCCGGCCGGCGGCGCGGACGGGTCCGGGGCCTCGGTCGTATCGAGGTCCGGGCCCGGGTCCGGTTCCGGTGGCGGGTCGAGGGCCGGGGAGGCGTCCGTGGACGTGGCGCCGCGCGGCTTCGGGGCCTGGCGTACGGCGGCTTCGCGGGAGTACGCCCGCAGATAGCCGACGACGGTGTTGGTCACCGCCACCAGCGGAACGGCGACCACCGCGCCGCCGATGCCGGCGATCATGCCGCCCGCGGCCACCGACAGGACGACGGCCAGCGGATGCACCCGCACCGCCCGCCCGAGGATGAACGGCTGGAGGATGTGCCCCTCGATCTGCTGCACCGCCAGCACCACGACGAGGGTCATGACGGCCGCGAACACGCCCTGCGTCACCAGCGCCACGACGACCGCGAGGGCGCCCGACACCACGGCGCCGACCAGCGGGATGAAGGCGAACAGGAAGATGAACACGGCCAGCGGGACGGCCATCGGCACGTCCAGGAAGTAGATGCCGAGGCCGATGAAGATGGCGTCGATCAGCGCCACGACCACCGTGCCCCGCACATACGCGGTCAGTGTCCGCCACGCGCGGGGACCGGCGCCGGCCACGCCCGGCCGGGCCGCCGCCGGCACCAGCTTCAGCGTCCACTGCCAGATGCGCTTGCCGTCGTAGAGCAGGAAGAGCGTGGAGAAGGCGGCCAGCAGGATGCCGGTGAGCGCCTCGACGACGACCGTGACGCCTTCGAGGCCGGCCGAGGTGATCTGGTCGGTGTTGGCGCCGACCGCGTCGCGCAGGTTCTTGGCGATCTCGTTGATCTGCTTGTCGGTGACGTGGAACGGGCTGTTGAGCAGCCAGTTGCGCAACTCGTCGATGCCGTCCTGGACCTGGTCGGAGAGGTTGTCGATGTTCTCCATGACCTGCCAGGTGACGAACCAGCCGATCAGCCCCATCACCACGAACCCGAGGATCGCGGTCAGGGCGGTGGCCGGCCCGCGCGGCACCCCGTGCCGGCGCAGCCACGCCACGGCCGGCTGGAGCAGCGCCGTGATGAGCAGCGCGGCCACGAACGCCAGCACCACCAACTGGACGGCGCTGATGATCCGCATCAGCACCCACACGGTGCCCGCGAGGACCAGCAGCCGCCAGCCGGCCTCCGCGGCGACCCGCACGCCCCAGGGCACCGCCTGGGCCGGGTCGGGGCGGTCGCGGACCACGAGGGGGTGGTAGGACGCGGCGTGTTCGGCCGGGTCGCCCGAGGATAGCGGCAGGTGGTCGACGGGCGGCCCCGGCACGTCGTCGGCCTCGGCGCGGCGCGCCTCTTCGCGGCGCTGGTTCAACCGCCTGCTCATCTGCGTCAGTCCGGCGCCGAGCCGGCCGAGCCACCCTGGCACTCGCGACATGATCCGTCCTCTTCCCCCGTCTCTCCCCACCACTCCCCCCTGGAGTCGGTTCCGGTCCGACCGTACAGGGCGCCCACGCGAAAGCCCCTCACCGAAGGACGGCGAGGGGCTGCGCGAGGTTGAGCGGGGGCCTGGTACCAGGGGGCCTAGTACCAGTGGTTGGCCTGCCAGAAGGCCCACGCGTCGCACGGGCTGCCGTAGCGGACGTCCATGTAGTTGAGGCCCCACTTGATCTGCGTGGCCGGGTTGGTCTGCCAGTCGGCGCCCGCGGAGGCGTACTTGCCGGCCGGGAGGGCCTGGAAGAGACCGTAGGCGCCGGAGGACGCGTTGACGGCGCGGTAGTTCCAGCTGGACTCGTGGTCCACGATGTTGCTGAAGCACTGGAACTGGCCGCTGGGCACCATCTGGCGCGCCATCGCCTGGATCTGGCTGGTGCTGTACGAGCTCTGGACGGCGAAGGAGGTGCTGCTGACCTCCTCGCGCTCGGCGTCGCGGCTGGCCTTCTCCTCGTCGGCCTTGCGCTGCGCCGCTTCCTTAGCCGCTTCCTCGGCCGCCTGCTTGGCCTTCTCCTGCTTGGCCACGGCGGTCTGCGCGGCTGCCTTGCGGGCCGCCGCCTCGGCGTCCTTCTTGGCGCTCGCGTCCGCGGCGATGGCCTGCACGTCGGCCTGCTGAGTCAGGGACGCGGTCTGCACCTGCGCCTGCTCGCCCATGGGGATGTCCGCCAGCAGCGTCGTGCCTGCTGCCGTCGCCTCCGCGTCGTTGTTCTGCGCGGTGCTGCCCGAGGCAACGCCGACGACGCTTCCGACTGCGGTGACCGCCGTGGCCGAGGCCACTGCGAATCCCCGGACCGAGATCCGGCTCACACGGTTTCCTTCCAGCATCGCCCGCTTCGGTGACCCTCGCGGACGCAATCGTGCCCCTGGCGCTGGCCTCCCCAACTACGGGTCACGGGAGGCTCGGGCCCGGTGGACAACTCCCTGACGGGAGCGCCGCGTGGTGCTCGGGCGGCATACGACGCTGCTATGGAGTTGGAGCTGGTGCTGATGTGGCGTGGTACCGCTGGGGGTACACCTGTGTCGTATGCGGGGCCTGACAGGAACGAGACTCTGCCGTAACCCGGCGGGGTGAGGCAATTCTGTGTTGCGTGTGAAAGCTCACATCTCGTTTGGCCCCTGGGAATTTCGGAAATCCCCACACACGGCGGCGCCGCCCGGCTAGGCTCTTGGCCTTTCCGGACGGCGCCGAGGTGCGGATCCGTCAGATGTGTCCGTCCTCCAGCATTTCGGTCACGAGCGCCGCGATCTGGGACCTCTCGGACCGGGTCAGGGTGACGTGGGCGAAGAGCGGATGCCCCTTCAGTTTCTCGATGACGGCGACGACTCCGTCGTACCGCCCCACCCGCAGGTTGTCCCGCTGGGCCACGTCGTGGGTCAGGACGACCCGCGAGTCGGCGCCGATCCGGGACAGGACGGTCAGCAGGACGTTCCGCTCCAGGGACTGGGCCTCGTCCACGATGACGAACGCGTCGTGCAGCGAGCGTCCGCGGATGTGGGTGAGCGGGAGGACCTCCAGCATGCCGCGGGCGGTGACCTCCTCGATGACCTCCCGGCTGGTGACCGCCGACAGCGTGTCGAAGACCGCCTGCGCCCAGGGGCTCATCTTCTCGGCCTCGGAGCCCGGCAGATAGCCCAGCTCCTGCCCGCCCACCGCGTACAGCGGGCGGAAGACCATCACCTTCTGGTGCTGGCGGCGCTCCAGGACCGCCTCCAGGCCCGCGCACAGCGCCAGCGCCGACTTGCCGGTGCCGGCCCGGCCGCCCATCGACACGATGCCGACGTCCGGGTCGAGCAGCACGTCCAGCGCGATGCGCTGCTCGGCGCTGCGGCCCTTGATGCCGAACGCCTCCCGGTCGCCGCGCACCAGGCGGACGTTGCCGTCGGGGGTGACCCGGCCGAGCGCCTTGCCGCGCTCCGACTGGATGGTCAGACCGGTGTGCACGGGCAGGCCTGCGGCCTCGGGGACGTGCAGACGCCCCTCCTCGAACAGGATGTCCACCTGCTCGCCGGACAGGGTCAGCTCGGACATCCCGGTCCAGCCGGAGGCGTCCGTGATGGCCAGCTCGGCGCGGTACTCCTCGGCGAGCAGGCCGACGGAGGACGCCTTGATCCGCAGCGGGAGGTCCTTGGAGACGACGGTGACGTCGAATCCCTCCGCCTGGAGATTGCGGGCGACCGCGAGGATGCGGGAGTCGTTGTCCCCCAGGCGGTAGCCGCTGGGCAGCACGCTGGGGTCCGAGTGGTTCAGCTCGACACGGACGGTCCCGCCGAGATCCCCGATCGGGATGGGGGCGTCGAGGCGGCCGTGCCGGACCCGGAACTCGTCCAGCAGGCGCAGGGCCTGCCGGGCGAAGTAGCCCAGTTCGGGATGGTGCCTCTTGGCCTCCAGCTCGGTCACCACGACGATGGGGAGCACGACCTCGTGCTCGTCGAAGCGGTTCAGAGCGTTCGGGTCGGCCAGCAGGACGCTGGTGTCGAGAACGTAGGTGCGCCTGTCTGGCTTGTGGCGCTTTGCGCTGGTCACCACGGAAGGACGTACCCCCTCGGAAGAGGTCGGGGAGCGACGGAGTGGACGCTGGGCCGGGAGGGCGGGAACGAGCCGGCCGATCGGGGGACCCGTGTGCCGGACGGGTCCTCGGGGCCGCCCTGCACTGGCGCGGGCCGTGGACCGGTCCTCCGCCGCGTCTTCCGTGCCGCGATCGCACGGTGGGGCTGGTGCAAAGGGCCTCCCGGGCGGACGGCTCCGTGCCGTCCGCTGAGATCCGACACCCGTGGTTCGGGCGTCGACCTGCTTGCCTTATGCCCGGAATGGAGCGCCGCCATGCCACGACCCAGGACGGCGCACCGGTGAACTCCTCGTTACGGGTGTCCCGCGCGGCACGGGAGAAGCCCTGGGAAAGCCCGGCGGAAGCCCGGCGGAAACCCGGGCGGGGCCCGGCGCGGGGCGCCCGGCAGGAGGCGGGCGGGGACGCCTTGAAGGGGGGCGGGCGGGGGCGCCCGGACGTGGACAGAAAAAACGGGCCGGTCCGTGGGGGGGGATACGGACCGGCCCGAGGGGGGGTTTCCACCATAACCCTTCGTAAGTGATGCTGCGTGCATCGGCGTGCCACAACTACTCTCCGGAGTCGCCCGGCGACGCCGGGATGCCCTCGAAATCCGTGATTTCGCCTGGATTCGGGGGCGAATCATGGCTAAATCATAGGGGTGGTCCCGTGTTCCCGGCCCAGTCGGCCGTCCGCACGGCTCTCTCCCGGCTCCCGCGCGTATCCCCCGACCGGGTGACACACCTGGGAGGCGGCCGCTTGACCCGGCGCGGCGCGGCCGCGCTCCGGCGCCGCGACCCGCGTTTCCCGGCCAATTCCGCCCGACCGGGCACGTCGGCGGCCGGCGTGCCCGCCGCGATGCCCGGCGTCCACACCCGGGTACTGCCGTCGGCGGAACGTCCTCGGTCCCGCGCGGGAGGGGCGGCTCGGCTCTACGGGCGTACGCGCCGCGCTTCGATGAGGTGGCGGGCGCTGTGGGCGACGAAGGGGCCGTCGGCCAGGATGCGCTCGTGCAGGTCGCGGAGCCGGTCGCGGTGGGCGTCGACGGTGAAGCCGGGGACCATCCAGACGACCTTGCGCAGGAAGTGGGCGACGGCGCCGACGTCGTGGAACTCCATGCGGAGGCGTTCCGCCCGCAGGTCGACGACCTCCAGCCCGGCGGCCTCGGCGGCGGCGCGCTCGCGCTCGGGGTGCCGGTGGCGGCGGCTCTCCTCGGGCAGCGGTCCGAGGAAGAACTCGATCAGCTCGAAGACGCTGGCGGGCCCGACGTGCTGGGCGAAGTACGTCCCGCCGGGCGCGAGGACGCGGGCGAGGTCGGCCCAGTGCGGCTCGACGGGGTGCCGGCTGACGACGAGGTCGAAGGCCCCGTCGGCGAAGGGCAGCGGCGCGTCGTCGGGCGCGGCGACGACGGGGACGCCGTGGGGGCCGAGCAGGCGGGTGGCCTTGGCCACGTTGGGGGGCCAGCCCTCGGTGGCGACGAGGAGGCGGGCCGGGCGGGCTGCCGGGACGGCGGCGGCCTGGCGCAGGGCGAAGTCCAGGACCTCGCCGCCGCCGGTCTGTACGTCCAGCACGGCACCGGCCCCGGCGAGCCGCCCCGCCAGGGTCCGGGCATACCCCCAGGAGGGCCGAGCCTCGGTGGCCCGCCCCTCGAACCAGGAGAAATCCCATCCCTCGGTCGGCACGGCGCCGCCTTCGGCGAGGAGTTCGTCGAAAGTGGGGGGCATGGGGGTCCGATCTGCGGGGTGGGGGCGGAGGGAAGGCTAGGGCACGAGGGGGCGGACTTGCTGGGCTGCGAAGCGGACGAAGTTCTCCGGGTCGGGTTCGTCTCCGGTCGGCTGGAGGATCACGGTGTCGGCGCCGGCCTCGACGAGGCGTGCGACGGCCCCGGCTACGGCGGCCGCGTCACCGGCGACCCCGAGGTCCGGTACCGCGTCGACGCCCTCGGCGACGAGTTCGGCGCGCAGGCGGTCCTCGGCGCCGGGGCCGGTGGCGGTGAGGAGGTAGACGACGACCTTGTGCGGGTCGGTCCGCCCGGCCGCCGCGCGGCCCTCGTCGATGAGCCGCCGGGCCTCGCGCACCCCGTCGGGCGGGGTGTTGGCGGTGAGCACGGTGCCGTCGGCGGCCTCGCCGGACAGCCGCAGCGTACGGGGGCCGGTGGCGCCGGCCAGCACCTCGACGGCCTCGCCGGGCGGCCAGTCCAGGGCGACGTCGTCGAGCCGTACGTAACGCCCCTCGGTCGTCACCCGCTCTCCGGCCAGCAGGGCGCGCAGCGCGCCGACGTACTCCCGCAGCAGCGTGAGCGGTGACTCGGCGCGCGCCCCCACCTGGCCCATCCAGTCCTGTACGCCGTGCCCCACGGCGAGGACGGGGCGGCCGGGGAACATGCGGTACAGGCCGGCGGCCTCCATCGCGGTGATGGCGACGTTGCGCAGGGGGACGGGGAGCAGACCGACGCCGACGCGTACGTTCTCGGTCCAGGCGAGCGCGGCGGCGGCGGTGGAGATGCCGCCCTCGCGGAAGCAGTCCTCCCACAGCCACAGCTCCTCCAGCCCGGCCTCGTCGGCGACGCGGGCGACGGCGCGCAGGCGTTCGGGGGCGAGCTGGGGACGAAATACGGCACCGAGTCCAGTCATGGCCTCTTCCTACCTCCGCCCCACCCCGCCCCACAACATCATTACGCCGCCGGGAAGCGGCGGGGAGGGGCTACCTTCGCCGGTATGGGACTGGGACTGCGGCGGCACTGGCGGGACGGCGGGGGCACGTTGGTCGTGGCGGAGACGGGCGTACGGGTGCCGTTGGAGATCGCCGCGTCGTACCGGGCCCGCGCCAAGGGCCTGTTGGGCCGGGACGGGATCGACGGGGCCATGCTCCTCACCCCCGCCAGCAGCGTGCACACCTTCCGCATGCGCATGCCCATCGACGTCGCCTACCTCGACCGGCGGCTCAGAGTCCTCACCGTCCGCACCATGCACCCCGGCCGCCTGGGCCTCCCCCGCCCACGCTCCCGGCACGTGTTGGAGGCGGAGGCGGGGGCGATGGCGGGGTGGGGGCTCCGGGCGGGGGTGCGGGTGGAGGTGGAGACGGCGGTCGTGGAGGGACCGTCCTGACCGACGACGCTGTTCGCCGTTGACCTTCGTGTGGGCCGAAGGCCCAGGATGAGGTGCGTGTCCACAACCGACTTGATGCCCATCGGGGAGTTCGCCCGGCGCTGCGGTCTCACCACCGGCGCCCTGCGCTTCTACGCCGACTCCGCGCTCCTGCCTCCGGCCGAGACCGACCCGGTCACCGGCTACCGCTACTACGGCCCCGACCAACTGGTCCGGGCGACCGCGCTGCGCCGGCTTCGGGAGATCGCCATG
Organism: Streptomyces sp. cmx-10-19; assembly: GCA_049998335.1. Classification (GTDB taxonomy): domain Bacteria; phylum Actinomycetota; class Actinomycetes; order Streptomycetales; family Streptomycetaceae; genus Streptomyces. The sequence continues at coordinate 320,200 of JAEBFB010000004.1, forward strand.
CCGCTCACCTGCGTCGCGGCCGTACTCGACGCCGGGGCCGAGGAGGCGGCCCGGCTCATCGACGAGCATGTCGCGAAGGTGCGGGGGGAGGCGGTGGCGGCGGAACGCGGGGCGGCCGTGCTCAAGTCGTCGCTCGCCGGTGCGCCGTGTCTGCCGCTCTTCGCGCTGCGGGGGCCCGTCCTCGCCGACGCGGTCGAGCAGGTCCTGACGGCGACGGCGCGCGAGCCCGGGATGCCCGTACTCGGCGGTCTGCGCCTTGAGGCGGGGCCCGACGGAGTGGCCCTCACCGCCACGGACCGCTACCGGCTCTCCACCCGCACCCTCGTGCCGGTCGGGCCGCCCACGGGAGCGGCCTGGGCAGGGACCGTCCACGGCGACGAGTTGCGGGACGCGATGCCGGACGTCCGGCGCAGTGCGCTGGTGCGGGTCGAGGCGTCGGCGTACGGGGTGTGGCTGCGGCTGTCAGGGCGGGCGGACCGGCATTGCCGGTTGCTGTCCGGGGAGTTCCCGGATCACCGGCTGATGCTCGCGGGCCTCGGTGAGGTCACCGGCCGGGTCACCGTCTCGAAGGAGTTGCTGCTGCGGGCCCTGGAGGAACACCCCGGCGATCGGGTCGCGCTGCGGGTGACGGGGCGGCAGGGGGTGCGGCTCCTGGGCGCCGAGGGCGCGGGCTCGGACGTCCGGCTTCCCGCGGTCGCCCACTCGGGCCCGGACCTCACCATCGCCTTCGAGCTGGTCACCCTCTATCCCGCGGTCAGTTCGGCCGTCGGGCCCGACGCCGTGCTCGATCTACGGGGGCCGGATCAGCCGGTCACGATACGTTCCGCCGACCGGGGGGACCTCACCACGCTGGTCATGCCTGTCGCGTCTGCCTGACCCGTCGCCGGGATGCGCCCCGCGCGCACGGGCAGGGGCGTGGCTCAGTTCGAGGTGTGGGGTGTGTGTCATCCGTGCCGTTCAGGGCTCCGAGCGGGGGAAGCTGATCTCTACCCGGCGGTTCTTCTTGCGGCCGGCCTCCGTGGCGTTGTCGGCGATGGGGTACTGCTCGCCGTAGCCGCGGACCTCGTACGTGATGTCGGCGTCGTTCAGGTTCTGGGACAGGACGTCGTGGACGGCGTTGGCGCGCTGCTTGGACAGGACGTCGCCGCTCGCGGAGGAGCCTAGGTCGTCGGTGAAGCCGAAGACGCGGACGCGGGTGGCGTGCTGGGTTCTGATCTCCCCGGCGATGCCGGAGATGCGGGCCTCGGCCTCGTCGCCCAGCTTCGCGCTGCTCTTGCCGAACAGCACCTCGGCCTGGAGGGCGAGGGTCACGCTGGTGTTGGTGTCCTCCCTGCGTTCGTCGCCGCCCTGCTCCTCGACGACCGACTTGATGTCCAGCACCTTGGCCTGCGCGAGCGTCGCACCGTCCGGGAGCTTCAGGTCGGGGTCGTTGGGGTCCACGTCGACGGGGGCCGCCGCGGAGGGCTCCGCCCCCGGCGGCTCGTCGTCCGCGTGCGCGGTGGCGCAGAGGTTGGTGGCGAGGAGCAGCGCGGCGGTGGCGAGAGTGAGGGTGAGCCGGGGGGTGGGGGTCATGGTCGGCCTCACCCGGAGATCTCGATGGTGCCGGTCGAGAACATCGGCAGTTGGAAGGTCACCTCGGTCGTGTCGGCGGGGGGCGCGGGGAACTGCATGAAGACCGGCAGCGTCTCTCCCGCTTTGAGTGCCGGGAACTTGGTCGTGGTGAGCGGGCGTCCGTCCGTGTCGCGCAGGACGTAGTACCGCTTCTTGCCCTTGGAGTCGACCAGGGTGGCGCCGCCGAGAGACTTGCCGTTCCGGATGATCTCGGTCTCGTCACCGCTCAGTTGGGCGGGGACGTTGGTCGTCTTGCTGCTGTCGTTCTTCAGTTCGCCGCTCACGGTGACGAAGCCCCCGGCGTCGCGCTGCGCGGCGGTGATCTTCAGGAAGAAGCCGTTGGGACCCTTCAACTCGGCCAGCGCCTCCTCGGAGGTCCCCTCCTGGGCCTCCGGCTCGGACTCGCCGCTCTGGGAGGAGGTCGCCGACGTCTTCGGCTTGTCGTTGTCGTCGCCGCCCCCGCCGCCGCACCCCACCACACCGAAGGCCAGCCCGATCGCGAGGGGCAAGGCGACCCATCCTCTGCGAGCCCTTGCCGTGAACCGCATGGTCATGACGTTGCTTCCTTCGTCCTCGTCGTTCGCTTGTCAGTCGGCCAGATGGACGTCGAAGAGATCCTCGGGTTTCGGCAGGCCCAAGAGGTCGTCCGGTTTCAGTTCCCACTCCTCGCCGCCCTTGCAGGTGAGCATGGGCAGCACCTCTTCGTCGGCGTCCTCGGCGGGCGGCTTGGGCGAACAGCGTGCCTCGATGACGGCGGTCGCGGTCTCCGTGGCCTTCATTCCCTCGGTACCCGGCACGATGGAGTCCCCGACCGTGTCGTTGGTCTCGGCGACGACGGTGTAGCCCAGGAGCCCCTCCGGTGCGCATTCCACACTGGCGTCGTTGCGTGCCGCCAACTCGTGGGCACGCCAGCAGCCGTCGGCCACCGGCGCCTGTCCGTCGAAGATGGCCTGCCATGCGTCGGGCTCCGCGAGATGCTCGATCCAGTCGTCCGTGAGGCGGTCCCGGGTCTCCAGGGCCGCCGCGAGCGCCGCCGCGTCCGCCGCAGTCTGGGCCTCGCTGCGGGTCGCCGCGGCCTGACCGACCGCGAAGTACGCGAGGGCGAGAAAGAGCAGGCCTCCCACCACCGTGATGTAAATGGGAAAGGCCTGCCCCTCGTCACCACGCGCACGGGCAGCCATCAGCCGCCGACGACCTCGGTGATCTTGTCGGTGATGGCGTTGTAGATCGTCTGCCCGATGTCCGTCCCCGTGATCGCCAGGACGATGGCCACCACCACCGCGATGATGCCCAGGTACTCGACGGCCGTCTGGCCGCGGTCGTCGCGGGATGCGGTCGTGCGGGTGTGGAGGAAGGCGGCGAGGGTGTGGAGCCAGTTGGTCATGGTGTTCCCCTTCAGGATGTGCTGTGGGGTCGTCCATCGAGGGCCGGGCGGGGACGGGTGCGACGGGGTGCATCGGACCCACCTCCCCTGTGCTCGGTTGACGCCTCGACCTGTCGGGAGAACCTGACGACGACTGTCCCACAGATGATTGCACTTGCGAAAGTACTTGAGGTGAATTAGCCCAACCGGGCTTGGAAGTTGCGTGTGTTGACGTTGCTGGAGTGTGTGCAGTCGCACCGTTGTCGCTTACGCCGTCCCCTTTCACGCGTCGGGTGACCGACATGTCCTCCGCCTCCCCTACTCGCCCGTGATCGTGCCGAAGTCCGTCCCGGAGCCCAGGATCAGACCGGCGCCGAGGAGGATCATCGTGGCCGGGACCATGAAGGTGGTGATCATCATCGTGGCCTTGGGCACCGCCCGCGCGGCCTTGCGGCGGGCGTTCTGGGCGTCGGTGCGGCGCATGTCCTTGGCCAGGGAGACGAGGGTGTCCACGATGGGCGCGCCGAGTTCCTCCCCCTGCTGGAGTGCGGTCACGAACATCGCCACCTGTTCGGAGTCGTTGCGCCGGCGCAGTTCCGTGAAGGCCTGGCGGCGGCTCATGCCGAGGTCCATCTGGCGGAGTGTGATGCGGAGTTCGTCCGCCCACGGGCCCTCGTAGCGCATCGCCACGCGGTCCAGGGCCTGGCGGAAGCCGAGGCCCGCGCTGACCACGACCGCGAGGACGTCCAGGAAGTCGGGCAGCGTGCGTTCGATGACGTCCTTGCGGATGCGGATCGCCGACCAGATGCCGACCTCCGTCCAGAACGCCCCGAAGGCCAGGAGGAGCAGGGCGACCATGTACTGGCCCCTCATCAGGAAGACCAGGAAGCCGGTCGTGCCCAGGGCACCGTAGACCGCCCGGCGGGCCGCGTAGCGGTCGATGGTCAGGCCGCCGGGGTTGCCGGCCAGGTCGATGCGGCGGCGGTACCTGGCGACCCGGGCCGGGCCCATGAGGCGCAGTACGGCGGGGGCGTAGCGCATCCCGATGCGGTCGACCAGGGAGTCGACGGCGCCGGTGCGGGTGGCGCCGACCTCCAGGGCGAGGGCGAGGTCGCCGGGGAGTTTCGCGTCGGCCCGGTACATGCGGACGCCGGCGAAGACGCCCCAGACCCCGAGGGCCATGAGCGCGGCGAGGAGCAGGCCCACTGTCATCCCGTCCACCTCCTCAGACGTCGATGCGGGACAGGCGGCGGATGAGGACGAAGCCGACGGCGTACAGGGCGAAGGCGATGATGACCGCGCCCTGGCCGACCGGGGAGCCGGTCATGCGCTCCAGGGCGCCGTCCTTGACCCCGTTCATGAGGAAGAGCGAGCCGACGCCGAGGACCGGGACGGCGTACGAGGTCATGCTGACCTGGGAGAGCTGGGTGCGGACCTCGCGCCGGGTCTCCTTGCGCTCCTCCAGCGTCTCCGTGAGGTTGCGCAGCGCGCCGACGACCTGGCCGCCCGCGCGGTTGGAGAGGACCAGGGTGGTGACGAGGACGACGAGTTCGCGGGAGGGCAGGCGGTCGGCGAGTTCGCCTAGGGCGTCGTCCATCGAGGCGCCCAGGGCGAGTTGGTCGGCGACCTTGCCGAGTTCCTCGCCGGCCGGGGCCTCCAGCTCCTCCGCCGCCATGCCGACGGCGGTGCGCAGGGCGAGGCCCGCCTGGGTGGCGTTGGCGAGGATGCGGGCGAGTTCGGGAAGCTGGTTGATGAACTTCTCGATGCGTTTCTGGCGTTGCCAGTTGAGGTACTGGACGGCGGCGGCGACGCCCAGCAGCCCGGCGATCGGGCCGAAGAAGGGGGCGAGCGCGGCCTGGCCGATCAGCCACAGGGCGACGACGACGGCCAGCATGCAGGCGAAGAACTCGCCGGGGGTGACGTCCAGGCCGGTCGCCGTCAGGCGCAGTTCCAGAGACCGGCCCAGCCGGGTGCGGCGCAGGCGGCGGTCCAGGGTGCGGAAGCGGCGCCGGCGGCCGCCGGGGGCGATCTGGCCGGTGGCGGCGAGCCGGTCGACCAGGGCGGCGCGCTGGGCCTTTCCGGCGGCGTAGGAGTGCACCCCGATGACCCCCAGCGTGCAGGTCAGCAGGGTGACGCCGGTCGTGAGCCTGACGAGTGTGTCGAGTTCCATGTGCGGCTACCTGGCTTCTCGGGTGGCGAGTTCGTCCGCCGTACGGGCGACACCGAACGCCTGCGGGATGGGCTGGCTCGCCATGTACAGGCGTTCGGCGGTGCGGTGCGGCAGGGGGTAGTACTCGAAGGCCCCGTGGATGCGGCCGTCGGAGGTCATCGGCCGGGCGTGGAAGCGCGCGACCGTGGCCAGGCGGTACGGCTCGCCGCCGTGGCTGGTGAGCAGGGCGATCTCGGTGATGCGGCGGACGCCGTCGGCGAAGCGGGTGAGCTGGACGAGGACGTCGACGGAGCTGTTGATCTGGTCGTGCAGGGCGACGAAGGGGATCTCGACGTCCGACATGGAGGCCAGCGTCTGGAGCCGCATCAGGGCGTCCTCGGCGCTGTTGGCGTGGACGGTGGCGAGGGAGCCGTCGTGGCCGGTCGACATGGCCTGGAGCATGTCCAGGGACTCGCCGCCGCGGACCTCGCCGACGACGATGCGGTCGGGGCGCATGCGCAGGGAGTTGCGGACCAGGTCGCGGATGGTGACCCGGCCCTGGCCCTCGACGTTCGGCGGACGGGACTCCAGGCGGATCACATGGGCCTGCTGGAGCTGGAGTTCCGCCGAGTCCTCGATGGTGATGATGCGCTCGGTCTCCGGGATGAGGCCGGAGAGGGCGTTGAGGAGGGTGGTCTTGCCGGTGCCGGTGGCGCCCGAGACGATGATGTTGAAGCGGGCCTGCACCAGCCCGGCCAGCAGGTACAGCATCTGCTCGTCGAGCGAGCCGAGCCCGATCAGCTCCTGGAGCGTGAAGGAGCGGGGGAAGCGGCGGATGGTGAGGGTGGCGCCGGTCAGGGAGAGCGGCGGGATGATGACGTTGACGCGCTCCCCGGACGGCAGGCGGGCGTCGACCATCGGATTCGACTCGTCCACCCGGCGGTTGACCGTCGAGACGATGCGCTCGATGGTCTGCATCAGCTGGTCGTTCGAGGCGAACCGGAGCGGGAGCTGCTCGACCCGGCCGCCGCGCTCGACGAAGATCGAGTCGGGGCCGTTGACCATGATCTCGGTGATGGAGGCGTCTTCGAGCAGCGGTTCCAGGATGCCGAGGCCGAGGGCCTCGTCCACCACCCGGCGGATCAGCTGGGCCCGTTCGACCGTCGACAGGACGGGTCCCTCGCGGCTGATGATGTGCCCGAGGACCCGTTCCAGACGGGCCCTGCGTTCGGCCGTCGCGAGCGAACTCATCTCCGCGAGGTCGATCTCCTCCAGGAGTTTGGCCCGGTAGGAGGCGACCAGGTGGCCGTCCTCGCCCCGGCTGCCGTGCTCCTCGGGGGAGTGGATGCGTGCGCGCAGGCTCATGCGTCCTCGGCTCCTCGGTCAGTGGTCCAGCGGCATGGTGGCGGTCCTGGTGGCGTCCCCGAGGTCCCATCCGGGCACGAGGGAGGGGATGTCGACGGTGGCGGTGACCGTGACCTCGTCCCCGCCGTACGCGGGCGCGCAGTTCGTGCCGCCGGCCAGCCGACTGCTGACCGCGGCCGCGCACGCCTCCCCGGCGCTCTTCTGCAGCGAGGCGCTCCGTGCCCCCGCGCGGGCGGCGGTGCCGGCCTGCTGGACGGCGTACGCGACGAGTCCGAGCTGTACGGCGGCCAGGGCGACCAGGATGAGGACGGGGAGGAAGCCGAGGTACTCGATGGCGGCCTGCCCGCTGTCGCCGCGGCGGCGTCCGCGGTCGGAGAGGTACGGCATCTCAGTCGTCCTCCTCTTCCACGGCCCCCGCGTGCCCGTGCACGGTGAACGGGACGCTGAGCGTGCCCGGGAAGAGCAGCGGGACCTCGATGCGCACGTCGGCGGTGACGTACCCGCCCCCGGTGCCGCACTCCACACCGGCGCCCCCCTCCCACGCGCCCGGCAGCTTGTCGAGGCCCGCCTCCTGGCAGGCCCCCTGCCGTGCCCCCCGGGTGGCCTCGGTCGCCGCCCGTACCGCCTCGTCGGCAGCATTACCCGCGAGCGTGTAGGTGTATCCCACGAGCACGAGCTGCCACAGCACCACCAGCGTCGCGAGGATCACCGGCGTCATGCCGAGGAGCTCGACGGTGACCTGTCCGGAGTCCCGGAGCCGCGACGTGCCGGAGTCCCGGCGCCGCGAGGGGACGCGGCCGCGTAACCTCATCCCCCACCGTCCCTTCGCCGCCGCAGGCTCACCGAGCCCCGGTCGCCGCGGAAGCGGCCGCCCTTGCGGTCGGCGTCGGCGGCCCGGACCAGGCCCAGTTCGCCCGCGAGCCGCCACATGGCCTGCTTCACCGTGCCCTTGCTGTCCAGTTCGTGGACGCGGCCGGCGTCGACGGCGGCCTGGAGTTCCTTGAAGTGGGCGGGGACGACGGTGGTGGCGATCGCCGTGCCGGTGATCTTCTGGATGAGCGGCGGCTGGATCTCCGTACCGCGGGTGTGGCGGTTGACGACGACGGTCGTCTCCTCCGCCTTGCGGATCTGGAGCCGGTCCCACATCCGCACCGCCCGTTTGGCGCCGCGTACGGCGACCACGTCGGGGGTGGTGACGAGGAGCGCGGTGTCGGCCATCTCGACGGCGGCGGCGCCGGCTCCGCCGAGCTGGGCGCCGCAGTCGACGACGACGACCTCGTAGCGGGAGCGCAGGGCGCTGATGATCTGGCGGGCGGCGCGGTCGGTGACCTCCTCGCCGCGTTCGCCCTCGCCGGGGGCGAGCAGCAGGGCGAGGCCGCTGTCGTGGCGGAAGACTGCGTCGGCGAGGACGCGCGGGGAGATGTCGGTGATGGCGGCCAGGTCGGCCACCGAGCGGCGGAACTGGACGTCCAGGTAGGAGGCGACGTCGCCGGCCTGGAGGTCCATGTCGACCAGCGCGGTGGGCCGCCCCGACGCCTGGGCGGCGAGGGCGAGTTGGATGGCGGTGAGGGTGGCGCCCACGCCGCCCTTGGCGCCGCCGACGGTGACGACGGTGCCGCCGGCGCCGGTGAGCACGTCGCCGCCGCCGCTGCCCAGGTGCCGGCGGACGCCCACCGACCACTGGGCGACGGCCTGGACGCGGCTGGCGAGTTCCTCGTAGCCGAGCGGGAGGGCGACCAGGCCGCGGGCGCCGTAGTCCATCGCGGCCTGGAAGAGGCCGGGTCCGGGGTCGGAGGTGACGAGGATGACGCCGACGGCCGGGAAGCGCAGGGCGACCTCGCGGATCAGCTCCAGTGCGGGGACCGGGCCGATGCGCTCGTGGACGACGACGACCTCGGGCAGTTCGTCCACCGACTCGGCGGCGAGCCGGGCGAGGGTGTCGACGAGCTGGGTGGAGTCGGCGACCGGCGCGACCGGTTCGGCGTCCGGGAGCTGGCTGAGCAGCGACGTGAGGGACCGTACGGCGTCCGCGTCGCCGACTGCCGGGAGGATCCTCGTGGGCATACGGTTCTCACTTGTCCTTCGCGAGTTCGTACGTCCGGTCCTTGTCGGGGACCGTGGTGTCGCCGCCCGGCGCCACCAGCGCGAGCCGCACGCGCTGGGCGAAGGACTCGGCGTAGGTGATGCGCTGGGCGTCGATGGTGGACAGGGCGAAGGTGATGGGGACGGCGTCGGTGGGCTCGCGGTCGCGGCTGTTCTCGCCGGGTTCGAGGGAGGTCAGCTCGCCGACGTCGATGACCTTCGCGTTCGTTACGATGATCTTGGACTGCGCGGGGTCGCCCTCCCGCTCGCCCTCGAAGGTGGCGTAGACGTTGACGGTCGAGCCGGGTGTGATCTTCCCGGCGACGCCGGTCGCCGCGTCGATCATGATGGCGACCTCCTGCTGCCCGGGACGCAGGGCGGGCTGGTCGACGACCATGTCGCTCTGGAGCAGCGACCCCTCCTTCAGCGTCGTCACCGCGATCTTGCCGCGGACCTGGCCGAGATCGGTGACGGCGTTCTTCGACAGCCAGCGCTCCGGCATCTCTATCTCCTCGAACTGCGCCGCGCCGAGGGGCGTGTAGGGCTCGACGTCGGACTTCAGCCGGTACGCGGTGACCTCCGGGCCGACCTTGGACTGGACGTCGTTGACGACGGACAGCACGCCGGCGAAGGCGCCGAGGGCGCACAGGACCGACAGGATCAGCAGGATGATGCCGCGGCGCTGACGGGAGTTCATGAGCCGTGCAACCTCATTGGGGGAATCGGTCGGACCGGGTCGGATGGCGGGCGGGGCGGTGCTGGACCGTACGTGGCCTACCCGGTGAGGGCACGCCCCTCACGCCGGCGGCCGAGGGCGGGGTCGCGGCGGTGGCCGACGGCCGCGGGGCGGCGGTCGGGGCGGGGGGTGTCGTACTCGGGCGGGGTCGCGGAGCAGAAGACGCAGCGGTCGCCGATGACGTCGATGCCGCACCAGTGGCAGGTGCTCTGCCGGACGGACGTGACGAGTTGGTAGAGGACCGAGAGGTCGGGGAGGTAGGCGCAGAACTCGGTGAGGCGGCCGGTCCCCCACCACGCGGGGGACTCGGCGGGCAGGGTGGTCTCGCGCAGCCCCTGGACCTGCCAGGAGGGGGCGAGGGTGCCGGTGACCCAGTCGGCGGGGAGCTGCCCCTTGGCTACCAGCAGCCAGGTGCCGAACTCGGGTCCGTCCAGGGCGGCTTCGGGGCCGACGCGGACGAGTTGCGGTACGGGGTGGGCGACGACGCCGAACTGGCTGCCGGGGACCCAGGAGCGGGCGTGCGTCTTGAGGCCGACGGGGACGTGGTCGAGGCGGGCGACGGAGCCGAGGAGGGCGCCGGCGTGGATGTAGTGGGTGAGCAGGCGGCCGGCCGAGGCGAGCACGCCGGGGCTGAGGTCGCAGGAGGCGAGCTGGCGTAACTGGCGGGCCAGTACGGCCAGTCCGAGGGGCGGGAGAGGCGGGCGGAAGAGGGCGACGCGGTCGGTCTCCAGCAGGCCGCGGACCGTGTGGAGGCGCTGTTCCACGCTCGCCGGGAGGGTCTGCGAGGCCACGACGATGATGTGCCCGTGCTGCTCGACCAGGGACTGCACCTCGGCGACCACCTGGTCCAGCGGACGCCGGTCGAGGTCCTGGAGCACGGTCGCGGGCAGCGTCCGTTCGTCCTGCGGCGGCAGTGCCATGTCGGCACTGGTCACGGCAATGGCAGTTGGCACGCGCGGCTCCCCGTCTCCCCATGCCCGTCGGTGCGCCGGTGTTACTCCGCCACACCCGGATGACCTCACTGCGTGACTACGTGAGCACTGTAACCACGCGTCTGTGACCGGAGAACAGCGTTTCCGTAGCCCGTGGAACAACTTGTGCGGCACAAGATGCGCCAAAACGGGACAGGTTGAGCATTTCCCAGCGGACGGATTGGTCCGGACGCGCCTCTTGACACCCCCAATTGGTCTGGACCACCTTGTACGTCACTGCTCCGCACCGCTCCCACTCCCCGCTCCCCGCTCCCCGCTCCCCGCTCCCCCACCGGAGGCCCGGATGGACCCCGTACGCAGACGATTCGCCACCCGCACGAGATTCTGGGCGGGGACGGTCACCGCCGCGCTCGCGCTCTCCCTCACGGCCGCCGTCGGCGAGGCGTCCGCCGCCGACGTCGACAACGCGAAGAACGCCGGCTTCGAGTCGGGCCTGAGCAACTGGTCCTGTTCCGCCGGCAGCGGTACGACGGTCGCCTCCCCGGCGCACGGCGGCTCGGCCGCGCTGAAGGCGACGCCGGGCGGCCAGGACAACGCCCGGTGCGGCCAGATCGTCTCGGTGAGGCCCAACTCCACCTACACGCTGAGCGCGTGGGTGCAGGGCGGGTACGCCTACCTGGGCGCGACCGGCACGGGTACGACGGACGTGTCGGCCTGGACCCCGGACTCGGCCGCGTGGAAGCAGCTGACGACGCGCTTCACCACGGGCGCGTCGACGACGTCGGTGACGGTGTACACGCACGGCTGGTACGGGCAGGCGGCGTACTACGCCGACGACCTCTCCGTCTTCGGCCCCGACGGGGGCGGCGGCCCCGGCGACCCGGACCCGACGGTGCCCTCGGCTCCGGCGGGCCTGCGCGCGACCGCCACGACGGCCACCTCGGCGTCCCTGGCCTGGAACGCGGTGCCGGGCGCGACGGGCTACTCCGTCTACCGCGACGGCACGAAGGTCACGGCGGTGACCGGCACGACAGCGGCGACGGTGACCGGCCTCGCCGCCTCCACCTCGTACTCCTTCCAGGTCACCGCGACCAACGCGGCCGGTGAGTCGGCGAAGTCGGCGGCGGTGACGGCCCGCACGACGGAGCAGGGCGACGGCGGCACGGGCGGCGACCTGCCGAGGCACGCGGTGACGGGCTACTGGCAGAACTTCGCCAACGGCGCGGCGGTGCAGCGCATCTCCGACGTCCCGTCGGCGTACGACATCGTCGCGGTGGCGTTCGCGGATGCGACGACGACGCCGGGCGCGGTGACCTTCAACCTGGACTCGGCGGGGCTCGGCGGCTACACGGTCGACCAGTTCAAGGCGGACGTGCGGGCGAAGCAGGCCGCCGGGAAGAAGGTCATCGTCTCGGTGGGCGGCGAGAAGGGCACCGTCTCGGTGAACGACGCCGCGTCCGCGGCGAACTTCGCCGACTCGGTCTACTCGGTGATGCAGACGTACGGCTTCGACGGCGTCGACATCGACCTGGAGAACGGCCTCAACACGACGTACATGACGCAGGCCCTGCGCGCGCTGTCGGCGAAGGCGGGCCCGGACATGATCCTCACGATGGCCCCGCAGACCATCGACATGCAGTCACCCTCGGGCGGCTACTTCCAGACGGCGCTGAACGTGAAGGACATCCTCACCGTCGTCAACATGCAGTACTACAACAGCGGCGCGATGCTCGGCTGCGACGGCAAGGTCTACTCCCAGGGCAGCGTCGACTTCCTCACGGCCCTGGCCTGCATCCAACTGGAGAACGGCCTCGCCCCGTCCCAGGTCGGCCTCGGCGTCCCGACCTCGACCCGCGCGGCGGGCGGCGGCTACGTGGCCCCCTCCGTCGTCAACAACGCCCTGGACTGCCTGACCAAGGCCACGAACTGCGGCTCCTTCAGGCCGCCCCGGACCTACCCGGCCCTGCGCGGCGCCATGACCTGGTCCACCAACTGGGACGCGACAGCGGGCAACGGCTGGTCGAACGCGGTGGGCGTCCACGTACACGGGCTGCCGTAACCCCGACCCCGGTTGGCAGGGGGGACGATGGGACAGTTCCTCCCCCGCGACACGCCGTCTGCACGGCGTGTCGCTGGGAGGAACTGTCCCATCGCGCTTCACCGCCCCGCCGCGCCCTCAAAGCGCGCCGTACGCCGCCGCGTCCGCCCTCGGCAGCATGCCCCACCTGCGGGTGGCGCCGCCCGGTTCGCGCGATCACACGGAGGGTGCGGAAGCGGTAGCGGAGGGTGAGGTAGCAGTCCTCCGGCTCGGTGAACCGGCATGCCACCGCCGGCTGGCGGGGTGCCGGCGGCTGGATCGGTCTGAAGCCTTCCCACGGATGACACCGTGCTGCCCCGGCTGTTGAAGGGCCGCACGCGCGGGCCGGTGTTCGTCACCCACCGCCGCCCGGGACCGGGCAAGGTGGTCAACTCTCGTGACGTGTGCCCGGATACCGGGCCGGCCCGGTATCCGGGCAGGCCCGCGCCCTTCTCGACGAGCACACCGCCGTGCGCGGACCGGGCACGGGCTGGGGCCTGCACGAGTACCGTCACTCCGGCCTCACCCACCTGAGCGAGGCCGGGGCCATCGCTGAAATATCTCCCGTGGCCGCGGTGCATCTCCATGCACTCGCATGCAGTTTCCACTGTTTCTACTGGTCAGCGACCATGCCAGGGGTTGAGGATCATCCATGAATCCGTACAGTGGCCGTACCAGCTCACCGGCACCCTGAAGATCAGGTCCGCGATGAAGGAGACAGATGACTGAGACGCCCGGTTCGTCTTCACCGGCGCGGCGCTTCCTCATGGTGCACGGCGTGCAGCACCGTCGCCCGCGGCAACACTGGCTGTGGTGGTTGACCGAGGCCCTGCGCCAGCGAGGCGAGCAAGTGCTCTATCCGCAGTTCCCCGCGCCCGAACAGCCATCGGTGAACGAATGGATCGATCTCCTGCACGCAGAGTTGGCCCAACTCGGTGACCAGGAGCGCATCGTGGTGTGTCACTCCCTCGGCTGCGCCCTGTGGCTGCGTGCCGCCCAGACCCTGCCTCAGGATCTGCGTGTCACCCGGGTGCTGCTGGTGTCCCCGCTAGGTGACCAAGCGTTCACCGCGGCCAACGGCAATGAGGAGTTCAAGCTTGAGCGCGTCGACCATGAACTCCTTGCTGCTGCATCGGTCAAGCCGCCGCACGTGGTCGTCTCGGCGACCGATCCGTACGCGCCTGCTGACCCAGGCGCGTGGAGCAGTGCGCTCGGCATGGAGTGCGACGTCCTCCCCTCCGCTGGCCACGTCACCCCCGCAGACGGATATGGTCCATGGCCGGCCGCACTCGCCTGGTGCCTACGCGAACAGACCCCTGTGTCAGCCGTCACCGGACCGTAAGTCGGGGATGGGCGGCTCCGGCGGCGGCATCAGCGGTTCCGTGGGTTTCTGCGGGTGATACGCCTGGTCACGAGCGTGATCGCGGCCCAGGTGATGAGCGATTCCGAGTGCTGGATGAGCCGTTCGCAGTCACGGGCGGGTCTGCGGGCGTGCATGATGCAGGCGTGTGAGCGTTCGACGACCCAGCGTCGGGGCAGGACGACGAACCCGGGGACGTTCTTCGGGCGGCTGACGGTCTTGATCGTCAGGTTCAGCCTCCAGGCCCTCGTGACGCACCGCCGCGAGCAGTAGACCGCATGCGAATGGCGGTCCACCCCGGCCACCCAAGCCGCTCCGCACTCAGGGCACTCAGCTCGGCCGACACCACTCAACTCCGCCGCCACCCGCTTGCGCAACCGGCGGTCCCGGCGCCACTGCCTGGCACGACACGCTGCCGAGCAGTACAAAGTACCGCTCCCACTCCGCACGTGACGGCGCTCCTTGAACGCCGCATACCGGGCCGCCTGTTGATCCGACAGGAACTCGACCGACACCAGGTCCTCCGAAGATCGACAACATCGACCCGCGAAGGCTGCGCCGTACGATCAGCGCAGGTCGCAGCCTCAATCGAGGCCGCGGGGGCTTCACTGGCCAAGGCGTTCACTGCCGGTTTCGAGGAGTTGGCGTGAGCGGGTGGGCAGCCGTCCACGTCAGTCGGGTGGTGGGAAGGCTTCCGGGTTGAGTAGGTCGATCTGCCCGACGTGCTCCTCGGCCCAGGCGCGCAGCATCGACAGCGGCTCGTTCAACGAGAGCCCCAGAGGGGTGAGGCGGTAGTGGACCCGGGGCGGGACGGAGTCCTCAACGCGTCTGTCGACGAGCTGGTCGCGCACCAGCCCTTTGAGGGTTGAGGAGAGCACCTTGTGCGAAACGCCAGGCATGCCGCGGTTGAGATCTGCGAAGCCGCGCTCGTCGGGGTGGCTTTCCGCCAGCAAGGCGATGGCCATGGTGACCCATTTACCGCCGATGCGGTCCATCAGGATGCGCGTCGGGCAATTGGGCCTGAACAAATCGCCTCGCTGCGAGGCAACCGCGGGGATGGTAACCACCGGGTGACCTCCTTTCCGAGAAGTGCGTCCTTCTCTCTCACTCTGTCCGAGCTTACGGTTTCCAGGTAACCAACTGTAACCATCTGGATGACATGAGGGAACCATGAGCATTGCCATCATCGGCGCCACGGGACAACTCGGTGGCGACGCCATCGACGCACTCCTTGCCCGCGGTACCGCCGCGAATGACATCCTGGCGCTCGGGCGCAACCAGGATCGACTCGCTGAGCTGGGCACGCGAGGACTGCGCACGGCGGTGGTCGATCTGGACGACACGGCAGCGGCCGCCACGGTCCTGGCCGGGGTCGACGCCCTTGTCCTGATCTCCGTCGGGGGCATGACCGGGGGCGCGAAGCCCCGCGCGCACGCGGTCGCGGCCGCACAGCAGGCGGGTGTCAGCCACCTCGTGTACACGTCCGTTCTGCAGGCGCCCACGACGCGACTCGGGATCGCCTCCGACCACAGGGCGACGGAGGAGATCATCGCCGCCTCGGGCATCCCGGCCACGATTCTGCGTAACGGGTGGTACACCGAGAATCAGCGGCCGGACTTCGACAGTGCCCGCCAGCGGGGCGTGATCGCCAACAGCATCGGCGACGGCCGGATCGCCTCTGCGCCGCGCCGCGAGTACGGCGAGGCCATCGCCGTCGTAGTAAGTACCTCCGGGCACAAAGGGCAGGCGTACGAGCTTTCCGGCGACACCGCCTGGTCCTTCGAGGAATTCGCCGAAACCGCACAGAACGTGCTCGGGTCGCCCGTGCGCTACGAGTTCCTCACAGCCGAACAGGAGCGCCCCCGACTGGTCGCATCAGGACTCGACGAAGCCACTGCCGACCTGTTCAGTCGGTCGTACGCCGACATACGCGAGGGGGCGTTCTCCCTCGCCAACGGCGACCTGGCGACCTTGATCGGTCACGCGACCGAGCCGCTGTCCGACACCCTGCGCAGCTGGCACTGAAGAGCGCACGATTTGACATGGATGTTCCTCCTCGCGAGGGAGGCGACGAGGGAGGCCGTCAGAGCGGTCGGTGGCTCCGTCGGCGGGTCATGGCTGCGCGACGCACTACCGATGCCGGAGTGTGACGAGTACGTCACTGAATATGGAGACGCACTCCGGTACGGGCGACGAGCCCGGACCGTACGCCCCTCTCGTGTTCGACGACAGTCACGGCGCCGCCGCGATCGGCATGACCTTCGCCCGCGTCGAGCCGGGCAGTCCGCAGGTCGACGACATCACGCTCTGCCCGGACAGAGCGACCGTGGCCTACGACAGGTGCGCCGGCAGCCGGCTGCCCGACGGCTCACTGCTCAGGGTCCCCCCTGTCAGGCACCCAGCTCAAGGACCTCGTCACCGCCGACGTGTGGCTCAAGGTCGTCGACGACCCCGCTGCTCCCCGAGGACGCCGAGGTCGTCGAGGAGAGCGGTCGGCAGGGGAGCGAGGGCGCCTTCGTCGTCGTGGACGACGGGAAGGGGCCGGTCTCGTCGGCGTCACCGTGCAGTACGGCATGAACGACGAGGACGTCGTCCAGCAGCTCTGGGGCGACGCCGAGAAGCTGCCCGACGGCACGCTCCTCACCGAGCGCAAGGAACCGGGCGAGAAGGCCGGCGCCGGGGTCGTGATGTGGACCGCCGACACCCTGCGTCCTGGCGCCGACGGCTTCCGTGTCGTCGTCAGCGCCTTCAACACCGGCGACCAGAACCAGGACGCCACCCGCAAGACCCCCGCGCTCACCGCCGAGCAACTGCGGGACATCGCGCTCAGCCCGAAGTGGGACGTCCTGAAGAAGTGACCGGCGCCGAACCCTAGAAGAACTCCGACCACGGCTGGTCCCAGACCTGCTTCACGCACAGCACCAGGAACAGCAGGCCCGCGAGGGCGAGCATGCCGTTGCTGAGGCCGCCGTTGCGCCACTCGCGCGGTGTGCGGGCGGAGTTGAGGAGCCAGAGCAGGGTCAGGGCCAGGAAGGGCATGAACGCGGCGCCCAGCACGCCGTAGAGGATGATCAGGCGGAAGGGCTCACCCTGGAAGAGCAGGACGACGGGCGGGAACGTGAGCCACAGCAGGTAGGCGCGGAAGGGCCAGGAGCGTTCCCGGCGGCCCGAGGCCAGTTCGTCGCCCCGCGCCTCACGCTCGCCCCGCTGCCGGGCCAGGAAGTCGGCGAACATCAGGCTCACGCCGTGCCAGACGCCGATCAGTGACGTGAAGGAGGTGGCGAAGAACCCGATCAGGAAGAGCTTGCCGGTGGCGGTGCCGTACTGCCGCTCCAGGATGTCGCCGAGCTGGATCAGGCCCTGGTCGCCGCTGGCGATCGCGATGTTCGCCGAGTGCAGCAGTTCCGCGCCGACGAACAGCATGGCGATGACGAAGACGCCGGTCGTGGCGTACGCCACCCGGTTGTCCAGGCGCATGACCTTCATCCAGCCGGAGTTCGTCCAGCCCTTGGCGTTGACCCAGTAGCCGTAGGCGGCCAGCGTGATCGTGCCGCCCACGCCGCCGATCAGGCCGAGGGTGTTGAGGACCGAGTCCTTCTCGTCGGGCAGCACCGGCAGGAGGCCGGCGAAGGCGTCGCCCAGGTGGGGCGTGACCCGGATCGCCAGGTACACCGTCACCAGGAACATGACGCCCACCAGGACCGTCATGACCTCCTCGAAGACGGCGTACCTGTTGAACCAGACGAACACCAGGCCGGCCAGGCCGCAGGCCACGCCCCACCACTCCAGGTCCATCACGTCCGGGAACAGGGCCTGGAGGGGCAGGGCGCTGGACGACATCGCGGCCGCGCCGTACACGAAGCCCCAGATCACGGCGTAGACCGCGAAGAACCAGGTCGTCCAGCGGCCCAGGGACGCCCAGCCGTCGAAGAGCGTGCGGCCGGTGGCCAGATGCCACCGGCCGCACGCCTCGGCGAGGGAGATCTTCACCAGGCAGCCGAGGACGGCAGCCCACAGCAGGGTGTAGCCGAAGTTGCTGCCCGCGATGAGCGTGGCCACCAGGTCGCCGGCGCCCACCCCGGTCGCCGCGACGACGACGCCGGGGCCGATGTGGCGCCAACTGGACTCACGGGGAGCCGAGTCGCCGCCCGCCGGTACGCCGGTGTCCCTGATGTCGCCCGTGGTGTCCGCCATGCGGGCCAAGAAAGCTCACCGCCGCCGGGCGGGCAAGGGGGCGGGCACGGATCTTCACCCGATGTGCTTACTCGTCCCGGGTGCCGGGGGAATCACCGTTCCCTTCGGCCTCGTCGGCCGCCTGAGCCTCGTCCGCCTCGTCCGCCTCGTGCGTCCCGTCGTCGAAGTACCGGTCCAGTACCTCGTCCAGTGCCGCCTCCCACTCCGGGAAGCGGCTGCGGGAGGTCGCCTCGATCTCGATGGGGTACCAACGGCGGTCCGGCGTATGGACGGTGACGGTGAAGCGCTTGCCGAAGCGGCCCGTCTCCGTCTCCACCGCGCCGACCTCGTCCCACCGGAACTCGCAGCTCTGGTCGTCGAGGGAGAGGCGTACGCCCCGGTGGTCGGCGGTGATCCGGGCACGGCGGTCGGCGGCCTCGAAGACGGGGCCGCCGTCGGGGGCCGCGTCCTCCTCGTCGGAGGCGTGGGAGTCGTCGGTGACGGGCTCCGCCGTGGACGCCTCCGGCGTGTCGGGGACGTCCTCGGCCTCCGCCCGTTCCCGCGGTTCCGGTTTCGCGTCCTCCGGCTCACCGGGCGCGGGTGTGGTGAGCCCGGGGATGAAGGCCGGGTCGAATCCGGCGCCTTCCAGGGGCTGGCTGGTCGGTCCTCTGCGCTGCTCCACAGCGCGCAGTATGGTCGACAAACCTGTGCCGGACACAGCCGGCCCCGACTTCGTTATCAGACGCCTACACAGACGCCCCCGCGCACGGCTACACGAACAGGCTCAGCACCGCCGCGACCACGAACCCGGCGAGCGAGAGCACGCTCTCCAGCACGGTCCAGGTCTTCAGGGTGTCCCGCTCGCTGATGCCGAAGTACTTCGCCACCATCCAGAAGCCGCCGTCGTTGACGTGCGAGGCGAAGATGGAGCCGGCCGAGATGGCCATGATGACCAGCGCGACGAACGCCTGCGAGTGGTCGCCCTCGGCGAGCAGCGGGGCCACGATGCCCGCCGTCGTCACGATGGCCACCGTCGCCGAGCCCTGCGCGACCCGCAGCACCAGGGAGATCAGGTAGGACAGGACGATGACCGGCAGCCCGACGTCGTTGAAGGTGTCGGACAGGGCCTGGGCGACCCCGCTGGCCTTGAGGACGGCGCCGAAGACACCGCCCGCGCCGACGACCAGCAGGATGTTGCCGACCGGCTTCAGCGAGGCCGTCGAGACGGTCTCCAGGGACTTGCGGGACCAGCCGCGCCGGATGCCGAGCAGGTAGTAGGCGAGGAACAGGGCGATGGTCAGCGCGACGAACGGGTTGCCGAAGAACTCGATCACCGAGCGGGGCGTGGACGGGTCCAGGGCGATGGAGGAGAAGGTCGCGGCGAGGATCAGGATCAGCGGGGTGCCGATGATGCCGAGGACCGTGCCGAGCGCGACGGGGCTCTCCTGCGGGGCGACGCCCGCCTTGCGCTGCTCGTCGATGACGGCCTGCTTGGCCTCCTCGGCGGCCTCGACCATGTCCTGCGGCACCGGTACGAAGATCCGGCGGCCGATCCAGGCGGCGTAGGCCCAGGCGGCGAGGACGGCGGGAACGCCGCAGACGACACCCATGAGGATGACCCAGCCGAGTTCCACGTGCAGCAGTCCGGCGGCGGCGACCGGGCCGGGGTGCGGCGGCAGGAAGGCGTGGGTCATGGACAGGCCGGCCAGCAGGGGCAGGCAGTAGAGCAGGACGGACTTGCCGGAGCGCTTGGCGGCGGCGTAGACGAGGGGCGCGAGGACGAAGATGCCCACGTCGAAGAAGACCGGGATGCCGAAGATCAGGCCGGTGAGGCCCATCGCGAGCGGGGCGCGCTTCTCACCGAAGAGGCCGAGCAGCCGGCCGGCCAGCACCTCGGCGCCGCCGCTGACCTCGAGGATCGCGCCGAGCATGGTGCCCAGGCCGATGATGATGGCGACGTGTCCGAGGATGCCGCCCATGCCGGACTCGATGGTCGAGACGGCGTCGGACCTCTGGACGGTGCCGAAGAGTTCGGTGACCGAGAGGCCGGCGAGCAGGCCGACGGCTATGGAGACGGCGAGCAGCGCGACGAACGGCTGGAGCCGGACCTTGATGATCAGGTAGAGCAGCAGCGCGATGCCGATCGCGGCGACGGTCAGCAGGCCCGCCGTGCCGTCGATCAGGGTGAGCAGGCCGCCGGTGTGCGGTGGGGTCTCGGGAGCGGCGGCGGCGAACTGGAGGGGCGTGTAGGACATTCGGGGGTCCTCTGCTTAAACACATGGGGCTTTCGGGCAGGGCGGAGCGCGGCACGGCGCCCCGGGGACGGGAAGCGCCGGTGCCGTTCACAGACAGTCGGGTGGCGTGCGGAAGCGGCAGGGTCAGCCCGGTACGGGCAGGTCAGCCCGGTACGGGCAGGTCAGCCCGGTACAGGCAGGTCAGCCCGGTACAGGCAGGTCAGCCCGGTACAGGCAGGTCAGCCCAGTACCGCGAGCGCGTCGATCTCGATGAGGAGGCCGGCGGGCAGACCGACGTAGACGGTCGTGCGCGCGGCGGGCGGCTGGGTGAGGCCCTGCTCCTCGAAGTACGCGTTGTAGAGGGCGTTCATCTCGGCGAAGTGGTCGACGTCCGTGAGGTAGACGCGGAGCATCATCACGTCGTCCCAGCTCGCGCCGCCCTCCTCCAGGATCGCCTTGACGTTGGCGAGGGTCTGGAGGGTCTGCTCGCGCAGCGTGGGGCCGGCCGGGGTGGGGGCCTTGCCGTCCTCGTGGGGGAGGAAGCCGACCTGGCCGGCGACCTGGAGGATGTTGCCCTTCCGCACGCCGTGGCTGAACTTCGCCGGGGGAACGGTGTGGGTCGCGGGGGTGAGAGCGATCTTGTCGGTCATGCGGTGACTTCCTTGACTGGGGTCCTGCCGGAGTACTCGCCGCTGATCGCGTCCGCCGTACGGCGCACCAGCGGGAGCAGGGTGAGGAGTTCGTCGGCGCTGACCACGACGTTCGGCGCGGAGACCGACATCGCGGCGACCACCCTGCCGTCGGCGCCCCGGACGGGCGCGCCGACGCAGTTGATGGACTCCTCGTGGCCACCGAGGTCGGTGGCCCAGCCCTGTTCGCGCACCTTGGCCAGCTCCTTGAGGAAGGCGTCGGCGTTGGGTGTCGAACGGGCCGTGTACAGGGGGTAGTCGAGCTTGTCGACGATCGCCCGGCGCTCGCTCTCGGGGAGGTCGGCGAGGAGCAGCTTGGCGACGGCGGCGACGGTGAGCGCGACGGGCTTGCCGATCCGGGAGTACATGCGGACCGGGTAGCGGCTCTCGACCTTGTCGATGTAGATGACCTCGTCGTCCTCGTGCACGGCGAGGTGGACGGTGTGGCCGACCTGTTCGTTGAGGCGTACGAGGTGGGGGTGGGCGATCTCGCGGACGTCGAGGTTCTCCATCGCCTCCTGGGCGAGGGAGATGAGCCGGGCGCCGAGGCGGTAGCGCTGGTCGGACTGGCGGTAGACGAAGCCGTGTTCGTGCAGGGTGCGCAGGAGGCGCAGCGCGGTGGACTTGTGCACGCCGAGGCGGTCGGCGACCCGGCCCAGGTCGGCGGGGCCCTCGGCGAGCAGCGGCAGGATGCTGAGCGCGCGGTCGACGGTCTGGCTCATGGTGTGCGTACCTCCTCGTCGGCCCCTTCGTCGGCCTGTGTCCAGCCGGGGCCGAGACGCAGTCTCCCCCACGCGGCGTCGTCGAGTGCGGCCAGGCGGTCGGCGTGGTCGCGGGCGGGGGGTGTGGCGAGGTCGCCGGGGACGGTGAGGGCGGCGGCGGCCATGAGGTGGCCGTGGCGCAGGCGTTCGCGTACGGGCAGTCCGCGCAGGGTGGCGGAGAGGAACCCGGCGGCGAAGGCGTCGCCCGCGCCGACGGCGGCGACGACGTCGACGGTGAGGGCGGGGACGGTGGTGACCTCGTCGGCGGAGGTGCCGGTGCCGGAGGTCCCGGCGGTCCCGGCGGCCCCGGCGGCCCCGGCGGTCCGGTGGAAGGCGGTCGCGCCGCTCGCGCCCTGCTTGACGACGAGCAGTTCCGGCTCGGGCAGGGCGGCGCGTACGGCCTCGGGTCCGCCGAGCCCCCATGCCTCGTCCTCGCCGACGAAGACGAGGTCGGCGCCGCGGGCCAGTTCGAGGAGCACCTCGGGGCCGTCGGCGGCGTCGCGCCACAGGCCGGGGCGGTGGTTGACGTCGAAGGAGACGAGGGGGCGGCCGGGGCGGCGGGCGGTGAGCCGGCGCGTCAGGGCGAGGCAGTCGGCGGAGAGGGCGGGCGTGATGCCGGACAGGTGCAGGACGCGTCCGGCGTCGAGGGCGGCGAGGTCCAGGGTGCCGGCGGACATCGCGGAGGCGGCCGAGCCGGCCCGGTAGTACGCCACCTCGTGGGCGTCGGTGGCGCGGTCGCCGGCGGTGCGGAAGTAGATGCCGGTGGGGCGGTCGGGGTCGCGGCGTACGGCACAGACGTCCACGCCGTAGGCGCCGACGGCCTCGACGAGGTGGTCGCCGAAGCCGTCGGCGCCGACCCGGGAGACCCAGCGCGCGGTGTGTCCGGCGGCGGCGAGCACGCAGGCCACGTTGGACTCGGCGCCGCCGATGGCCCGGTCGAAGGAGGGGACGTCGGCGAGGCGTCCGGGGCGGGAGGGCAGGAACGTGACCATGGACTCGCCGAGCGCGACGACGTCCACGACGCCGGGGGCGGTGCTGGTGGGTCCGGTGGCGGTCACGATGGTGGGGGCTCCCTTGGCGGCTGGCGTTGCTGCCGGCGTTGCGGCCGGCGTTGCGGCTGGGTAGTGCGGCTGGTGTCGGGGTCCGGTTCCGTTGACCCCGCATTGGCCGAGATGTTAGACACCAGTAAGCGACATACGCAATGGCCGTTGCATAAAACGCAACACCCCATCTCATGGAGGCCCCATGGTCCGCGACTCCGGCATCGAAGCTCTGACCCGTCTCGCCGAGGAGCACGTCGACCACCGTTTCAAGGGTCTCCCGCCGGACGCGTACGGCCTGACCGTCGCCGAGCTGGCCGGTCAGCGGCGCAACCTGTTCACCGGCGGTTTCACCACCCCCGTCCTCGCCCTGTCCGCCGAGCGCCTGGAGCACAACCTCGCGCTGATGGAGACGTACGCCACCCGGCACGGCCTCGTCTTCGCGCCGCACGGCAAGACCTCGATGGCCCCGCAGCTCTTCCACCGCCAGCTGGAGCACGGCGCCTGGGGCATCACGCTCGCCGTACCGCACCAGGTACGGGTCGCCCGCGCCTTCGGCGTCCAGCGGGTCTTCCTCGCCAACGAGCTGGTCGACGCCGCCGCCCTGCGCTGGCTCGCCGCCGAACTGGACGCCGACCCGGACTTCCGCTTCGTCTGCTACGCCGACTCCGTGCGCGGCGTCGAGCTGATGGACGCCGCCCTGACCGGGGCCGGTGCCGCCCGCCCGGTGGACGTCGTGGTCGAGCTGGGCGCCGGTGAGGGCGCCCGGACCGGGGCGCGCACCGAGGCCGACTGCGCCGCGGTCGCCGACGCGGTGGCCGGGACGCGCACGCTGCGGCTGGCCGGGGTCGCCGGGTACGAGGGCGAGGTGCCGGACGCCGACCCGGAGCGGGTGCGCGCCTGGCTGCGGCGGCTGGTCGCGCTCGCCGTGGACCTCGACGAGGCGGGCCGCTTCGAGGGGCTCGCGGAGATCGTGCTGAGCGCGGGCGGCAGCGCCTGGTTCGACGCGGTCGCCGATGTCTTCGCCGAGGTCCCCGACCTGTCCGCGCCGGTGCTGAAGCTGCTGCGCTCGGGCGCGTACGTCTCCCATGACGACGGGCACTACCGGGAGATCACCCCCTTCAACCGGGTCCCCGAGGAGGGCGCCCTGGAGCCCGCGTTCCGCCTGTGGACGCAGGTCGTCTCCCGCCCCTCCCCCGACCAGGCGTTCGCCAACGCGGGCAAGCGGGACGCGGCGTACGACCTCGACCTGCCCTTCGCCCGGGTGGTGCGCCCCGCCGACGGCGGCCCGGAGCGTGAGGCGGCCGGGATCACGGTGAGCGGCCTGTCCGACCAGCACGCCTGGCTGCGCACCGCGCCCGGGGCCGAGCTGGAGGTCGGCGACTGGGTGGGCCTGGGCCTGTCCCATCCGTGCACCTCCTTCGACAAGTGGCAGCTGATCCCGGTCGCGGAGGCGGACGGGACGGTCGTCGAGTACATCCGCACGTTCTTCTAGGAGGTCGGGCATGGAAGAGCTGGTCATCCGGGACGCGGACGTCGTCGACGGCTCCGGCGCCGACTCCTACCGCGCCGACGTCGTGGTGGACGGCGGCCGGATCGTCTCGATCGTCAAGGAGGCGGCGGCCGCCGGCTGCCAACGGCCCAGGGCGCGCCGCGAGCTGGACGCCGAGGGCCTGGTCCTCGCCCCCGGCTTCATCGACATGCACGCCCACAGCGACCTGGCGCTGCTGCGGGACCCCGACCACAGCGCCAAGGCCGCCCAGGGCGTCACCCTGGAGGTCATCGGCCAGGACGGCCTGTCGTACGCGCCGGTCGACGACCGCACGCTGGGCGAGGTGCGCCGGGCGATCGCCGGGTGGAACGGCTCCGGCGACGACATCGACTTCGGCTGGCGCTCGGTGGGCGGCTACCTGGACCGCCTCGACCAGGGCATCGCCGTCAACGCCGCCTACCTGATCCCGCAGGGCACGGTCCGCGCGCTCGCCGTCGGCTGGGACGACCGGGAGGCGACGGAGGCCGAGCTGGAGCACATGCGGCGCCTCGTCGCCGAGGGCATGGAGCAGGGCGCGGTCGGCATGTCGTCGGGGCTGACGTACACCCCCGGCATGTACGCCAAGGACGCCGAGCTGACCGAGCTGTGCCGGGTGGTGGCGTCGTACGGCGGCTACTACTGCCCGCACCACCGCTCGTACGGGGCCGGGGCCCTGCAGGCGTACGAGGAGATGGTGGAGCTGACCCGTCAGGCGGGCTGCCCGCTGCACCTGGCGCACGCCACCATGAACTTCGGCGTCAACAAGGGGAGGGCGCCCGAACTGCTGACGCTGCTGGACGACGCGCTGGCCGCCGGCGCCGACATCACCCTCGACACCTACCCGTACACCCCGGGCTGCACGACCCTCGTGGCGATGCTGCCGAGCTGGGCGGGCGAGGGCGGCCCGGAGCGGATCCTGGAGCGGCTCGCGGACGACGGCACCGCCGAGCGGATCCGGCACCACATGGAGGTGACCGGCTCCGACGGCTGCCACGGCGTGCCCATCGAGTGGGACACCATCGAGATCTCCGGCACGGGCGACCCGGCACTCGCCGAGTACGTGGGCCGCACGGTCCTGGAGTCGGCGCGGCTGCGCGGCGAGACCCCCTGGACGGTCGCCCGGCGCCTCCTGCTGACCGACCGGCTGGCGCCTGCCATCCTCCAGCACGTCGGCCACGAGGAGAACGTCCGCGCGATCATGCGGCACCGGGTCCACACCGGCGGCTCCGACGGCATCCTCCAGGGCGCCAAGCCCCACCCGCGCGCCTACGGCACCTTCCCGCACTACCTCGGCCACTACGTGCGCGAGCTGGGCGTGCTGTCGCTGGAGGAGTGCGTCGCGCACCTCACCGGGCGTCCGGCGGCCCGGCTGCGGCTGCCGGACCGGGGCCTGGTTCGCGAGGGCCACCGCGCCGACCTGGTCCTCTTCGACCCGGCGACGGTGGCGGCGGGCAGCACGTACGACCACCCGCGCGTGCTGCCGACGGGCATCCCGTACACCCTGATCGACGGCCGCTTCGTGATCGAGGACGGCCGGCGCACGGACGCCCTGGCGGGACGGTCGGTACGGCGGACGCCCTGATCAGCGCCTCCCACCCCGCCGAGCGGGAGACAATCCACCCGAATCGGTCGTCCCACGTGGCGGACAACACGGCGCGTGGGACGTAACCGGGCCGTAAGCTCGCGGACATGCAGGTGATCCAGTCGACGAAGCTCGCCAACGTCTGTTACGAGATCCGGGGCCCGGTGCTCGAGGAGGCGATGCGGCTGGAAGCCGCCGGTCACCGCATCCTCAAGCTGAACACCGGCAACCCGGCCGCCTTCGGCTTCGAGTGCCCGCCCGAGATCCTGGAGGACATCCTCCGCAACGTCTCGACGGCCCACGGCTACGGCGACGCCAAGGGGCTGCTGGCCGCCCGGCGCGCGGTCGTCATGCACAACCAGACCCTCGGCATCGAGACGGACGTCGAGCACGTCTTCATCGGCAACGGCGTCTCCGAGCTGATCGTGATGGCGATGCAGGGGCTGCTGGACGACGGCGACGAGGTCCTCGTCCCCGCGCCGGACTACCCGCTGTGGACGGCCGCCGTCTCGCTGTCCGGCGGCACGGCGGTGCACTACCGCTGCGACGAGCAGTCCGACTGGATGCCCGACCTCGCGGACGTCGAGCGGAAGATCACCGACCGCACCAAGGCCCTCGTCGTCATCAACCCGAACAACCCGACGGGCGCGGTCTACGACGAGGCGATGCTGCTCGGCCTGACCGACATCGCGCGCCGCCACAACCTGCTGATCTGCTCCGACGAGATCTACGACAAGATCCTGTACGACGAGGCCGTGCACACCCCGACCGCCTCGGTCGCCCCGGACCTGCTGACCCTCACCTTCAACGGCATGTCGAAGGCGTACCGGGTGGCCGGGTACCGGGTGGGCTGGATGTCGATCTCCGGCCCGCGCGCGCACGCCGCCTCCTACATCGAGGGCCTGACGATCCTGGCCAACATGCGGCTGTGCGCCAACATGCCGGGCCAGCACGGGGTGGTCGCGGCGCTCAGCGGGCGGCAGACCATCAACGAGCTGGTGCTGCCGGGCGGCCGGCTGCGCGAGCAGCGGGACGTCGCCCACGCGGCGCTGACCAGCATCCCGGGCGTGAGCTGCGTGAAACCGAAGGGGGCGCTGTACCTCTTCCCGCGGCTCGACCCCAAGGTCTTCAAGATCAAGGACGACCGGCGGATGGTCCTGGACCTGCTGCGCCAAGAGAAGATCATGGTCGTCCAGGGCACCGGCTTCAACTGGCCCGAGCCCGACCACTTCCGCGTGGTGACCCTGCCGACGGCCGGGGACCTGCGCGAGGCGGTGAGCCGGATCGGCAACTTCCTGGACGGGTACAGCCAGCCCTGACCTCACCGCCCGTGTACATGCGACCGCGATTTGTCGACAGCACAACTTTAGAATCGATCTAAGCTAGGATGGTTTCCTGAACGAGGTCAGGAGGCCGCCCCATGTATGAACCGATCCGCACCAAGTCGGTCCACAGCACCCCGGCCGGCGACCTCGCGGGCTTCCCCCACCGCTCGCGCGAGGAGGAGCTGGACATCCAGCTCGCGGGGCATCTCGCGGCGCTGCTCACCGTCACGGACGAACTGCGCGTGCTCACGCCCTCCCCCGATCTGGACGCGGCGGCCGCCCGGCTCGTCGAGCAGGTGACCCGGCTGCGCGGCGGCCAGGCCCCGGCCCGGCTGCCGATGACCGGCGCCCGCCCGGAGCACCCGGAGCCGCGTACGGCCTCCCTGCACCGGCGCGCCCACGCCCTGGCGGGCCGCGCCCTGGTGGTGGCCGCCTCCCGCGCCGACACGGCGGCGGCGATCCTGTCCGCCGAGCGCATGGACGCCCACGCGGCGGCCGCGAAGCCGCGCACCCTCGCCGCCCGCTGAGCCCCGGGGACCACGCGCACCCCGAGTCCGGGGACCCCGTGCCCTCGCCGCCCGCTCAGCCCGGGGGCCGCGCACCCCCGCCGCCTCCTGAACCCCTGCAGCCGGGGGCCACTCGCCTCCCGCCGAGCCCGCCGAGCCCGCAGGACCGAGCACCGGGGCACGTGGCAGCTGGCCCACAGACGCGCACGCGGCGACCCAGGAGCCCCACGCCCTCGCCTCCCACCGAGTCCCGGCAGCCACGCGCACCCCGGGTCCGGGAGCCGCGCACCCCCGCTGCCCGCCGAACCCCGGCAGGCCGCGCGCCTTCGCCTCCCGCCGAGCCCCGAGGGTCGCACCCGCCCGCCTCCCCTCGGCCCGGGGGCCGCGCACCCCCGCCGCCCCCCTCGGCCCACAGGACCGCGCGCCGGGGCGCGTTGCAGGTCCGGGTCCGGTAGGACATCCCCCGTTCACCACCGCCCGCCAGGAATGTTGAGTTCCGCGAGCATGCTCCGCGTGTGAGACGGATTCTGGGAATCGTCCTCGCGGTCCTGCTGATCGGCGGCGTGGTGGCTGCCGTCGTCGCGGGCCGCCAAGAGGAGGACACGAGCACGGCAACGAAGACCGTGCGCGCGATGATCGGGTCGGAGAAGGCCGCCTTCTTCGCCGACCCCGACGTGGTGAAGGCCCTCGCCACCAGGGGCTACACCGTACGGGCCGAGACCTCCGGATCCTGGGCGATGGAGGACCTGGACCTCAAGGGGTACGACCTCGCCTTCCCCTCCAGCCAGGCCCCGGCCGACGAACTCGCCGCCAAGTACGGCGCCCGCCAGCCGCTGCCGAGGCCCTTCTACTCGCCGCTGGTCGTCGTCGCCCGGCGCGGCACCGCCCAGGTGCTCGCCGCCAACGGCCTGGCCACGCTGGACCGCAGCCGGGGCGGCACCCTCAAGATGCGCGCCTACCTGGACGCGGCCCGCGCCGGCCGCACCTGGCAGCAGTTCGAGGGCGCCGACAAGCACCCCGAGCTGACCGGGACGGTGTACGTGGCCACCACCGACCCGGAGACCTCCAACTCCGGCGCCCTCTACCTCGCCGCCTGCTCCTACGTGGCGGACGGCGACCGGGTGGCGGCGGACAAGGCCGACGTGGACCGCACCGCGCCCCTGATGCGCCGGCTGGTCCAGGTGCAGGGCGCGCAGAAGTCCAGCTCGGACGCCGCCTTCCGGGACTTCACCAGCGGCGTCGGCGAACCGCTGGTGCTGGTGTACGAGTCGCAGGTCGCCGCACTGCTCGGCGAGGGCGGCGACAGCGTCGGCGACCTGGCCGTGCTGTACCCGGACACCACCACGACCAGCGACCACACCGTCGTACCCCTCACCGAGGACGGCCGTCGGCTCGGCGAACTCCTCACCGGGGACCCGCAGTTGCGGCGGCTGGCGGTACGGCACGGGTTCCGGCCGCAGGGCGCCTCCGCCGAGTTCACCCGGGCCACCGAGGCCCACACCGCGTTTCTGAACCAGCAGCTGACCGGTGTCCGGCAGGCGCCCGTGCCCACCTCCGAGGTGCTGCGCGAGATCGCCCGCCGGGCGCGCGGATGACAGCGGATCTCAGGGGGAACGACCAAGTGACCGACAACGGGACCGACTTCACCCTCACCCTCACCCCGCCCGACCCCGTCGCCCCCGTGCCCCGGGAGAAGGCCGGCGGCCTCGTACCGGTGGACGACACGGTCCGCGACGACACCGCGCGCAAGGCCGCCGCCTACGTCGCCCAGCTCGCCGTACTCGACGCCCGCTCGCCCGAGTTCGCCGGCAAGGTCGGTGAGATCACCGGGCTGGGCGCCGCCGAGATGCGCGCCGCCGCCACCCAGTCCAACCGCATACTGGACCGCACCGTGCGCAGCCTGCCCGACCGCGGCGGCGACGCACAGGCCCGGGTCGCGGGCTCCCTGGTGGAGCTGCGGCGCGTGGTCGAGGACCTGGACCCGCGTGACCTGTCCGCCGCGAAGGGCCGCAGGTTCCTGTCCCGGCTGCCCGGCGGCAACCGGCTGCGCGACCACGTCGCCAAGTACGCCTCCGCGCAGGGCACCCTGAACGGCATCGTGGCCGCGCTGCGCGGCGGGCAGGACGAACTGCGGCGCGACAACGCCGCGTTGCAGACGGAACGCGTCCGCCTGTGGGAGACGATGGGCAAGCTCCAGGAGTACGTGGTGCTCACCGAGGCCCTGGACGCGGCCGTCGAGCACCACATCGCCGGGGTGGAGCCGGCCGACCCGCAGGCCGCCGACGCCCTGCGCGCGGACGTCCTCTTCCCGGTCCGCCAGAAGCACCAGGACCTGCTCACCCAGCTCGCCGTGTGCGCGCAGGGCTACCTCGCGATGGACGTCGTACGCCGCAACAACGAGGAGCTGGTCAAGGGCGTCGACCGGGCGGCCACGACCACGGTGTCGGCGCTGCGGATCTCGGTGATGCTGGCCGCCGCCCTCGACCACCAGAAGAAGGCCGTCGAGCAGGTGAACGCGCTGCGCGGCACGACGGAGGACCTGATCCGGGGCAACGCGGAGATGCTCGCCACGCAGAGCGGGGAGATCCAGCGCATCGCCGCCGACCCGGCGGTGGGCGCGGAGACCCTGCGCACCGCGTTCCAGGAGATCTACCGCACCCTCGACGCCATCGACACCTACAAGGTCCGGGCGACGGAGGCGATGGCGGCGACCGTGGAGTCCCTCAGCGGCGAACTGCGCCACGCGAGCGCCTACTTGGACCGCAGCCGCACGAAGGGCGCCCTCGACGCCCGGGACGGGGGCCCCGCATGAGACGCGCCGCCCTGGCCGGCTGCCTCGCCGCACTCGCCCTCCTCACCGCCTGCACCGCGCAGGGGGACGACGACGCGACCGAGGGCGTGCCCACCCCCGGCGTCGCCGGCAGCGCCGAGCCCGGCACCCTGCGGGTCCTCGCCTCCAGCGAACTGAGCGACATGGCGCCGGTGCTGGAGAAGGTCCGCGAGGACACCGGCCTCACCGTCCGGCTCACCCCCATCGGCACCCTCGACGCCGTGGACATGCTGGCGAAGGGCGGCACGGACGGGACGTACGACGCCGTGTGGCTGTCCTCCAACGACTCGCTGCGCCTGCGTCCCGAGGCGGCGCGGCGGATCGTCTCGGAGACGCCGGTCATGGCCAGCCCGGTCGCCGTCGGCGTCAAGGACGCCACCGTCGCCCAGCTGGGCTGGCGGCCGCAGGAGGTCACCTGGTCGCAGGTCGAGCAGGCCGTCGCCGACGGGAAGCTCACCTACGGCATGACCGATCCGGCCCGCTCCAACTCCGGTCTCGCCACCCTCGTCTCGGTCGCCTCCGCGCTCTCCGGCGCCCAGTCCGCGCTCACCGACGCGGACGTGGCGAAGGCGACGCCCCGGCTGAAGGAGTTCTTCGCCGGACAGCAGCTGACCTCGGGCTCCTCGGGCTGGCTGGCCGCCGCGTACGACCGGCGCGGGGACGTGGACGCGCTGCTGAACTACGAGTCCGTCCTCAAGGGCATCCCGGGCCTCACCGTGATCCGCCCCATCGACGGCGTGCTCACCGCCGACTACCCGCTCTCCACCCTCGCGTCGAGCGACGTGAAGGTCCGCGAGGACGTCCGCCGCCTGGCGGAGGCGCTGCGCGGCCCGGACGTCCAACGGGAGATCACCCTGCGCACGCACCGCCGCCCGGTCCTCACCTCGGTGCCGCCCGCCCCCGGCCTGGACACGGAACCGCGCCGCGAACTCCCCTCCCCCGGCAGCCGCTCCGTCGCCGACGGCCTGCTCGACGCGTACGAGAACGACCTGCGCCGCCCCTCCCGGACGGTGTACGTCCTCGACACGTCCGGCTCGATGAAGGGCGACCGGCTGCGCCGGCTGAAGGCCGCGCTGACCTCTCTGACCGGCGACTTCCGCGACCGCGAGGAGGTGACGCTGATGCCGTTCGGCACGGACGTGAAGCGGGTCGCGACCCACGTCGTGGACCCGGCGGACCCGCGGACCGGCCTTGAGGGCATCCACCGCGACACCGAACGGCTGACCGCCGAGGGCGACACCGCCGTCTACACCTCGCTGGAGAAGGCGTACGGCCATCTCGGCGACCCGCGCGACGCCTTCACGTCGATCGTGCTGATGACGGACGGCGAGAACACCGCCGGCACCGACGCGGCGGGCTTCGACCGCTTCTACCGCGCGCTCGGCGCGGAACGGCAGCGGATCCCGGTGTTCCCGATCCTCTTCGGCGACTCCGACCGCGCGGAGCTGACCCACATCGCCGACCTCACCGGGGGCCGGCTCTTCGACGCGCGCAAGGGGTCGCTGGACGGGGCCTTCGAGGAGATCCGTGGCTACCAGTGATAGGGGCCGGGGTGGCGGCCGGGTCTGGGCGTACGTGGAGTCGCGCAAGAACCTCACGGGCAGCGCCTGCGGGCTCGCCGGGCTGGTGCTGACCTTCACGGGCGCGGCGGGGGCGTACTGGCCGGTGGTCGTCGCGGGGCTGTACGGCGCGGGTGCGCTGCTGGCCCCGCCGCAGCGGCCCGCGCCACCCGCCTTCCCCGACCCCTCCGCCCAACTGGAGGAGGTCCGGGCCGACTTCGTCCGCCTGCGGGAGTATCTGGCGGGCGTCGACCTGCCGCCGGCCGCCGAGGGGCGGCTGACCGAGCTGACCGATGTGCTGGCGGCGCTGCTGGAGCCCGGCTGGGTCGCCGAGGTGCTGGCGGGCGACCCGGACGGGCTGCACACGGTGGCGCGGGCGGTGCGGCAGGACGTGCCGGAGGCGGTGGACGCGTACGCCCGCACCCGGTGGTGGACGCGGATCACGCCGGGGCAGGAGGCGCCGGAACGGCATCTGGAACGGCAGTTGGGCCTGCTGCGCGAGGAGGTGCGTGGGCTGGCGGACCGGCTGCGGGACGTGGAGGCGCGGCGCCAGGAGTCGCACACGCGGTACCTGGAGGACCGTGCGGAGCCGTGAGGGGCACCCGGGGAGGTAGAAGGGCCGGGTCCATCGCACGTCGTTGTGCGGGGACCCGGCCCGATCGGGGCCTCCCGCGCTCCGGGGTACTGAGAGCTACTGGAGCGCGGGGAGACCCCCTCTGCGGCCGGCCTTCGTGACGGCTTCGCGGGTCAGGGCAAGCCGGACCGGCCGCGGAGCTGGGTGGGGTGCGGTGGTGCGGTGGTGCGGGGTGGTGCTGTGGTTCAGCCCAGGCGCTGCACCAGCGCCCGGTACTGGTCCCACAGCTCGGTGGGCGTGTGGTCGCCGAAGGTGTTGAGGTGCTCGGGGACGAGTGCCGCCTCCTCGCGCCAGACCTCCGTGTCGACGCTGAGCAGGAACTCCAGGTCGGCGTCGGGCAGGTCGAGGCCGTCGGTGTCGAGGGCGCCCTTGGCCGGCAGCACGCCGATCGGCGTCTCGACGCCTTCCGCGCGGCCTTCCAGCCGCTCCACGATCCACTTCAGGACCCGGCTGTTCTCGCCGAACCCGGGCCACACGAACCGGCCCTCGTCGTCCTTGCGGAACCAGTTGACGTAGTAGATCTTCGGCAGCTTCGCCGGGTCCTTGTCCTTGGCCACGTCGATCCAGTGGCCCATGTAGTCGCCCATGTTGTAACCGCAGAAGGGCAGCATGGCGAAGGGGTCGCGGCGCAGCTCGCCGACCTTGCCCTCGGCGGCGGCGGTCTTCTCGGAGGCCACGTTGGCGCCGAGGAAGACGCCGTGGTTCCAGTCGAAGGACTCGGTGACCAGCGGCACGGCGGTGGCGCGGCGCCCGCCGAAGAGGATCGCCGAGATCGGCACGCCCTTCGGGTCCTCCCACTCCGGCGCGATGATCGGGCACTGCGCGGCGGGCGTGGTGAAGCGGGCGTTGGGGTGCGCGGCGGGCGTGCCGGACTCGGGCGTCCAGTCGTTGCCCTTCCAGTCCGTCAGGTGCGCCGGGGTCTCCTCGGTCATGCCCTCCCACCAGACGTCGCCGTCGTCGGTGAGGGCGACGTTGGTGAAGACGGAGTTGCCCCACAGGGTCTTCATCGCGTTGGCGTTGGTGTGCTCACCGGTGCCGGGCGCGACGCCGAAGAAGCCGGCCTCGGGGTTGATGGCGTACAGGCGGCCGTCCTCGCCGAAGCGCATCCAGGCGATGTCGTCGCCGATGGTCTCCACGGTCCAGCCGGAGATCGTGGGCTCCAGCATGGCGAGGTTGGTCTTGCCGCAGGCCGACGGGAAGGCGGCGGCGACGTATTTGGGCTCGCCGGTGGGCGGGGTCAGCTTCAGCACGAGCATGTGCTCGGCGAGCCAGCCCTCGTCGCGGGCCATGACGGAGGCGATGCGCAGGGCGTAGCACTTCTTGCCGAGCAGGGCGTTGCCGCCGTAGCCGGAGCCGTAGGACCAGATCTCGCGGTCCTCGGGGAAGTGCGAGATGTACTTGGTGGAGTTGCAGGGCCAGGGGACGTCCTCCTGCCCCTCGCCGAGCGGTGCGCCGACGGTGTGCACGGCCTTGACGAAGAACCCCGTCTCGCCCAGCTCGTCCAGGACGGCCTGTCCCATCCGCGTCATGGTGCGCATCGAGGCGGCGACGTAGGCGGAGTCGGTGATCTCGACGCCGAGCGCGGAGAGCGAGGAGCCGAGGGGACCCATGCAGAAGGGCACGACGTACATGGTCCGCCCGCGCATGGCCCCGCGGAACAGGCCCTTGTCCCCACTGAAGATCTCCCGCATCTCAGCGGGCGCCTTCCAGTGGTTGGTGGGGCCGGCGTCCTCCTCCTTCTCGGAGCAGATGAAGGTCCGGTCCTCGACGCGGGCGACGTCGGAAGGGTCGGAGGCCGCGTAGTAGGAGTGGGGGCGCTTGATCGGGTCGAGCTTCCTGAAGGTGCCCTTCGCGACGAGCGTCTCGCACAGACGCTCGTACTCGGCCTCGGAGCCGTCGCACCAGACCACGTCGTCCGGCTCGGTCAGTTCGGCGATCTCGTTGACCCACGAGATCAGTTCCTGATGGCGGGTGGGGACGGGGGGAGCCGCGATGTCGCGCGCCACGATTGCTCCTAAGTGAGGGATTTTGTGTTGTGGCCCCTTGGGGGCTGCGACCCGGATGCGTGACGATGACCCTGTGGGCGCTCATCCGGTGTCGACCGCACTCATATGATCATCCGACTCGCGCGCCCATCTGTCCAGAGGGCGTCACACCTGAGCGGAGTGAGACTCACCACGCATCCGTGCCGGGATGCGCGGCCGCAGGCCCCATGAGATGATGACCACTGCCCGTTCGTCATACGGCCGTACTGATGCGTAACTTACGGAACCGTAGGTACGATGCGACCATGACTGCGTCCGTCCCCGACGCGCCCAGGGACCCGGAGGCCGCCGGCCACGGTCCCGTGGCGCTCTCCCTGCCGCACCCCGTCAAGCCGAAGCTGCGCGGTTGGCTGCACCTCGGCATGTTCCCCGCCGTCCTCGTCGCGGGCCTGGTGCTCACCGCGCTCGCCGAGTCGACCGAGGCCCGCGTCGCCTGCGGGGTCTACGTCCTGACGGCATGCCTGCTGTTCGGCGTCAGCGCGCTCTACCACCGGGGCGACTGGAGCCCGCGCATGGACGGCATCCTGCGCCGCCTGGACCACGCCAACATCTTCCTGATCATCGCGGGCACCTACACCCCGCTGACGATGCTGCTGCCCGGCACGCAGGGCCAGTGGCTCCTGTGGGGCATCTGGGCCGCCGCGGCGGCCGGCATCCTCTTCCGCGTCTTCTGGGTCGGCGCCCCCCGCTGGCTCTACACCCCCTGCTACCTCGCCATGGGCTGGGCCGCCGTCTTCTACCTCCCCGACTTCATGCACGCCGGCGGCGTCGCCGTCCTCGTCCTGGTCGTCGTCGGCGGCCTCCTCTACAGCGCGGGCGGCATCATCTACGGCCTCAAGCGCCCGAACCCGTCCCCCCGCTGGTTCGGCTTCCACGAGGTCTTCCACTCCTTCACGCTGGCGGCGTTCATCGCGCACTACGTGGGGATCTCGCTGGTGGCGTACTAGCGCCCCACCCTCCAACGATGCCATTCACTTCCCCCAAACGATATCGCCGATGGCCGTCGGGCGAGGGAGGGACAAGCGATGGCCAGGACCGTGATCGATCTGGACGACGAGATCGTCGAGCAGGCGATGCGGGTGTACGGGACGAAGACCAAGGCCGCCGCAGTACGGGCGGCCATGGAGGAGGGGGTGCGGCTGCGGCTGCGCCGGGAGCTGTTCGAAGCCATCGACGAGGGTGAGTTCGAGGACACGTTCGCGGAGATCCGCTCGCAGACGGGGCCGCGCAACCCGGACGGCTCACTGAAGCGCGAAGGCGGGGCCTCGGCGGCGTGAAGGGGCGCTACCTCATCGACAAGTCGGCGCTGGCCCGCCGGAGCAAACCCGCGGTACGGGCGCGACTGGACGCACTGGACCGCGACGGCCTCTTGGCGGTATGCGCCCCCACCGAGTACGAAGTCCTGTACTCGGCTCGCGAGAAACCCGAGGCACTGCGACTACGCACCCTGCTCCGCGGATTCGACTACCTGCCCTGCAAGGACGGGGTGTTCGAGCGGGCGCTGGAGATCCAGGCCCTGGCCCTGAACGCGGGCTTCCACCGGGCCCTGTCGCTGGCCGACGTCCTCATCGCGGCCACGGCCGAGCGGCATCGGGCCACGGTCCTCCACTACGACGGCGACTTCGACATGATCGCCTCGGTGAGCGAGCTGCAAGCCGAATGGGTCACGGAGCCCGGCACCGCCGACTGAGCCGTAGGCGCGCTCAGACCGGCGGATGCGGTGCCTGTGGCGGTGGCCCGGGTGATCGTCGCTCCCGGACCGTGAGAAGTGTGTGACAGGGGTGGGCCCTACGGGACCTCGATGGCCAGGAGTCACGTCGGCCGGGGGGTATCGAGGCCATGCGGGGCATGCTGCACCTGCGCGCCGCGACCATCACGGGTCGTATGAAGGACCGCGCCCTCGCCCTGGCGGACCAGGAGAGCAGTTAGCGGTCGCCCTTGCCGCAGGCCCTCCCGTCCCGGTTGCGGTCCAGGCGCAGCGGGTCGTCCTTGCCGTTGACCTTCAGGCGGCCGTAGTCGTTGCGCGCGAGCCAGTCGCAGCGGGCCGCCGCCGTCTTCCGCCCCTCGGCCGGGAAGGCGGTCGGCACGCAGACGTTGGCGGAGCCGTAGTGCCGGTCGCAGCCGGAGACGGTGGGGCCGACCGGCTGCGAGGTGCGCTCCTTACCCGGCCCGGTGACCTTGCCGACCGGGGTCTCGGCGAAGGAGTGCACGTGCGCTGAGCTGCACGTGCCCGGCGCAGAACATGTCCTTCGGCGTCGGATCGTCTTGTACGTGCCGGCGACCGGGTCGTAGACCGCCGAGGTGAAGGTGCCCGCCTCGAACCGCTCCGGGTCGTTGCGGGAGCCCGCGATCAGCAGCACCTTGCCGTTGTGCAGGACGACGGAGTGCATCGAGCGCACCGGGTTCCGCGTGGGCAGCACGTCCCAGCGGCCGTTCGCGCACTCCTCGGCGGTGCCCGTGCACTCCGGGTCCGGGACCGGGTCGGCGACCTGCTCCATCGTGTAGTCGTCGGTGGTCGCCGAGCCGGTGCCGTAGACCGAGACGCCCCAGCTGATGCGGTCGGTGCCGGCCGGGACCTCGGGGGTGCGGACACCCGCCTGCGTCCAGCCGGCCGCCAGGTCCAGCGTCTTGAGGTCGGTCCAGTACTGCCAGCCGGCGGTGGTGTCGTGCCGGAAGAGGGTGAGGGAGGCGTCCGGGGTGGTCGTCTTGTACCAGAGGGACAGGTCGTACTGCTTGCCCGCCGTCACCACCGGCGCGCACGCGGCGGACTCGGTGATCAGCGCCTTGCGGTCGCGTCCACGCGCCGGGTCAGCTCGACCTTCATGGCCTTGGTGCCGGTGTGGGCGTCGGCGGTCGTGGTGAAGGTGAAGTCGTTGTCGCCCCAGCCGGACTTCTCCCAGCAGTACGGCATGCCGTCGGTGCCGGCCGTCTCGAAGCCCGGGTTCTTGACGAGGTCGGCGGCGGAGGCGGACTCGGGCGCGGCCAGGAGCAGCCCGGTGGTGAGGGCGCCCACCGCCAGCACCACCGTGGTTCTGCGGCCGTGGGCCGAGCGGGTGCGTGTCGTGCGGCTGTGTCTCATACGACACTCCTCGCTGTGCGGCTCTTGCGGCTCGTACGGCCCGCCCGGCTCGTGTCGCCCGTGCGGCCCTCGCGGGCCCTGCGCGGCAGGTACACCAGCGCCTCGGTCCCCACGAAGCGCAGGACGAAGGTGATGACCAATGGTGTGGTCGAGCACGGTCTGTTCGTGCCGCGCGGGCAGCAGCAGCGAGAACGACACATGGGCGTCGCCGTCGGGGCTGCTGAACCGGGTCGAGGCGAGCACCTCCGGCGTGCGCCAGGCGTGCATCTGCCACCACAGCGTGCAGGCCGCCATCCAGAAGAGTGCCAGCGAAGCGGCGGCGATGAAGACGGACGTCAGCACAGAAGATCCCCCCAGATCTCTGAACTCCCCCTGCGCGGCGGAGCACCCGAGGGCTCCCCCTCCGCCGCGTAACGGAGACGAGACTAGGGGTAACGTGTGAAACACATAAGGTGTTTGGGTGAAGAGCGTGTTTCCTCACTATCCGGACCGGACGTGCACTATTCGCCGCCCGGTCCGGTTACGTACTCTTCCGTCGCCTGTCGTTTCTTGACCTCTCAACTGCTCAGGGCGGTGTGCAGCCGTTCCGGATCGGTGGTCGGCGCGTCGCAGGTGAAGTTCCGGCAGACGTACGCGGCCGCCGCCCCGCCCACCAGGGGCCGGTCGGCGAGGAGTGGGAACTCGTCGCTCCCCTCGGTCCCGAAGGCGACGACCGTACCGGGTGCGGTGCCCAGCAGGGCGGTGCGGTGCAGTCCCCGCGCGGCGGCGTCGTCCGGCCCCGGTGCGACGACGGCGACCTCGCGGGGGCCGTCGAGCAGCGCCTCGGCGGTGGCGAGGCCCCAGCCGACGAAGCGGGGGACGCGCGGGCCGAGCGCCTTGACCACACCGAGGGCGTGTTCGGCGGCGCTGCGGTGCGGCTCGGAACCGGTGTGGGCGGCGTAGGAGAGCAGGGCGCCCGCGGCGGCGGACCAGCCGGAGGGGGTGGCGTTGTCGGTGGGGTCCTGGGGGCGGCGGATCAGCTGCTCCGCGTCGGCGGCGGTGTCGTAGAGGGAGCCGTCGCCTTCGCCGGTGTCGTCCCGGAAACGGGTGAGGACGTGGTCGAGCAGGAACCCGGCGAAGTCCAGCCAGACGCCCTCGCCGGTGACGGAGGCCAGCGCGAGGAAGCCCTCGGCGACGTCGGCGTAGTCCTCCAGTACGCCGGTGCTCGCGCCGGCGCGGCCGTCCTTGCTGGTGCGGGTCAGGCGGACCTGCTCGTCGAGGTGCAGGCGCACCAGCAGGTCGGCGGCGGCGACGGCGGCGTCCACGAGGTCGGGGCGTTCGAAGTAGGCGCCGGTCTCGGCGAGCGCGGCGATCGCCAGCCCGTTCCAGGCGGCGACGACCTTGTCGTCCCGGCCCGGGGCGGGGCGCCCGTCGCGCGCCGCGAGCAGCCGCTGCCGTACGGAGGCGACGCGGGCGGCGTCGAACACCTCGTCCTGCTGCGGGAGCTGGAGGACGGAGGCGCCGTGCTCGAAGGTGCCCTCCTCGGTCACGCCGAAGTACCGGGCGGCGAGCGCGGCGTCGTCCTCGCCGAGCACCTCGGCGAGCTGGGCGGGCGTCCACACGTAGTACGCGCCCTCGACGTGCCGGCCCGTGCCGTCGTCGCTGTCGGCGTCCAGCGCGGAGGCGAACCCGCCTTCGGCGGTGCGCAGTTCGCGGACCATGAAGTCGGCGCTCTCCAGCGCGACGCGGCGGGCGAGGTCGGAGCCGGTGGCGCGCCAGAGGTGGGCGTAGACGCGGCAGAGCAGGGCGTTGTCGTAGAGCATCTTCTCGAAGTGCGGGACGACCCACTCGCGGTCCACGGAGTACCGGGCGAAGCCGCCGCCGAGCTGGTCGTAGATGCCGCCGCGGGCCATCCGCTCGCAGGTGTCCCGCGCCATCTGGAGCGCGCCCTCGGCGCCGGTGCGGGCGTGGTGGCGCAGCAGGAACTCGATCACCATCGAGGGCGGGAACTTGGGCGCCCCGCCGAATCCGCCGCACTGCGCGTCGTACTCCCGGGTCAGCCCGAGCAGCGCCTGCCCGAGCTGCTCCTCACCGGGGGCCTCGGCGTCGCCGTAGGAGACCTCGCGCCCGGCGAGGTCCCGCGCGATCTTGCCCGCGACCTCGGTGACCTCGCCCCGCCGTTCGGCCCAGGCCTGCTGGACACCCTGGAGCACCTGCCGGAAGGAGGGCATGCCGTGCCGGGGCTCGGGCGGGAAGTACGTACCGAAGTAGAAGGGCTCGGCGTCCGGCGTCAGGAACACCGTCATCGGCCACCCGCCCTGCCCGGTCGCCGCCTGCACGGCCTCCATGTACACGGCGTCGACGTCGGGCCGCTCCTCCCGGTCGACCTTCACACTCACGAAGTGCGAGTTGAGGAACTCGGCGGTGGCGTCGTCCTCGAAGGACTCGTGGGCCATGACGTGGCACCAGTGGCAGGCGCTGTAGCCGACGCTCAGGAGCACGGGGGCGTCGCGCCGCCGGGCTTCTTCGAACGCGTCGGCCTCCCAGGGCCACCAGTCGACGGGGTTGTCCGCGTGCTGGAGGAGGTAGGGGGACGTGGCCTGTGCGAGTCGATTGGGCATGACCCCCATCCTTGCGCACCCGGCCTGCGCCCCGCCCGTGCGCCACAGGGGCGGGGAGCGGGTTCGTCTCAGCCGGCGGTCAGGTGCCGGATGGTTTCGAGGGTTTTGCGTGCTCCGTTCTCGGTCGCCCATGTGGTGGGCCGCCCGCGCACGGCGGGCATACTCCACGTCCCGTCGCACGCGAGTGCGGCCGGACGGCCGGTCTACGAAGCCGCGGGTCTACCAAGCCGCGGATTTCGTCCTGGGCGAGTATCCGGGCATGGACCTGGTCACGGCTCCATCCGCCGGTTGACCGGACGAGGAGACGGGCCCGAAGCGGGCAAGGCCGCCCGGCGGCACAGATCCGGCGGGGCCGCCCGACGTCACGGACCCGGCGGGGCCGCTCGACGTCACGGACCCGGCGAGGCCGCCCGACGTCACGGACCCGGCGAGGCCGCGTGAAGGCGGTGCCGCTCTACGCTGACGGGCGTGCCCCCTCACCCACGGTCGTCCACCGTCGGCCACGATGTCCAGGCGCCCGTCCCCGGCGCGGGCGAGGTCAGGGCCGTTGGCGCCGTCGTCCTCGATCGGGACGGGCGCGCCTTCGCCCAGCAGCGCAGCACGGACCGTCGCCTGTTCCCCGGTGCCTGGGACATCGTGGGCGGCCATGTCGGGAGGGGGAGACGCGCCAGCCGGTCTCCTCCCCCATCTCGCGCGCGAGATGGGGGAGGAGACCGGCTGGCGCCTGACCCGCGTACGGCGGTTGGCGGCGCCGGTCAGTGGGCGAAGCTCGGGACCGTCGCCTCGTCGGGCTGGTCGCTGGAGCCGCCCTTGTCCGTCGGCCGGCCAGGGCGGCTGCCGATGACCAGGAACGCGGTGGCCGAGGCCAGGGCGAGGATGCCGGCCGCCCACCAGATGGCGGTGGAGAACCCGTGGACCATCGCCTGGAGCTGCAGCAGGTGCTGGGCGGACGGTGTCGTGGCGGCGCGGGCGTGGTCGGCGGCGTAGCCGGTGGTGGCGCTCGTGGCGAGGGTGGACAGCAGAGCGGTGCCGATCGCGCCGCCGATCTGCTGGGACGTGTTGACCATGGCGGAGGCGACACCGGCGTCGCGGGGCTTCACACCGCGGGTGGCCAGGCTCATGGCGGGCATGAAGGCGGTGCCCATGCCGAGGCCCACCAGGAACAGCCCCGGCAGCAGCACGGTCGCGTACGAGGTGTCGACCTCGATCTGGGCCAGGATCACGAGTGCGCCCGAGGCGACCAGGAAACCGGAGCCCATGAGGAAGCGGGGGGCGACCCGGTTCATCAGGCGGGCGCCGACCTGGGTGGAGCCGGTCATCATGCCCGCCACCATCGGCAGGAACGCGACGCCGGAGACCACGGGGCTGTACTCCAGCACCACCTGGAGGTAGTACGTCAGGAACAGGAACAGTCCGAACATGCCCACGACCGCCATGCCCAGGGCCAGGTAGGCGCCGCCGCGGTTGCGGTCGAGGACCACCCGCAGGGGCAGCAGCGGTGCCTCGACGCGCCGTTCGACGACGACGAACAGGGCCAGCAGGACGACCGCCGCGGCGAAGAAGCCCAGGGTCGCCGTCGATCCCCAGC
Organism: Streptomyces sp. cmx-10-19; assembly: GCA_049998335.1. Lineage (GTDB taxonomy): Bacteria > Actinomycetota > Actinomycetes > Streptomycetales > Streptomycetaceae > Streptomyces. Next base: position 362,051 of record JAEBFB010000004.1, read on the forward strand.
CGTCGCTCTCGGCGCGGCTGAACGCGTACACCAGAGCGGCCAGCCCACCCGAGGCCAGCAGCACGCCGGGCACGTCCAGGCGGTCCGAGTTGCGGGCGCCGGGCGGCTCCTTGATCTCCAGCACCGTGCCGATGATCGCCGCGGCGGCGAAGAAGACGTTGACGAGCAGCGTCCAGCGCCAGTTGGCGTACTCGGTCAGCACCCCGCCCAGCAGCAGGCCCACCGCCGCGCCGCCGCCCGAGATGGCACCGTAGATGCCGAACGCCTTGGCACGCTCCTTGCCCTCGGTGAAGGTCACCGTGAGCAGCGACATCGCGGCGGGCGCGAGCAGCGCGCCGAACACGCCCTGCAGCGCGCGGGCGCCCAGGAGCATCTCGGTGTTCGCGGCGGCACCGCCCAGAGCGGACGCGAGCGCGAAGCCGGTCAGTCCGATGAGGAAGGCCCGCCTGCGGCCCCACTTGTCGGCGATCCGCCCGCCGAGGAGCAGCAGTCCGCCGAACGACAGCGCGTAGGCGGTCACCACCCACTGCCGGCTTCCGTCGGAGAAGTCCAGGTCGTGCTGGGCGGAGGGCAGCGCGATGTTGACGATGGTGCCGTCGAGCACGACCATCAGCTGCGCCAGGCAGATGAATATGAGCGCCTTCCAGCGCCGGGGATCCAGCTGGGGGGTGGGGGCGGACATGCGTGATCACCTATCGGGTCGAGAGGAAGCTGAGGCGAGGAGGGAGGGCTGGGGCGAGGAGGAGGGGGGAGGCGTCAGGCGGTCACGGCGCACCCGTGCTCCGGACAGCGGTCACCGGTCGGGGGCGCCGACGGGGAGGGAGCGGTGAGGGGAAGGATCACCTCACGGACGACCCGTCGCGCGAACGCGGAGTCCGGGGCCGTGCCGCTGAGGAGCATCCGGTGGAAGACCAGGGCGGGGAACAGCCCGGCCACCAGCTCGATGTCCCGTACGGCCGCGATCTCCCCCCGGGCGACCGCCCGCAGGAGAACCCTTTCGAACACCTGCCGACGGGACGTCTCGAAGTGTTCGCGGAACACCTCGCGCAGCTCGTCGTTCTGCACCACCGCCGAGACGAGCCCGGCCATCACCCTGGTCTCGAAGGCGTCGCCGCCCGTGCCGAAGACGCCGGCGATCTCCTCCAGATCCCCGTGCAGGCAACCGGTGTCCGGCTCGACCAGCGGTCCCTTGAGACGGCTCATGGCATCGACGACCAGGTCCGCCTTGCCCGACCAGCGTCGGTACACGGCGCCCTTTCCGGCGTGCGCACGGGTCGCCACCGCGTCGATCGAGAGCCGCTCGTAGCCGGTCTCCGCGAGCAGCTCCAACGCCGCCCGGCACAGTTCGCCGTCGCGTGACGGGTCCCGTCGGCGCCCTACCGCGCGGTGGGCGGCCGTGCGACCGGGGGTGCCGTCGTCATCCGCGTGCGGGCTGGGACCCATCGGGACACCCCCTTCAACAGTACGAGACAGTTCCGGAACTAGATCGTACCGTATTGGCCACGAAGGTTTCGCCCAGGAACAAACGCAGGGAACTGGGCGACCGCTCGAAGGGGACCGTCCTCGACGCCGCCACCCGACTGATGACGACCCCTGGATGCTCGGCGAGGACGATGTCGCACGAGATGCGCTCCGGGACCGCCGAGAGCTCGGGTTCGAGAGTGGTGGCCCTGTGCATGGGCCCCCTTGCCGGAAGTTCTGTCTGTATCGCTCGTTATAGACATGTTTCAGCCGTCGCGCCCGTCCACCGCCTTCGGCCCTCCGCCGGCCGCGTCCGGCCGCCATGCGACCGGGGTGCTCGGCCTACGGAATCCGCACCGCCGGTCACCGGCCGCGCAGGCCCTCGATGACGAGGGTGAAGACCGCCTGCGCGGCGTCCCGGGCGCCGGGGCGGGCCCATTCGGCGGCGAGGAGGGGGTGGTGGAAGCGGGCGGTGGCGTCGAACACGGCCTGGGTCGTCACGGCGGGGTCGGCGGCGGCGAAGTCCCCGCAGGCGGTGCCGTCCTCGATGATGCCGCGCAACTGGCCGAGCAGGTCGGCGAGATGGTCGGCGACCGCGTCGTTGTGCTCGGCCGCCAGGATGCGGTACGTGGCGAAGAGCTGCGGGTCGTCGCCGGTACGGGAGCACATCATGGCGAAGAAGTGGGAGAGCCAGGCGTGCAGCCGCTCGGCGGGGGGCGTCCGGGTGTCGCCCGCGACCGGTGCCAGGGCGTCGGTGATGCGCCGGAGCCAGCGCCGGGTCACGGCCTCGCGCAGGGCCGCCTTGGAGCGGAAGCGCCGGTAGACGCTGGCGTGGCTCACGCCGAGCACCTGCGCCACGTCCAGGACCGTGGCCTTGGCCGGCCCGTGGCGGCGCAGCACCTCCTCGGTGGCCGACAGGATGGTCTCGGCATCGAGAGGTGTGGGCTGCGACATGGGCGTACTCCGTTCCTGGGGCCCTCAGAAGACCGCGAGCGGATTGACCGGCACCCCGGTCATCCCGTGGATGCGCGGCGGGGCCAGCGTCAGCAGGAAGGTGTAGCGGCCCAGTTCGGCGCAGACGGCGGCCAGGTCGTCGACCTCCGCCGCGTCGACGAGCGGCATGCCGGTCAGCGCCAGGCCCACCCGGTGCAGGGGCAGGGGGAGGCGGGGATCGAGCGGCGGATACGCCTCCCCCGCGTCGCCGGCGTAGAGGCAGGCGCCGCGCCGGTGCATCCACCGCACGGCGTCGAGGCTGATGCCCGGGGTGGGACGCCCCTCGGGGTCGGGGCCCGGCGCCCAGCCCTGCCGGACCACCAGGGCGTCGCCGGACTCCAGGCGGACCCCCTGGCGCTCCTCGGCCGCTTCGAAGTCCGCGCCGGTCACCGCGTGACCCGGGGCGAGGGGGCCGTCGGCGGCGAGGTCGAGCAGGACGCCGCGGGTGGCGATGCCCGCGGCGAACGCCGTGGTGGAACCATGCCGTACACCGGTCGGCGTCACGCACTCCTGCCGGGGCCGGCCGGGGTAGACCCGCCCCTCGTGGGAGATGTGCGCCACGGCGTCGAGATGCGTGGAGCGGGGGTGGTGGTTGGTGACCGTCATGGCGTCCGCCGACGCCCTCCCCTGGGTGCCGGTGTCCATCATGACCAGGGTCACGGCGGAGTTCGCCTGGGTGGCCGGGGCGAGGGGGCCGGCCACCAGCGGTGTGGGCTCCACCGGCCGGGCCAGCGACACCGTCCGGCCGGTCCGCACCTCGGCGGCGCCCCGCGCCCGTACCTCGTCGGTGATCAGATGGAGCGTGCCGAGCTGGTCGTCGTCGCCCCAACGCCCCCAGTTCGTGGGCAGATCCGCTTCCGGGCCCGAACCGTGCGATCGCTGCGTGTCCATGAGGCGACCGTACCCACCCCCGTACAGAATTCAAAGAATGTACGGCGTAACGTTCGAGCCGGCGGTCACGCCGGGCGCATCACCCGGAGTGCCCCCGGACGTACGGGCCGCCCCGGCATCGATGCCGGGGTCACGGGGTATACGCCCGGGCGTCCGCGGTGCCGGAGGGCCGGCCCGCCCTTCCGACAAGGACCCCGCATGACCCTCGCCGAGCAGCAGCCGCAGGACGCGGACGTGGATGTCGACCGGGCAGGCATCCAGCGGTTGCGGCGGCGGCTGGAGCGGCTGATCGGGGTGGCGGCGACCGAGGGGAACGAGCTGGTCGCGCTGCGGAACGGGGACGCGATCTTCCCCGCCATGCTGGAGGCGATCCGGTCGGCGGAGCACACGATCGACATGATGACGTTCGTGTACTGGCGCGGGCAGATAGCGCGGGACTTCGCCGCCGCGCTGGCCGGGCGGGCGCGGGCCGGGGTGCGGGTGCGGCTGCTGCTGGACGGCTTCGGCGCCAAGGAGATCGAGCGGGACCTGCTGGACGAGATGGACGCCGCCGGGGTGCAGGTGGCCTGGTTCCGCAAGCCGCTGTGGCTGTCGCCGTTCAAGCAGAACCACCGCTGCCACCGCAAGGCGCTGATCGTCGACGAGCACACCGCCTTCACCGGCGGCGTCGGCATCGCCGAGGAGTGGTGCGGCGACGCCCGCGGCCCGGGTGAGTGGCGCGACACCCACGTCCAGGTGCGCGGCCCGGCCGTGGACGGCATCGCCGCCGCCTTCGCGCAGAACTGGGCCGAGTGCCACGACGAGCTGTACGACGGCCGGGACCGCTTCGCCGAGCACGCCCAGCCCGGCACCTCCGTCGTCCAGGTCGTGCGCGGCTCCGCCAGTTTCGGCTGGCAGGACATGCAGACCCTGATCCGGGTCATGCTGACCTCCGCCGAGCACCGCTTCCGGCTGGCCACCGCGTACTTCGCCCCGGACACGTACTTCATCGACCTGCTGTGCGCGACCGCGGCGCGCGGGGTGCGGGTCGAGATCCTGCTGCCGGGCCCGCACACCGACCAGCGGGCCTGCCAGCTGGCGGGCCAGTACCACTACGCCCGGCTGCTGGACGCGGGCGTGGAGATACGGCAGTACCAGCCGACGATGATGCACGCGAAGATCATCACCGTGGACGGGCTCGCCTCGCTGATCGGCTCGACCAACTTCAACCGGCGCTCGATGGACCACGACGAGGAGGTCATGCTCGCCGTCCTCGACCAGGAGTTCACCGCGGGCCTGGACCGGGACTTCGACGCCGACCTCGAACAGAGTGTGAGCATCGACCCGACCCGCTGGAAGCGCCGCGCGGCGTGGCAGCGGATGCGGGAGACGGCCGTGCTGCCGGTCCGCCGGTTCCTGTGACCCGGCGCGGGGGCGGTGTCAGCCGCGGCGCCGGGGCAGTCGTACGACCTGGACGAAGAAGTCGTCGATCTGGCGGACCGCGGCGATGAACTGGTCCAGGTCGACGGGCTTGGTGACGTAGGCGTTGGCGTGCAGCCTGTAGCTGCGCAGGATGTCCTCCTCGGCGGAGGATGTGGTGAGGACGACCACGGGGATGTCGCTCAGGTCCTGGTCGGACTTGATCTTCTCCAGCACCTGACGGCCGTCGTACTTGGGCAGGTTGAGGTCGAGCAGGATGAGGTCGGGGCGCGGGGCCCCGGTGTGCTCGCCGCGCCGGTAGAGGAAGTCGAGGGCCTCCTCGCCGTCCCGCACGACGTGCAGGTTGTTGCCGATCTTGTTGTCCTCGAAGGCCTCACGGGTCATCAGCTCGTCCCCGGGGTCGTCCTCGACGAGGAGGACGTCGATGGGGGTGCCGGCGGAGGTCGTCATGTCAGGGCCTTTTCGTCGGTGCGGGAGCCGGTGCGCGGCTCGGTGCCGGAGTCGGTGCCCGTGTCGGTGCGGGCGTCCGCGCCCTCGGCGGTGGTGTCGCCGGAGGGCAGGGTGAAGCAGATGCGGGTGCCGTCGGTGTGGCCGGTGTCGATCCGGATGTGACCGCCGTGGTGCTCGACGATCTTCTTGCACAGGGCCAGCCCGATCCCGGTGCCGCCGTACGCGTCGCGGCCGTGCAGCCGCTGGAAGATGACGAAGACCTTCTCCGCGAACTCCTCGGGGATGCCGATGCCGTTGTCGGTGACGCTCAACTGCCAGGTGCCGGGGGTGTCCGGGTCCTCCTCGCAGGTGATCCGGATCTCCGGGGCGCGGTCGGGGTGGCGGAACTTGACGGCGTTGCCGACCAGGTTCTGCCAGACCATGCCGAGCAGCACCGGGTCGCCGACCACCGCGGGCAGCCGCTCCGGGCGTTCGATGCGCGCCCCGCTCTCCGTGACGGCCGTGTCGAGGTTGGCCAGCGCCTTGGTGAGGGTCTCGTCGAGGTCGACGTCCACCCGGGCGTCGTTGAGGCGCCCGACGCGGGAGAAGGTGAGCAGGTCGTTGATGAGGATCTGCATGCGCTTGGCCCCGTCGACCGCGAAGTCGATGTACTGCCGGCCCCGGTCGTCCACCTTGTCGCTGTACCGCTTCTCCAGCAGCTGGCAGAACGAGGCCACCTTGCGCAGCGGTTCCTGGAGGTCGTGCGAGGCGACGTAGGCGAACTGCTCCAGCTCGGCGTTGGAGCGGCGCAGTTCCACGGCCTGGGCGTCCAGGTCGGCGGCCTGCCGGGCGAGGACGTCGCGCTGCTGGTGGGAGGCGTCGAGTTCGGCGACGATCCGCCGGCGCATGCCCTCGACGGCGCCGGCGACCGCCACCAGGTCGGCGGGCCCCTCACCGGCGATGACGTGGTCGAAGTCGCCGCCGCTCACCCGCCGCGAGGAGGCGCTGAGGGACCGCAGAGGGCGGGCCACGAGCACCCGGATGAGGGACGCGAGGACCAGGGCGGCCAGCAGGAAGGCCGCCACCATCGCGACGAGGATCGCGTTCCGGCTGGAGCGGGACTCGGACAGGTCCCGCTTGCCGTCCGCCACGGCCTCGGCGAGGTGCGCGTTCTGGGTCCCCCACTCGCTGCGGAGCCCGTCGAAGGCCTTCTTGCCCCGCTCGACGGCGGCCCGGTCGGCGGCCGCCCCGGGCTCGCCCGAGGTCACCTCGGCGACGAGCGGCTCGGCGTAGCTGCGCCGCCAGTCCACCGCCTGGCGCTCCAGCTCCTCCAGGTCGGCGAGCAGCCGGGGCTGGTCCCCGATCAGCTCACGCAGCCGGTCCGCGGCGCGGGCCTCGTCCTTCTGGCCCTCGGTGTAGGGGGCGAGGAACTGGCGGTCGCCGGCCAGGACGTAGCCGCGGGCGCCGGTCTCCTGGTTGACCAGGGCCGCCTGGAGCCGGTACGCCTCCGTCTGCGCCGGCTGGAGGCGGTCGGTCAGCCGGTCGGTGACCTGCGTCGTCTCCTCCAGCAGCCGGGCGCCGACGACGCTGCCGCCGACGACCATCAGCATCACCAGGGCCAGGACCACCTGGAACCAGCCCTGCACCGTCATCCTGCGGCCGATGTGCCGACCGCCCGTCCTGTCACCCACCGTGCCCACCGGGTCCACCGCGTTCTCCGACACCGTTCTCGTCCGCCTGTCTCATGTCCACCGCAAGTGCAGTACGGCCACGTCGTCGGCGAGCCCGCCCTGGCTCTCCGCGAGGGTCTCGGCCCGCTCGATCAGCTCGTCCACGAACGGCTCGGGGGGCAGCTGGGCCACCTCACGCGCGAGGCGCAGCAGCCCGTCCTCGCCCAGCCGTTCCCTGCCCCGCCCGACGTACCCCTCGAAGAGCCCGTCGGTGAACAGGACCAGGGCCGCGCCCGCCGGCACCGTCAGCTCCCGCACCGGCCAGTCAGCCCCGTCGGGTACGACGCCCAGGGCGGGCCCGCCCTCGACCTCGACCCACTCCACGGCGCCGTCCGGGGTGCGCAGCAGCAGCCCGGGGTGGCCGGCGCGGATCATCCGCACCCGCTCCTCCCCGGGTCTTCGGGTGAGGGTCGTCAGGGTGGCGAAGACCTGCGGCCCGGCCCGCTCGGCGACCAGGATCTCCTCCAGCCGGGCCACCTGCTCGGCGCCGGTGACGCCGCTGAGCACGAGGGTGCGCCAGGCGATGCGCAGGGCGACGCCGAGGGCGGCCTCGTCGGGCCCGTGCCCGGAGACGTCGCCGATCAGGGCGTGCACGGCGCCGTCGGTGCTCTGCACGATGTCGTACAGGTCACCGCCGAGCAGCGCGTGGGCGCGGCCGGGGCGGTAGCGGGTGACGACCTCGACGGGGGCGCCGTTCAGCAGCGGGACGGGCAGCAGGCCGCGTTCCAGGCGGGCGTTCTCCTGGGCCAGCATCTGGCTGGCCTGGAGGGCGACGGCCGCCTGTTCGGCCTGCTTGCGCTGGATCGCGTAGCGCACGGCGCGGCCGAAGAGTTCGGGTTCGACGCGTCCTTTGACGAGGTAGTCCTGGGCGCCGGCCGCGACCGCCGCCAGGCCGGTCTCCTCCTCGGCGAGGCCGGTGAGCACGACGACCGCGACCTGTTCGGCGTGGGCCCGGATGCCGGAGACGGCCTCCAGGCCCCGGGTGTCCGGGAGGTTCAGGTCGAGCAGGACGCAGTCCGGGACCTCGGTGGCGAGCGCCTCGCGTGCCTCGGCCATCGAGCGGACCCAGCGCAGGCCCATCTTCAGGGTGCTGTCGGCGACCAGTTCCTCGACGAGCAGGGCGTCGCCGGGGTCGTCCTCGACGAGCAGGACGGAGGGTTCCCACCACTGCCAGGGCGGCTCCGCGCCGCCGGTCTCGCCGGGCGAGGGCACACGCATGGCCCATGGCTGTGACACCGACACGATGCTCCCGTCCTCCCAGGGCAGGCGTGATACACGCTCCTGCTTCCGAAGAGCACCCTGCCAGAGTCTACCTGGACGGCTTCGCCCATTTGTTCGTCGTGGGCGACATCACTGAACATCGGTCAGCAGGCCGTCGTGGCCGCCGGTGCCGATGACGACCCTGATCGTTTTTCCGGTCCGCGTCGGCGTTATGGCGACGTGCCGGCTGAGCCGCCGGATCAGCGGCCAGCCGAAGCCCCCCGGTGCCATGGGGTTGCTGCGGGGCGTGGAGCGGGGCACGTCGGGCGAGGCGTCGGTGACGCTGATGACGATGGAGTCGTCGGTGAGACGGGCGTCGAACGCGGTCATGCCGCCGCCGTGCCGCTCGGCGTTGGTGATCATCTCGGTGGCCACGAGCAGGACGTCGCCGACGACCACGGGCAGCGTGCCGGGGGCGCCGGTCAGCAGCAGGTGCCGTATGTGGTCGCGGGCGGTCGCGGCCGTGAAGGGGGGCCGGAGCCGGCCCGGGTCGGTGTCCGTCGTGTTCATGTCCCCCGTGAATCCCAGTCGTCCGACAAGCCTCTTTCGCGGCTTCCCGGGGCCGTGCGATGTACGCCGTTCACCGGTCGCGGTTCCCGGGCGTGCCGGCGCGGACCAGGTCGGCGGCGACGGGGACGGCCGGCGTCACGGTGAAGGCGCGGGCGACGTCGGTCACGTCGAGCAGCCGCCGCACGGACGGGGTCATCGCGGCGAGCACCAGGGGGACGCCGGCGCGGTCGTGGTCCAGCCGGGCCGCGAGCAGCGTGTGCAGGAACGAGGAGTCGGCGAAGGTCACCGCCGCAAGGTCCACGACGGTCCCGGCCGCGCGGCAGGCGGCGGGGAGGGCGAGCGCCTGTGCCAGGGTGTCGGCGCCCTCGGCGTCGTACTCCCCGGCGACCCGTACGATCCGCACGTCGTCGACCACGGCGACGCTCACTTCGGCTTCGACGCTCATGCGGGCATCCTCGCAGGCGGTGGGCGGCTCCGGGAAGCCGGGGCGGCCGGACCGGCGCTACCGATCGCCGTCGGCCCCCTCCGCGTCAGGTGCGTCGGAAACGGCGGTCACGCCGGTCGCGTCGGTCACGGCGTCGGCGAAGACGTGGCTGGTGCCGGCGGTCCGGAGCATGCGGCGCAGGACGGCGGGCTGGTGCGCCGGGTGCGGCAGGGGTGCCCGGCCGGGTCAGCCCGGCGGCGAGGAGGAGGGCCGCGGAGCGGGCGTCGGGTGCCCAGCCGTCGGCGCCGAGCAGGCGGGCGTAGCGGCCGTCGGGGCCGAAGGCCGCGCCGCCGGCGAGGACGGGGACGCCGGTGGCCTGCGCCGCGGTGATCGCCGCGTGGGCGGCGGGCAGGCGGGTGGCGACGGAGGAGGACAGCGCGAGGGCGGCGGGCGCGGTCTGGTGGAGATGGGTGACGAGGTGCGGCGTGGGGACCTGGGCGCCGAGGAAGTCCACCCGGTGGCCGCGCAGCCGCGGGACCTCGGCGAGGATGCGGGCGGGCAGGGCGTGCCACTCGCCGTCGACGCAGGCCACGGTCACCGTGCCGGAGGTCCCCGGCGGTACGGCGGCGGGCGTGCGGTGGGCCATGACGGCGATGATCCGGTCGTGGATGGCGGTGGCCGCGTGCTCCTGGGCGACGGTGAAGCGGGCGGCGGCCCATTCGGCGCCGACCTTGCCCTGGACGGGGGCGATGACGTCGAGCAGGACGTCCTCGGCACCGGCTCCGGCGTCCAGGGCCGAGAACACCACCTGCCCGGCGGCGTACTCGTCGCGTGCGCTGACGGCCCGCCACAGCTCCTCGCGGGCTCGGGTCAGAGCGGGGCGGGGTCCGCGACGGCGGCGGTGGCACGGGTCATGCGGTGTACCTGCCCGGCGTACGGCCGTCCACCGCCGCCAGGTGTGTGGTGTGCGGCGCGGTGATCGCCATGACGGCGATGTCGTCGTGCCGGTTGTCGTCGATCCAGGCGGCCACCAGCATCTGCACATGCTCGACGACGGCCTCGGCGGGCATGCCGGCGCACTGCGCGAGCGCGGCCCGCAGGCGCTCCTCGCCGAACATCGCCTCGCCCAGCGGCCCGCCCTTCGCCTCGGTGACCCCGTCGGTGAACAGCACGCAGGTCTCACCGGGTGCGAGGACGGCCTCGGCGGTGGTGGACCGGATGTCGGGCAGGACGCCGATGAGCGTGCCGGAGGTCTCCACCTCCCGGACCGTGCCGTCGCGCCGGATGATCAGCGGCGCGGGGTGGCCGGCGCTGGTGACGCGCAGCCGGGTCCGGTTGCCCTGGCGCAGTACGGAGGCCAGGACCAGGGTGGCGAAGCGGGTGTGCCGGCTGTCGAGGAGGGCGCCGTTGAGCAGTTCGAGGAGGTTCTGGTGGTCGCCGGCCAGGGGCAGCAGCGCGTGCAGCGTGTTGCGGATCTTGCCGGTGAGGACGGCGGCGTCCAGGCCCTTGCCGCACACGTCGCCGAGGACGGCGAGGGTCTCGTCGCCGGGGCCGGCGCCGGGGTGGACGTCGTAGAAGTCGCCGCCGACGCGTTCGGTGTCCTTGGCGGTGCGGTAGCCGCCCGCGAACTCCACGCCGTGGGTCCGCCGCAGCGGGGGCGGCAGCAGGTCGGCCATGAGGGTGGCGGTGACGTCGGCCTGGTCCTGGTAGAGCCGGGCGGCGGACAGGGCGGCGCCCGCGCGGGCGGCGAAGACGCGGGCGAACGTCTCCTCGGAGGCGTCGAAGGCGGCCTGGTCGCTGCGGCGCAGCAGGATCAGCGCACCGGCCGGGAAGCCGGGGCCGGGCAGCGGGGTGACGACCACGGACCCGGCGGGGCCGTCGAAGTCGTCCGGTACCGCCCAGGCGGGCAGCGAGGCGGGGTCGATCCACCGCGAGGGCACCGGCGGGAAGCCCTGGAGGGCCTCGGCCAGGCCGGGCACCGCCGACGGGTCCAGCCGCTCCGTGCGGTGCGTGACCCGGCCGCCGCAGCCGATCGCGAGGGGGTGGCGGCGGCCGGCGGCGGGCGCGACCAGGACGGCGGCGTCGGCGAGGTGCTCGGCGGCGAGCGTGACGGCTAGTTCGGTGCACCGCTCGGTGTTCAGCGAGGCCAGCAGCCGGGTGGACGCCTCGGCGAGGAAGGCGTTGCGCTCCTGCTCGCTGCGGAGCGCCGCCTCGGCGACGACCCGCCGGGTGTCGTCGACCAGCCACCACACCACGGCCCCGTCGGGCGCGGGCGTGGCGTACGCCTCCAGCGACCGCTGCCCGTACGGTCCGCGCACCGGTTCTGCGGGGTCCTCGCCGTCCAGGACGACCCGCTGGTGCGCCGCCGCGAGCCAGGGGGGCGCCACGTCGGCGAGCCGGGCCCCGCGCAGCCGCTGCGGGAAGAGGCCGACGGCCCGTTCGTTGGCCTCGACGACCACACCGCCTACGTCCACGACCAGCGCCGGGCTGGGCGCCCGCAGCCAGGAGGCGGCCACCGAGGTCACCGAGGTCACCGAGTCGAGCGACGTTCTGTCCGGGGCGGCCGTCATCATCCGACCCGGGTCCGGCGGACCGCGGGCCTTCTCCGCGGGTCGTGGGTCTCGGGCCGGCGGGTACGGATGTGCTGGCTCATCAGGCGGTCCTCCTGGACGCAGGTCGGCTTCCACCGCGGCGGCCGTGGGTCACAGCCGGGCCGCGGGCGTACCTGCTTCCCAAGTACCTGCCCCGAGGGTACTCACCTCACCCCGACGGGCAAACCGCCACCGGGAGCCGGTCGGAGAGCTTCGCCGGGCCGGACGGGAGCAGTGCCCCTGCGGACCAGGCTAATCGGAGGGCCCTCCGGTAGTGCTACGTTCGGAGGAAGCGGAGGACTCTCCGCTTCCATTCGTTCCCCTCCCGTCGTACGAGGCAGGACCCATGACGTCTCCCCTTCCCCCCACCGGCTCCACCGGCTCCACCAGCTCCACCGGCTCCCTGGACCGCACCGCCACCGGCGTCTCCCGGCCGGGCGGAGCCGGCGCGCTCCTCGGACGCGCCGTCTCCCGTGTCGGTTACGGCGCCATGCAGCTCCCGCGCCTGGGCGAGGACCGCGCCGCCGCCGTCGCGCTGCTGCGCCGGGCCGTCGAGCTCGGGATCGACCACATCGACACCGCGCAGTTCTACGGGAACGGCTACGCCAACGAGCTCGTACGCGAGGCGATCCGCCCCGAGGACGGCGTGGTCGTCGTCACCAAGGTCGGCGCCACCCCGGTACCGGGCGGGCAGCCGCGTCCGCTGCGCATCGCCCAGCGCCCGGAGGAGCTGCGCGCCGACGTCGAGGCCAACCTCGCGAGTCTCGGCCTGGAGCGGCTCCCCCTGGTCAACCTGCGCCGGGCCCAGCGGGGGCCGGGGCTGCGCGCCGAGGGCGATCAGCTGGTGGACATCGACGACCAGCTCGCCGAGATGACGGCCCTGCGGGACGAGGGCAAGATCGGCGCGATCGGACTGAGCCACGCCGGGGTCGAGGAGCTGCGCCGGGCCCTGCCCGTGGGGCTGGCCTGCGTACAGAACGCGTACAGCCTCGTGGTGCGCGGCGACGAGGAGATGCTCGGCATCTGCGTCGCCGAGGGCATCCCCTGGGTGCCGTACTTCCCGCTCGGCAGCGCCGTACCGGGCATGCCGAAGGTGACCGACGAGCCCGCCGTCGTCGCGGCGGCCGAGGCCGTGGGGGCGACGCCCGCGCAGGTGGGCCTGGCGTGGCTGCTCCACCACGCGCCGAACGTGCTCCTCATCCCCGGCACCGCGAACCCCGACCACCTGGCGGCCAACGTCGCCGCGGGCTCGGTCACCCTGGACGCCTCCACGATGGCAGCCCTGGACGCCGTACCGAACCGCTCCGGAGACCTGCCCTCCTGATTCTGGACGACCGGCTGGACCGGCGCCCGGGGCCGCCGCCGGGCGGGGCGGCGACCAAGCCCCCGCACCTGCCGCGCGCGGCAGCACTCAGGGGCTAGGGCGGCGCCACGACACGGTGCACCGGGCGCCCGGCGGCGCCTCGCCGCCGCCCGGCACGGGCCACCGCGCCCCTCTCAGCCCCTGGGCGGGAAGCGGTCCATGAGCCGGCTGATCTGCCGGACGGTGGGACCGGCCTCCGTCACGCCCTCGGCCGTCCGCTCCGCGACCCAGGCGGCCTGCACGTCCCGGTACCGGGTGACGGACTGCCAACGCGCCAGTTCGCCCGGATCGAGGATCCGCACCCGCGCCCCGGCCGCCCGCAGCGCGTCGACCTGGGCGTCGAAGGCGGTGTCCATCACCGGGCCCAGGGTGCGGTACGCATGGGCGGCGGCCCGCCGCACCGCGGCCCGGTCGGCGGGCGAAAGCCCGTCCCACACCGCCTTGTTCATGGTGACGGGGTAGACGTGCCCCATCCACAGCTCCTTGGAGATCAGCACGTGCGGGGCGGCCTCCTGGACGCTGATCCGGTAGCCGTCGTCGACGTTCACCATCACCCCGTCCAGCGCCCCCGACCTCAGATCGTCGAGAGTCCCCGGCCCCCACGCCGTACTGACGGGCGTGGCACCCGAGTTAATCAGGTAGTCGCGGTGCCAGAAGCTGGACGTGCGCCACGTGCCGCCGCGCAGCCCCGCCAGACCGGCCAGGGGCGCGGCACTGTAGAACGCCGTGGGGTAGCCGGTGCCCAGGAACACCGGGACGACGTTGTTCCGCGCCAACTCGGCGGGTACGGCGGGCACATCGGCGTAGACGCGGCGCAGGAACTCGACCTGCCGGCTGCCGCTCGGGCCCAGCGGGAAGCTCTTGAAGATCTGGTGCAGCGGCGTCTGTTCGGCCGTGTACTCCCCCACGACCGTGCCCATGTCGGCGACCACGCCCTCGCCGACCGCGCGCAGGGCGTCGAAGGAGCCCGCGAGCTCACCGTTCCAGTGGGCCTCGATCCGCAGCCGGCCGTGCGACTCCCGCTCGATGGCGGGGAAGACGACATCGCGCAGGAACGCGGTGCGCATGCCGCCGGGGGGCGCGTGGTCGCTGTAGACGAGGACCCGGGGCCTCGTCTGCGCGGCCGCCCGCGCGGTCCCGGCCGCCAGGACGGGGACCGCCGCGACGGCGGCGGCCGCCGCCGAGCTCAGCACCAGCCTCCGGCCGACGGCACCACCGGCACCACCCGCTCCACCGGCACCCCCAGCTCCACCAGTACGTTTTCCGCTCGCTCCGGTCATGGGCTTCCCACCTTTCCGACACGCTTCCGGACACGCTTCCGGACACGACTTACGGGCCTCGGTACTGTTATCACGGTATTCAGTTCCACATTCGCCGGACAAGACCTCTACAGCCGTTTCAGCACCATCGACGCCCCGAAGAGCGCCGCCGCCGCGGGTACGGCCACGTGCCCGAGGACGAGCAGCGTGTAGTGGACGGTCGAGTACACCGGGTACGGGGTGGCGTAGCCGGAGGCCGAGTCGATCGCCCGCAGCGTGCTCTCGCCGAAGACGGCGCTGAAGGTGCCGACGACGGCGAGGACGTACGACCAGACACGCGCGCGCCTCGCGAGGGCCGCGTGGGGGGAGGCGAGGTTGGTTTCCACTGCTGTCCGCTTTCCGTCGGTGCTCAGTCGATGATCTCGGCGTTCTTGAAGATCACGGCTCTGTCCTCCTCGGCGAAGACGTCGCAGGTGGCGGACGCGACGATCTCCTGGCCGGGATCGATGCTCTCCATGCGCCGGAAGGACGCCTCACGGCGGTCGTCGTACGGCAGGACGACGGCCGCGAGGTAGTCGCCGCCGCGCACGTCCGACACCTCGATCGTGGGCGTCCCGAACTCGCTGGGGCCCGTGTTCAGCACCACGGCCCGGACCCGCACGGTACGGCCGTAGCACTCCTTCTCCGCGAGGGACGGGTCGGCGACGAACCAGTCCCGGAGGTCCCGGACGGGGACGGTGCCCGTCAGGTCCACCGGCGCGTGCGAGGCGCCGGCGCCGCCGCGCGCGGGTCTCGTGTCGGCCGTGCACCCGGTCACACCGGCGAGGAACACCAGGGCACCCGCGAGGAACGCGCCCCGCCTCCGTCGCGTCGTCCTTCTCCGCGGCGACATGATCGTGGTCATGGCGCCACGTTGCTCCCCCACCGGATGATCCACCAGGGACGTCGTTTCCTGGTACCGCCGATACCAGGGACTCCCGGCGGCTACCAGCGGCTCACGGACGGCCTCCGGCGGCTACCGGCCGCGCTCGCCGTCGGGCACGCCCATCATGTGCTGCGTGCCGATCGTGGCCAGCAGGGCGAGTTTGCTCTCGGACTCGCTGCCGGGCTCGGCCGAGTACATGACGACGCGCAGGTCTCCGCGCTGCGTGCTGAGGACGTCGCAGTCCAGGTCGAGCCGGCCCACGCCGGGATGGTCGATGACCTTGGTCATCGCCCCGTGCTCCGCGATCTCGTAGCGCTGCCAGAGGTCACGGAAGACCTCGCTCCGCTCGTGCAGCCGGGCGATCAGCTCGCGCAGCTGCGGTTCGTCGGGATAGCGGCCGGCACTGCGGCGCAGGTCGGCGACCATCGAGGCGTCGAAGGCCACGGTGCCGCCCGATCTGCGGACGTGGCAGTTGCCCAGGCCGAGGAAGTGCAGCCGGAGGATGTTGCGCTCCTGCTCCCGCAGCCGTGACGGGTCGCCCATCAGGGCCGCCCACATGGGGTTCCAGATGAGCAGGGACCACATGGCGTCGAAGATGGCGACGGGGCGGTCGCTGGTGCGCTCCACCAGGCGCCGGATGCTCGCGGGCACCAGCCGGTTGATGCGGCCGCCGCCGGTGGCGTGCCCCGCCAGGCGGAAGAAGTGCTCCTGCTCGGTGTCGTTCAGTTGCAGGGCGCGGGTGAGCGCGGCGCACACCTGGGCGGAGGGCGCGGAGGCCCGGCCCTGCTCCAGTCGCACGATGTAGTCCACCGACACCCCGGCGAGGACGGCGAGCTCCTCGCGCCGCAGTCCGCTGGTCCGCCGTGTGGTACCGGCCGGCAGGCCCACGGCCCGGGGCGTCAGCCGCTCCCGCCACACCCGCAGGATCGTTGCCAGCTCGCCGGGTCCGCTCATGCCGCCATCGTCGCAAACGGAGGGCGGAACAGCCTGGTAACCCCAGTACCAGGAACACCCCTCTCTGGCGGCCCGCCGCCCGCGCGGCGCATACTCTCCGGACCGCCGGGGCCGGCCGCCGCACGGTCGTGGCCCGGGCCGTCACCGCCCGAGACCCGACAAGGACCATGTGATCGTGCAGGTTGTCCTGCTCCTGATGGGGCTGCTGATCCTCGCGCTGCTCGCCGCGGTGCACTGGTACGTGTGGCGCCGCCTCGTGCGCGACGTCACGGCACCGGGCGGCCTCGCCAGAAGAGCGGGCACCGTCGCGGTGATCGTCCTGCCCCTGCTGTCCGCCGGTGCCTTCACCGCGACCCAGGCGGGCGCGCCGTTCCTGGTCCAGCGGGTACTGGCCTGGCCGGGCTACCTCTGGCTGGCCCTGCTGCTGTACGTCACGTTCGCCCTGGTCGTGGGCGAGGCGGTACGGCCCCTGCTGCGGCGCGCGCTCGACCGGCGGGCGGCGCGGGGGGCACCGGCCGGCGAGGAGACGGCGCGCGAGGAGTCCGTGGCCGAGCCCGCCCCCACCCCGGCCCCCTCCCCCGCACCCTCCTCCCCCTCCCGCCGCCTCTTCGTCTCCCGCGTCGTCGGCGGTGCCGCCGCTGCCGCCGCCGTAGGCGTCGTCGGGAACGGCGCCTACGGGGTCTTCCGGGGCCCGACCGTGAAGCGCGTCACCGTGCGGCTCGCCAAGCTCCCCCGCGCCGCCCACGGTTACCGCATCGCCGTCGTCAGCGACATCCACCTCGGCCCGATCCTGGGCCGCGCCCATACGCAGCGCGTCGTCGACACCGTCAACGCGACGCAGCCCGACCTCGTGGCCGTCGTCGGCGACCTGGTGGACGGCTCGGTCGCCGACCTCGGCCGCGCCGCCGACCCGCTGGCCGGGCTGCGGTCCCGGGACGGGGCGTACTTCGTGACCGGCAACCACGAGTACTACTCCGGGGTGGAGGAGTGGGTGGCCCGCGTCCGCGACATGGGCGTGCACCCCCTGCGCAACGAGGGCCTCGCGGTCGGCGGCTTCCACCTCGCCGGCGTCAACGACATCAGCGGCGAGGAGCACGACGACGCCCCCGACTACGGCCGGGCCCTCGCGGACCGCGACCCCGCCCTCGCCTCCGTACTGCTGGCCCACCAGCCGGTGATGATCCACGAGGCCGTGAAGCACGGCGTGGACCTCCAGCTCTCCGGCCACACCCACGGCGGCCAGCTCTGGCCCGGCAACCTGATCGCCGAGCTGTCGAACCCGACGGTCGCCGGACTGGACCGCTACGGCGACACCCAGCTCTACGTCTCCCGCGGCGCGGGCGCCTGGGGTCCGCCGGTCCGCGTGGGCGCACCGGCGGACGTCACCGTGGTGGAACTGGCCTCCGGCCAGGCGTAGCCGACTGGGTCGGGCCGGTCGGGCCGGTCGGGCCGGTCAGGCCCCGCGCACCGGCAGCCGCAGGTACGACGCCCGCTCCCCGCCCGTGTGCACGATGTGCCGGCCGCTGTTGGCCGGGACGTACTCCCGGTTGCCCGGCATCATCGTGCCCAGCAGCGAACGGCCGCTGACGATCAGGCGGAGCTGCTCGCCCGGGTGGAAGGTGAGCCCGACCGGGAGCAGGTCGATCTCGATGTCCACGACCTCGCCGGGCGAGAGCTTCTCGACCCGGTCGAAGCTGTGCGCGGGCACGTCCTCGGTCGAGAGCTTCTCGTCGAGGTGGCGCAGCGACACCCGCAGGCGTCCGTCCGACCCCTTGTAGCGCAGGATCGAGGCGCCGCGATCGGTGACGTCGTGGACGCGCGCGGTCTGGTTGGGCACGGTGAACTGCTGGAGCGGGGTGCCGTACGCGTCGAGCTTCTGGACGAGGACGAAGAGGTCCATGTCGTCCGCGCCGTCCGCCTCCACCCACAGGTGCGCCTTGGGGTAGCCGACCAGCACGGTCTCCTCGTCGAAGCGGGTGACGAAGGAGACCTGGTCCGGGTTGGCGCCGGCCGTGTAGTCGGCCGTCGCGGCCACCTCGGGCGCCTCGGTGGTCAGGGTGCGGGAGCGGCCGTCGAGGTAGTAGTGCACGGGGGTGACCTCGGCGGGCGGGAACGCGTCGGCCGGGATGTTCACCTGGTCGCCGCCCTGGAGGTCGAGGAGGGAGTAGCGCACGCGGGGCGTGTCCTCCCAGCCGTTGTCCTCGTCCTTGAGGTAGCGGTCGAAGAACCGGCGCAGGTCCTCGCGGTTGGCCTCGTCGTAGTAGTCGGGCCACTCCTGGCTGTTGTGGACGCGCAGCCACTTGTCCTCGGACGCCATCCGGCGCCAGGCGCGGAAGGTGCCGGCGGTGTGCAGGGTGTTGGAGTAGCTGGCGACGACGTACGCGGGCACGTCGATCCGGTCGAACTCCGGAATCTTGTTCTCCCACAGGCCGTCGGCCAGCGGGTGGCGCTCGGCCTCCGCGAGGATGTCCTCCTTCTGGCCCTTGCCCCAGAAGCTGAAGTCCCGCAGCTGCTGGGCGAAGCCGGTGTCGGGCATGCCGCCGCGCATCACCAGGTCGCGGTAGACGTCGCTGACGCCCTCCCACGGGTTGATCGCCGCGAGGTGGGGCGGCTGCTCGGCCGCGGTGAACCACTGCGCGACGGCGAGGTAGGAGGTGCCGCTCATGCCGACCTTGCCGGAACACCAGTCCTGGACGGCGAGCCACTCGACCAGGTCGTGGCAGTCGCGGCCCTCCTGGCGGTCCCACAGGACGCTGTCGCCCTCGCAGTTCATCACGCCCCGGATGTCCGGGTTGCAGATCGCGTAGCCCTGCGCGCACCAGTAGGCGGGGTCGGGGCCTTCGAACTTCTCCAGCCCGGACACGATCGCGTTGTCGAGCCCCACCATGCCGAAGATGCCCATGACGCTGGCGGACGCCCCCTGGCCCTTGCCGTACGGGCTCCACGCCACGATGACGGGCACCCGCTCCTGGCCGACGGGGCGGAAGAGGTCGACGTAGATCGTGACGCCGTCGCGCAGAGTGACCGGCACGTCCTTCTCGAACACGATGTCCACGGGCAGCGGCAGGAACGGCGGGGCGACCTGAAAGCCCGCCTCCAGGGTCCGCTCCCCCGGCTCGTGGCCACTGAAGGCGCCGTACCTGGCATTGCCGGGCTCCAGCGGCTCGGACGGCATGAAGATCTTCTGGTCGTCACTCATAGTGAACACCTCGCGTTTCTCCGCCCGGAGGCGGGCTCCGGAAAACAACGCGAGCGTACGTCCGTGTTACGAGCAAATCAACAGACGTTGAGTTTATGTCGGGGTGATTACGCCGGACGGTACCTTCGAAGCATGACCGCGCAGACGAATCCCGCCCCCACCGCGCGCCGCGGCCGCCGGCCGGGAGCGAGCACGACCCGGCAGGCGATCCTCGACGCGGCCCGCGCCCGGTTCGCGGCCGACGGCTTCGCGGCGACCACGATCCGGCGGGTCGCGGCGGACGCCGGGGTCGACGCGTCGCTGGTGATGCAGTTCTTCCGCTCGAAGGACGAACTGTTCGCGGCCGTCATGTCGGTCCCCCCGGAGAGCCTGGAGCACTTCAGCGGCGCCTTCGCGGGGCCGGACGACGGGCTCGGCGAACGCGTCGTGCGGGCCTTCTTCGACGTGTGGGAGGGCGAGAGCCGCAGTGCGGAGCCGCTCATGGCGATGCTGCGGGGCGCCATCGTCAACGAGCAGGCGAACGGCCAGCTGCGCGAGTTCCTCCAGGAGCGGCTGCTCGTGGACGCCGTCGCCTCGCGCGACGTCGAGGACGCGACGCTGCGGGCCGGCATCGTGTCGTCGATGCTCGTGGGGTTGATAGTGGGGCGCGGGGTCGTCGGCGTGCCGACGCTCTCGGAGGCGGAGCGGGAGCGGCTGATCGAGCTGGTCGGGCCCGCCGTGCAGCGGGTGCTCGTGCCCGTGGCGCCCTGAGAGGGAGACGGCCCTACGGAGTGCCCGGTGTGCCGAGGTAGGCGATCGCCACATCGCCCAGTTCCACCGCGTACCGGCGTCTGGCCTCCTCGCCGGTGACGGGGTCGGGGCGGACGGAGTTGTGGAAGCAGGCGCCGAGGACGACGCGGGCCGCGGTGTCGAGGGCCCGCGCGGGGTCGGAGCGGCGGATCTCGTCGGCGTACGGGGCGGCCGCCTCCAGCAGCAGGCGGTGGACCTCGGCGATGGTGCGCGCGCCGCGTTCCGGGGCGCCGGTCCCCCGCACGCGCAGCAGCTCGGGGAAGAGGCCGCCGCTGTCGGCGAAGGACCGGAGCAGGGCGTCGGCGTACGTGCCCAGGACATCGGCGAGCGACGGGCCGGCCGCGTCCAGCCGCTCGGCGACGTACTGCTCACGGCGCTCCAGCATGCGCTCGGTGAGCGCGGTGATCAGCTGCTCCTTGTCCTCGAAGCGCCGGTAGAGCGTGCCGACCGAGACGCCGGCGCGTTCGGCGACGGCGGTCATCGTCAGTTCCTCGATGCCGGCCGACGCGGCGATCTCCTCGGCGGCGCGCAGGACGCGGGCCAGGGTCGCGGCGCTGCGCGCCTGCCGGGGCTCGCGGTAGTGCGCGGCGCGCCCCCTCTCGTCCGTCATACCCCGCATCGTATCGGCGGGGTGCACGACGCCCGTCTTGACAGGTCAGCCGCTGCCGGGCGTACGCTCGAAATGCGAACGTAAACTCGCATTCACATCTCTGGAGCCGCCATGACGCCCGCCGCGACCGACCCGCAGTCCTCCCGGCCCGTGACCGTCACCCTCGACTCGGGCCCGACCGGCGCCGGGACCATCGACGACATGGAGCTGTTCTACTCCCGCCGCGCCCTGGCCCGCTTCCGGGCCCGGCTGGGCCGCCAGGGCCTGCTCGACCTGCTCGCCGAGGACATCGAGAAGGGCAACGCCTTCCTGCGGGAGAGCGCCCTGGCCTCCGACGGGGCCTACACGGCCGGCACGACGGTGCTCACCGCGCGGGGCATCGGCTCGGAGGAGTTCACGGCCTGGATGGAGCGCGCCTTCGCGGGCGAGGAAGAGGCGCTCCTGGCCGCGCACCCCGAGCACTACGTGATGGCGCCGGGGCCCGACGGGGCGTTCAACGTGGTGGAGAACATCGGCCCCCACGTCTGCTCCTTCTTCATGGGCGGCTGGGGCACCGAGGCGATGGCCTGGGCCGTGGACGCGCCCGAGCGGCTCCCGGAGGCGGAGTTCCCGCACAAGATGTCCTCCAACCTCTTCCTCGCCGACGGCACCGTCGTCGGGCGGGCCCTGACCCAGTTCGGCGACACCGCCGACGGCTTCACGGCGAGCCTGACGGTGTACCTGCCGAGCGCCTGCCCGGGCGAGGTGCTGGAGCACCACCTGCGGCACTACGCCGTCGAGTTCCGCAACTGGATCGAGGTCGCGGCGCGGGCCCGGGGCTGATCGGACTCGAAACGGGGCCCGCACCTCGGCGGAGGACGTCCGCTCTCGACTGAGGCTGTCGGCCATCGAAGGCGACGTCAGGCAGTTCCGGCCTGGGCCCGGACCAGCGGTCCCGGCGTCGGCCACCAGGCGACACCGGCTTCCCGGCGGATGGCCCACCGTCGGCCGGGGTCGCCCTCGGCATGGGTCTCATCCTCCTCGCCTGCGCCGCGGCCACCGCTTTCCGCACCCAGTCGGCCATTTCCTGACACCAGGCGCACGCAGTGAGCAGCTTTCGGCCAACCTGCGCCAGAGAGGAGGAAAGCACCGCCAGGCCTCCCCCCTCATGCCCTAACTTGTCGGATCGGACTGAACGTGATGTCGGTCCGTAGGCGCAATCGGGGGAATGAGATGGATCCGGTGACGGCTGTCGCGGCCGCAGGTGTCGCGCTCGTGGTCAAGGGAGCGTTGGAGAGCGCGGGCCAGGAGGCCGGGCGTTCGGGGTGGACCGGCGGTGCTCGACTGATCGAGCGGGTCCGCGCGCGGTTCCGGGGCGACTCCGCCGCCGAAGCCGCGCTCGTGGAGGTCACCCGGGCACCCGACGACGAGAACGCCCAGCAAGTTCTCGAGCGGCTGCTGACTGCCCACATGCTGCTCGATCGCGGCTTCGAGGACGAGGTGCGGCGCCTGGTGAACGAGGCCGTGGCGGCCTCGAGCAGCGGTGCACAGGTCAGCGCGGCGCTGATCAAGAACTCCCAGGTGTTCAACGAGAAGGTCGAGATCAAGGGCGACTGGAACATCTCGTAGCCACCGAGCACCTCCCTCGTCCGCTCACTCCGCGTCACCGCCAAGCCCGGAAGCCCGAGACCCTTGACCGAGGAAGCAGCACCGGAGCCCCGGCCGTCGGCCGGACCCACCGCAGCCGACAGCGCGCCGACGGACACCGCTCCGCCCACCGAAGAACCCCGGAAGGACGCACCGCGTCCCTTCGACGAGGAGCGGGACGGCCCCGTGAGCGAGTCGGACGCCTTGCGTTCGCTCGCCTCGGACACCGGGCACGACGACGCCGAGCGGTCCGAGGCGCGGCGGGCCTCCGCCATTGCCGACCTCATCGCCGCGCGTCTGAACGCCGACGCCTCCGGGACCCGTATCGGCACGCTCGCGCTCTTCAACGAGACCGTCAGCTTCGGCGGCGGATTCCACACCGGGGGCGCCCCCGGCCCGGGGGCAGCCCGGCGCGCGGGCGCGTCGGTCACCCTCGACGGCACCGAACTCATCGAGTACACCGAGCTGTTCGTCCAGCCCGAAGGGTACGACACCGCTCTCGACGAACTGTGCGAGCAGGCCCTGCTCGTCCTGACCGGGCCGCCCGGCAGCGGACGCGCGGCCACTGCCGTCAACCTGCTGTCGGAGGCCACCGCCCTCAGCGGCGCCCAGGACGGCGGCTGTCACCGCCTGCTCGATCCGTCGGTGCTCAACGAGCCCGGCTGGGAGCCGCCCGAGAAGAACTGCGGATATCTTGCGGAGGCCGACGAAGGCGCCGCCGGGACGGCGGAGTTCAAGGTAAGCCGACTGGCCTCCTTGGCCACCGTGCTGCGTGCCGCCGGCTGCCGGCTCGTCCTCACCGGCGGCCACGACCTCGCGCTCGCCGCGACCGGTTCGCGCGGCGGTGAGGCGTTCGCCCGCTACGAGCTCCGGCCGCTGGACCCGCTGGTGATCCTGGAACGCCGGGTACTCGGCCACGCGGCGGATCCCGATGCGCGGGCCCGGCTGCACGCGCTCCTCGAAGCGGGCGGCGCCCTCGGCGCCCTGCGGGAACAGCCCGCTGCCCGGCACGCGGTACACCTCGCGTCGGTGATCACCGCGGGGGGCGACCTGACCGCCGCGGTCGCTGCCCTGCGCGATCCGAGCGGCCAGGTCCGGTCCTGGTTCCAGCAGCACCGCGCGCCCGAGGCGGTCGCCTTCGCACTCGCCGCGGCCGTGCTCGAGGAAAGCGGCTACCTCACCGTCGCCGACGCCGCCGTGAAGCTGTACACCGCCCTGACACCCGCCGCACCGGCTCCGCCGGATCTGCGGTTCGCCGACCGGCTCAGCCACGAGCAGCAGTGGATCATGCTGGACACCGGACCGGACTCCCTCGCCACAGCCGGTCCGCCCCGGGTCCGGTTCCGGGGCGCTCTGCTCGGCCAAGCCGTCCTGGTCCACGCGTGGAGCACCCTGGACGGGCGCCGTGATGCTTTCCTCGAGTGGCTGCGCCGGCTGCTCGGGCACCGCGATCTGGAGGTACGGGCCCGCGCCTCGGTGGCCGCCGGGGTGCTCACCTGGGCGGACCACCCCTATGCGGTACACCGGTTCCTGACCCAGTGGGCGGGCAGTACGTCCTGGGCGCAGCGACAGGCGGCGGCCACCGCGCTCGGGGTGGCCGGCGGCCGTCCCGAATCGGCCGAGGCCGTCTGGGATCTGCTGGCCGAATGGGCTCGAGGTGGCAGCTCGGCCCACCAACGACGTCTCGCGGGCACCGCGGCGAACGCGGCGGGCGGGATCCTCGGGCGCGCCCATCCCGGCCGCGCCGTCGGCGTGCTGCGCGGCGCACTCGACCGCGGTGAGGACTGGGGCACACTGCCGTCGGTCGCCTGGGGCGGTGTCCACCTCGTCCATCAGGGGCGGGCGCACGCACTCCTGGACGCCTACCTCGACTGGTCCGCGCCGAGGGACCTGTCTCCCATGGTCGTCAAGACGCTGTCCGCCTTCGTCTTCGCGGTCTCCCGCCCCTACGAACGGCCGTCTTCGGGGACGGGCGCCGAGGCGGGCCCGGAGGCGACGGGCATCCCGGGCGTGCCCCTGCTGCTCAGCTCCCTGCCCGAACACGGTGAGCAGGTCGCGGAGCTGTGGGCCCGCGCGCTGGCCAGGCGCCCGGTGCAGGACTCCGCGCTGACGGCACTGCGGGAGTGGATCGACACCTATGCGCCGCTGTGTCCCGGGAGCCTCGACCACATCGCGGTACTTTTCGCCGACGTGGCCGGCAGACCCGGCAAGCACCGCGAACGGCTGCTGTGGTGGCTCGCGGCTTGGGCGGCCGACCGCGACCGCCCGTCGGCGAACGCGGCGTGGCTGCACCGCCGCATCTGACCTGTAGACGCACGAGAGCGAGGTGCCGAGAAGCCCATGCAGGAACAGACGTACGATCCGGTCATCGAAGTGGCGGAGCTGCCCAGGTGGCGGCTGACGAGCCCGCTGCGTCCGCCGGACCCTGGCCGCGCCCTGGTCCTGGTTCGCGACAGCGGCCCCTCGCTGACGGTCCACAGCGGCGAGGAGATCCCATCCGCCCGATACGGCAGCTACCGCACAGTGTTCACGGTGGACCTGGCGGAGCACCGGCTGGTCCTGGACATCCCGCTGCTCAGCCGGGACCCCACCTTCTCCTTCCGCAGCCGGGTCGACCTGGTCTGCGAGGTCACGGACCCTGCGAAGGTCGTGGCCCGCGGTATCCGCGACATGAGCGGTGCTCTGTACGCGTGGTTGCGCAAGACGTTGCAGGGGGTGGCGCGGGACTACGACATCGCCGAGTTCCACGAAGCCGACCGAGCGCTCAACGCGGCACTGGCCCCGTTCACCGGTGACGACGCCGTCCGGCTGCGCGGCATGCACGTGGAACTTCTGGTCGATGAGGACGAGATCGCCGCCAGCGGGCGCGAGTACAGGGACGTGGTGCGGGAGACCAGGCTCTCGCGCATGCGGCGCACCCGGCACGTCGAGATAATCCGGGAGGAGGGCGTCGACGGCCTCCTCGCGGAGATCGTGGAGAAGGAGGGGCCGCGGGCGGCGCTCGCCTGGTACGAGAAGAGCGAGGCGGACAAGCGCGAGGTCAGACGCGAGGTCATGCGGATGGTCCTGGAGCGTGGTGACAGCGATCGGGAGCCGTTCGAGCAGACCGAACTGGAGCGCGCCGTTCTGGAGGAGGTCCTGCGGGACGGGGGTGGGGCGTTCGAGACGGCGGCACGGCGGGGACGGCTGCGCGGCTCGCTGTCCCGTGCCCCCGAACCGGCCGCGGCCGAACCCGGCGCCGAGAAGCCCGACGCCGCGCCGCTCAGGGGCGAAGTGCTGCACGATGGCCCCAAGTCACACTTGACAAGCCGGATCTCCGGGGGTCGCACGACGAGTGGTCCGCGAGAACCCGGCCGTCACGACTCCCCGGGCGTTCGACGGGATGCCGGTCGGGACGGGCTACGCCGGTCTCCCTCCGCCGACGCCCCGCCCGAGGACGAACCGCTGCCGCCGACATCCGGCACTCCGTCCCCGCGACCCACCCCGTCCGCACCTTCGCTCCTCCCCGAGACGCCGAAGCCGAAGGTGAGCCGGGTACGCGGCACCGCCAAACGCCGGCCCACCGATCCCGGCGGGGAGCCACGATGAATCTTCCGAACCAGGACAGCACCGACTCGGTCTGCCGGCCCCAGCCCTCGTGGTCGGGGGCCGACGGCAGGGCGGCACTCACGCCCGGGCCCGCTTCGTCCGCCGGGCCACCGCCGCCACGGCCCGCACCGCCCCGGCTGGCCTGGGGCGCGGACCGGGCACAGCTGCGTGCGGTGTCCGTGTGGACCGAGCGGGTTCCTGGGCGGGGGGAGGACGCGGAGCCGTTCGTCGCCCACCACTGGAGCACGGGGCAGGGCCTGCTCGCCGTCTTCGACGGGTCGGGCGGCGCGGGCGCGGCCCCGGCGTGGCAGGCACCCGACGGGACGTCCCGTACCAGTGCCTGGGTGGGTGCGCGCACGGCCCGGCTCGCAACCGAGTGCTGGTTCCACGATGTCACCCGGGACCGCCAGGAGGTCGAGCCGCAGTCGTTGCACTCCTACCTGAAGTACTTCCTGGACAAGGCGCCGCAGCGACACAGCAAGATCGGTGGCACCATGCGCCGGCAACTGCCCACCACTCTCGCGGGCGTGCACTACCAGGTCGCCGTCGGGGAGGCGGAGGTCGAGCTGCGCCCGCTGTGGGCGGGTGACTCGCGCGCGTACGCAATGCTGCCGGAGAGCGGGCTGCACGTCCTCACCCGTGACCACACCCGGGAGAACGATGCGCTGGAGCTGCTGCGCAGCGACCCTCCGATGACCAATCTCGTCTGTGCCGACCGTGATTTCGCCATCGACACCCACAACGTGGTGCTGCCGCTGCCGTGCGTGCTCGTGGCGGCCACGGATGGCTTCTTCGGCTACGTGCACACGCCCGCCGACTTCGAGCACCTCCTGCTACGCACGCTCCAGCAGGCCGGCAGCGCGACCGAGTGGGCCCACCTGCTCCGTCGCGAGGTGGAAAGCTTCACCGCCGACGACGCCTCGCTCGCGCTGACGACCCTCGGCTACGCGTCCTTCGACGACCTCCGGTCCCGATTCACGACCCGCCTCGAGCGGCTGACCGACCAGCAGTCGCAGGGCAGACCGAGCGTCCTCACCGCCACCCCGGACCCCGCCGCGGACCCGTACGAGACGGCGGCTCGCGTCAAGGCGTGGCAGGACCAGTCGTGGCAGGCGTACCGCCACGACTACGAGTCGTATCTCCCGCCCGTGCCCGAGGAGTCCGGATGAAACAAGGAGACGTGATCGCGGGTTACCGCGTCACCACCGCGCCCACCAACGCCAACGGCGGCAAGTGCATCTGGGCCTTCGCCGAGAAGTCCGGCTCCGCGTACTTCATCAAGCAGTTCCTTGAGCCCAAGCGGCCCAAGGATGGTGCCCGCGAGACACCGAGCCTGCGGATCAGGCGGCAGTTGGCCCAGGAGTTCGAGGAGCGGCACCGCACCATCATGAAGCGGCTGCTGCCCGACGCCCACGGCGGCGGCAACCTCGTCCTCGCAACGGACTTCTTCCACGAGGGCAGCACCTACTACAAGGTCACAGAGCGCATCGACACCTCCAGTCTGGAGAAGCCGCAGGCGCTGGAGCCGCGGCAGAAGATGGTACTGCTCAAGACGCTGGGTACGAGTCTGAAGCTGTTGCACGACATCGACGTGGTACACGGCGACCTCAAGCCGCTCAACGTGCTCGTGCAGAAGCGCGACGACGCGGCCTTCCACACCGCGAAGCTCATCGACTTCGACGACTCGTACGTCTCGGGCAAGCCGCCCGCACCCGAGGACATCTCCGGAGACTCCGCGTTCGGGGCTCCAGAGTGGCGCCGCTACCTGCAACAGGACGAGTCCACCGGACCCGACCAGCTGACCTGCGCCGTGGACGTGTTCGCGCTCGGCCTGATGACGCATGTGTACCTGACGGGAGACCTTCCACACCACGACGAGCGGTTCGGCTCCCCGGCGGACGCGGTCAACGCGGGTGAAGGGCTGCGCCTGGACCCCCGTCTGTCGGACGAGATCCTGGGACTGCTGCGGGCGATGACCCAGGCGGACCCCGAGCGGCGTCCACGCATGACGACGTACCTCAAGGCCTTGTCGGACCCCAAGGTGTGCGCTCTCCAGCACCGTCGCCCTGGCACTGCCGCGCCGGACAGGGGGGCGGCGGAGACGCCGGCCGAGGCGAGCACGGCGCCGCGTCCGCGCACGAGCCGGGTCCGCGCCAACCTCAAACAGCGCACGAGCGGCCGCACCCCCGCTCCGCGTCCCTCGGCCGAACCCGCGGTGGCTCCCCCGGATCCGGAGGGCACGCCGAGTCCGGCCGGCTCGACCACCCCGCCAGCCCCCCGGTCCTCGCGCGTCCGCATCAACTTGGGCGACCGCGGCCAGAATCGCAACGCATCGTGAACCAGGAGACGTCCATGAACGCCGCCAACAACCAGTACCAGGGCAATCTCCAGTACGCCGTCGACATCGTCCTCTGCATCGACGCGACCGGAAGCATGTTCCCCGTCCTCGACAACGTGAAATCGAGCGCGTTGCAGTTCCACGACCGGCTCAACGACGTGATGGCGAAGAAGGGCAAGGCGATCAGCCAGCTGCGTCTGAAAACGATCGCGTTCCGGGACTTCGGTGACGACCCGGCGACGGCGATCGAGCAGACCGACTTTCTGCGCCTGCCCGAACAGTCCAAGGAATTCGAGCGGTTCGTGCGGGGCATCGACGCGTCCGGGGGCGGGGACATCCCGGAGTCGGGACTCGAAGCGCTTGCCCTTGCGGTCAACTCTCCGTGGGAGACGGGCCTGGACCGCAGGCGCCATGTCATCGTGATGTTCACGGACGCCCCTGCCCATCCGCTCGGTACCGTGGGCGCCTCCGCTCAGTCGTACCCGACGAACATCCCGCGCAGCATGGACGACCTCTTCGAGCAGTGGGGGTACGCGCGCAGCCAGACCGCCGTCATGGAGCAGTCGGCCAAACGGCTCGTGCTGTTCGCACCGGACCAGGAGCCGTGGAAGGACCCGATCTCCGAGGAGTGGGACCTCACCCTGCACTTCGAGTCCAAGGCGGGCGACGGCCTGGAGGAGTTCGAAATGGACGAGATCATCGAGACGATCGCGAACAGTCTGTGACCCTCCGCCTGGAGTGGCCCGGTTTCCAGCTCGTTCACGACGAAGGGATCCTCGGGCTGTACTGGACCGACGCGGCGGAAATGCACGTCAAGGCAGAACGCTGTGTCGAGGCGTCTCTGCGCGTCACGTCCGGTGATGGATCCGTCCAGTTGACGTTCCGGTTCAGGAACGCACCGTCCCCGACGACCGACCTGATCGTGGTACGGATCGGTGTCCCGGCCGTCCACGTCCAGGACGCCGAGCGACTGGTCCAGTTGCTGCGGCGCGAGTACGGGGTGCGGGACAGACAGGGCGACGACGAGAGCGGGGAACTCTCCCGGGTTCCCGCGCTGCCGGACACCTGGGTCCTGGCCCCCACGGGCCCCGCGTCCGAGGACCTCTTCGAGGAGGTCATGGACAGGATCGAGAACGACACCGACTGAGACGCGACCCGGGACCGCACGACCACGGGGCGAGAAAGGCAGTACAGAGGTGGCGGCAACAGCCAACTGGCGCTGCGCGGACTGCGACACCTTCAACAAGCCGGCGGAGAAGTCCTGTGCCGTCTGCGCCGGCACGCGGCGCGCCTCCGCGCCCGCTGCTGCCGTGCCGCCGCCCCGCAAGGCCGCCCCGCGGCCGACGGCCAAACGGCCTTCTCCCGCCCGACCGCCCGCGGACTGGCGCTGCACCAAGTGCGACACGAACAATGGCGCGTCGGACACGGTCTGCATCGTCTGCGACACCGGCTGGAAGGCGGCGACGAAGGGCGCGGCCAAGTCGGCGGCGAGACCCGCGGCGAAGAAGTCGCCGGCCAAGGCGGCCTCAGGCGGCGCGGCGAGGCCGACGCCCAAGAAGCCGACCCCGAAGAAGACGACGCCCCCGTCTTCCTCCGCGGGCACGTCAGGCTCCGCGGGCCCGGCGGCCAGGAAGGCCACCGCGAAACGCCCGCCGCCCAAGCGTCCCGCATCCACGGGTACCGCCCGCACGACGGCGAGCCCGCGCGGCGAGAGCCTCTTCCATCCGCCGCCCGCCGCTTCGACGGGCTATACCCCGGCCACGCCGCGTACCGCCCCGCCGCCTCCCCCCGCTCCCGGCCCACGCCGACCGGCTCCGCCCGCCCCTGCGAAGAGGGGGCCGAGGAAGAACAAGGGCGGTGGAAACTGCCTGGGCGCCCTCGTGCTGGGAGCTCTGCTGCTCTTCGGCGGCAAGAGCTGCATCGGCGTGATCGAGTCCGCCTCCACGCCGGACGACTCGGGTTCGGGCCCCGGCGCCACCGCCTCCTGCCCCGAGCGCATCGCGGACGAATTGCCCTCTGGCGAGGGCGCGGAACTGGTCGAGGCCTTCCGCACGGCGAACAAGCAGATCACGCTGTGCCGCACCACAGCGGGCGAACTGTACTACTTCGGCGAGTTCAGCGATCAACGCGAGCCGGGCATCGCCATGCCCGCCGAGCGGACCAGCGACGGTTACGAGGCCACCAACGCCCCCTATCGCTACGACATCCACGACGGCGTCGTCACGATCTACCAGTCGGGCACGCGCATCGGCCAGGAAGAACTGACGGAGGAACCCACCCCCGAATGACGCGCCCCACCCGACGCCGTGCCACCGCACACCCCGCCGCCTCTCCCCAAGGTCTCCTCCGCGCCGGACACTTGACCCACGCATAAGTGGGGAATGACCCGGGAATGGCCCCCCTGGCCCCTGGGATTCCCGGGGCCGGCGGGGCGCCCGGGGCGTGCCCGGGAGAAGAGCGATGCCGCTTGAGGGGGCGCACCATGCGGGACAGTCATCGGGCGGAGGCCGAGGGGCTGCTCAGACGGGCCGTGGAGGAGGAGGTACGGCGCACGGGCGGCCGTACGGACGGCCATGTGCTGCTCTCCCGGGCCCGCGCGTCCCTGGACGCGATGGCGGGCGCGGCCGCCGAGGAGTACGAGGCGTACACCGGCGCCCTGGACGAGGCGGCGGCCGGGCAGCTCACGTTCACGCAGCGCTACGCCCGTGAGGGCGCCGGCACTCCCCTGCTGGTGGCCGGCGTGGCGGCGGTCGCCGCGGTCGTCGCCGACGTGGCGCTCGGCACCGGCACGGGCACCGCGGTGGGCGCGGGCGTGGCCGTCGGGGTGGTCGGCGCGGCGGCGACGGTGGTGAAGGTCGTCGGCGCCCATGTGCCGGCCGCCCATCACCGGGCCGGGGCGGCGGGTCAGCCGGGCGGGCCCGAGCAGCTGCGGTTGCAGTGGCTGACCGCGCTGGAGGTGCGGGGCATCCGGCCCTTCCTGGACCAGCAGCGGATGCTCGCCGCGTCCACCGGCCCGAAGAAGACGGGCCCGAAGCTGCGGGGCGCCGACAAGAGCGCGGCGGCCAGGGGACGCAACGCCCTGGAGCAGTCCTTCGGGCAGCTGCCCGAGCCGGACGGCGTGTTCGCGGGCCGGCGCCAGGAGATGGCGCGGCTGCGGCAGTGGGTGCAGGCGGCCCGCGCGAGCACGGAGACCCAGCCCACGGTGGTCGTCCTGCACGGGGCGCCCGGCAGCGGCCGTACGACCCTCGCGGTCCGGGCGGTCCACGAGCTGCGCGACTACTTCCGCGGCGCCTGCCTGGTCGATCTGCGCGGGGACGCCTCCGCGTCGGGCGGCGAGGCGCCGCTGAGCACCCGGGAGGCGCTGCTGCACCTCCTGAACCGGCTCGGGGCACCCCGCGAGCAGCTCCTCTTCCGGGAACGCTCCTCCGCCGACCAGCAGGCCAAACGGCTCGGCGAGCTGTACCACCAGCATCTGACCGGCGTCCCCGTCACCGTCGTCCTGGACGACGCCTCCGATCCCGAGCAGGTCCGCGCCCTGGTGCCGGAACGCTCGGACAGTCTGGTCCTGGTCACCGCCCGCGAGCCGCTGCGCCTGCCGCCCGACCTGCCCGCGCGCGTCTACGACCTGCCCGTTCAGGCCCTGGACGCGGCGGGCGCGGAGGAACTGCTGGGCGTCGCCGCCGAGGACGCCTCGGGACCCTACGACGCCGAGTCGAGCGAACGCGTCCGGCAGCTGTGCGGCGGGCTGCCGCTGGCGCTGCGGATCGCGGGCTCCTCGCTGGGGCCGCGCTCCGCGCGCGCCCTCGCCGCCGACCTGGGCGCCTACGGTCCCGTCGAGCCCGTCGAGCGCGCCCTGTGGCTGCGCTACACCGACCAGCCGGAACCGGCCCGCCGGCTGCTGCGCCGTCTCGCGCTGGTGGGCCGCGCCTCGCTGGGCACCGCTGCCGCCGCCGCGCTGCTGGCCACCGACGAGACGGAAGCCGCCCGGCAGCTGACGGCCCTGTCGCGTGCGGGTCTGATCGACCACGTCCGGGGCAGCCGCTACCGGCTGCACGCCGCCGTCCGCGCCTTCGCCCGCGCCCGGCTCGCCGACGAGGAGGAGCCCGGCGAGCGCACGGCCGCGCAGGAACGGCTCATCGCCAACTACGGCGAGCTGGCCGACTCCGTGCTGCGCCTGGTCGACGGCAACATGTCGACCCGCTCCCACCAGTTCGGGCAGTACGGCTTCACGTCCCTGGACGAGGCGCTGCGCTGGCTGGACGACGAGTCCAGCTTCATCACGGCGGCGCTGCGGCACGCCGAGGGCGTCGACCAGGGCGCGGTGCTGAACCTGCTGGGCGCCCTGTGCGACTACTGCCTGCTGCGCGGCGACCTGTACCGGCTCGGGGAGATCAGCGAACTGGCCCAGTCCGTGGACCAGGGGCTGCTGGTCCGCTCGGTGCAGTGGCGCACCGGCATCGCGGCCCGGCAGCTCGGCGAACTGGACAAGGCCCGTACGACGCTGACCTCCGTCGTCGACCTGTACCGCGAGGCCCACCACGACGCGGGCGCGGCGCGCGCCCTGTGCTCGCTGGGGATCACCCTGCACCACCAGGGCAACCTCACCGAGGCGGCGGCCAGACTCCAGGAGGCCCTCGACCTCCAGGCCCCGCCGGAGCTGGACACCGACCGGGCGTGGACGCTGCACGCGCTGGCGGCGGTGCAGCGCGACCGGGCCCGGCTCGCGGAGGCCCTCGGACTGCTCACCGAGTCCCTGGTGCTGCACCGCGCGGGCGAGTCCCTGCACGGCCAGGCGTGGGCCCACTTCCAGCTCGGCCAGCTCCGGCTGCGCATGGGCGACGTCCCGCAGGCCGAGGCGGAGCTACGGGCGGCCCTGGACCTGTACGGCCGCACCCAGGACGCCCGCGGCGAGGCGTGGGCGCTGACCCAGCTGGCCCGGGCCCGCCTCGTGGACGGCGACGCCTCCGAGGCGCTGGACGAGCTGCGGCGGGCGGCGGCCCGGCACCGCGAGAACGAGGACGCCCGCGGCGAGGCGTGGACGGTCTACTACATCGGCCAGGCCCTGGAGGAGACCGGCGACCTCGACCGGTCGGTCCGCGAGCTGGAACGCTCCCGCACCATGTTCTCCCGGATGCGCGACGTCTACGGCCTGGCCTGCGCCCGGCACCACTCGGCGCGGGTCACCCGCGACCAGCGCGCCGCGCAGACCGGCTCGCTGCGCAACTCCGGCTTCGCCCGCCAGCTCCTCGTCGACGCCCGCGCCGACTTCCAGCGCATCGGCGTCGGCCACGGTGAGGCGTGGACCTGCCTGGAGCTGGCCGTCGTCGACGCGGGCAACGCCCGTACGCCCCAGGCGCTCGCCCTGTGCGACGAGGCGGCCGCGCTCTTCACCGCGTACGGCGACCGGCGCGGCGAGGACTGGGCCCGCTTCCTGCGCTGCACGCTGCTGCCGTACGCCGCGCCGGGCGGCGTCGAGGTCGGCACGGCGGTCGCCCAGGAGGAACTGACCCAGCTCGCCCGCGCCCGCCACCCGGCCCGCGACCCCAAGCTCACGGACTACATCGACGCCTACACACTCCTCCTGGAACGCGGCGTCACCCTCGAATCCGGCTGGCAGGCCTGGCACCTGCGCATGACCCCGAACCGAGACGCGAGAGAGGTCATGGGCGTACCGGTATAGCCGGGGCCAGCCGTCGGCTGGCCCCGACGACGCCGCTACGACTTGACGCGCCCGCCCTCGGAGGCCTCCGCCTCGGGATCCGGCGCCTCCTTGAAGTCCACCTTCCCCATCTGCCGGTTCATGGACTTCATCAGCCCCCACACCGCCAGAGCCATCACCGCGAAGACGACGAACCCGAGAACACCCGGCGTGACCTTGTTCTCGTCCAGCTCGGCGAGAGTGACCAGATGCGTCATTGCCATGCTTGCGCTTGCACTCATGTCAGGCATTGTCCCGGATGCCCGCGAAGAGGTCGTCCTCGGGGAGGGAGGTGTCCACGAGCGACTTCGCCAGCTCGTACTCCTCGGTCGGCCAGACCTCCTTCTGAAGCTCCATCGGCACCCGGAACCACCCTCCGTCGGGGTCGATCTGCGTGGCGTGCGCGATCAGCGCCTTGTCCCGGATCTCGAAGAAGTCCGCGCAGGGCACGTGCGTCGTCAGCGTCCGCTCGGTGCGCTCGAACTCCGCCCACCGCTTGAGCCAGTCCCCGTAGGGCGACTCCAGCCCCCGCTCCAGCAGCGCGTGGTGCAGCGCCTCGGTGCGGGGCCGGTTGAAGCCCTGGTTGTAGTACACCTTCACCGGCTGGTACGCCGCCCCGTACTCCGCCTCCGGGTACTTCTCGGTGTCCGCCGCGCCCTCGAAGGCCACCATCGTGATCTTGTGGGTCATGATGTGGTCGGGGTGCGGGTACCCGCCGTTCTCGTCGTAGGTGGTGATCACCTGCGGCCGGAAGGAGCGGATCTTCCGCACCAGCTCACCGGCCGCCTTGTCGATGTCCTCCAGGGCGAAGCAGCCCTCCGGCAGCGGCGGCAGCGGGTCGCCCTCGGGCAGTCCGGAGTCGACGAAGCCGAGCCACTCCTGTTTGATCCCGAGGATCTCGCGGGCCTCGTCCATCTCCTTCTTGCGCACCTCGTGGATGTGCTCCTCGATGTACGCGTCACCCTGCAGCTTGGGGTTGAGGATGGAGCCGCGTTCCCCTCCCGTGCAGGTCACCACCAGCACGTCCACCCCCTCGGACACGTACTTCGCCATGGTCGCGGCCCCCTTGCTCGACTCGTCGTCGGGGTGGGCGTGCACGGCCATCAGTCGCAGCTGGTCAGTCAAGACTCAATCCTCGGTCAGTCGGCGCCCGTGTGCGTCGGCGCAATCGGCGGCTTCTATAGTGACCGAATCGGGAGCCGAATAATTCCGGAGCCCGACAGAACCGGGAGGACGATCATGAGCACGGCGAGCACGCGGACGCCCGAGGGCCGCTACGGCCGCTCCTCGGACGAACGGGCCGACCGCACGCTCAAGGTCGTCGGTGCCGTCCTCGGCGGTGTCCTGCTCGCGGTCATCGGCTGGTCCGGTTATCACTACGTCGGCCAGAACAAGATCAGCGGTGAGTTGATCGGCTACGAGCTCGCCGACGACTCGGTCCAGATCCAGCTGGAGGTCCGCAAGGACGCCGGCGCCTCCGGTTACTGCACGGTGCGCTCCCAGGGACGGGACGGCGACGAGGTGGGCCGGGCGGACTTCCGCTTCTCCGGCGACGACACGCGTATCGACAGGGTCGTCACGCTGCGCACGAAGTCCCGGGGCGACTCGGCCGAGCTGCTCGGCTGTCACGTGGACTGACCCGGCGGGGCGCCCCGCCGGCACGAATCCGTAGGCGCTGACCTGCGGTGACAGGATTCTGGTGCCTTATGTCCTCCCCCTTTGGCCACCGAATTGTTAGGCTCGTGGTTTCGCCCTTCCGTGAAGGAACATGCTTCTGGGTAGGGCGTTGATTGGTATTCCCTGCACCAACGAGGAGCACCCGTGACCCAGACCAGCGAGAACGTCACCTGGCTGACCCAGGAGGCGTACAACAAGCTCAAGGAGGAGCTTGAATACCTTACTGGTCCTGCGCGCACCGAGATCTCTGCCAAGATCGCCGCGGCCCGTGAGGAAGGGGACCTGCGCGAGAACGGCGGGTACCACGCGGCGAAGGAGGAGCAGGGCAAGCAGGAGCTCCGTGTGCGCCAGCTGACCCAGCTGCTGGAGAGCGCCAAGGTGGGTGAGGCTCCGGCCGCGGACGGCGTGGTGGCCCCCGGCATGGTCGTGACGATCGCCTTCGACGGCGACGAGGACGACACGCTGACCTTCCTGCTGGCCTCCCGCGAGTACGCCAGCTCGGACATCGAGACCTACTCGCCGCAGTCTCCGCTGGGCTCCGGCGTCCTCGGCCGGAAGGTCGGCGACGACGCCCAGTACGAACTGCCCAACGGCAAGCCGGCCTCCGTCAAGATCCTCAAGGCCGAGCCGTACAACGGCTGACGACGCCCGACCTCCGCCCCCGGCGTCCCGTGACGGTGACGCCGGGGGCGTTTGTCATATGGCGGCCGAGCGGTACTTGCGGACCGCCAGGGTGCGGAAGACCGCGATGATCAGGACCGACCAGATGATCGAGGCCCAGACGGGGTGCTGCATGGGCCAGGCGTCGGACTGGACGACGCCCGGGTTGCCGAACAGCTCACGGCAGGCCTGGACCGTGGCGCTGAACGGGTTCCACTCGGCGATGTGCCGCAGCCAGGGCGTCATCTGGCTGGAGTCCACGAAGGCGTTCGAGACGAACGTCACCGGGAACAGCCAGATGATCCCGCCCGAGGTCGCCGCCTCGGGGGTGCGGACCGAGAGGCCGATGAGCGCGCCGATCCAGGTGAAGGCATAGCCGAGGAGCAGCAGCAGGGCGAACCCGCCGAGGATCCGGCCGATGTTGGTGGGCTCCGCCGATCCGGTGCGCCAGCCCACGATCAGGGCGACGATGGCGAGGACGAGCAGGGTGATGGACGTCTGCACCAGGTCCGCCACGGTGCGGCCGGTCAGCACCGCGCCCCGCGCCATCGGGAGGGAGCGGAAGCGGTCGACGAGGCCCTTCTGCATGTCGTCGGCGATGCCGGCGGCCGAGCCCGCGGTGGCGAAGGTGACGGTCTGGGCGAAGATGCCCGCCATCAGGAAGTCCTTGTAGACGTCCGAGTCGGTGGTGCTGCCGACCTTGATGGAGCCGCCGAAGACGTACGTGAACAGGACGACGAACATCACCGGCTGGATGACGCCGAAGAGGACCATCTCGGGGATGCGGGTCATCCGGATCAGGTTCCGGCGGGCGATGACCAGGGAGTCCCGGAGGGACTGGCCGACGGAGCCGGCGGAACCGGCGGGCACCGCGGTCCGTGCGGTGTCGGTGGCGGTGCTCACTTGGCGGCCTCCTTCTGGTCGGGGTGGCGGGCGTCGGCCGCCGCGGGGTCCGTCTCGTCGCCGTCCTGCTCCGGCTCCGGCTCCGGCTCCGGCTCCGTCTGCGCCGCGTGGCCCGTGAGGGAGAGGAAGACGTCGTCGAGGGTGGGGCGGCGCAGGCCGATGTCGTCGATCTCGATGCCGCGGCCGTCGAGCTCGCGGATGATCTCGGCGAGGAGCTTGGCGCCGCCGGTGACGGGGACGGTGAGTTTGCGGGTGTGCTGTTCGACGGTGGTGGGGCCCTTGCCGAAGCCGGCGAGGATCTCGGAGGCGGTCCCTATGTGGTCGCGCTCGTGGACGACGACCTCGACGCGCTCGCCGCCGGTCTGGGCCTTGAGCTGGTCGGAGGTGCCGCGGGCGATGACCCTGCCGTGGTCGACGACCGCGATGTCGTGCGCCAGGTGGTCGGCCTCCTCCAGATACTGCGTGGTCAGCAGCAGCGTCGTGCCGCCGGAGACCAGTCGCTTGATGACCTCCCACAGCTCCTGCCGGTTGCGGGGGTCGAGGCCGGTCGTCGGTTCGTCCATGAACATGACGGGCGGGGAGACCACCAGGGCGGCCGCCAGGTCGAGCCGGCGGCGCATGCCTCCGGAGTAGGTCTTGGTGGGGCGGTCGGCGGCGTCCGAGAGGTGGAACTGGTCGAGCAGCTCGACCGCCCGGGCCTTCGCGGCCTTCGCCTTCATCTGGTAGAGCTGGCCGACCATCTGGAGATTCTCCCGGCCGGTCAGGTACTCGTCGACCGCGGCGAACTGGCCGGAGAGGCCGATCGATCGCCGTACCGCGTTGGGATGGCGGAGCACGTCGATGCCCGCGACGACCGCCTT
Organism: Streptomyces sp. cmx-10-19; assembly: GCA_049998335.1. Classification (GTDB taxonomy): domain Bacteria; phylum Actinomycetota; class Actinomycetes; order Streptomycetales; family Streptomycetaceae; genus Streptomyces. Next base: position 400,208 of record JAEBFB010000004.1, read on the forward strand.
GCCGCTGTCGGGGCGCAGCAGGGTCGTCAGGCAGCGGACCGCGGTGGTCTTGCCCGCTCCGTTCGGCCCGAGCAGGCCCAGGACCGTGCCCTCGGGCACGTCGAGGTCGACGCCGTCCAGAGCCCTTACGTCGCCGAAGGTCTTCACCAGACCTTCGGCATAGATGGCGCCTGGCATATGAGTCTCCACGTCGTCGGGGATTCTTCGGAAAGCCTAGATTTGTACGTCACGCTCTGCGCTGCGAGTGATTTACCGAGACACACCATAACGCGATGTATCGCGTCTCACAATGCACTATCTCGAACGTGCCTCGAACGAGTGACGAAGCGGCTCCCGCCCCAGCGGACGCCCTTGGCCGGTGCCCGTCAGCCGATGACGGGGTAGCCCGACTCCCGCAACGCCCGGCCGACCTCTGCGCAGTGCTCCGGGCCCTTCGTCTCCAGGTGCAGCTCGACCTCCGCCTCCGTGAGCCCGAGCCGCGGATCGGTCCGGACGTGACTCACGTCGAGGACATTAGCGTCGACCACTGACAGCACCCCGAGAAGCGTCGCCAGCGCCCCCGGCCGGTCGGTCAGCCGCAGCCGGACGGCCAGGTAGCGGCCCTGCGCCGCCATGCCGTGCCGCAGCACCCCCTGCATCAGCACCGGGTCCACGTTGCCCCCGGACAGCACCGCCACCACCGGCCCCTCGAAGGCGCCCGGGTCGCTCAGCAGCGCCGCCACCGGGCTCGCCCCGGCCGGCTCCACCACCAGCTTCGCCCGCTCCAGGCAGAGCAGCAGCGCGGCCGACAGCGCGTCCTCGGAGACCGTGCGGACCTCGTCGACCAGGTCCCCGACGATCCGGAACGGCACGTCCCCGGGCCGCCCCACCCTGATCCCGTCGGCCATCGTCACCGGATGCTCGACGGACACCGGGCGCCCCGCCGCCAGCGAGGGCGGGTACGCCGCCGCGCCCTCCGCCTGCACGCCCACGATCCGCACGTCCGGCCGCAGCGCCTTGACCGCGACCGCGATCCCGGCCACCAGCCCGCCCCCGCCGATGCCGACCACCACGGTCCGCGCCTCGGGGCACTGCTCCAGGATCTCCAGCCCGACCGTGCCCTGCCCGGCGATGACGTCGGGGTGGTCGAAGGGGTGGATGAACACCGCGCCGGTCCGCTCCGCGTACTCCTGCGCGGCGGCCAGCGTCTCGTCGACGACCTGACCGTGCAGCCGCACCTCGGCGCCGTACTCCCGGGTCGCGCTGATCTTCGGCAGCGGGGCGCCCTTCGGCATGAACACCGTGGAGCGGACCCCGAGCAGCGACGACGCCAGCGCGACGCCCTGCGCGTGGTTCCCGGCGCTCGCCGCGACCACCCCGGCGGCCCGCTGCTCGGGCAGCAGCCCGGCGATCCGCACATAGGCGCCGCGCAGCTTGAACGAGCCCGTGCGCTGGAGGTTCTCGCACTTGAGGTGGACCGGCGAGCCGACCAGCTGGGACAGGTGCCGGCTGCCCTCCATCGCCGTCGTCCGGGCCACGCCCGAGAGCATCTTCCGGGCCCCGCGCACATCGTCGAGGGTGACGGGTCCGACCAGGGCCGCCGTGCTGTAGCTCATACCTCCAGCATCGCAGTTCACCGGCGCCGGGGGCCGTTGTGACCAACCTCCGAGACCCGCTTTGCGCAGCGCACGTACGCATCGCCGCCCGGCCGCGTACCCTGTCCCCCAATCAGCAGCCTTCCACGAAGTGAGCCCCCGGCCATGCCCACAACGCCTGAAATGTCGATGGACATGACGACCGCCGGTGACACCGGTCTTCTCGAGACGCTCCAGCACGAGGTCGCGCTCTTCGCCCGCCGCGCCGAACAGACCCGCCTCGGCGGGGTCGGGCAGGTGCGCAACTCGATGGACCGCGCCGCCTACCTGCTGCTCAACCGCCTCGACAAAGAGGGCCCGATGGGCGTGAAGGCGCTGGCCGCGAGCATGGGGATCGACTCCTCGACGGTCACCCGGCAGGTGGCCCCGCTCGTCGACACCGGTCTCGTCAAGCGGACCTCGCACCCGGAGGACGGCCGCGCGGTGGTCCTCCAGCTGTCCCCGCGCGGCGTGGCGCGGCTGGAGGACGTCCGTTCCTCCCGGCGTCAGCTGATGGCCGAGCTGACCGAGGACTGGGCGCCGGAGGAGCGCGAGGCGTTCTGCACGCTCCTCGCGCGCTTCAACGGCGCCCTGTCCGCCCGTATGGCCCCCTCGGGCGTGTCCGCGTCCCCGGGCGGGCCGGTGCCGTCCGGCGAGTCCCCGTCGGGTTCCTGAGCGGCCGCCCCGCACCGCGCTCCCCTCGCTCTCCGCGGCGGGTTCGCGCCCGGCTCTTGACCTGTGGCCCGCCCCTGGCCTGATATGAGACTCCAGGGGTCGTCGGGTCGTCGTCCTCTGGCCGGGAGGCGCGGTGCGAGAACGGTGTGCGTTCCACGGTGCCCGCCGGGCCCGGGAGTTCGAGGCGTTCGTCGCGGGCGCGGCCGGACGGCTGCTGCACGCCGCCACGCTGCTCACGGCGGAGCCCCCGGACGCCAACCCGCGCGCGCGGCGCCTGCTGGCGCTGTCCCTCGCCCCCACGTACGCGCGCTGGGACCGGCTGCACGGCGAGGACCCGTACGACTGCGCCCGCCGCCACCTCGCCACCCGCTTCGCCCGCGAGTCCTGGCACCACCGCACCCGACGCCCCGCCGGCCCGCTGGCCGTACTCGCCCCGCGGGAGCGCCTGATCCTGGTGCTGCGGCTCTACGAGGGCGTCGCGGAGGAACAGGCGGCGGCCCTGCTGGGGATGCCCGTGGAGCGCGTACGCGCGATCTGCGAACGGGCGACGGCCGCGCTGCTGCGCCACCCGGCCGCACCGTCCCGACCCGCGGCCCCGAAAGCCGAGGCGGAGGCGGCGACGTGAGCGGCACCGGTACGCGCGCGCGGTGCGCGTCGGCCACCAGGGGGCGCCGGTGAACCGCGTCCAGCGGGAGGCCGCCGCACGACGCCTCATGGAGGAGTCGCCGCCGCGGGTGCCGCCCGGGGTGTACGCGGACGCCGTACGGCGCGGCAGCCGCATGCTGCGGCGCAGGACCGCGGCGCGCCGCCTGCTGTGGCTGCTGCTGTGCGCCGCGGTCGTGGCCTTCACCGTGTGGGCGCTGACCGTCGAGCCCTGGGCGGAGCCGCCGTCGCAGACGACCCCGCCCGTCACGGGCTGGCAGGGCTGGTGAGCCCGGCGGCCTACTGGTCCAGGGCCTGCTGGAGGTCGGCGAGCAGGTCGTCGACGTTCTCGATGCCGACCGACAGGCGGACCAGGTCGGCGGGCACCTCCAGGGCCGAGCCCGCGGCGGAGGCGTGGGTCATCCGGCCCGGGTGCTCGATCAGCGACTCGACGCCGCCGAGGGACTCGCCGAGGGTGAACACCTTCGCGCGGTCGCACACCTCGACGGCCGCCTGCTCGCCGCCCTCCACGCGGAAGGAGACCATGCCGCCGAACGCCTTCATCTGCTTGGCGGCGACGTCGTGCCCGGGGTGCTCGGGCAGGCCCGGGTAGAGCACGCTCGTCACGCGCGCGTGCCGGGTGAGCATCTCGGCGACCTTCGTGGCGTTCTCGCTGTGCCGGTCCATGCGCACGGCGAGGGTCTTGGTGCCGCGCAGCACCAGCCAGGAGTCGAAGGGCCCGGCGACCGCGCCCATCGCGTTCTGGTGGAACGCGAGTTCCTCGCCCAGCTCCTGGTCGTCCAGGATCAGCGCGCCGCCGACGACGTCCGAGTGGCCGCCCATGTACTTGGTCAGCGAGTGCACGACGACGTCCGCGCCGAGGGCCAGCGGCTGCTGGAGGTACGGCGTGGCGAAGGTGTTGTCGACGACCAGGCGGGCGCCGGCGTCCCGGGCGACCTGGGCGACGGCGGCGATGTCGGTGATGCCGAGCAGCGGGTTGGACGGGGTCTCCACCCACACGGCCTTGGTCTTCGGCGTCAGGGCGGCCCGTACGGCGGCGGGGTCGGCGGTGTCGGCGACCGACCACTCCACGCCCCACCGGGTGGCGACCTTGGCGAAGAGGCGGAAGGTGCCGCCGTAGGCGTCGTTGGGGATGACGACGTGGTCGCCGGGGCTGAGCAGCGTACGCAACAGGCAGTCCTCGGCCGCCAGTCCGGACGCGAACGCGAGGCCGCGGCGGCCGCCCTCCAGGGCGGCGAGGTTCTCCTCCAGGGCCGTACGGGTCGGGTTGGCGCTGCGGCTGTACTCGTAGCCGCCGCGCAGGCCGCCGACACCGTCCTGCTTGTACGTCGACACCTGGTAGATCGGCGGGACCACCGCGCCGGTCAGGGGGTCGGCCGTGTTGCCCGCGTGAATCGCGAGCGTCTCGAAGTGCTGACTGATGTGCCTGTCGCTCATGGCCCCCGAGGGTAGTCGGGCGCGGGGGCCGCTCGGGTTATCCACAGGCCGGGCGGCAGGTTGGCCAATTGTCGGCGGCGTCTGGTTCGCTTGAGGCATGGAGATTCTGTGGGTGCTGTTCGCACTGGTCCTCTTCGGCTTCGTGCTGCTCCCCGTGCTGCGACGCCGAAGTGGCGCGGTCGGACTGGTCCCGCCCGGCCACCCGGACGCGGCGGACCCGGCGAACTACGGCTTCGACCGCGAGGAGGAGCTGGACATACGCATGCCGGGACCCGACCAGGACCTGCTGGACGTCCTCGACCTGGTGCAGCGCACCCAGGACTACCAGGGCGCGCGGCAGCTCCTGTCCGGTACGGAGGCGCAGAGCGAGCGGCGCTGGCAGCGCGTGCAGGCCTTCGCGGGCGCCGCCTCGCTGGAGCTGCGGCAGCGGCCGGGCGGGGTCGGTGAGACCCCGGGCGGGCAGTGGCTGCGGGTGTGGCGGGCCCAGGCGCCGAAGGACGCGGGCGGCGCGGCGGTGCACGCCGAGTTCCTGGTGCAGCAGGCGTGGCGGACGGCGACGCCGGGGACGGACGACTTCCGGATCATCATGGAGGAGGCGCGGACGGCGTGCGGCGAGGCGGCGCTGCTGGCGCCGGGCGACCCGATCCCGTACATCGTGGAGCTGTCGGTGGCGCGCGGGCTCGGCTACTTGCGCGAGGAGTTCGAGCAGCTCTGGCTGAAGATCCTCGACCGCGCGCCGAACCACATGGGGGCGCATCTGGCGGCCCTGCACTACTGGTGCGAGAAGTGGCACGGCTCGCGGGACCTGGCGTACTCCTTCGCGGAGGCCGCGGCGGCGCGCGCACCGCGCGGTTCGCTGCTCGCGGCGCTGCCGCTGTTCGCGGTCTTCGAGCATCTGCCGGAGGTCAACCTGGTCAGCGGCTTCTACCAGAGCGAGGTCGTCACCAAGGCGGTCCACGGCGCGCTGCACGCGGTCCACTCGGCCCGCCCGGACGACCCGATGCAGGCGCACGTGCGCCATCTGCTGGTCTTCTTCCTGGTCCGCGGGGAGCGGTGGGCCGAGGCGATGAACCAGCTGGTGATCGTCGACGGCCATGTGGGCGCCCTGCCGTGGACCCTCTCCGCCGACCCGGCGGCCCAGTTCGCGGTCTTCCGCGCCCTGGCGGTGGCGGGCTACGAGGCGAACGGAGGCAGCCCCGCGACCCTGCCCCAGTGACGCGCCCGGGGCCGCGTGCCCGGCCGGAATGCCGCCCCGGACGGGCCAGTCGACGTGTACGTCGCCCCGATCGGAGACCGCGTGTTCCTCTTCGACCGCACGCCCGGGCTGCCGACGCCCGAGCAGGCCCTGCGCGGCCGTGCGGCCCCGGTGTTCACCGTCCCCGACCGCCATGCTGGCGGCGAGCAATACTCAGGCGTGTCGAATCCCTCTAAGGGTCGTCACGCTTTGTGACGGGTTGCTAGGTCTTTCCTTTCGGATCACTCTCACGCGCGTGCGATAGGTTGCCCTGGTGCGGCTTGCTGTGGCGTCGAGAGGTCAGACGCGGAGCAGGTCGGTCGAGACGGTCCAGAGTCGCCTGGCAGTGGTGGGGTCGAGCGCCCATTCCTTGACACCGTGCGGGTGCTGCGCGAGGTCGGCGTCGTTCGGCACGGTGTAGGCCTCTTGTGCATCGTCGAGGTAGTGGCCTCCGGAGTGAGCGAACTCGGGGGCGACGGCCGCGACGATACTGGTGGCGGCCCCCTGCTCGACCGTTTTGTATGTGAAGACTCCGGCAGCCTCGGCCGCGTCGAGCGACGCCTTTTGTTCCGGTGTGAAGTTCCGCTGCAGTCCCGTCGCGATGCCGCCGGGGTTCACCGCATTGGCGACGATGCCGTCGGCAGCCCAGAGGCGGGTCGCCTCGACGGCGAAGAGGGAGTTCGCCGTTTTCGACTGGGCGTAGGCGATCTGCGGGTCGTAGCTGCGGCGCTCGAAGTGGAGGTCGTCGAAGTCGATGCCGGACCGCATGTGCGCCGTCGAACTGACCGAGACGATCCGTGCTCCTTCGCGGTCGGCCGCTCCCCGGGCCAGGGCGTGGTGAAGGCCGGTGGCCAGCGCGAAGTGGCCGAGATGGTTTGTCGCGAGTTGCAGCTCCCAGCCCTCATGCGTTCGTTCGAGGCCACCGGTGACCACGCCGGCGTTGTGGATCAGCAGGTGAAGCGGGCCGCCCCACGCATCGACGAACCGTGTGATGGTGGCCCTGTCGGCGAGGTCGAGCCGGACGACGTGGGGCCGGATCCCTCCGGTCGACTTTCCGATCGCCTCGGCGACGGAGTCACCCGCAGTCGTGTTCCGGACGGCGAGCGTCACCTCCGCCCCGGCAGCGGTCAGCGCACGAGCCGTCTCGATCCCGAGTCCGGAGGAGGCTCCCGTCACGATCGCGCGGACGCCGGTGAGGTCGATGTCCCGCAGCACGTCGTCCGCGGTGTTGGAGGAGGTGAAGGGCGTGCAGATGAGTTTGCCAGTGTTCATGGCGGCAACTATACGTACTAGACTTAATTTGTATAGTTCGTTTCTCGCTCGTATGCTCGTTCCATGAGCAGTCCCGACGCTGGCCCCCCGCCGTCGACAGTCGCTGATACCGACCGTCGAACCATGGTTCTGGAGTCCGCCATGGCCACGTTCGCGCGATTCGGTTACCGGAAGACCTCGATGGAGGAGGTGGCGCGGGCGGCGCACATCTCCCGGCCCGGGCTCTACTTCCTCTTTTCCTCGAAGGAGACTCTGTTCCGTGCCGCGGTTACCCAGGCCTTGGATCGCGACATCACCGCGGTCGAACAGGTCCTGGCCGACAGCGTCCGCCCCCTTTCAGAGCGCCTCGCTGAAGCGTTCGACCAGTGGGCGGGCCGCTACATCGGCCCGCTGACGCGCGATATCGCGACGGTCATCGAGGACAATCCCGACCTCCTCGGAGAGATCGTCGAGACCACGCCGCGACGTTTTGAGGAACTGATCACAGGCGCGATCGCCGTCGAGTCAGGACGAGAGGCGGCCCTCCCTGTCGCACAGACGATGATCAGCGCATCGATCGGCCTCAAGCATCAGGCCGCATCCCGGGAGTTCTACCTTGAACGGCTGGCGGTCGCTATCGGTCTCCTGGTGCGCTGAAAACGCTCCCGGCCTCCTTATAGAACGGCCCGCGGTCTCGGACAGCGACGGGCCGGACCGCCCGTCGAGACCGACTCGGCAGATCAAGGTTGGCCGTCAAGTGCGGCGGGCCTGGTCCCTACTCGGGTTCGGTGGGTGCCTGAGAGGCTTTGAGTCGGCTGGCGACGTAGCTGGCGCGGTCTCCGCCGTTGAGTTTGTGCCAGTTGTGGGCTGTGCCGTCGGCGAGGCCGAGGAGATCGGCGAGCATCTTCCCGTGGACGGCGCCGACCATGGCCAGCCAAGCCCCGTTGCGGGCCTTGCTGGTGCTGGGGATGCCCAGGCGGGTCAGTCGTCTTTGCAGGGTGGTGGAGGTCATGGGCTGGTCGGGGCGGAGGCCGGGGAACAGGTAGGGCGTCTCACGCGTCCTGAGCGGGGCTGCCAGTGGGCGCCGTTCGTTGATCAGTTGTTGGAGCAGTGCCGACAGCCGTGGCCGGAGCCAGAGCGGGTCCCGGCCGAGTTGAAGGCCGAGGACGCCGGGCTCCTCCGGATGAATCAGGACTTGGTCGGTCGTGAAGTTTCCCCGTGATCTCGGACACGTGATCGTTATGCTGCAAGGGTGTGCTGATGCCGCTGCCTGGCCTCGGCCGGGGTGAGGTAGCCGAAGGTCTTGTGTTTGCGCAGGCGGCGACGGTTGTAGAAGGTCTCGATGAAGGAGAAGACCTCGGCGCGGGCGGTGGCCCGGTCGGGCCGGATGCGGGTGCCGATCTCCTCCTTGAGGAGGGCCCAGAAGCTCTCCGCGGCGGCGTTGTCGAAGCATGATCCGGTGCGTCCGCAGCTCTGCCGTAGCCCCAACTCCTATATGTGATGCCGGAATTGGGTCGACGTGTATTCGCTGCCGCGATCGCTGTGTACCACGCACTCGGACTCCAGACCGCCCCGGCCGTGGGCCATGTCGAGAGCGTCGACGACGAGCTCTGCGCGGTGGTGGTCGGCCATGGCGTAGCCGACGACCTCGCGGGTGGCCAGGTCCAGCCAGCAGGCGAGGTAGAGCCAGCCCTCGGCGGTGGGCAGGCAGGTGATGTCGCCGACCAGCTTGGTCCCGGGGCGCTCGGCATGGAAGTTGCGGCCGATCAGGTCCGGGGCCGGCTTGGCCTTCGCGTCCTGCCGGGTCAGCGAATGCCTCTTGCGCCGGGTGACGCCGCGGATGTCGTGCCCGCGCATCACGCGGGCGACGCGCTTGCGGTTCACCCGTCGGCCCAGGCGGCGCAGTTCGGCGTGGATGCGCGGAACGCCGTAGGTGTGCCGGGACGCGATGTGCAGCACGGTGATCTCGTGCGCGAGCGCGTCGTCGGCCGCCTGCCGGGCACGACGGGCGGCCTCGCCCTCGCGCCACGCGTAGTAGGAAGAGCGGGCGACCTTCAGTACTCGGCACAGCAGGACGATCGGGTACGTCGCCTTCTCCACGTGGATCAACCGGTACAGCTCGCTCACCGGTCGTTCTCCTTCACGAAGAAGGCCGTCGCTTTTTTCAGGATCTCGATCGTCTGCTGCTGTTCGCGGACCTCCTTGCGCAGCCGTTTCAGCTCCTCGCGCTCGGCGCTGGTCAGCTCCCCGGGGGCGCCCTCTCCCCGGTCTGCCTTGGCCTTTCGGTACCAGCCGCGCAGGGACTCCGAGCTGATGCCGAGCTCCCGGGCGACGGCGGTGACCGTCTTGCCCGAGGAGTCGACGAGCGCGATCGCGTCCCGCTTGAACTCCTCGGTGTACCGCTTCGTGTGCTTGCTTCCCACCTGGTGCCACTTCCTCTGGAACCTCAAGATCCCAGTCTCCAGGTGTCCACGATCAAGGGGAAGCTTCAGCGCTCCGGTTGCCCCCTTGTCCCCGCAACCGGCTGTAGCGAAGCGACTCTACCCAGCGAGCGCCGCCGCGCCTATCCGCGGGGCGGCCCTGTGGCGCTCATCCCTTACCGCGCTCCCCCTCGCCCCGAGGCCCCCTCAGCCCCGCGATCAGCGTGCCGACCAGCTCGCGGGCGTCGTAGTGGGGGTCGCCGCCCGCGCCGACGCACAGGTTGCCGACGCCGCGCATGAGGGCGCGGGCCTCCAGGCCGGAGTGGATCTCGCCACAGGCCCGGGCGGCGTCGAGCAGCTCGGCGCAGACCGGCACCAGGCGGTCGAGGAAGTACGTGTGCAGCGCCTGGAAGGCGGTGTTGTCGGAGCGCAGTACGGCGGCGAGGCCGTGCTTGGTGACCAGGAAGTCTGCGAAGAGGTCGATCCACCGCGCGAGGGCGGCGTACGGCGTCGGCCCGCTCGCCAGCAGGGCCGGACCGGCCTCCGCGCACGCCTCCACCTGGTGCCGGTAGACGCCGATGACCAGGTCGGCGCGGGTCGGGAAGTGGCGGTAGATCGTCGCCGTACCGACGCCCGCCCGGGCGGCGATGTCGCGCACCGGCGCCTCCACGCCCGAGGCGACGAAGACGGCAGCGGCCGCGTCGAGCAGGGTCTGCTGGTTGCGGCGGGCGTCCGCCCGCCGGGGCCGGGCCGGGGGCCGCACCTCGCCCGCACGGGCCTCGCGACCCGCACCGCCCTCGCCGCCCTCGCCGTCGTCCTGCACGTCGGGTCCTCCAGCCACGCGATTGCTAAACGGGACACCGTTCCGTATCGTCAAACGGGACAGCGTTCCACTTACTCGCCCATGATGCCAGAGAACGCGGGATCCGTCGCGCCCGCACGCGCAGCGGCACTCCCGCCCCACCCCTCTCCCCGCTTCGGAGGACCCCCGCCATGCAGTACCGCACCCTCGGCCGTACCGGCGTACAGGTCAGCTCGCTCGCGCTCGGCGCCATGAACTTCGGCGCCATCGGGCACACCACCCAGGACGAGGCCACCGCCCTCGTCGACGCCGCCCTGGAGGGCGGGATCAACCTCATCGACACCGCCGACTTCTACAGCCGCGGCCAGTCGGAGGAGATGGTCGGCAAGGCCGTCGCGGGACGGCGCGACGACATCGTGCTGGCCACCAAGGCGTACATGCCGATGAGCGACGACCCCAACCACCGGGGTGCCTCGCGCCGCTGGCTCGTCACCGAGCTGGACAACAGCCTGCGCCGGCTCGGCGTGGACCACGTCGACCTGTACCAGATCCACCGCTGGGACCCGGAGACCAGCGACGAGGAGACCCTGTCGGCCCTCACCGACCTCCAGCGCGCCGGCAAGATCCGCTACTTCGGCTCCTCGACCTTCCCCGCCTACCGCATCGTCGAGGCCCAGTGGGCCGCCCGCGAGCACCGCCTCGGCCGTTACGTCACCGAGCAGCCCAGCTACTCGATCCTCCAGCGCGGCATCGAGGCCGACGTCCTGCCCGTGGCCGAGCGGTACGGGCTCGGGGTGCTGGCGTGGAGCCCGCTGGCGTCGGGATGGCTGTCGGGGGCGGTGCGCGCGGGCCGGGAGATCGCCACCCACCGCTCCGCCACCCGCCCCGAGCGCTTCGACACCTCGCTGCCCGCGAACCGGGCCAGGCTGGACGCGGCCGAGCGGCTGGCCCGCGTCGCCGACGAGGCCGGGCTGACGCTGATCCAGCTCGCCTTGGGCTTCGTGACCGCGCACCCCGGGGTGACCAGCGCCCTCGTCGGCCCCCGCACCCTGGACCACCTGACGGCCCAGCTCGCCGCCGCCGACACCGTGCTGTCCGCCGACGTCCTGGACGCCGTGGACGAGATCGTCGCCCCCGGCACCGACCTCGCGGCGCACGAGAAGTTCGACACCCCGCCGGCGCTGCTGGACGCCTCGCTGCGACGCCGCCGCTGAAGACGCGGCGGCAGCCGTGTCGAAGAGGAAGCCGTGTCGAGGAGGGAGCCGCGTCGAGGAGGAAGCCGAACCTCTCCGTCAGTCACCGGCGTCCGGGTCACTCACGGCGTCTCAGATGGTCGCCGCGTCGATCACGAACCGGTACCGCACATCGCTCCCCAGCACCCGCTCGTACGCCTCGTTGACCTCGGAGGCGGCGATCAGCTCGATCTCGGCGCCGATGCCGTGCTCCGCGCAGAAGTCGAGCATCTCCTGGGTCTCGCGGATGCCGCCGATGCTGGAGCCGGCCAGCGTCTTGCGGCCGGCGATCACCGAGAACAGGTTGAGCGAGATCGGCTCCTCGGGGGCGCCGACGTTCACCAGGGCGCCGTCCGCGCGCAGCAGGCCCAGGTAGGCGCCGAAGTCGAGCGGGGCGGAGACGGTGGAGACGATCAGGTCGAAGGTGCCCGCCAGCTCCTCGAAGGTGGCCGGGTCGCTGGTGGCGTAGTAGTGGTCGGCGCCGAGCTTCAGTCCGTCGTCCTTCTTGCGCAGGGACTGCGAGAGCACGGTCACCTCGGCGCCGAGCGCGTGGGCCAGCTTGACGGCCATGTGCCCGAGGCCGCCCAGGCCGACGACGGCGACCTTCTTGCCGGGGCCGGCGTTCCAGTGGCGGAGCGGGGAGTAGGTGGTGATGCCGGCGCAGAGCAGGGGCGCGGCCTCGTCCAGGGCGATGCCCTCGGGGATGCCGAGGACGAAGTTCTCGTCGACGACGATCTTCTCCGAGTAGCCGCCGTAGGTCGGCTCCCCGTCCTTGCCGACGGCGTTGTACGTCCCCACGTTGCCGCCGGTGCAGTACTGCTCCAGGCCGGCCCGGCAGTTGTCGCACTCGCGGCAGGAGTCGACCAGGCAGCCGACGCCGACGCGGTCACCGACGGCGTACTTGGTGACGCCGGGGCCGACCTCGGAGACGATGCCGGCGATCTCGTGGCCGGGGACCATCGGGAAGATGGCCTGGCCCCAGCCCTCGCGGGCCTGGTGGATGTCGGAGTGGCAGATACCGGCGAACTTGATGTCGATCAGGACGTCGTGGTCGCGCAGGGCGCGCCGCTCGATGGTGGTGCGCTCCAGCGGAGCCTTGGCGGCGGGTGCTGCGTATGCGGCGACAGTCGTCATGCCGGGGGATCTCCGGTTTTCTCGTGAGCCTCGCGGCTCGCCATCGGGGGTGTCTTCCACCCTGCCCCTGCGGAGGGCGTCCGCCCAGGCCACGGATGTGCCTACGACCGGCGTGCGTACTACTGGCGGGGTCAGGCTCAGGGGCGTACGACCGGGAATACGACCGGTGATACTGGGGAGCATGGACGGACAGCTGGACCGGCGAGCCGAACTGAGCGAGTTCCTGCGCAGCCGGCGGGCCCGGCTGAAGCCGGCGGACGTGGGGCTGCCGTCGTTCGGGCGGCACCGGCGGGTGCCGGGACTGCGGCGCGAGGAGCTGGCGCAGCTGGCCGGGGTGTCGGTGGCGTACTACACGCGTCTGGAGCAGGGCAACGGGCGGAACGTGTCGGCGGAGGTCCTCGACGCGATCGCCCGCGCGCTGCGGCTGACCGACGCCGAGCAGGCGCATCTGACGCATCTGGCGAAGCCGACGCGGCTGCGCAGACGGGCGTCGGGGCCGGCGCAGCAGCCGGTGCGGGTGGCGCTGCTCCAGCTCCTGGAGTCGATCGGCACGGTCCCGGCGTACGTCACCGGCCGCCGCTCCGAGATCCTCGCCTGGAACCGGATGTCGGCGGCCCTCTTCGGCGACTGGGGCCGGCTGCCGGCGCCGGAGCGGAACTGGGCGCGGCTGGTCTTCCTCAACCCGGACTACCGGGAGCTGTTCGTAGACTGGGACCAGAAGGCGTACGACATGGTCAGCTTCCTGCGCATGGACGCGGGCCGGCACCCGGACGACCCGCGGCTGTCCGCGCTGGTGGGTGAACTGTCCGTGAAGAGTGAGGAGTTCCGCCGGCTGTGGGCCACGCACGACGTCAAGGAGAAGAGCTACGGCGTCAAGCGGATGCGGCACCCGCTGGTCGGTGAGCTGACCCTGTCCTTCGAGAACTTCCGCATGATCGACGACGACGAGCAGGCGTTCGTGACGTACCACGCCGAGCCGGGCTCCCCGTCGGCGGAGGCACTGCGACTGCTGGCCAGCTGGGGCGCGGACGCGGCGGCGGCGGTCCGCGTGTCGGACTGACCCGCCCCTCCGCCGCACCGCTCACCCCTGGTACGGCGGCGCCGCCCTCCAGTTCCACCGCGGCACCGGCTGCTCGGCCGGACGCTGGGCGTCGGGGCCGGAGAAGTACACGGCCGGCCGCGTGCCCCACTCGACGCGGGCGACGAACGCCGAGCGGAACCCGGCGTCCGTGGGCAGCCCCATCTCGTCGGCGGCGTCCTGGAGCAGCTCCACCCAGCGGCGGCGCTGCCGCTCGGTGAGGGCGCGGCCCAGGTGCCGGGCGACCAGGTGGGCGTGCCCGCCGTGCCCCTCGGAGTAGGCGGCGGGGCCGCCGAAGACCTCGCCGAGCCCCAGGGCGACGTGCTCCGCGTGCTCGGGGAGGGCGGCGCCCGCGAACACCGGCGCGAGCACCTCGTCCTTGAGGACCAGGGCGTAGGAGACCTCGGTGAGCCGGGCGAAGGCCGCGGCGCCGCCCGCCCGCGCGTACAGCGTGGGGACGGCCGCGCCCGTGCCCCGTACCGAGGTCGGCCGGTAGTGGCGCATCTCCTCGAGGGCGCCGGCGTACGGACGGATCTCGGCGAAGAAGGACCGGAACCGCTCCGAGGACCGGAATCCCTCGGTGTGGTCGCGCACGGAGGTCCAGGTGATGCGGAGTTCCGTCATGGCCGCCCGCTCAGCTCAGGGAGAGCAGCCACCATCTCTCCAGGGAGCAGCCGCCTCACGTCCGTGCCGAGCCCGTACAGGGGCTGGAGGACCTTGTCCTGGGCCGGCCCGTCCCCTGCCGGACGGGACGGGGCCGACGACGATGACCGGCGCGATCCCGAGCGCCCGCCCCGAGGCGGCGACGAGCGCCGCCTTCCTGCGGAGGGATGAGGCCCGCACAAGGGCGGCGTGAGAAGCCGCGGAACGACGGACGCCCGCCACCCCGGTTGGCGGGGGTGACGGGCGTCCGTCGTGAAGTACCGCCGTGCGCGCGGTGTCCGGCGTCAGACCGCCGAACCCGCCTTCCACTGGTTCCAGTCCATGTTCCAGCCGTTGAGGCCGTTGTCCGGCGCGACCGTCTTGTCGCCGGTGTTCTGGACGACGACCACGTCGCCGATGATCGAGTGGCTGTAGAACCAGGCGCCCGGCGTGCTCGGGTCGTTGGCGCCCTTGGCGTCGGACAGGCCCACGCAGCCGTGGCTGGTGTTGGTGTTGCCGAAGACGTCGCCGCCCCAGTAGGAGCCGTGGATGAAGGTGCCGGAGCTGGTCAGGCGCATGGCGTGGGGCACGTCCTTGATGTCGTACTCGCCCTTGCCGTCGTCGTCGGTGAAGCCGACGGTCGAGCCGTCCATCCGGGTCTCCTTGAACTTCTCGGAGATCACCATCTGGCCCTCGTAGGTCTTGTTCTCGGGGGAACCGGCGGAGATCGGGATGGTCTTGATCGTCTTGCCGTCCTGCGTGACCTTCATCTGCTTGGTCTGCGCGTCGACGTAGGAGACCTGATTGCGGCCGATCTTGAAGGTGACCGTCTTCTGCTGGACGCCGTAGACGCCGTCGGCGCCCTCGACCCCGTCGAGCGCCAGCTTCATGGTGACGGTGGAGCCGGCCTTCCAGTAGTCCTGGGGGCGGCAGTCCATGCGCTGGGTACCGAACCAGTGGCAGGCGACCTCCTGGCCGCTGCTGGTGTTGACCGTGATGCCCTTCTGGACGGCGGCCTTGTCGGTGATCTGCTTGTCGAAGTTGATCGACACGGGCATGCCCACGCCGACGGTCTGGCCGTCGTCCGGGGTGAAGGTGCCGATGAAGCTGTTCCGCTGGGAGACCGTGGTGAACGACGCGTTCTCATGGGCGGCGCGGCCCTCGGAGTCCTGGGCGGTCGCCGTCAGCTGGTACTTGGTGGCCCGCTCCAGCTGACCGCTGGGCTTCCAGCTGGTCTTGTCGGCGGATATCTCGCCCTTGACCGCGGTGCCGTCGGCAGCCGTCATCCTGACCTCGGTGAGCGTGCCCTTGGCCACGGTGACACCGGCGGAGTTGTTGATGGAGGCGTTGTTCGAGCCGTTGCCCGGTGTGATCTTGATCTGGGCCTCGGACGGCTTCTGGGCCGCCGCTTCGTCGACACCGGCCTGCGAGGTCTTCCCGTCACCGCCCCCGGAGGCGTCGGCGTCGCCACCGGAACAGGCCGAGAGCACCAGCACACCGCCGAGCAGTGCGGACGCGGCCATCAGGCCCTTGCGCCGCTTACCGTCCGTCATCACACGCTTCTCCATCGTTGCCGATTTGCCGGGAACCCCGGGATCCGCCGCCGGAATTCCCCGTCAAGACTTTCAACGCTACGACCGCTTCGTCCCGTTCCCCATCGCCTCCGTGTGTGGGTCACACCACGTTTGCCGCGCCGGCGGGAGGGATGGGGGTCGGTCGGTGCGCCCCTTGAGACGACGAGACCCCGGGTGACGGTTGCCGCCCGGGGCCGGGAATCTCTCCCGCACCGCGTCAGCGGACCGCCAGTCCGTCGTCCTCCGGGTCGTTCTCGCCGCCATCATCCTCGTCGAGGTCCCACTCGGGCGAATCCGGGTCGTAGTCGATCTCCTCGCTGCTCCACGACGCCTGCTGGAGCTTGACGCCGGGCACCGCGCCGACCAGGTCGAACGGGTCCACGAGATGGGCCAGCGCCTCGGCGGTGTCCTCCGTCACGGCGCGCTCGGAGTCGGCGCGCTCGGTGTCGGAGAGGTCGGGCTCACCGGCGAGGCCCTGGAGCGCGGCCCCGGTGACGGCCTCCTCGTCCTCGATCGCGAGCACCAGCTCGACGCGAACGCGGACATATCGGGATGTCTCTGGAGTGGTCATGCCGGGAGCGTAAGGCCGACCGCTCCCGTGACTTTCCTGTGACCCGCGCCTTTCACTAACATCTGCCCACACGGCCAATTCGCCAGCGCCACAAGGGGATCGATATTCCGTGTCATCCGCTCGCCGTCCGTTGCTGACCGCCGCCGCCGCAGGGGGCCTGCTGTGCGCCCTCTGGTTCGTCCCGTCGGCGAACGCGACACCGGAGAACCCGGTGCTCGAATCCGCCGCCGCGACCCCGTCTCCGCAGGTCACGGCGCAGGCCAGAGCCGTGTCCGCGCACACCTCCGAGGACACCGGGGCGGCCGGCGAGGGCCAGGTCCGCCTGGCCGACACCGGCAGCTTCGACAGCACTCCGTACGTCGTCGGCGGCGCCCTCTGCCTCGGTCTGGGCGCCGGTTTCGTGGGCTACTCGGTCCGCCGGGAACGCCTCGACTTTTAACAGGACTTGACGTTCTTTTGGCGCCCTTGACGGGCCACTGACCTTTCTTGACCGCCTGTCGCCCTTTTCTGACCGGCGCCGGCGTCGACGGTGCTCCTACCGCAGCGGCCCCGTGACCGACTCCGCCGCCGCGACCAGATGCCCGCCCCGCACGAAGGCGTCCGCCGCGGCGAGGTCGGGGGCGAGGTGGCGGTCCGGTCCCGGACCCTCGACCCCGGCCGCCCGTACGGCGTCGATGACGGCCCGCGAGGCCGGGGCGGGGGCGAGGCCCTCGCGCAGCTCGATCGCCCGCGTGGCGGCGTACAGCTCGACGGCGATCACCCGCGCGAGGTCGTCCACGGCCGTCCGCAGCTTGCGCGCCGCCGACCAGCCCATCGACACGTGGTCCTCCTGCATCGCGGAGGACGGGATCGAGTCCGCCGAGGCGGGCACGGCGAGCCGCTTCAGCTCGCCGACCAGGGCGGCCTGCGTGTACTGGGCGATCATCAGCCCGGAGTCCACCCCGGCGTCGTCGGCGAGGAACGGCGGCAGCCCGTGGCTCCGGTTCTTGTCGAGCAGCCGGTCGGTGCGCCGCTCGGCGATGGAGCCGAGGTCCGCTACGGCGACGGCGAGGAAGTCCAGGACGTAGGCGACCGGGGCGCCGTGGAAGTTGCCGTTGGACTCCACCCGTCCGTCGGGCAGGACCACGGGGTTGTCCACCGCCGCCGCCAGCTCCCGGTCGGCGACCAGGGCGGCGTGCGCCATCGTGTCCCGACCGGCACCGGCGACCTGCGGGGCGCAGCGCACCGAGTAGGCGTCCTGGACGCGGGGCGCGTCGTCTAGGTGGTGGCCGGTGAGCTGGGAGCCCTTGAGGACGGCGGCCATGTTGGCGGCGCTGGCGGCCTGCCCGGGATGCGGACGGATGGCGTGCAGCTCGGGGGCGAGCACCTTGTCGGTGCCGAGCAGCGCCTCCAGGGTCAGCGCGGCGGTGACGTCGGCGGACTTGTAGAGGGTGTCGAGGTCGGCGAGGGCCATGACCAGCATGCCAAGCATGCCGTCGGTGCCGTTGAGCAGGGCGAGCCCCTCCTTCTCCCGCAGCTCGACGGGGGCGATCCCGTGCGCGGCGAGCAGCTCGCCGGCCGGGCGCAGGGTGCCGTCCGGACCCTCGGCGTCGCCTTCGCCCATGAGGGTGAGGGCACAGTGGGAGAGCGGGGCGAGGTCGCCGGAGCAGCCGAGGGAGCCGTACTCGTGCACGACGGGGGTGATCCCGGCGTTCAGGACGTCGGCCATCGTCTGCGCGACCTCGGGGCGGACGCCGGTCCGCCCCGAGCAGAGGGTCTTCAGCCGCAGGAACATCAGCGCGCGCACCACCTCGCGTTCGACGCGCGGGCCCATCCCGGCGGCGTGCGAGCGGACGATGTTGCGCTGGAGGCTGGCGCGCAGGTCGGGGCTGATGTGCCGGGTCGCCAGGGCGCCGAACCCGGTGCTCACGCCGTACACGGGCTCCGGCTTGGCGGCCAGCGCGTCCACGACCTCGCGGGCGGCGGCGAGCGCCGTCACCGCCTCCCCGGACAGCTCGACCCGCGCGCCGCCGCGCGCCACGGCGAGCACGTCGGACACGGTGACCCCCGACGTCCCCACCACCACAGTGTGCATACTCATATTCAGGAGCGTACGCACTGAATGCACGGCTGTCACGAGGGGGTACGTCATGACCGGCCCACCCGGTCACCCCTTACCGCGCCTCCGTCGCGGCCGCGCTACGGCGAGTGCCGTCCCCGGAACCGCCGGCGCTCACCGTCGCCCTCCCGGGCCGGCTGGTCCGCGAGCCGGACGACCGGGTCGTCGGGGCCTTCCCGGCCGGCGACGACCGGCCCGCCCGCCTGTTCGGCCTTGGCCCGGTACTGGGCGGCGTCGGCGAGCCGGAACAGCCGGCGCGCGGACATCACCGGCCCGACCGGGTCCTCGGTGGAGGCGACCCCGCAGGCCACGCCGTCCCCCAGCTCCAGTTCGGCCGCCCGGCGGCACAGCTCCTCGGCCGCCTCGACCACCGCGTCGGCGGTCGGACCCACCGCGAGCAGGCAGAACTCGTCCCCGCCGAGCCGCGCCGCGAGCGCCCCCGGCAGCATCGCCCCGCACAGCGACAGCACCGAGCCGAAACGTTCCAGCAGCCGGTCGCCGACGGCGTGCCCGTGGGTGTCGTTGACCCGCTTGAGGCCGTTGAGGTCGCAGACGACGAGGCTGACCACGACGCCCTCCCTGCGGTGCCGCTCGACGGCCTCGTCCAGGGCCGTGTCGACCGCGCGGCGGTTGGCAAGCCCGGTGAGCGCGTCGGTGTAGGCGAGGCGCCGGACCTCCTCCAGGCGCTCGGCCTGCGCGATCCCGGCGGCGACGACCGAGGCCAGCACGGTGGCGAAGTCGGCGTCGGCCCGCTCGAAGACCGGCGTCCCCATCCGCCGGGCGACGTACAGCTCGCCCCAGGCGCGGCCGTGCAGCACGATCGGCGCGACCACGCAGCAGCCGCGCCCCCGGCGGCGCAGGGCGGCGACGCGCTGGTGGACGTAGCCGGGGCGGCCGGCGGCGGGCCCCTCGGCGGTCTCGACCCAGGCGTCCGGCTCGCCGCCCCCGGCCCAGCGCTCGTGCAGGAACTCGGTGATCTCCGCGAACTGGTGCACCGGATAGGACTCGTCCTCCGGGAACTCCTCCTCGTCGACGGCCCGCTCGCCGGTGTTCACGAGCACCCTCAGCCGCCCCAGCTCGCGCTCCCACACCGACAGCGCGGCGAAGCTGCCGCCCAGCGCCAGGCAGGCCCCGGCGGCGGCCGCCCGCCAGACCTCGCGCGAGCTGTGCGCGGCGGCCATGCCCTGTGCCAGTGCCACGACGGCCGCGAGCCGTCTGTCGTCACCCATCACTCCAGGCTAGGGAGATTCCGCCCGAAAGGGGACTCAAACAGGCCGAAAGTGAACGTTTCGCCGCCCGTACTCTCCTACTGCGGCCTACTCCCCCGGCCAGCGCGGCGCCCGCTTCTCGTTGAACGCCGCGACACCCTCCGCCCGGTCGCCCGAGAACGCCACCGACCGCCACGCCGCGTCCTCCACCTCCAGGCCGGCCCGCAGGTCGAGCCCGTGCCCGAGCCGCAGCGCCCGCTTGGCCGCCCGCAGTCCCACGGGCGAGTTGGCGGCCATCCGCGAGGCCAGCTCCAGCGCCTCCTCCCGGTCCCGCCCCGCCTCCACCAGCTGGTCCACGAGCCCCAGCTCGCGCGCCTCCTCGGCGGGCACGCGCCGCGCCGTGAACACCAGCTCGGCGGCGCGCGCCGCCCCCACCCGGCGGGGCAGCAACTGCGTACCGCCGCCGCCCGGGATGACACCCACCGACACCTCGGGCAGCCCCACCACGGCCGTGCGGTCGGCCACGATCACGTCGCAGGACAGGGCCAGCTCGAAGCCGCCGCCCAGCGCGAACCCGTGCACGGCGGCGACCGTCGGCACCGCCAGCTCCAGCACGGCGGTGTACGCCCCGCGCGTCACGGGGCGCTGGCGCAGCAGATCGGCGCCGGAGAAGGAGTTGCGCTCCTTGAGGTCGGCTCCGACACAGAACGCCCGCTCGTGGGTCGAGGTCAGTACGACGACGCGCACGTCCCGGTCCGCGCCCAGCGCGACGCAGGCGGCGGCGACGGAGCGGGCCATCGCGGTCGAGACGGCGTTCATCGCCTTCGGCCGGTCGAGCGCCAGCTCCGCGACGTGCCCGTCCGCGTGCCGCCGTACCAGCACGAACTCCCCGAACCGCTCCTCGCTCATGACACCCTCCGGTTAACGCGTGTTAACAGCCTGACGGCCTGATCATCGCAGGCGTCCCCGCGCCGCGGAAGCCCGGACCTGCCGACCCCCCGCTTACTCGTTCGAGTGACATCCGGCCGACCGGCCGACCACGGCCGGCGGCGCCCCGTAACGTCGCCCCGCCACGCGCGGTGGGGGCGGGTGCGCATCGGGGAGGGAACATGACGACGTCCGGCACACCTACGCCTGCGCAGCACCCGCACCCTTGGGGCCGGCGGGGCCGGCACCGGCGCCCGCGCCCGCGCAAGGCGGCGCTGACGGCGGGCGGTCTGGCCCTGGCGGCCGGCGCCCTGAGCCTCGTACGGCTGCTCCCCGAGTCCGGCGGGGACGGCGGCTACGACGCGGCGGCGGGGCCGCGCGCGGTCGCGGGCGGCGGCGTCGCGACGGACCGCTCCACGGCACCGGCGGCGGCCCGTACGCCGATCCCGCCCGAGGTGAGCCCGTCGGCGACCTCGGCGCTGGGCGGGCTGAGCGGCGGCCAGGGCCCGGGCGACCCGATACCGGAGCCGTCGGCGAGCGGGGCCGCGGCGTCGGCGACGACGGTGCCGGTGGCGTCGAACCCCGCGCGTACGGCGGCGCCGGAAGCGCCGGACACGAGCGGGCCTCCGACCGCCCGTACCTCCCCGACCCGGCGGTCACCCCCCACCGGACGCCCGCCGCGGCCCGACCCCCCGGCGTCCAGCCCGCCCCCGACCCGCGACACCCCACCGGCCCCGGCCCCGGCCCCGGCCCCGACGAGGGTCGCCCCCGCCCCCGACGATCCGGGGCTGTGCGTGCCGCTCACCGGCCTCTGCGTGGACCTGCGCGCGGGCGACGGCTGACCCGGCGGCTACTTCTCCCTGCCGCCGTCGGCCCGGCGGGTGAGGAGCCACGGTTCGACCACACCGAGTCCGCGCACCGGCCGCTGCCACATCGGCTGGAGCGCGAAGCGGTACGTCGGCGGCTCCTCGCCCTCCTTGTCCGCGGCGGCGGCCTCTTCGGCGGCGGCGGCCTCCGAGGCGGGGGCGTCCCGGGTGCGGATCAGCTCCTCGGCGAACGCGGCGTCGACGAGGACGGCGTCGCGGGGGGCTATCGAGGTGAGCCGGGAGGCGAGGTTGACGGTGGTGCCGAAGACATCGCCCATCCGGGTGGTGACCGTGCCGAAGGCGATGCCGACGCGCAGTTCCGGCATGGTCTCGTCGTTGGCCATCGTCTCCACCAGGAGCAGCGCGATCTCGGCGGCGGTGCCGGCGTCGTCGGCGGCGTAGAGCACCTCGTCGCCGAGGGTCTTGATCAGCCGTCCGCCGCGCGCGGCCACCAGGTCGGCGGCGGTGGTCTCGAAGGCCTCGACCAGCTCGCCGAGTTCCTCCTCCTCCATGCGGCGGGTCAGCCGGGTGAACCCGACCAGGTCGGCGAAGCCGACCGCGAGCCGCCGGTCGACCATCTCCTCGTCGTCGGCGGCCTGCACGACCCGTCCCGCGGAGGCGGCGAGCTGGCGCCGCCAGACGTAGACGAGGAACTCCTGGAGCTCGGGGAGGAGCAGCTCGACGATCGGATACGTGACCTCGGTGCGGGTCATGCCGGGCTCGGGGGGCTCGGTCAGCCCCTCCAGGAAGGAGTCGATCTGCCACTCGGCCAACCGGGCGGTGGTCTGCCCCGTGGAGCGGGCCACCTGCACGGCCATCGCCTCGCTGAGCAGCCCCGCCTCCACGAGGCCGGCCAAGCGGCGCAGGGCGAGGACATCGGCCTCGGTGAGCGCCTTGGCCTGGCCGATGTCGGCGAAGCCCATCGCCCGCCAGAAGCGGGACGCCAGCTCCATCGAGACGCCGGCGCTGCGGGCGGCCTGGAAGGGGGTGTAGCGGCGCTCGGCGCCGAGGATGAGCCCTTCGAGGCGCAGCGCGAGCGGGTCGTCGCCGGAGTCGGGGCCGGGCTCGGGGTCCACCCGGCCGTCCCCGCCCGCGCCGGAGCCCGTGTCGTCGACGCTCACGCCTGCTGCCCTTCTGATCTGCCACGGTCAGGTACGACCGGGCCCAACTTTACGTCAGGTGTGCGCCACCTCACTCCCGCGAGCGGGGGCTGCACCGGCCGGGGGGCGCTCAGTGGTCCGGCGTCCGGTGGGCGCCCGGCGCCGGGGTGGGCGTGGGTGGGTGTCGCTGGCCGGCGCTTGCCGGGTGCCTCCCCCACTCTCGGCTTCGCTCGACCGGGAGGTGCCCCCACCGCCACCCGTGCCTGAACGGCCTGGGGGCACCTCCCAGGCCGTTCAGGCACGGGTGGGGAGGCACGACTGCCCGCAGTGGCGTGGGGAGGCAGCTGGGGGTCCCGCCCCCTATACGCCCCGTAGGTGCACGATGTCCCCTGCGCCTACGGGCTCCTGGACGCCCGTTTCCGTGGCCAGGACCAGTCTTCCGTCGCCGTCCACGGCTACCGCCTCGCCGGTCAGGGAGCGGTCCCCGGGGAGTTCCGCGCGGACCACGCGGCCGAGGGTGGCGCAGCCTGCCGCGTAGGTCTCCTGCAGGCCGCTGGTCGCCGGGTCGCCGCCCGCCGTGCGCCAGCGTCCGTACCAGTCCTCCAGGGAGCGCAGGACGCCCCGCAGCAGCGGGTCGCGGTCCGTGTTCGTCGCGCCGGCCAGCGCCAGCGAGCCCGCCCGGGGCACCGGCAGCTCGTCCGCCCGCAGGCTCACGTTGACGCCGACGCCGATGACGACCCCGCCGTTCCCGGCCCGCTCGGCCAGGATCCCGCCGGCCTTGCGTTCCTCGTCGCCGACGGTCACCAGGAGGTCGTTCGGCCACTTCAGGGCCGTGTCGACGCCCGCCGTCCGCGACAGCCCCGTGGCCACCGCGACGCCGGTCAGCAGCGGCAGCCAACCCCACCGCTCCACCGGCACCTCCGCGGGCCGCAGCAGTACGGAGAAGAACAGCCCCGACCGGGCCGGCGCCGTCCACTGCCGGTCCAGCCGCCCCCGCGCGGCGTTCTGCTCCTCGGCGACGAGGACGACGCCCTCCGCCAGGCCACCGTCGGCGGCACGGGCCACCAGGTCCGAGTTGGTGGACCCGGTGCGCTGCACCACGTCCACCTCCCGCCACAGGCCCCCCTCCCGCACCAGCCCCCGTCGCAGGGCCGCGAGGTTGAGGGGCGGCCGGTCCAGGTCGGACCACCGGCTGCCGGAGGAGTCAGGGGAGTCAGAGGCGTCTCGGGGCGTCATGCAACCCACCCTAGGTGTGGGAAACACCGCACTGCCGATCGGAAGGCCCCCTACTACGCTACGCGTGAGTATCCGTCCCCCCTTTTTTTCAGCAGGCAGGGAGCCGCATCCCGATGTCCGAGCCGGAAGAGCAGCAGCCCGACATCCACACGACCGCGGGCAAGCTCGCGGATCTCAGGCGCCGTATCGAGGAAGCCACGCACGCCGGTTCGGAACGCGCGGTGGAGAAGCAGCACGCCAAGGGCAAACTCACCGCCCGGGAACGCATCGGCCTCCTCCTCGACGAGGACTCCTTCGTCGAACTCGACGAGT